>NZ_CP065410.1:3079166-3695000 GCF_020544405.1 Pseudomonas sp. IAC-BECa141 | reverse complement strand
TTCGATAACGCGGTCATTAATAGCGATTAGACAAGTTTTTGCAGCGGTTTCTATCCTTGGCCCCGTCAAACGAAACGACCGCTTTTTTAACTTCAAGTCAGTCGTCGCTGTTTAAACCCGATCAGGTTTTTGCCTGTGTGCATCGTCATGGAGAAGTCCCATGTCACAAGTCGACCGTTACAAACCCTACAAGGGCGCCGCTGCGGGTTGGGGTGCTGTGATCAGCCTCACCAGGAACTGGCTGGGCAGTGAAAACGCCCTGAAAAACATCCGCGCCATGCTCAAGACCAACCAGAACGGCGGCTTTGACTGCCCCGGTTGCGCCTGGGGTGAAGCACCCGGCGCGAGCATGCTGAAGTTCTGCGAGAACGGCGCCAAAGCGGTGAACTGGGAAGCCACCGGCCGCCTGGTCGATCCGGCGTTCTTCAACAAGTACACAGTTTCGACCCTGGCCGAGCAAAGCGATTACTGGCTCGAGTATCAGGGGCGGATCACCCATCCGATGCGCTACGACGCGCGGGTCGACCGCTATGTGGAAACTACCTGGGATGACGCTTTCGCGCTGATCGCCAAACACCTCAAAGGCCTGAAATCGCCCCACGAGGCCGAGTTCTATACCTCGGGGCGTGCCAGCAACGAAGCAGCGTTTCTCTACCAGTTGTTCGTCCGCGCCTACGGCACCAACAACTTCCCGGACTGCTCGAACATGTGCCACGAAGCCAGTGCGGTAAGCATGGGCGAGAGCCTGGGTGTCGGCAAAGGCACGGTGGTCTATGACGACCTGCACCACGCCGACGCGATTTTCGTGATCGGCCAGAACCCCGGCACCAACCACCCGCGCATGCTCGAACCGCTGCGTGAAGCGGTGAAGCGTGGCGCGCAAGTGGTGTGCATCAACCCGCTCAAGGAGCGTGGGCTGGAGCGTTTCCAGAACCCGCAAAACCCGATCGAAATGCTCAGCAACGGCTGGGAAGCGACCAATACTGCGTACTTCCGTCCAGCCTTGGGCGGCGACATGGCGATGATTCGCGGCATGGCCAAATTCCTGCTGGAGTGGGAGCGTGAAGCCCAGGCCACCGGCGGCGAACCGGTGTTCGATCACGCGTTCATTGCCGAACACACGTCGGGTCTCGACAGTTATCTGGCCGAAGTCGATGCCACCCGTTGGGAGCACATCGTCGAGCAATCCGGCGTGCCGCTGCATGACATCGAACTGGCCGCGCGCATGTATGCCCGCGCCAGGAGCGTGATCATGTGTTGGGCCATGGGCCTGACCCAGCACGTGCACTCGGTGTCGACCCTGCAGGAAGTCATCAACCTGCAACTGCTGCGCGGCAACGTCGGCCGTCCGGGCGCCGGGCTGTCGCCGGTGCGTGGCCACAGTAATGTGCAGGGCGACCGCACGATGGGCATCAACGAACTGGCCCCGACCGAGCTGATGGACGCTCTGGAAAAACGCTTCAACTTCAAGGTGCCGCGCATGCACGGCCACAACACGGTGATGGCGATTGGTGCCATGGAGCGCGGCGAAGCCAAGGTGTTTATCGGTCTGGGCGGCAATTTCGCCCAAGCCACGCCGGACACTCCGCGCACCCACGCGGCGATGCGCAAACTCGACCTGAGCGTGCACATCTCGACCAAGCTCAACCGCAGCCATCTGGTGACCGGGCGTGACGCGCTGATCCTGCCGTGCCTGGGCCGTACCGACATCGACGTCCAGGCCGAAGGCCCGCAAGGCGTGACGGTGGAAGACACTTTCAGCATGGTGCACTTGTCGTTTGGTCAGTTGAAACCGAAGTCAGCGCACCTGAAATCCGAGCCGGCGATCATTGCCGGGATCGCCGCCGCCACCTTGGGCAAGCATCCGATCGACTGGGAATGGGCAGTGGGCGACTACGGTCGCATCCGCAACCTGATCGCGGACGTGATTCCGGGCTTCGAAAATTTCAACGAGAAGTTGTTGATCCCCGGTGGTTTCCACCTTGGCAACAACGCGTCCGACCGGGTCTGGAAAACCGAAACCGGCAAGGCCCAGTTCACCCCGTGCGTGCTGCCGGAGCATCTGATCAGCGAAGGTGTGCGCAACCTGCCGGTCAAACCGCATCTGATTCTGCAAACCATGCGCTCCCACGATCAGTACAACACCACGCTGTACGGCCTCGACGACCGTTATCGCGGGGTCTACGGCATGCGCGACGTGGTGTTCGCCAACGAGCAGGACATCCGCCGGCTCGGTTTCGAACCGGGGCAGAAGGTCGATCTGGTAGCGCTGTGGGGCGACGAACGCGAGCGTCGGGTCAGCGGTTTCACATTGATCGCCTACGACATTCCAGCGGGTCAGGCTGCCGCGTACTACCCGGAAACCAACCCGCTGGTGCCGCTGGAAAGCTACGGTGATCGCACCTATACACCGACCTCCAAGTTCGTGGCGATCCGTCTCGAAGCCGCCGAGGCGAGCAACCTGATCCCGTCGTCGGTGGCGTAGCCGACCCACGCGATCCAACCCTTCTGCTTTTTGACTGGCTGCAGGCGTTCGCGCCTGGCGGTGGCCCGGCCGTGTGCTGCCGCTTTTCAGCCTGGATGAGGACATCATCATGTTCAACCTGGAGGCACTGGACCTGGCGCGAATTCAATTCGCGTTCACGGTTTCGTTCCACATCATTTTCCCGGCGATCACCATTGGCTTGGCGAGTTTCCTGGCGGTGCTCGAAGGCCTGTGGCTGAAAACCCGTAACGACACTTACCGCGATCTCTACCATTTCTGGTCGAAGATCTTCGCCGTCAACTTCGGCATGGGCGTGGTCTCCGGTCTGGTCATGGCGTACCAGTTCGGTACCAACTGGAGCGGGTTCTCTGATTTTGCCGGCAGCGTCACCGGGCCGTTGCTGACCTATGAGGTGCTGACCGCGTTCTTCCTCGAGGCCGGGTTCCTCGGGGTGATGCTGTTCGGCTGGAATCGCGTCGGCCGTGGCTTGCACTTCTTCGCCACGGTGATGGTCGCCATCGGTACGCTGATTTCGACCTTCTGGATTCTCGCCTCCAACAGCTGGATGCAGACTCCGCAAGGTTTCGAAATCGTCGACGGCCGGGTGATGCCGGTCGACTGGCTGGCCATCGTGTTCAACCCGTCGTTCCCGTTCCGGCTGGCGCACATGGCGATTGCCGCGTTCGTTGCCACGGCGTTCTTCGTCGGCGCTTCGGCAGCCTGGCATTTGCTGCGCGGCAACGACAGCAAACCTGTGCGCAAGATGTTTTCCATGGCGTTGTGGATGGCGCTTATCGTCGCGCCGATTCAAGCGGTGGTCGGTGACGCCCATGGCTTGAACACGCTGGAGCACCAACCGGCAAAAATCGCCGCCATCGAGGGCCACTGGGAAAACGCTGACAACGAGCCGACCCCGCTGGTGTTGTTCGGCATCCCGGACATGCAGGCGGAGAAAACCAAGTACGCGATCGAGATTCCGTACCTCGGCAGCCTGATCCTCACCCACAGCCTCGACAAGCAGATTCCGGCGCTCAAGAGCTTCCCGAAAGAAGACCGGCCGAACTCGACCGTGATCTTCTGGAGCTTCCGCGTGATGGCCGGGCTGGGCATGTTGATGATTCTGGTCGGTGTGCTGGGCCTGGCGCTGCGGCGCAACGGCAAGGTCTACCGGCATCGCGGCTTCCAGCGGCTGGTGCTGTTGATGGGGCCGAGTGGTCTGATCGCGTTGCTGGCAGGCTGGATCACCACCGAAGTCGGGCGGCAGCCGTGGGTGGTGTATGGCCTGATGCGCACTCATGACGCCGCGTCCCACCACTCGGTGGCGCAGATGAGCACGTCGCTGGCGCTGTTCGTCGTCATCTACTGCTCGGTGTTCACCGTGGGCATCGGCTACATGATGAAACTGGTGAGCAAAGGTCCGCAGCCGCACCACGAACACCCGCCTGAAGGCACTCAGGTCCAGACCCCGCGCCGGCCACTTTCGGCGGTCACCGACAACCTCGAATCCGCGACCCGGATCCACTGAAAAAGGAGCGTTGAGTCATGGGTATCCAAGGTATCGATCTCTCGTTGATCTGGGGCGTGATCATTGCCTTCGGGGTGATGATGTACGTGATCATGGACGGCTTCGATCTGGGCCTCGGGATCCTGTTCCCGATGATCAGCGACGAGCGGGAACGCGACGTGATGATGAACACCGTCGCACCGGTGTGGGACGGCAATGAAACCTGGCTGGTGCTCGGCGGCGCGGCGTTGTACGGCGCGTTTCCGCTGGCTTACGGGGTGATTCTGGAGGCGCTGTATCTGCCGCTGATCTTCATGCTCGCGGGTTTGATTTTTCGCGGTGTGGCGTTCGAGTTTCGCTTCAAGGCACCGGCTGAAAAACGTCATCTGTGGGACCGGGCATTCATTGGCGGTTCGCTGTTGGCGACGTTCTCCCAAGGCGTGGTGATTGGCGCGTATGTGGCGGGAATTCCGGTCGTGGATCGGCAGTTCGCCGGTGGCGGTCTCGACTGGCTGGCGCCGTTCCCGCTGGTCTGCGGTGTCGGTCTGGTGGTCGCATATGCCTTGCTCGGCAGCACCTGGCTGCTGGTCAAGACCGAAGGCATGCTGGAGTCGCGGATGCGTCACTACAGCCGTCCGCTGGCGTGGCTGTTGCTGGCGATGGTGGTGGTGATCGGCGCGTGGACGCTGCAACTGCACCCGGAACTGGCCACTCGCTGGTTCAATCATGCGCACCTGACCGTGTTCGCCGGGCTGGTGGTGCTGGCGGTACTGGCGCTGTTCGGGCTGTTGCGTTCGCTACGGCAGCGACACACCCACTGGCCGTTCGTGTTCACCCTGGTGCTGATGTTCCTCGGTTACATCGGGCTGGCGCTGAGCATCTGGCCGAACATCATTCCGCCGTCGGTCAGCCTGTGGGCGGCGGCCTCACCGGCCACCAGTCAGCTGTTCGCCCTGATCGGCGCGCTGTTCATCCTGCCGGTGATCCTGATGTACACCTTCTGGAACTACTACGTGTTCCGCGGCAAAGTGAGGATTGGCGATGGCTATCATTGATTCGCGTGAGGTGAAATCCAGCCCCTGGTACAAGCGCCTGGGCTGGCTGCTGCTGATCTGGTTTGGCAGCGTGGTATCGCTGGCCGTAGTGGCGAGTCTGTTGAAACTGGCGATGTATGCGGCGGGGATGAGGACTCACTGAGCATAAAAAAACCGGAGCCTGGCTCCGGTTTTTTATTGCCCAAATCTGAGTCCACCACTGAGTCCTGTGGTGGTTTTAATGTTTACTCGCCACCAAACATCGCCGTCCAGTAAATGCCGGCGCTGCTCTTCGGATCGACTGCGTAAGCAGCACCCATTTCGCGGTACTGCGGGTTCATCAGGTTGGCGCAATGGCCGGGGCTGGCGAGCCAGCCGGCAACGACTTTCTGCACCGTGTCCTGCCCGGCGGCGATGTTCTCGCCGACCTGCTGGCCGCTGTAGCCGGCCAGTTCGGCGCGGTCGCCGGGAGTGCCGCCGTTGCGGTCCTTGTGGTCGAAATAATTGTTGTTGGCCATCTCGCGGCTGTGTTCCTGGGCGACACCGCCGAGCACGGCATTCCATGCCAGCGGCGCAGTCGCCGCGAATGCCTGACCGCCGCACTGGCGCGGTTGGGCGCGGGCGGCGTTGAGTTGTTCGAGAAGTTTCTGGCCTTCAGCCTGACCGTCGCCGAGGCGGGCAGACAGCAGTGGCCGGGCCAGAGTGATGCGCCAGTCACGGTCGGCGCGGCTGACGCCGATATCGACGAACTGCGGATCCAGCACCACCTGACAGAAGCTCTCCTGAATCGCCTTCATCGCCGACGCCGCATCCCGTGGCCCGTTCAGGGTGATCGCCTGCACGTTGACCATCGGGTAGCGAGCGCTGGACATCGCCTGCTGCAAATCCACTACGCCGCTTGCCGGCAGAATCAGGCGCGGATCGGCCGACAGTGGCGGCAATTCGCTGGACGCCTGGCTGCCACAACGCTGCGGCTGGCTGCGGTAGCTGTTGATCGATTCGATCAATTGCGACTCGTCGGCGGCCATGGCCGAAGTGGCCAACGCCAGGCCCACGGACAACGCGGCGAGTCGCAGAACGGATGGCATGAAGCGCATGGAAATCTCCCTTGGGCTGAGTGCGCACATCATGCGCGAAAGGGCCCCGGTTCGTGCAATGTCTTTTTCTTCATCGCGCGGAATTTTCTACCGAACGATTCCGTGCAATTTGCCGTCTACACTCTGCGAAGACCCCGCAAACCGGGCGTCTCAACCACGTAACAGTTTGCCCGCGACGGGCGCTTTCGGAAGAATCGATCATGCGATTGAACGGGTTGCTTTGCTGTCTTGCGTTGACCCTCCTGAGCGGCGCGGCACTGGCCACTGATCAGGCGCCGATCAAGGAAAAGGCCGAAGCGAAAGCCGAGGTACTGGAAGAGAAGGCCGCCGACAAACCCGACGCGCCCCCGGCACCCAAATCCGAAGCCATCACCCCGACCGAGGCTCAGGCGGTCGACCCCGCCGGAGCCGCACCGCTGGACGACCCGATCACCTGTCTGGCACGCAGCATCTATTGGGAAGCCAAGGGCAAGGACAATGCCGACATGGAAGGCGTGGCGAGCGTGGTGATGAATCGCCTCGGGCATGACGGCTTTCCAGGCACGGTCTGCGAGGTGGTCAAGCAGGGCTCGGAAAGCAAGAGTTGCCAGTTCTCCTGGTGGTGCGACGGGCGTCCGGATCAGGTCAAGGAAGATGCCGAGTATGCGCTGGCCAAGGAAATCGCCGGCAAGGCCCTGAACCGTCAGCTCACCGACCGCACCCACGGCGCGCTGTATTTCCACGATCGCAACGTTCATCCGGGCTGGGCCAAGGAATACATCAGGACCGCCGAGACCAGGAAATTCCTGTTTTATAAACCCACTGGCGGGGATGCGCGTTAGGCGCAGACTTCGCGCACACAATTGCGCAGCCAGCGGTGCGCCGGGTCGGCGTCCATGCGCGGATGCCAGAGCATCGACACGCTGATGTCCGGCATCCGGAATGGCAGGGCGAAACTGTGCAGGCCCGTTCGCAGTTTGCTGGTGTGACGTTCCGGGACGGTGGCGATCAGGTCTGATTCACGGACCAGCGTCAGCGCCGCTGAAAACCCGCCGAACGAGGTGACGATATCCCGCGTCAGGCCGAAAGCGAGCAATGCTTCGTCCACCGGGCCGCCGCTGCGCCCGCGTCGCGACACCAGAATGTGCTGGCCTGCGGCAAAGCGTTTGACGCTGACCTTGCCGATGCTCAACGGATGCCCCTCACGCACCACACCGATCCACTGATCGCGGAACAGGATCCGGCTGTGCAGCGTCGGGTCGGTGCTGTCGTCGACCACACCGGTTTCCACGTCCACCCGGCCTGCGCGCAACAGCGTGCTGTCCTTGTCGGCCTTTTGCACAAAGCGCAGACGCACGTTGGGTGCCTCTTCGGCGATGCGGGCGAGCAGGGCGGCGGCAAAGGTTTCGACAAAACCGTCGGTGTTGCGCAGGGTGAACGTGCGCCGCAATTGACCGAGATCGAGCACTTCTGCCGGCCGCAAAACCGCTTCGGCCTCCTGCACCAGATAACTGACCCGGTCGCGCAGCTCCTGCGCGCGTGGGGTCGGCACCAGTCCTCGGCCGGCGCGCACCAGCAGCGGATCTCCGGTAGTTTCGCGCAGCCGGGCCAGCGCGCGGCTCATGGCTGACGGGCTCAAACGCAGGCGCTCGGCGGCGCGGGCGACGCTGCCTTCGCTCAGCAACACGTCGAGGGTGATCAACAGGTTCAGATCCGGTGCATTCATGACATGGCGTTCCATGCAGGTATCAAGTGCAAAGCATGCGTCTTGCGCCTTGTATTGTCGAGGCTCAGGCTATGCCGCATGACTTCTGCCCTGTGAGCCTCCCATGCACCGAGAACCCCTGAACCCCTCAGCCCGCTGGGCGCTGACCAGTCTGGCGCTGTCGATGTTGATGCCGTCACTCGACACCAGCATCGCCAACGCCGGACTGCCCACGCTGGCGGCAGCGTTCGATGCGTCCTTTCAGCAAGTGCAATGGATCGTGCTGGCCTATCTGCTGGCGGTCACCACGTTGATTGTCAGCGTCGGGCGACTGGGGGACGGCTTCGGGCGGCGACGCTTGCTGTTGATCGGTATCGGCATCTTTACCGCCGCCTCGCTGGCCTGCGCGCTGGCGCCGAGCCTCGCATGGCTGATCGGTGCGCGGGCGATGCAAGGCCTTGGCGCAGCGATCATGTTCGCGCTGACGGTGGCGCTGGTGGCCGATGCGGTGCCCAAGTCCCGGGCCGGCAGTGCGATGGGGTTGCTGGCCACGATGTCCGCCACCGGCACCACCCTCGGACCGTCGCTCGGTGGGCTGTTGATGGCGCATGTCGGCTGGCAGTCGATCTTCGTGATCAACGTACCGCTGGGCTTGCTCAACGCATGGTTGGTGTATCGCTATTTGCCGAAGGACCGGATCGTTCGCTCGGGAGTTGCATTTGATTATCCCGGCACCGCCGTACTGATGCTGACGCTGGCGGCCTATGCACTGGCGATGACGATTGAAGGCCTCACCCCGACGTTGCTGTTGCTCAGTCTGTTGGGCGTGGGGTTGTTCATCCTGGTCGAGAAGCGGAGCAAGGCGCCGCTGATTCACCTGTCATTGTTCACCGACACGCGAATCAGCAGCAGTCTGGCGCTGACGTTGCTGGTCACGACAGTGATGATGACCACGCTGGTGGTCGGGCCGTTTTACCTGAGCCGAGGGCTGGGTCTTTCCAGCACTCAGGTCGGTCTGGTGTTGTCGATCGGGCCGTTGCTGGCGGCGTTCAGCGGCGTACCGGCGGGGCGGCTGGTGGATCGTTTCGGGGCGCGGCGGATGGTGCCGGGTGCGTTGCTCGGACTGGCCTGCGGATGTGGTCTGTTGGCGCTGTTGCCGATGAGTTTCGGGGTGTTTGCCTATGTGCTGCCGATCACGGTGGTGGCGTTGAGTTATGCGCTGTTCCAGGCCGCCAACAACACCGGGTTGATGTCCGGGGTTGCTCAGGATCAGCGCGGCGTGGTCTCGGCCATGCTCGGACTGTCGCGCAATCTGGGCTTGATCACCGGGGCGGCAGCGATGGGCGCGGTGTTCGCCCTGGCCACGGATGATCCGACCCAGGCGCCGGCCGCGGTCATCGCGGGCGGCTTGCACATGACCTTCGGTGTGGCCACGGCGTTGATGTTCGCGGCGCTTGTCCTTGGCGCCTTCACACACTTGCGTCTCGCGTCTCCCGTGCCGGAAAGAACAGTTCAAAGCAGGTGACGCCATCAGCGCTGCTGACGCTGTAGCGGCCCTGATGCAACTGCATGATGGTCGCCACGATCGACAGGCCCAGTCCGTTGGATTGGGCCGAGCGTTCGCGGGACGGATCGACGCGGTAGAAGCGTTCGAACAGTCGCGACAGGTGTTCGGGAGCAATGGTCGCGCCCTGATTGCGCACTCGCAGATAGCTGCCGTCCGCTTCGGCGATGGCTTCGACTTGCAACGTCGAGTCCGCCGCGCCGTACTTGATCGCGTTGGCGCACAGATTGGCCAGGGCTCGACGCAGCAGCATCGGCTCGGCCCAGATCACGCCGCTGCCACGGGCCTCGATGGTGACACCGACATCGGCGGCCAGGCCTTCGAAGTAATCGGCGATGCGCTGCATCTCGTCGCAGGCGTCCAGCTCCTGACGCTGGCTCAGCGCGCTGGCCGGGTCGGTGCGGGCGAGAAACAGCATGTTGTCGAGCATCCGCGCCAGCCGTTCGAGTTCCTCGACGTTGGAGGCGAGCAACTGCTGATAGGCGTCCACGCTGCGGTTCTGTTGCAGGGCGACCTGGGTTTCTCCGAGCAGGTTGTTGATCGGCGTGCGCAGTTCGTGGGCCATGTCGGTGGAAACCTGACTGAGTTGCGCAACCCCTCGGTCGAGCCGGTCCAGCATCGCATTGAAAGACTCGATCATTGGCTGCAATTCCCGGGGCGTGCCTTGGCGGTCGAGGCGTTCGCCGAGGTTGGCGATGCCGATCCCATGGGCATGCCGGGCAATCCGCCGCAACGGCAGCAAGCCGCGATACACCAGCAGGCAACCGACCAGCGCCAGCGCAATCGCCGCCAGTGAGGCGAGGCCGTACACGCTGAGCCGGTAATTGGCGAGCATCGCCGTACGTTCGCTCATCACTTTGGCGATGAGCACCTGCAGATTGCCCTGGTCGCCGGAGTCGATACTGGCCGCCACTGCCGAGAACGGCACGCCGTTGATGCTTGGCAGATGCTGCACGTCGTTGAGCGCCATGACATGGTCGATCGGTACGGCGGGCACGCTTGGCAGTGTCAGGTCGCCGGGGTTGACCACGAACAGGGGCGGTTGCCCCGGTGCACCGATGGTCAGCAGCGCTTCGCGGTTGCCCAGCATGTTCTGGAACAGCGCCGGTTTGGTCTTGATGAGCTCGAGCGTGTTGCTGTCGTTGAGGATGGTGCGTAACTGATCGATGCGACTGACCAACTGGATGTCGTCGCGGCGAGTCAGTTGCTCTTCGAGCTGGTTGTACAGCGCCGCGCCGAGGCCCGCCAGCGCGGCGAAGGCGAGCACCGCGAAGACCAGTGCCAGGCGTAACGTCAGCGAATACGTGCCGGCGATTTTCATGGCTGGGTATCGAAGCGGTAGCCGATGCCGCGCACGCTGTGGATCAGCTTGAGCGGGAACGGATCGTCGATCTTCGCCCGCAGGCGGCGCACGGCGACATCGACCACATTGGTGTCGCTGTCGAAATTCATGTCCCACACCCGCGAGGCAATCAGCGAACGCGACAGCACTTGCCCGGTGTGGGTGGCGAACAGTTGCAGCAAGGCGAATTCCTTGTTGGTCAGGGTGATCCGGTTGCCGGCGCGGCTGACTCGGCGTTTGAGTACGTCGATCTGCAGATCGGCCACCTGCAAATGCTCTTCTTCATGGATCGGCCCGCGTCGGGTCAGGGTGCGCAGGCGCGCCACCAGTTCGGCGAAGGAAAACGGCTTGATCAGGTAATCGTCAGCGCCCAGTTCCAGGCCTTTGACCCGGTCGGCGATGTCGTCGCGGGCGGTCAGGAACAGCACCGGCGTGTCGGCTTCCTTGCGCAGCCGGCGCAGGACTTCCCAGCCATCCATTTTCGGCATCATCACGTCCAGCACGATCACGTCGAAGTCGAACTCCAGCGCCAGGTGCAGACCGTCGGCGCCGTCCCGGGCCAGGCTCACGCTGTAGCCCAGTTCCTGCAGGCCGTTGAGCAAGTAATTGCCGGCCTTGGGTTCGTCTTCGACAACAAGGATATTCATGGGCACTGTGCCTCAATGGTCGTTGGTGCAGCCGCTGCCCTGCACTTGATAGTCCAGCACATGTTCACGGCCCTGATGGTCGAGGTATTTGAGTTGCGCGGGGATCACGCCGCAAGCCTGGGAAATATCGGTGCTGGAGATGACTTTGTCGACATCCAGGTGCACGAAGAAACCGGTTTTGTCATGAATGACGGCGGCGTCCGGTGCAGGCGCGGCGAACACGGAGCCGGTGGCGAGGAGGGCGGTGAAGGCGAGGATCAGGGTTTTCATGATGGGTCACTCGAGTCGTTGAAGTTGATCGGCGTTCTGGCCGGGACAACTTCAAGCTACCGGGCGATCCGCTCGGCAAACCGACAACTCGATGACAAATCTGTAATAAAACGAACCTGTGGGAGCCAGCGCACTCCCACAGAGTATTCAGCTGGCGTGGGTGCTGAGAATGCTCGCGATCTGTTGCGGCTGGCAGTTGAGATACGGCGAGGATTTCAGCCACTGCTGATCCGGGTACCAGGAGAACATGAATTGGCCATTCTTCAGACTGTCGATCACCCGTTTGGCGACTTGCGGTCGCACGGCCGGACAACCCTGACTGCGGCCCAGACGACCGGTGCGTTTGCTCCAGAACGGGTTCACATAGTCGGCGGCGTGGATCACGATGGCGCGGTCGCGGGCCATGTCGTTGATGCCCGGCTCCAGACCGTCCATGCGCAGCGAGTAACCGTGAGTGCCCTGGTAACTTTCCTGGGTACGGAACAGGCCGAGGCTGGACTGAAAGCTGCCTTCACGGTTGGAAAACCGGGTGGCAAAGTTTTCCCCGGAATTCGAGCCGTGGGCGACCAGATCACGCAGCACCAGTTTTTTCCGGGTCAGGTCGAAGATCCACAACCGGCGCTCGGTGGACGGCTGCGAATAGTCGATGATCGCCAGGTGACGGGACTGCTTCGCGCCGTTGTTGATCGCACATTGCATGGCGTTCAAGGCACCTTTGAGCGCCTGGGGATTGAGTTCCGGAGCGGCGTGCGCGAGGCTGGTGTACAGAACCGGCGAAGAGGTGCCGGCGGCAAAGGCTGGACTGGTCAGCACGCCAATGGCGGTGGCAGTCAGCAGAAGTCGGCGCAAAAACGTCAACATTTAACGTGAGTCTCCACTTGCTACTTGTTTGGCACTTAGGCTCCTGACGTCCAGTCGTTCCCGGCAAGCCCGCGAATCGGGCCTGACTGTTCACCGCACCT
This sequence comes from Pseudomonas sp. IAC-BECa141, assembly GCF_020544405.1. Taxonomy (NCBI): domain Bacteria; kingdom Pseudomonadati; phylum Pseudomonadota; class Gammaproteobacteria; order Pseudomonadales; family Pseudomonadaceae; genus Pseudomonas; species Pseudomonas sp. IAC-BECa141. Next base: position 3,682,411 of record NZ_CP065410.1, on the reverse strand, counting down.
GAGGTAAGGTTGACCGTCAATCAGGACGGCCATGGATTGGAGTAAAGCAGTTGTTCAAAAAGTACGCATGCTACTTGAGCATTTGTTTGCTCGCTGCGCCGTTTGTCGCTTGTGCCGAAGAGCCGTTGCCGGGGCTCCCGACGCTACCGCCCGTACCGACGCAAATGCCTGTCGAGCCGCAGAGCCCGTTGCAGGCTGCGCTGATCAGCCTGCCGCAGGCGTGCCCGACGATCGGCACCAGCCTCAATGGTCCGGCGCTGAATCAATTGCGCGCGTTCTACCAGCAGCAGGACTGGCTGCCGGTGTGGGCCGATGGCGGGCAATTGCCGGCCTTGCATGCGCAATTGCAGCTGTTGGCCGACGATGGCCTGAACCCGAAACGCTATCCGGTGGCGCTCACCGCCCCGCAGGACGGCGAACTGTGCGCCGACATCCAGATCAGCCGTTACTACCTGCAAGCCCTGCAGGATCTGCATTATGGTCTCCTGTTGCAATCGCACTTCGAACCGCTGTGGCATTCCGACGAAACGCCACGCGACCGTCAGGCCGAATTGCTTGCCATCGCCGTTCCGGGCGTGCGCAACGTTGCGGCCGCCTTCGATCTGGCACGCCCGCAACTGGCGCAGTACCAGAACCTGCGTCATCTCTACGCCGCTCAACGCCTGAAAGCCTTGCCCCAATGGACATCGGTGGGCAACGGCCCGTTGCTGCGTCCGGACATGGAAGACAAACGCGTACCGGAACTGGCTCGGCGGCTGTACAGCGAAGGCTACCTGAGCAGCCTGGTCGGCACGCCGGACAACGCTTATCACGGCGTATTGGTCGAGGCGGTGAAGAGCTTTCAGGCCAACCATTCGTTGCAGGCCGACGGGGTGGTCGGGCCGGGGACGATTGCCGAGCTCAACATCAGTCCGCTGACCCGTCGCGAACAGTTGCGGGTCAACCTTGAACGTTTCCGCTGGATGGCCCAGGACATGGAGCCGGACGGTTTGCTGGTCAATGTCGCCGCTGCCGAACTGACGCTTTATCAGAGTGGCCTGCCGGTGTGGCACACCCGCACCCAGGTCGGGCGCGCCGAACGCCAGACCCCGCTGCTCAAATCCCGGGTCACGCGCCTGACCCTGAACCCGACCTGGACCGTGCCGCCGACCATCTGGAAGGAAGACAAACTGCCGGAAATCCGCAAGGACCAGACCTTCCTCAGCCGCCAGAATCTGCAAGTGCTCGACGCCAATGGCCAGCCGCTGGCCGCCGCCGACATCGACTGGGACAACCCCGGCAACATCCTCCTGCGTCAGGACGCCGGGCCGCGCAACCCGCTGGGGCAAATGGTCATTCGTTTCCCCAATCCGTTTTCGGTGTACCTGCACGACACGCCGAGCAAGGCGCTGTTCGACAAGGGGCCACGGGCGTTCAGTTCCGGCTGCGTGCGGGTCGAGCATCCGATGAAGCTGCGCGACTTCCTGCTCAGCCCGGCGGAGAAGGCGCGCACCGATACCTTGCTCGCTACCGGAACCACCCATGAATTCCGCCTGAGCAATCCGGTGCCGATCCTCATGACTTACTGGACGGCCCAGGCCGACGACCATGGTCGCGTGCTCTACGCACCGGACATCTACAGCCGGGACAGCGCGCTGCTGGCCGGGCTGGACCGGGCGCATTGATCCTCAGCGGCTGGCGCGTTTCCAGAACAAGCGCGCCAGCCAGGCATCCACGCTCAACTTGCCGGCCCCGGCAAACACCAGCGGCATTAATGCGGCGAGGTAGATCGCCGGCAGCTTGAAGTTGCCGAAGCCCTTGTTGGTGATCGCGTACCCCTGAGCCAGTTCACTCAACGATGACCAGTCCGCCGGCCAGTGCACGGCTGCGGTGGCGACGACGGTCACGACCATCAGCGAAATCGCCGAAATCCGCGTGCCGAATCCGATCAGGATCGCCAAGGCGCAGATCAGCTCGGCCCACATCGACAGCTCCCAGTTCAGCGTCGCCGGCAAGTGATCGAAGGGAAACGGGAAACGCTCCTGAATGTCTTCGAACCAGTTCTGGCCGTTGAATTTCTCCAGCCCCGATTCGAAGAATTCCCAGGCGACGAACAGGCGCAAGGTCAGCGGTGCGAGCCACTGGCCGGCGCGGTCGAGGTTCAAATGCAGGCCTTTGACGGCCGACGAGAGAGCTGTGGTCATGGCAAGGCTCCATTCATTCAAAGGGAAACGGGGCACCGACGTACCCCGTGCAAAGGGTTATTCGCCGGCGCCGCACTTGCCTTCGCCGCATTTGCCTTCCGAGGTTTTTTCCGCCGAGTCGGCCTTGGCCTGGGTCTGGCTGTAGCCGTGATCCAGTTGCTTGACGCTGAAGGCTTCGGAAGCCGAAGCGGCGTTGGACAGGGCCAGGCCACCGGCAAGCAGCAGGCCCAGCGTGAGGGAAGTTTTCGAAAGTTTGGTCATGGTGAATCTCCGATGCGAGGTGTGAGTTCAAAGGCTTGATCGGTGTTGCCGATCGACAGGTTCATTTGAACGCCGGGCTGTATCGCTGATGTGTCGCGAAGGGCCGGATTTGTGCGCGGGATGTGTCGGGCATCGAGCCGTACACACTGCGATACACAGACTGCTCAAAAATTGTGGGAGCGAGCTTGCTCGCGATGGCGGTGGCTCAGGCGCCGAGGATGCTGGCTGTCCTGGCCTTATCGCGAGCAAGCTCGCTCCCACAATGGATCTCCAATTATTCCGAATGTGTGATTTGCCTCAGCCCCGCAGCGTCTAGCCACGGTGTCCCCGCAATCCCATGGGGCGAGACTTCGAGACCCGGCATGCAAGCGCTGTTGAACGAGATCCTTGACGCTGTCCGGCCCCTGATCGGGCAGGGCAAGGTGGCTGACTACATTCCCGCCCTCGGCACCGTGCCGGCCAATCAACTGGGCATCGCCGTGTATGGCAACGACGGCGAGATGTATTGCGCCGGCGACGCCGAGACGCCGTTCTCGGTGCAGAGTATTTCCAAGGTGTTCAGCCTGGTGCAGGCCATCGAACATTCCGGCGAGGCAATCTGGGAACGCCTGGGCCACGAGCCGTCCGGCCAGCCGTTCAACTCGCTGGTGCAACTGGAGTTCGAACGCGGCCGTCCGCGTAATCCGTTCATCAATGCCGGGGCACTGGTGATCTGCGACATCAATCAGTCGCGCTTTGCCGCACCGGCCTTGTCGATGCGCGACTTCGTCCGGCGGCTGTCGGGCAACCCACAGGTGATGGTCGACGGCAAGGTCGCCGACTCCGAGTACCAGCACCGCGCGCGCAACGCGGCGATGGCGTATCTGATGCAATCCTTCGGCAATTTCCACAACGACGTTGAGGCGGTGCTGCGCAGCTACTTCAGCCATTGCGCGCTGCGCATGAGCTGTATCGACCTGGCTCGGGCGTTCTGCTTCCTGGCCAACGACGGCTTCTGCAAACACAGCGGCGAGCAGATTCTGAGCCGGCGCCAGACCCAGCAAGTCAACTCGATCATGGCCACCAGCGGCCTCTACGACGAGGCCGGTAACTTTGCCTATCGCGTTGGTCTGCCGGGCAAGAGCGGCGTCGGTGGCGGCATCGTCGCGGTGGTGCCGGGGCAGTTCACGGTGTGCGTGTGGTCGCCGGAACTGAACACGGCGGGCAACTCGCTGGCGGGGATGGCGGCGCTGGAAATGCTCAGTTCGCGGATTGGCTGGTCGGTGTTCTGAGCCCGTGTTGCTTTGAGGGAGGCCAACCTATACATTTTCCGGCCGCCCTCAATATGGTGAATCTGCTCCATGTCTCTCGCGCTCGAACGTCTCGTCGCTGGCACGCCTATCCCTTTCGCCGGTAACCGCGTCACCGTGGTCAGCCCCGAACTGGCCGAGCGTTTCCGACCCGGCGATCACCTGTTGGTGGAGCAGGTGAGCGGCGAGCTGTTGCTGATTCCGGTGGTGGATCAGCAGGCCGCGTCGGTGGCGATCGAGCGTGCAGCGGCGGCGTTTACCGCGTTGTCCTCGGTGTCGGATGAGGCCATCAGCCGCTTCTTCGATCTGTTCGCCCAACGCCTGGAAAACCCGGACGCCTGGGCACTGATCGAAGCCGCCAACCTCGCCGACATCGAACGGGCCAAGGTTCGCGGTCGTTCCACCACCCGTTTGCTCGCCGACGAGCGTATGCGCCGCGACATGATCGCCGGCCTGCGTGCCTGGCGTGATGCGCCGGCCACCCGCGGCAAAGTCATCAGCAGCGTCGAGCATGACGGCTGGAAGGTCGAGCAGGTCGTGTCGCCGCTGGGCATCGTCGCGTTCGTGTTCGAGGGCCGGCCAAACGTCTTCGCCGACGCCGCTGGCGTACTGCGCACCGGCAACACGGCGGTGCTGCGCATTGGCAGCGATGCATTGGGCACCGCGCAAGCCATCGTTACCCATGCCTTGAATCCGGCGCTGGCCGATGCCGGTCTGCCGGCGGGTGCGGTGTCGCTGGTGGAGAGCGTCAACCACGCCGCCGGTTGGGCGATGTTCGCCGATCGGCGTCTGTCGCTGGCCGTGGCACGTGGTTCGGGCCGCGCGGTCAGTCAGCTGGGCAGCATCGCCCAGCAGGCCGGCACCGCCGTCAGCCTGCACGGCACTGGTGGCGCGTGGCTGATCGCCGATCGCGATGCCGACGCCAGGCGCTTTGCCGCGGTGGTGCGCAACTCGCTGGATCGCAAAGTCTGCAACACGCTGAACGTCTGCCTGATCCAGCGCGAGCGTGCTGCCGAACTGGTGCCGCTGTTCCTCGACGCCTTGCAGCAGGCCGGTGCTGCGCGTGGTCAGGGTTGCAAACTGCACATCGTCGAAGGCAGCGAAAGCTACCTGCCGAGCGACTGGCAGAACGCGACGGTCGAGGTCTATCGCGCCGAGGGTTACCAGACCGAAGCGCTGGCCGAACCGCTGCCGCGAGCGCAATTGGGCCGCGAGTGGGAATGGGAAGAAACCCCGGAAACCAGCCTGATGATCGTCGACGATCTGGATCAGGCCATCGCGCTGTTCAATCGCTACAGCCCGCAATTCACGGTGTCGTTGATCAGCGAAGATGCAGCGGTTCAGGAGCGCTTCTACAGCGCGGTCAACGCGCCGTTCGTGGGTAACGGGATCACCCGATGGGTCGATGGCCAATACGCGCTGAACAAGCCGGAACTGGGCCTTTCGAACTGGGAAAGCGGTCGTCTGTTTGCCCGCAGCGCGATTCTCTCCGGCGACGGTGTGTTCACCGTACGCAGCCGCATGACGCAAATCGATCTGGGCGTAAAACGCTGAACGGAACAACACCGCGCCCGTCGCAATGAGGGGCGCGGCGTTGTGTTTTCAAGCAGCATCGACTGCCTGACCGTAGACCGCACACGTCGACGGGGGCTCGGCCAGTGAGACGAAGGTGCGGCGGTCTTCGCTCAAGGCATCGATGGAGCCGGTCTCGATGTCGTAGACCCAGCCATGCAGATTCAGCAGGCCTTTCTCCTGGGCCAGGCGCACGCTTGGGTGAGTCTGGATGTTCGCCAGTTGGGCGATCACGTTTTCCCGCACCATTGAACTCAGCTTGGCCGCGTCATTGGCGTGTGGCCGTGATTCGTTGACCACTTTCGCCGACTCGGCGTGTTGCAGCCAGCCGCTGACGGCGGGCAGATGATCCATGCATTTGCACTGGGCGATGGCGGTCATGGCCCCGCAATCGGAGTGGCCGCAGATCACGATGTCGGTCACGCCGAGCACAGCCACCGCGTATTCCACTGTCGCCGAAACCCCGCCCGGATGCGGGCTGTAGGAGGGCACGATATTGCCGGCGTTGCGGATCACGAACAGCTCGCCGGGTTCTTGCTGGGTCAGCAGTTCCGGGACGACGCGGCTGTCGGAGCAAGTGATGAAAAGCGTGCCCGGGGTTTGGGTAGTCGCGAGGTGTTTGAACAGTTCGGTGCGTTGTGGAAACGCTTCGTTCTGGAACTTCAGGAAGCCTTCGATCAGGTTTTTCATGGTGTAGTCCTCTCAGTTCGAACAGCCGGTGCCGAATTCGCTGTATTGAAGAATGTGTTTTGCGCCGTGGCTGTCGAGGTACGTCATCTCGACCGGCACCACGCCGCAGATGTCGGCGACCGGGGTGATGCTCACGACTTCAGCGATGTCCAGAGACATGCCGTAGCGGTAGGCGAAGGCCTCTTCATCAGCCTGAGCCTGGGCGGCAAGGCCGGCGAGCAGGGCCAGGGTCAACAGAATTTTTTGCATGGGGCAGCCTCCAGACAGATGTGGTGACGACTTGGCAATTCAGGTTTTGGATGGGCCCGCACGCGATGGGCGGGCCCGGAGGAATCAGAACGGACGCAGCGGAAGGAACTTGCCGTCGAGGGTGACCACGGCGCGGGAACCGCCTTCAGGGTCTTCGACTTTCTTGATGTCGAGCTTGAAGTTGATCGCGCTGATGATGCCGTCGCCGAACTGCTCGTGAACCAGGGCTTTGAGGGTGGTGCCGTAGATCTGGATCATCTCGTGGAAACGGTAGATGGTCGGGTCGGTCGGCACACCGTCGAGGCTGCCGCGCAGCGGGATGATTTGCAGGGCGGCGACGTCTTCGGCGCTCAGCTCAAGCTTGTCGCCAACCACTTCGGCAGCGTTTTTTGGCAGCGGGTGCTGGCCGAGGAGGGCGGCGGTGACATAGGCCAGGCTCAGGCCGGTGCCGTCGGCCAGATCCTGCCACGAGAGGTTCTTCTGTGCCTTGGCATCCAGGGTGCGGGTGGTCAGGGCGATGCGGCTGTCGTTGTAGGCTTGGGATTGCATGTTGCTTCTCCTTTCGGGGTTGGCTTGCTGTGTGGGCTCATCTTCTGCCGATTGATCCATAGCGTCCAAGACCGATATACAATGCAAAGCATAAGTGCTGCCTATAGATGGAGCGTCCCATGCTGTTGCGACATTTGCGATACCTGCTGGCCGTGGCCGATCACGGCGGTTTCACTCGGGCAGCCGAAGCGCTGCACGTGTCGCAGCCCACCCTGTCGCAACAGATCCGCCAACTGGAAGAAAGCCTCGGGGTGGATCTGTTTGATCGCACCTCGCGTTCGGTCAAACCCACTGACGCCGGTCAGGCCTATATCGAATGCGCGCGACGGGTGCTGGTGGAGCTGGAGGCGGGCAAACGCGCGTTGCATGACGTGAAGGATCTTTCCCGGGGCTCGCTGCGGCTGGCCATGACGCCGACATTCATGGCGTATCTGGTCGGGCCGTTGGTGCGCGACTACGTGGCGCGGTATCCGGGGATTCACCTGGAGATTTTCGAGTTGTCGATGGACGACATCGAGGCCGGGCTGGCGGATGACTCACTGGATATCGCGATTGCTTTCACGCCGGTGCGCAACCCTGACATCGAATGCATCCCGGCGTTTGTCGAGACGTTGGGCGTGATGGTCGGGCGAGAGCATCCGTTGTATGACAGCGCTTCGGTGCTGACGCCGGGTGACATTGCGCAACTGGATTTCGCTCTGTTGGCACCGGACTTCATCACGCGGTTATCGATTGACGAGTATTTCCGTCAGCACGGCATCACGCCCAAGGTGCAGATCGAGGTGAATTCGGTGAGCACGTTGCTGGAAGTGATCCGGCATGCGCCGATTGCGACCATGTTGCCAGAGGCGATTGCGACCGATGACCGGGCATTGCGCCGGTTGCATGTCCAGAGCGAGGCGCCGCAGCGGGGAGCGGCGTTGTTGCGGCGCCAGAACAACTATCACAGTGCGGCATCGGTGGCGTTCATGGAGATGGTGCTGGAACCCCGTTCATGAGCATTGTTTGCGAGCAGTAAAAAAGGGCCTGCTCCTATTCGGAAGCAGGCCCTTTTGTTTATTGAAGTTTTAACTTAGCAGAACCGATCAATCACCCTAACTTCGTTCTTGTTCTGCATTGATTCCCACGCCTGTTTCAGCGTCTGCAGAACATTACCGATGAAGTCCTTGTCGGCCGCGGCTTTCTTGCCGACATAGCCATGGCCGCGGCGGTACATCTTCAGGCGGGCCAGCAGGTTCTGGTTGTTCCGGTCGAACTCTTCTTCACCAGCATGGGGCGACAGGCAGTCAATATGGACCTGACCCGACTTGCTGATCCACAGAATATGGCTGTCGTGGCTGTCTTTTTGCGCAGCGAACATACGAGCCAGTTCTTCGATAGTAGGTTGATTGTTCAGATTCATGTTATTGCCCCTTGACCAGTTTGGTGATCTTTCAAAGTTGATTCGCTAATACAGGTAGCCCATCGGTTAGTTGATCCCTGGCACCGAAACCAGGACGTCAGCGGTCGCCCGTGTGAAGTACGGGGTCATGCGTCTGTTGCATGTAGTCGTGTTGAATAACTGCTACGCAATAGCGTCACAACGAGGAGAAGCAGCGAAAACCGGGAGGCTCCTTGACGACGTTTTCAGGGTCGACCACAAGCGTCTTGAGAATTTTCGCCAGCGCTTCTCGTCCTTGTACTGGACGTTCAGGCCAGGTCAGCTTCTTCAATCTGCCTTGTGGGCAGCGTGTATCCGGAAAAAACAGCTCGGCGGTCAGACGAGCTTGCTCAAGCGTGTTGCCAGTGCTCCCGATCGGGGAGACGTCTGCATCATGCAAAAGCCAAACGACGCCGTCAACGGTTTTGTAGTGATTATTTTTGCTCACTACATATTGTCGGACAAAGTCATTCTGGAATGAAAAAAGCGCCTTTCAGGCAGCGGGAGAAGGGCTGCGCAGGCAGTAGAGCGTGCAGGGATAGCCGTCTACGGTTTTCGTCTGGCGGGTAAAGTCGCCGCTACTCAGCTCGGGGATGAGCCGGGCCCAGAACCGCTGTGCAGGCCGGTTGGCGTCGACATGGAAAATCTGCCATCGACCGGGCAAGTGGCTCAAGAGGGCAGAGGCGACAAACTGCGCGACGCCTTGGCCACGCCAGCGCCGGCTGACGAAGAAGTAGCCGATGTTGTAGTCGGCGCCTTCGATGAGGATGTGGTCATCCACGGTCACGAACCCCGCCAGTTCGCCGTCCACATGGATCAAGAACGGCCGGGTCGCCGGCTGGCGCCAGTAATCGCCTTTCAACTGGATCGGAAAGAAACCATGGTCGCCGAGCTTCAGCGGCAGCCACTCGCTGAAGTCGTAGGTGTAGAACTGCATCAGGTTTTCGAGGGTGTCCAGTTCGTCGCGCCGGGCGGCGCGCAGTTCGATGACCGACATACCACTGCCTCCTGACCATCACTGCAGAAACAGTAGCGCGCAGCGGGCTATCTGGCTGCCGGTTTCGCCGAGCGTTTGCTGGTTCCGGTGGTTTTGCGTCGGGTGGTCTTGCGTTTGTTTTTCCACGGCGCAGCGGCCTTGCCGGCAGGCGGCAGGCCGCTGATGGTCAGGCTCAGCCCGGCACAACGGGTCACTTGCTTGCTCATCCACGCTGCCTGTTTGGTGACGAATTCTTCCAGACTCATCTCGCCACTCTGCACCATGTCCAGCGCCTGTTCCCAGATCGCGGTGGTGCCGGGATCGGCAATTGCGCGCGGCACCGCGTCGATCAGGCTGAACGCGGCGGGTGTGGCGGACAGCGCTTTGCCGTTTTTCACCAGATAACCGCGATCCAGCAACCCTTGAATGATCGAGGCGCGGGTCGCTTCGGTGCCGATGCCGGTGGTGTCCTTGAGTTTTTGCTTGAGCAGCGGATCTTCCACCAGTTTGGCGACGTTTTTCATCGCCTTGATCAGATCGCCTTCGGTGTAGGGCTTGGGCGGCTGCGTCCACAGGTCCTTGAGCTTGACGTCCGCCACGGCGCACTCGGCACCCTGAGTCAGGGGCGGCAAAGTCTGTGGCGCGGGGGCTTCACGGCCCTTGGCCGGGGCCAGCGCTTCGGGTAAAGCGCGCTTCCAGCCTGGCTCGATGATCTGCTTGCCGACCGCGCGCAAGGCTTCCCCGGCGCATTCGAAATCGGCCTGAGTGCGGTCGTATTCGTGATTGGGCAGGAACTGCGCCAGATACCGCGCGCGAATCAAGGTGTAGACCGCACGGTGCTTGCCGGTCAGGCGCTCGAGATTTTTCGCGGCAGCGGTCGGGATGATGCCGTGGTGGGCGCTGACCTTGGCGTCGTTCCAGGCGCGGGAGCGGCGCTGCGGCTCCAGATGCTCGCGCAAGGCTTCCAGACTCGGATCGGCCTGGCGCAGCGCCGCAAGAATCCCCGGCGCCTCGCCGTGCTGGCTGACGGGCAGGTAACCGCAATCGCTGCGTGGGTAGGTGATGACTTTGTAGGTTTCGTAGAGGGCCTGGGCGATGTCGAGGGTTTCCTGGGCGCCGAGGCCGAGCTTCTTCGAGCAGACCTCCTGCAAGGTACCCAGATCGAAAGGCAGGGGCGCCACTTCGCGCATGCGCTCGGTGCGCAGCTTAACCACCCGGGCGCTGGCAGCGTTGCTGATTGCAGCGGCCGCTTGCTGGGCGAGGGCCTGATTGAGGCAGCGATCCTGATCGTCGCAGGCCTCATTCGGTGCACGCCATTGCGCCATGAACGGCGTGCCGTGGTGCAGCAGTTGTACGTCGATGGCCCAGTACGCGACCGGCACGAAATCGGCGATGCTGCGGTCGCGATCCACCACCAGTCGCAAGGTCGGCGTCTGCACCCGGCCTACAGGCAACACGCCTTGATAGCCGGATTGCCGGCCGAGCAGGGTGAACAGGCGGCTCATGTTCATCCCGATCAACCAGTCCGCCCGCGAGCGACCCAGCGCCGAGTGATACAGGCTGAAGGTTTCAGCGCCCGGTTTGAGCGCTGCCAACGCCTTGCGAATCGAGGCTTCGTCCAGCGCCGACAGCCACAAGCGGCGGATCGGCCCGCGATAGCGGCAATGCTCCACCAGTTCCCGGGCGATCATTTCGCCCTCACGGTCGGCGTCGGTGGCGATGATCAGTTCGCTGGCTTCGCCGAGCAGGCGCTTGACCGCCTTGTACTGGCTGGCGGTACGCGGCTTGACGGTCATCTTCCACTTGTCGGGGATGATCGGCAGGTCCGCCAGGACCCAGCGCTTGTATTTGGCGTCGTAGGCGTCCGGTGGCGCGGTCTCCAGCAGGTGCCCGATGCACCAGGTCACCGTGACGTCCGTTCCCAGCCAGCAGCCATCGCCGCGACGCTTTGCGCCGAGCACGGCCGCAATATCCTTGGCCTGGGAAGGTTTTTCACAGAGGTACAGCCGCATAACCACCGTCGTCGCTCATTGCCCGAAGAGGCACACAGGATGGCCTGACTCGTGCGTTCGGGCAACTTTTATCTGTATGGATATACAGATAAAAGGATTGCCGGTCATGACAGCGCGCGTCGGGGCAATCCGGGACGCTATCGAGAAATTGAATGGCGCTCATGCCCGGCACTGTGTCAGGTTCGAATCGCCTTAAAAGGGCGAGTGACAGGACGATCTCGCCAGAAGATCGCCGCTTTTCTGTCTGACACTGACTCTTCAGAAACAAGGACGTACACCATGTCTCAACCTTACTCCCAGGCCAGCAGCGCCTTCACTGCGGTCGACACTTTCAGCCACCTGTATGACCGGGGCACGGGCACCGTCAACGGCAAACCGTCGTTCACCGCCGATCAGGCCGCCGCCGAGATCCTGCGCAAAGGCATGTCGTGGCAGGACAAGAATGCCGACGGCAAGATTGATCTGACCTACACGTTCCTGACCGACAAACCGTCGAACTACAACCCGAAACTCGGCAACTTCAGCGAGTTCAGCGCTCAGCAGAAGGCCCAGGCCGTGCTGGCGATGCAATCGTGGTCGGACGTGGCCAACGTGACCTTCACCGAAGGCAAGGGCGGCGACGGTCACATGAGCTTCGGCAACTACGACGTCAGCACCGGCGGCGCGGCGTTCGCCTACCTGCCGCAGGGCAGCAGCTATGACGGCCAGTCGTGGTACCTGATCAACGATCAATACCAGGTCAACAAGACCCCGGACACCAACAACTACGGGCGTCAGACCCTGACCCACGAAATCGGCCACACCCTCGGCCTGTCGCACCCCGGCGCGTACAACGCCGGTAACGGCAACCCGACCTACGGCGACGCCAAATACGCCGAAGACACCCGTGGCTACAGCCTGATGAGCTACTGGAGCGAAGCCAACACCGACCAGAACTTCAGCAAGGACGGCAGCGGCGCCTACGCCTCGGCACCGCTGATGGACGATATCGTCGCCGTGCAGAAACTCTACGGTGCGAACCTCGAAACCCGTGCCGGTGACACTGTTTACGGCTTCAACTCCAACGCTGATCGCGACTTCTACAGCGCGACTTCCAACGCCTCCAAACTGGTGTTCTCGGTGTGGGACGGCGGCGGTAACGACACCCTGGATTTCTCCGGCTTCAGCCAGCACCAGAAGATCAACCTCAACGAAGGGTCGTTCTCCGACGTTGGCGGCCTGGTGGGCAACGTGTCCATCGCCTATGGCGTGACCGTGGAAAATGCCATTGGCGGTTCCGGTAATGACTTGTTGATCGGCAACAGCGCGGCCAACGAACTGATCGGCGGTGCCGGCAATGACATCATCTACGGCGGTGGCGGCGGTGATACGCTGTGGGGCGGGGAAGGCGTGGACACCTTCGTGTTCGGCGCAGCCAGTGATTCGACCATGACCGCGCCGGACTGGATCATGGATTTCACCAGCGGCCTGGACAAGATCGACCTGTCGGGCATCGCCGGGTTCGCCACCGGCGCAGCCACGCTGAACTTCGTCAGCGGCTTCACCGGGCACGCGGGCGATGCGATCCTCACCTACTTCGGACAGACCAACCAGACCAGCCTGATGATCGACCTCACGGGCCAGGGTTCGGTGGACTTCGCCGTGGGTGTGGTGGGGCAAGCCGTGGCGACCGATATCGTCGCCTGATCTGAAAACGGAAAACCGCAGCCCTCACCGGCTGCGGTTTTTTGTGAGCGAAAAAACCGTTCGGCTGCGAGCCCGACAGGATCGCGCTGCATGGGTTATACCTGAACCGGTCTCTCAGCCGTTGTCAGGAGCACCCGATGAAAACCTCCGGTCCCAGTCCCGTCATCACCATTGCCGAGCAGCCAGGCTGCCTCCTTGTGAAATTCCACGGCATCCAGGTCGCCGCGTCGGCCCGCGCGCTGGTGCTGCTCGAAGCCAATTACCCGCCGGTCTACTACATCCCGCGTGAAGACATCGACGAAAAATACTTCGCCCGCACCGACCACACCACCTACTGCCCGTACAAGGGCGATGCCAACTATTTCAGTCTGCAAGTGCCCGGGCATGAGGGGGCGAACGCGGTGTGGACTTACGAACATCCGAAGATTTCGGTCAGCCAGATCAAGGACTACGTGGCGTTTTATCCCGATCAGGTGAAGTTTGAATTGCTGGAGGCGGAGGTCTGAAAATCCGCAGGGTGGCGAGGGCATTGCGCCCCCGCCACCCGTCTATCAATCAGTTCTTGTCCAGATCGATATTCTTCGTCTCACGCAGACAGATCATCCCCACCACCAGGCTCACCCCGGTAATCAGCACCGGGTACCACAGCCCATAGAAGATATCCCCGGTGTACACCACCAGCGCGAACGATACGGTCGGCAGGAATCCGCCGAACCAGCCGTTGCCGATGTGATACGGCAGGGACATCGAGGTGTAGCGGATGCGGGTCGGGAACAGTTCGACCATCAGCGCCGCGAGCGGGCCGTAGCACATGGCGGAGATAATGATCAGGCCGACGATCAGGGCCACGATCATCGGTTTGTTGATCTGCTGCATGTCAGCCTGTTGCGGGTAGCCGGCGAGGGTGATGGCGCCGCGCAGTGCCGCCTCGTCAAAACCGTCGAGTTTCACATCGCCGACGCTCACTTGCACCGTGCTGCCCGCCGGGGCGGCGACGCTGGAGTAGGGCAGGCCCTGCTTGACCAGGAAGGTCTTGACCTTGTCGCACGGGCTGTCGAATTTGGCCTTGCCCACCGGATCGAACTGGAAGGTGCAGGTGGCCGGGTCGGCCACTACGGTGATCGGCGCCTGTTGGCTGGCGCGGTCGATGGCCGGATTGGCGTAGTGAGCCAGGGATTTGAAGATCGGGAAGTACAGCGCCGTGGCCAGCAGCAGGCCGAGCATCAGCACCGGTTTGCGCCCGACCTTGTCCGACAGCCAGCCGAAAATGATGAAGAACGGCGCGCCGATCACCACGCTGATGATCAGCAGGCTGTTGGCCACCGCCGGGTCCATTTTCAGGAACTGGGTGAGGAAGAACAGCACGTAGAACTGCGCGGCATAGAAGGTCACTGCTTGCCCCGCGTTGATGCTGAACAGGGCGATCAGCACCACCTTGAGGTTTTCCCATTTGCCGAAGGATTCGCGGATCGGCGCCTTGCTGGCCTTGCCTTGCTCTTTCATTTTCAGATAGGCCGGCGACTCGTGCAGGCTCAGGCGAATCCAGGTGGAAATGCCCAGCAGCACGATCGACAGCAGGAACGGGATACGCCAGCCCCAGACTTCGAACTGATCGCCAGTGAAGTAGCGGCAACCGAGCACCACCAGCAGCGACAGCAGCAAGCCGAGAGTTGCGGTGGACTGAATCCAGCTGGTGTGGAAACCGCGCTTGCCGATCGGCGCGTGCTCTGCCACGTAAGTCGCAGCGCCGCCGTATTCGCCGCCGAGGGCCAGGCCCTGCAGCATGCGCAGCACCACCAGAATGATCGGCGCGGCGATGCCGATGCTGGCGTAAGTCGGTAGCAGGCCCACCGCGAACGTCGCCACACCCATCAGAATGATCGTCGCGAGGAAGGTGTATTTGCGCCCGATCATGTCCCCCAACCGACCGAACACCAGTGCCCCGAACGGCCGCACGATGAAGCCTGCGGCGAACGCCATCAGCGCGAAGATGAACGCGGTGGTGTCGTTGACCCCGGCGAAGAACTGCTTGCTGATGACCGCCGCCAGAGCGCCGTAGAGAAAGAAGTCATACCACTCGAACACCGTCCCCAGGGACGAGGCGAAGATGACCTTTCGGGTATCGGGGCTGGCGTCCGTGCTGCGCACGGCGTCCAGAGGCTGAACGTGTTCTGACATATCGGTATCCCTCACAGTGATTGTTTTTGTTGTTTCCACTGGTGTTGCGTGTCCGGGTGATGCGCGATGTCCGTGAATCTGATGCGGGTCATTTGTGGAAGGGAGCTTGCTCCCGAGGGCGGTGTGCCATTCAACTCACTGCTGAATGATCCGCCGCTTTCGCGGGCAAGTCGAATCGTCGCACCGCCGCTCCCACAGGTGTTGCTTGTGAAGCGTTGAGAATCAGCTGTGCCGCTTTTTCAGCAATCATCAGCGTAGGCGAACAGGTGTTGCCCGAGGTAATGCGCGGCATGATCGACGCATCGGCAATTCGCAGCCCCGGCACGCCATGCACGCGCAACTGCGCATCGACCACCGCGTCCGCGTCGTTGCCCATGCGGCAAGTGCCGACCGGATGGAAAATCGTCGTGCCGATCTTCGCAGCGGCTTCGTGCAATTGCTCTTCGGTTTGCAGGCTGGCACCGGGCAGGTATTCCACCGGGTTGAAGGCTTGCAGGGCCGGGGCGCTGACGATGCGCCGGGTCAGGCGAATCGCGTCGGCGGCCACGCGCAGGTCTTCGGGATGGCTGAGGTAATTGGGCTGGATCAGCGGCGCGGTTTGCGGATCGGCGGAGCGGATCTCGACCCGGCCCCGGCTCTGCGGGCGCAAATCACACACGGATGCGGTGAACGCGGGAAAGCTGTGCAGCGGCTCGCCAAAACGCTCCAGCGACAGCGGCTGCACGTGGTATTCGAGGTTGGCCGAGGTCTGTTCCGGACCGGATCGGGCAAACGCGCCCAGTTGACTCGGCGCCATCGACAACGGCCCGCTGCGGTCATACAGATAGCGCAGGCCCATGCCCATCTTGCCCCACACGCTGCCAGCTATCTGGTTGAGGGTGCGAGCGTTTTCCAGTTTGTAGATCAGCCGCAGTTGCAGGTGATCCTGCAGATTGCCGCCGACGCCCGGCAGTTCATGTACGACGCCGATGCCGAGCTTTTCCAGCAGCGGACGCGGCCCGATCCCGGAGCGTTGCAGAATGCTCGGCGAGCCCACGGAACCAGCGCACAACACAATCTCCTTGCGCGCCTTGAAACTCTTTTGTTGACCCTGCCAGCGAGCACTGACTTTCGAGGCGCGGCCGTTTTCGAACAGAACGCGATCCACTTCGACTTCGGTCAGCACCGTGAGATTGGCTCGATCGCGAATCGGCTTCAGAAACGCCTTCGCCGCATTCCAGCGCACCCCGGCCTTCTGGTTGACCTGAAAGTAGCCGCAACCCTCGTTGTCGCCCTGGTTGAAGTCATCGATGCTGGCGATGCCGCTTTGCTCGGCAGCGCTGCGAAAGGCGTCGAGAATCGGCCACGACAGGCGCTGGCGTTCGACTCGCCACTCACCCTTGTCGCCATGAAAGTCCGCCGCGCCGGCAAAGTGGTTTTCGCTCTGTTTGAACAGCGGCAGCACATCGTTCCAGGCCCAGCCCGGATTGCCCTCGGCAGCCCACCCGTCGTAGTCGTTGGCCTGGCCACGCATGTAGATCATGCCGTTGATCGACGAACAGCCGCCCAGCACCTTGCCGCGCGGATAACTCAGCGCACGGCCGTTGAGGCCCGGTTGTTCTTCGGTCTTGAAGCACCAGTCGGTGCGCGGGTTGCCGATGCAGAACAGGTAACCCACGGGGATGTGAATCCACGGATAGTTGTCGCGCCCGCCAGCCTCCAGCAACAGCACGCGCTGCTGCGGATCCGCCGACAGACGATTGGCCAGCAAACACCCGGCCGGCCCGGCGCCGACCACGATGTAATCGAATTCATCGAGGGAAGTCTGCATTCCCTGACCTCGCTTTTTGTTTTTGTTGTCGGTCATCCTAGTTGTTAGCTTTCGTCAAAAGAATGTTAGTTTTTGCGCAGCCGCTGTGCGTTTTCAAACAGCGCTCCCTGACGATAGCCGACAAGGACAAGCCATGTTCGACTGGAACGACCTGCGGTTCTTTCTCGAGTTGCAGCGCAGCGGCCGTTTGCTGACTGCCGCCCGCCGCCTGAACACCACGCACGCCACCGTCGCCCGGCATATCGAGGCCATCGAAAAAAGCCTCGGCACCGCGCTGTTCGTCCAGCATGCCCAAGGCTACGAAATGACCCCGGCGGGGGAGGCGCTGCTCAAACATGCCGAAGCCATGGAAAACGTCGCGCTGCTGGCCCAGGAGGAGATCACCCAGTCCACGGCGCCGCTGGGCAAGATCCGCGTCGGTGTAACCGAAGGCTTGGGCATTGTGTTTCTGGCCAGTCGCATGATCGGGTTGTTTGATCGCTATCCGGGGCTGGAAGTGGAACTGGTGGCGGTGCCGCGCTTCGTCAGCATCCTCAACCGCGAGGCGGAAATCAGCATTCACCTGGAACGGCCGGCGGCAGACATGCTGGTCACCCGCAAACTCACCGATTACCGACTCGCGCTCTATGCCAGCCGCGCCTATCTCGACAACGCGCCGCCGCTGCGCAGTCGAGAGGATCTTGGACGGCACGCGTGGATCGGCTATGTCGATGATCTGCTGTTCAGTCAGGAGCTGATGTTCCTCAACAGCTTCTGCCGCAATCCACGGGTGGTGTTTCACAGCACCAGCGTGATTGCCCAGCAGCAGGCGGCACGCTCGGGATTGGGAATTGCGGTGCTTCCTTGCTACATGGCCGCGTCGGATCCGGATCTGGTGGCGCTGTTGCCGGATGAGAGCATCGAGCGCAGTTACTGGATCAGTACCCGGCGCGAGTTGCACAAGTCAGTGCGGTTGCGGGTGGTTTGGGATTATGTGGTGGAGTTGTGCGAAGGCGAGCGCGAGTTGTTGATGGGGCAGTAGCGACCGCTGTTTCATGCAACTAAAACGCTTGGCAAAAGGTCATTCGGTTTGCGGAGGTTGAGTCATTTCGCAGAACCTCGACAACGAAGACGACACCCGTGGCCACTCATCTCGATCGCCGTAATAACCTGTCCCTCGACAGCCTGAATTTTTTCCTCGCCGATGTGCGTGACGGCCTCGGTCCCTATCTGGCGATTTACCTGCTGGCGGTCCACCACTGGGAGCCGGCAAGCATTGGTCTGGTCATGACCATTGCCGGGATCGCCGCGCTCATCACCCAGACCCCGGCAGGCGCGCTGGTCGACAGCACACGCTTCAAACGGGCGCTGATCGCGATTGCCGCGCTGGTGGTCACCGGTAGCTGTCTGCTGCTGCCGTTCGTGACGTCGTTCAGTCTGGTGGCGCTGACGCAGGCGATCAGCGCCGCTGCCGCTTCGATCTTCGCGCCGGCGATTTGTGCGATCACCCTCGGGATCACGGGGCCTCGAGCGTTTACGCGAAGGACCGGGCGCAACGAAACCTTCAACCATGCCGGCAACGCCTGCGCCGCGTTGTTGGCCGGTTTGTCCGCTTACCTGTTCGGTCCGGTCGCGGTGTTTTATCTGATGGCGGTCATGGCGCTGGCCAGTGTGATTGCCGTTTCGTTCGTTTCGGCAGACGCCATTGATCACGACCTCGCCCGAGGTCTTTCGCCAAGCGAAACGGGGCAGGGCAAGCAGCCTTCGGGTTTTTCCGTACTGCTCACCAACCGACCGTTGTTGATGTTCGCGATTTGCTGTGCGCTGTTTCATCTGGCGAACGCGGCGATGCTGCCGCTGGTGAGTCAGAAACTGGCACAGGCCAACCTGCAGCTGGCCACGCCGCTCACGTCCGCCTGCATCGTCGCGGCGCAACTGGTGATGGTACCGATCGCGCTGCTGGTGGGGGCGAAAGCCGATTTGTGGGGACGCAAGCCGTTGCTGCTGGCGGGCTTCCTTATCCTGCCGTTGCGTGGCGTGTTGTACGTGCTGTCGAACGATCCGTGGTGGCTGGTTTCGGTGCAGTTGCTCGATGGCATTGGCGCCGGGATTTTCGGGGCGCTGTTTCCGGTGGTGGTGAAAGACCTGACGCTGGGCACCGGGCATTTCAATGTCAGCTTGGGGGCGATTTCGACGGTGTTTGGTCTGGGCGCGGCGTTGAGTAACAGCCTGGCGGGGATTGTGGTTCAGGAGGCGGGATACAGCGCTGCGTTCCTGACGTTGGCGGGCGTCGCGATGGCGGCGCTGGGGCTGCTTTGGGTGGCGGTGCCGGAAACGGTGTCGCGCTCCAATGCCGACTCAATGGCACTGCAAAGCAAGGCGCCGCCGATGACAGCGCCATGATTCAACGGCCGCGAGGCCTGATCAACCGGCGGGAATCGACAACGTCGCCCGCAGGCCGCCCTCGACCCGGTTTTCCAGTGTGATCCGCCCACCCAGACGGGTCGCGATGGTATGGACGATGGTCAGTCCCAGCCCCGCACCCTGGGGGTTGCCCCGACTGTAGAATCGTTCGAACAGTCGCGACCGGTCCGCTTCATCGATTCCAGGCCCCTGATCTTCAACGCTCAAATGGTAGAAGCCGTCCGCGCGGGTCAATTGCACGCTGATCACGCCTTGCTCCGGCGAAAAGTTGGCGGCGTTGGTGATGAGGTTGTTCAGGGCAATGTCGATGGTGGCGGCATCGGCATGTGCGGGAAAAGGTTGGTCGCTGACATCAAAAGCCAGTTCCAGATGCTTGCTCAGCAGCCACGGCGTGAGCTGCACCAGACTGTTGCGCACGGTATCGCCAAGGTCGATGCGTTGTTTGACAGGGGCGCCGGCCTTGGGCTCGAGACGGGCCATGGTCAGCAACTGATTGACCAGTCGGCTGGTGCGATCGACCCCGGCGATCAGAAATTCGAGTGATTCGCGGCGTTCCTGCTCGGTACCGGCCTCCAGCAGGTTCTGCGCATGCACCCGCAGCACCGCCAGCGGCGTGCGCATTTCGTGGGCGGCGTCGGCGATGAACCGGCGTTCACGCCCCAGCACTTCCTGAATCTGCGCGAGCATGCGGTTGAGCGCGGCCTGCATCGGTTCCAGCTCGCTCGGCAGGGGTGTCAATTGCAGGGGGTCGAGGGAGCCGCTGTGCCGGGCGCGCAGGGTCGCCGCCATGTTCGCCAATGGCTTGAGACCCCAGCCGATGGCCAGCCAGATCATCGCCGCAAGGATCAGACTGCCGATCACGTTCGGCCACAGGGTATGACGAACGATCCGGTCAACCAGATCAGCCCGCACGTCACCACGCTCACCTACCCAGATGCGCAAACCGTTCTGATTGTCTTGCAGAACAAACGCCCGCCAGTGGCGCTTGTTCAAATCCACCACATCGCTGAAGCCAGGCTGCGTCGGCGGCGTGCTGAACGAGGGCGCGCTGGCGGTATGCACCAGGACCTCACCCCTGGCATTCCAGACCTGAAAGGCGAGTTTTCTTTCGTAGGGATGGCCGTCACCCTTGGGCACTGCTTCGGCCAATGCCGAGTTGAACGCCCGATAAAGATCCGCGTGTTCCTGCCCCGGCAACGGCATGCGCATCACGCCTTGCAGCAGGCGTGCGTTCTGCGCCAGTTGAGCGTCGTAGACCTCGGCGATCTCGTGGTTGCTGTCGTGCAGGTTGAACAGGCTGAGGACGGTCAGACCGGCGAGCATCAGGCCGATGATCAGGGTCAGGGTGCGGCGCCGGATCGAGGTCATCGACGCTCCTCCACCAGATAACCCACACCGCGGATGGTGCGAATCAGGTCGGTGGAGAATTTCTTGCGCAGGTGATGAATGTGCACTTCAAGGGTGTTGCTTTCGGCTTCTTCGTTCCAGCCGTAGAGCAGTTGTGTCAGGTGATCGCGGGTCATGACCCGGCCCGGCGGCGACAGCAGTTCGTGCAGCAGTTGATACTCCTTGGGCGTGAGCACCACCGGCTGGCCCAGATAACTGACTTGCTGGGTGCCGGGGTTGAGGCTGATGCCGGCGTGCTCGATCAGCATCTGCGCGCGTCCGGCGCTGCGTCGCAGCAGCGCGCGCAGACGGGCCTTGAGCTCGGCCAGGTCGAAGGGTTTGATCAGGTAATCGTCGGCGCCGGCGTCCAGCCCCGCGATGCGGTCTTCGGTGGCATCGCGGGCGGTGAGGATCAACACCGGCAGGTTCGAACCGCTGGCGCGCAGACGACGCAGGACTTCGAGCCCGTCCATGCGCGGCAGGCCGAGATCGAGCACCGCCAGATCAAAGGTTTCGCTGAGCAGGGCGTGCAGGGCGCTGCTGCCGTCCTTGAGCCAGTCGACGGTGTAGCCCTCGCGCCCCAGCGCCTGATGAATGCCCTCGCCGAGAGCCACGTCATCCTCGATCAGTAATAAACGCACACGGACTCCTGTCAGTCGAGTTTCTTGTTTATGTCCACCAGCAACGCGGCGATCTCTTTGCGGCGCCCGGCGTCTGCACTTTCCCGGCCCGGGCGCGGAGCGGCCTGCTGGGCCTTGAGCAGTGCTGCCTTGGCTTCAGCGTAGCGTTTTTGACGGTAAAGGTGATCGCCCCAGAAGTACAGACTGTCGATCCCCTCGGGGTTGAGTTGCAGGGCCTGTTTGAGCAGTTGTTCGGCCTTGTCGCTGTCGCCGAAACCGATTGGCCAACCCGGCACCCGGTCGTACAGCGCGGCGAGGCTGGTGTAGGCCGAACCTTGCAGCGCTTTGGGGTCAAGGGTCAGGGATTTTTCCAGATCAGCCTTGGCGTCCTTCGCTTTACCCAAAGCCCCCAGTCCGCCCTCGGCACCGGCCCAACTGCTGGTGACGATGCCTTTCCAGATCCAGGCCTCGGCGACGGCCGGACGTTCGGTGGCGAAATGCGTTGCCTGGACGGCCAATTGTTCAAACGCGGCGGCCCGTTGTTTTTCCGGTGTTTCGTATTGGATGTGCGCCCAGCTCTGCTGGATGCCGTTGAGGCGTTGCTGATCGGCGGCGTCCAGTGCCCAGACACTTTGACTGAGGGCGCCCAACAACACACAGGCGAGAAGTTTTTTCATGGTTTTGGCGTCTCGTTCTCGGGTTTTTCACTCAGGCGACGGATCAACGGCAATTGCTTGCGCAAGCCGCGATCCACCAGATTGGGCAGCAGGCTGTTGAGGCGTACGAAAAAGCGCTCGGGCCAGCCCAGATAGAGGTCACGGCGATCACCGGCGATCGCATGGATCACGGCATTCGCGACGGCTTGCGGGTCGTCGACGCTGGATTTCAGTGCGTCGTTCAAGGCTTGGGCGGCGGGGCTGTTCATGGCGGTGCGCGTGGCGCGGGGCGCCACGTACAACACACCGACCCGGGTATCCGCCAACTCCCGGCGCAAGGCTTCGGAAAATCCGCGCAAGGCAAACTTGGACGCGCAATAGCTGGCGTAACCGGGATAACCGATCGAACCGTAGGTCGAGCCGACGTTGACCACCATGGCACTGTCGGCCTGTTTGAGCAGCGGCAGCAGCAGTTTGGTCAGGCAGATCGGCGCACTGATGTTCACCGCCAGCATGGCGTTGATGTCGCTGTCGTCGAGCTGTTCCAGCATGGCGAAGTGGTTGATCCCGGCCGCGTTGATCAGCAGGTTGATGCCGCCGATGTCCTCGGCGGCGGCCAGCACGTTGCGGCGGTCGCTGAGGACCGTCAGGTCGGCGGCAACCCAGCACAGGTTTTGCGGGTAGCGTTCGAGCAACGGGCGCAACGATTCCTGGTGACGCGCCACGGCCAGAACCTTGGCTCCGGCGCTGCACAGGGCTTGGGTGATGGCCAGCCCGATGCCGCCACTGGCACCGGTGAGCACCACGCGGGCTTCATGCAGCTGCATGTTGAGCCTCCGCGTCGCGGGGCAGGCCACGGAACATGTCGGTGTAGAGCCGATAGACGACTTTCGAGGCATGGATCACCGCCGCCTGGTCGGCCGGGTCTTGCAGCTGATTCATCAGGTGCCGATAGGTTTGCATGTGCTCGATGTCGAGCGAGCCGTGGGAACTGAGATAACTGAACGCCGTTTCCGGCAGCGCCAGACGCTCGCGGATGCTGCCCGCCGCATGGGTGGCCAGGGCGATGCTGGTGCCCTCAAGCACATTGACCATGCCGAACAGACCCACCGGGTTGCCTCGGGCGATCAGGTCGTAAAGAAAGCTGACCATCAGCTCGATCGGCAGCGACGGCTGGCCGTCACGCACCGCGTTCCGGTCACCGCCACAGGCCTCGATGTCGTTGAGCACCCATTGCTCATGGCCGTATTCATCCTCGATGTATTCGCAAACGGCTTTGCGCAACCATTCCAGGTGCGTCGGCAGGCGCGCGCCGCAGGCCATCATCAACGGTACGGTGTGACGAACGTGGTAGTAGGCCTGGGCGAGAAACGCGCGATAGCTTTCAAGGCTGACCTTGCCTTGCAGCGCATCAAGGATGATCGGCAGGTTGAACAGCTCGTGGCGTTCCTGCTGTGTGGCTTCTTGCAGGGTGTCGAAAAAACTCATGGTGCGTTTTCCTCGCAAAGGACGGATTCGGTGAGCACGGTGCGGTATTGCGCGACGATGGCATCGCGGCGCGGACGACCGTTGGCGGTGAGCAGGCCGTTGGCGGCGGTAAAAGGTTGTTGCAGACGTGTCCAGTGATGCACCTGGGCGTAATCAGGCAAGGCCTCGTTGGCAGCGGCGACGGCAGCCGCCAACTGTGCATCGGTGCAGTCCGGACGGTGCGGCCAGAGCAGGGCATGGTTGTGTGGCATGGCCTCGCCATACACAAAGGCCTGGGCAATGTGCTGGCGCTGGGTCAGTTCGGACTCGACCCATTCCGGGTTGACGTTGCGTCCGAAGCTGGTGACGAACTGATGCTTCTTGCGGCCCTTGAGGTAGAGGAAACCTTCCGGGTCGAACTCGCCCAGATCGCCGCTGGGCCACCACTCATCACTGAACGCCGGTTCGCCAAGGTAGCCGAGCAGGGTCGAGCCTTTGATCAACACCTCTCCGTCCTCGGCCAGGCGCACGTCGACGTGGGGCAGAGGCTGCCCGACACTGCCCGGACGCCGCGCACCGGGCCGGTTGAGACAGACCACCGAAGCGCACTCGGACAGGCCATAACCTTCGTAGACCGGCAACCCGACTCGTTGCGCACGGTGGAGCAGGTCTTCGGAAACCCGTGCGCCACCGACGGCGGCAAAACGCAGCGATTGCGGATCGAAGGCTTTCTGTTCGGCGGCGCTGACCAGCAACAACAGCAATTGCGGCACCAGAATCAGGCTCTCGGGTGCCCGGCTGGCCAAACATCCAAGCAAGCGCGGCAGGTCGACGCCGCTGGCGCCCTGGATGCCCAGGGTTTTCTGGCTCGGCACGCTCAGGGCCGCACCGGCGTACAGCGCCGCGTAACAGCCGAGGTTTTCCAGCAGGATCGCCAGTGGCAGCAACGCCACGTGATGTTGGGGAGATGTCGCTTTGCTTGCCTCTTCCAGTTCCCGAGCGACCCGCAGCAGACTGTCGGCGCTCAGGCACACGCCTTTCGGTGTGCCGGTGGTGCCGGAGGTGAACGTCAGTTTGGCGGTGCCGGCGGGCAAGCGGTCGGGCCCTTCAAAGGCGCGGCACCAGAATTCACCGCGTTTTTCATAACCGGCGGCGAGCAATTCAGGTTCCAGCTCCGGTTCGGCGATCACCCGCTCGGCCTGGCTTTGTTCCAGGCAATGGGCGCGTTGTGCCGGACTGAAGAACGGCGGCAGGGTCACGCAGGCCAGTCCTTCAAACAACGCCGCCAGATCCCAGAGTATGGCTTCGACGCCGTTGTCCAGTGCCAGGGCAATAACCTTCACGTTTTCATCGCGCAAGCGTTGCTGGCGGTACATCACTTCGGCGTAGAGCGTCGTGTAGCTGATTTTCAGCGTGTCGCCCCACAATGCCAGAGCGTTGTCATTGCGCCCTGCATGGCTGCGCAGGGTTTCCTGGAATCGTTGCCGTTCAAGCGACATGGCAGGCTCCTTCGATAGACGTCGGCAATCCCAGCCGGCTGAACAGGCCGATATTGCGCAGATGGATGAAGCCGGCGCGGATATTGCCGACATGCACCCAGGGTTTGCTTTCGTAGTAACTGCCCCAGTGGTGACGGTCATCGCCCAGGCGTTCCGGGTCGGCGGCGCACAGGGTCACCGGTTTCAGCCCCAGGCGATGGAAGCTGTTGACCAGTCCGATATTGCCGGTGAAGGTCACCCATTCCAGGCCGCCCATGGCCAGCACGTAAGTGATGGCAATAATGCTCAGGCGTGCGCTGCCAGTGTCGCTGGCGGCAAGGTTGCCGACTTCGACAATCCCGCTGCGCTCCACCGGACGGTCGGCGGCTGCGCTGATCAACGGCTCGATCGGCTCGTCCAGGTAGCGTTCAAGAAACAACGGTTCAAGGTGCGCACGACGTACCCCGGCCACCGCGCACAAGTCGCCGGAGTCGTTGTGCACACCAAACAGTTCAGGCATGAAATGGCGGATATCGGCGCCGTGGGCCTTGCGAAAGCGTTGTTGAATGAACGCTTCGAACGCCGTCCGGTGAGCGTCGCCCGGCTGGGCGCTAGACAGTTGCATCTGCGGTGTTTCGCTGTGGCCAAAACGCAGGGGCAAGGGAATGTTCCAGTCAGAATCGGGCATGGGCTGAACGCCTCCCTCAATAGGTTTGAGTGGAGTATCCGGGCCATTTCTTAACGAAGTCTGAAGGTGAAAAAAAGTTAACGAACGACCGATCTTCAGATTGTCTTAAGACTGTCAGGGCAGGGTGACGCCGTCGGCTCGCCCGGCAAAAACCGATCGAGACGGCCGAACGAATCGGCCGTCGCTCAAAACAATCACGAGGCACCTATGACCCGCGACATGCCCGCAAACCGTTATGGAAAACTGTCGATCACCTTGCACTGGCTGATGCTGGCGCTGTTCGTCGGCGTATATGCCTGCGTTGAAATCAAGGGGTTCATGCCCCGAGGCAGCGAAGCGCGGGGCCTGTTAATGGGCCTGCACGGGGTGTTCGGCGCGAGCATCTTTGTTCTGGTGTGGGTACGCCTGCTCGGGCGCCTGACGCCGCGTCCGCCAATCACCCCGAAACCTCCCGCCTGGCAGACCGCAATCGCGCACTTGATGCACCTGGCCCTGTACGGGCTGATGATCGCCACGCCGGTGTTGGCCTGGCTGATGCTGGCAACCGGTGACAAACCTTTCCCGTATTTCGGCTTTCATCTGCCGTCGCCGCTGGCGGTGGATACCGACCTGGCCAAGCAACTCAAGCACTGGCATGAGCTGATCGGCAATGCCGGTTACTGGTTGATCGGTCTGCATGCGGCCGCCGGACTGTTCCACCACTACTGGGTGGGTGACGACACCCTTGACCGCATGCTGGGAGGACGCACTCGCTCCTGAGGCGCAAGCCTGCTCAGTCGGCCAGATGTTCGGGCGCTACGACCCAAACGCTGCACGGAATCTTGTACAGCAGGTGTTCGACCGTACTGCCGACCAGCCGATCTACGCCGTGATGGCCGACACGTCCCATGACGATCATGTCGATGTCATATCCGCTTGCGTAACTGCAGAGCACCTTGGCCGGGTTACCCATGACCATGTGCTGACGCTCGTCTGGAATGCCGTTGCGCTCGGCGAGTTCGCGAAACGCAGCGGCCTGCGCATCGAACAGCGATTTGGCGGCGCTGGAGGAGAAGAATGCCGAGGCATTGTCGAAGCCGAATTCATTGGCGCTGATCGAAGACAGATCATGGGCATACAGCACGTCGAGTTCGGCATTGCACAGGCTGGCCAGTCTGGCAGCCTCGCGCAGGATCCGGTCGTTGAAACCGGCGTATTGCCCGTCACGGTGGAACGGATCTACGGCGGCCAGGATCTTGCGCGGCAGGGCATGCCCGACATGGCTGACGAAATGCAGCGGCACCGGGCATTCGCGCAGCAAGTGAATATCCAGCGGGGTGAACATCAAACGTGAAAGGAACGATTCTGGCTCCAGCGCCTTGATCAGCGCCGCCATGGGCTGTTCCCGGAGGTGAATGAGGATTTCCTGTAACGGCCGTTCCACCCATACCACTTCCGTGGTGACGGTGACCCCGAGCTTGCGCATCGAGTGCGCCCGCTCTTCGAGCCACTGACGATGACGCTCGATATAGCCGATCCGCATCTGCTCCAGTGCTTGCTCGTTGACCATGCTGGCGGTCGCCAGACCTTCGAGGTAATCGAAAGCCACGATGTGCAGGGCCGCGCCCGCCGCTTTGGCCAGTGCCGCCGCACGCTCGAAAGCCGGGTTGTTTTCCATCAGGGGTGGGGCGACCAGCATGTAACGCGATTGCTCTGACATGACGACTCTCCTTTGGCAGGACGCTTTGAACCGATGCTCACAGGCTGCGCCGTGCCTGAGTTGGGCGTTTGATCTTTGTCAAACAATGGGTGGCCGGCAGAACACGACAGACGGATGGTCAATCGTCGTGTATGTCGTCGATTGTTGATCATTATCAAGTGCCGCTCAGGGAGAGCGGCGCAGGCTGGGCCAAGAGTCGGATCGCTCAGGAGAATGCTCATGGCCACCATGAAAGCCGCCATTTTTGTCGAAAACAATCGCATCGTGCTGGATGAAAAACCGATCCCCGAGGTCGGCCCGCTGGACGCTCTGGTCCGAATAACCACCACGACCATTTGCGGTACGGATGTACATATCCTGCGGGGCGAGTACCCGGTGGCGAAAGGGCTGACGGTCGGTCACGAGCCAGTGGGCATCATTGAGCGTCTGGGTTCGCAGGTGCGCGGATTCGCAGAAGGGCAGCGCGTGATTGCCGGCGCCATCACCCCCAGCGGTCAAAGTTATGCGTGCCTGTGTGGTTGTGGTTCTCAGGACGGGCCGGACACTCGCCATGGTTTCCGGGCCATCGGCGGGTGGAAATTCGGCAATACCATCGATGGCTGCCAGGCCGAGTACGTACTGGTGCCCGATGCCTTGGCCAATCTTTGCCCGATTCCCGATGGCCTCAGTGATGAGCAGGTACTCATGTGTCCGGACATCATGTCCACCGGTTTCTCCGGTGCCGAACGGGGTGAGGTGAGTATCGGCGACACCGTCGCGGTGTTTGCCCTGGGGCCCATCGGCCTGTGTGCGGTGGCCGGTGCCCGGCTCAAGGGCGCCAGCACGATCATCGGTGTCGATGCCGTGGCCGAGCGCATGACGGTGGCGCATCGTCTGGGAGCAACCCATGTCGTCAATTTCCGGGAGGGCGATGTGGTCGAGCAGATCATGGCCCTGACCGACGGGCGCGGCGTCGATGTCGCGATCGAGGCACTGGGCACGCAAGGCACCTTTGAATCGGCGTTGCGCGTGCTGCGTCCGGGCGGTCGATTGTCGAGCCTGGGCGTTTACTCGAGCAATCTGCACATACCGCTCGACGCCTTTGCCGCAGGGTTGGGCGATTACAGCATCGTTACCACCCTGTGCCCCGGCGGAAAAGAACGTATGCGGCGTTTAATGGCAGTTGTGCAGAGCGGCAGGGTTGACCTGTCACCGCTGGTGACTCACCGATTCAAACTGGATGACATCGAAGCGGCCTATGACTTGTTTGCGCACCAGCGTGACGGGGTGATGAAAGTGGCGATTACACCGTGAAGGTGACGGTGCGGCCAGCCCGTCGGCCAACTCACGGCAGGTGACGATGGCAGCCGGCGACCAACTGCTTGAGCCCGTCCATGTTCTGAATGGTGACGTCGCGGCCGGTGATTTCCACCAGCTCCAGGTCGCGCAGGTGGGCGATGCCGCGACAGACGGTTTCCAGGCGCAGGCCCAGGTAGGAGCCGATCTCCTCCCGACGCATCTTCAACACAAAGCAGCGGGACGAATAACCCCGGGAGTTCAAGCGTTGCGACAGGTTCAACAGGAACGCCGCGAGGCGTTCATCCGAATTCATGTTGCCCAGCATCATCAGCATGTCGTGATCGCGAACGATTTCCCGGCTGAGGATTTTGTTCAGGTTGTGCTGCAGTGACGGCAGCTCCCGGCTCAGTTTTTCCAGATGACCGAAATGGATGGGGCAGACTTCGCTGTCTTCCAGCGCGACCGCATCGCAGGTGTGCAGGTCCGAACTGATGGCGTCCAGACCGAGCATTTCACCGGCAATCTGGAATCCGGTGACTTGCTCGCGACCGTCGATCGACAGCACGCTGGTCTTGAACGACCCCAGCCGCACGGCATAGAGCGAGCGTAAAGGGTCACCGGCACGGTAGAGCGCAGCGCCTTTCTTGACCTTCAGTCGCTGGGTGATCAGCGTGTCCAGGCGCTCGATTTCCCCACCGCTCAAACCGAGCGGCAGACACAACTCCAGCACGCTGCAACTGGAGCACGCCGTTTTGAGTTGTTGATTGCGACAAGAGCGAGTTTCTGCCACCGAAAAGCCCTCACTTTCAGCCTGTTCAGCATAGTTCTCGGGTCGCCATTGGCACGGAAAAAACGTCGTCAAACGACGAATGGATCCGGGCTGTCAGACATTCACGTGCATCAGAAACCAGCCATGAATCAGTGTGGCGACGTCTCTCATTCAGTTGATAAAAATCAGTGATTCAGACGTGTGCCGCCAGATACTTGAACGGCAGCGTTTCCTGATTGTGGTCACACGCAGAGAAACTCACGCCCCTGTCGCTCTTTAGGAAATCAGGTTTGCAATCTTCAAGGTAAACGTTTCAGGGAGAGGCACGTGGTGCTCAAACTCAAACGCATTCTATTGATCGCCCCTGGTGAAATGACCCTGACCCCGGCGTTTGAGCGCGCCTGTGCGCTGGCTTGTGCAGGCGGAGCGCTGTTGCACATCGTCGCGTTCGATTATGTCCCGGTGCTGGCAGCGGCCGGACTGTTTGCGCCCGAGGCAATGGCCCGGGCGCGGGAAGGGTATCTGCAAGTGCATCGGCACTGGCTGGAGCAGCAGGCCCGCTTCAAACGATGCATCGGCCTGAACGTGACCACTGAAGTGGTCTGGGCCAGATCGAACCTGGCGCACGTGCTTGAGTACGTGAACGACTTTCATCCGGACCTGGTCGTCAAGGATACCCATTGCGTCCCGGCTCTCGACCGGGCTTTCCATCGCTCGCTGGACTGGCGCTTGCTGCGCGAATGTCCGGCACATCTGCACCTGGTGACTCGCGCCGGGCATGCCAGGCCAATGAAGATCCTTGTCGCGGTCGATCTGTCGCATCTGGAAGCACTGACGCGGGGGTTGAACGACCGGCTACTTGACCTTGCTTGCAGGCTGGCGGCCGATTGCGGCGCGGCGCTGCACCTGCTCAATGTCGGTTGCTGGGCAGTCATGGATGAGGGAACCGCAAGTGTGCCGACAGGCAGCCTGGACGACAGTCTGAAAGACGCAATCGAGG
Organism: Pseudomonas sp. IAC-BECa141; assembly: GCF_020544405.1. NCBI lineage: Bacteria > Pseudomonadati > Pseudomonadota > Gammaproteobacteria > Pseudomonadales > Pseudomonadaceae > Pseudomonas > Pseudomonas sp. IAC-BECa141. Next base: position 3,652,092 of record NZ_CP065410.1, on the reverse strand, counting down.
ACGCCCAGCAAGAAGCTTTCGAAGCACTCGCCGAACGCTATGGCATCCCGAGTTCATGCAGACACTTGCTGACCGGCGTCCCGCGAAAGGTGATCGGGCTGTTTGCCCGCCAGCACGCTTTTGACATGGTGGTTCTGGGCATGCTCTATCCCGACGGCAAACACCGGCTCATCGGCAGTACCGTCGAGAGCCTGTTGAACCAGGCTCCCTGCAGTCTGATGATCGTCAAGTCGCCGCAGCCTTCCGATTGAAAGTGAGCGTTGTCAGGTCAGCAGTTGATAAAAATCAACGGCTCCCGAGCCAAAAGGAGCGCTCAATGGTGCTCCTCCGAGCGTTCAAGGAAACGGCCATGCGAATCACATTTCTGGGTGCTGCCGGCACGGTGACGGGCAGCAAGTATTTGCTCGAACATCATGAGCAACATGTGCTGGTCGATTGCGGCCTGTTCCAGGGCTACAAGCAACTGCGACTGCACAACCGCGACCCGTTCCCGCTCCCTCCCGGCGGTCTTGACGCGATTGTGCTGACCCATGCCCATCTCGATCACAGCGGCTATCTGCCGGTATTGGTACGCAATGGTTATCGCGGCCCGGTCTACGCCACGCCAGCGACCTGTGAACTGGTAAAAATCCTGCTGCTGGACAGCGGTCGATTGCAGGAAGAGGAGGCTGAGTTCGCCAATCGGCATGGTTTCTCCAAGCACAATCCGGCGCTGCCGCTTTACACCGAACAAGACGCGGCACGAGCGTTGAAACTGTTGCGGCCGGTGGAGTTGCACCACAAGCTTCAAATTGTCCCCGGCATGACCATCGAACTGCGCTGCGCCGGGCATATTCTGGGCGCAGCGACGGTCACGGTAGTTGCCGACGGACAATCCCTGGTGTTTTCAGGGGATCTTGGCCGACCGGATGATCCCTTGATGCTCGCCCCGGAAACGGTCGAGCAAGCAGACTTTCTGCTGGTGGAGTCAACGTACGGCGACCGAAAGCATCCAGCCGAATCACCCCATCAACAGTTGGCCGAGGTCATTAACCGCACTGCGTTGCGCCGAGGCATCACGCTGGTGCCATCGTTCGCAGTCGGACGTGCCCAATTGCTGATGTATCACCTGTATCAATTGAAACGCACAAAAGCGATTCCGGATCTTCCTGTCTACCTGAACAGCCCCATGGCCACTGACGTCACGGGCCTGTATCAGCGATTTCGCAGCGAGCACAAATTGTCTGCGCAGGACTGCGACGGGATGTGCCATGTCGCGCAGTTTGTCCAGACGGTCCAGGACTCCAGAGAGCTTGATCAAATGCGCACGCCGGCGGTGATCATTGCTGCCAGCGGCATGGCGACGGGAGGGCGGGTTGTCCATCATCTCAAGGCGCTGGCTCCCAACGCGCTCAACACATTGTTGATGCCGGGCTTTCAGGCCGGTGGCACCCGTGGGGCGCAGATTGTCGCAGGCGCTCCCAGCGTACGCATCCATGGCAGGGACGTACCCATCAACGCCGAGGTGGTGCCCATGCAAACCCTGTCGGCGCATGCCGACGCCGATGAAATCATGCAGTGGTTGCGTGGATTCAAGCGGCCGCCGAAACACACCTTCGTGGTGCACGGTGAACCAAACGCTTCCGACACGCTGCGCCGCCGCATCAGCCTGGAACTGGGATGGCCGGTGTCGGTGCCGGAGTATCGCGACAGCGTGGATCTGGCTCGATTTGACTTCGATATGGATCGGCAGCGCTGACGCAGGGATTACCCCAACCGTTTGCGGCGTGGATTGTTGATCATTATCAAAGGTCGGTCGCGTAGCCCGGCGCAGTCTGGTTCAGCGTCCACCCCGGCAGATGACCGCGATGCTCGCCTGATGCCGAGGCGCTCAAGGGCATCGGCGACGGCCACTCATGGCGAGCTCACGACACTGCTTCGAGGGATGTAACGGTGACTGCATGTCGGATTGTCTTCGGCGATTGGAGGTGATCGATGAACATTGAAATCAGTGGACCAAGCGGCGACCAATGGATCGTGCGAATGGATGCGTTCGTGGTCAGGTTTGACAGCAAGGTCGCTGCGCAATCTTTTGTCGATCAGCTCAAGGCAAGGATCGATGCGCCTCATGTGTGGCCAACAATTGTCGATACAGCGCCGGTTGCACGACCAAAGGTCGCGCGCGCCCGTGATCCCGTCGCGCTATGACCAACGCACTGGGTCTGGCCGGAGCCGCCGCGGCGCTGGGGATCGGCATGCTGGTCGGTCTGGAGCGCGAGCGGCACAAAGGGCGCGGCGACAGCCGTGCCTGTGCCGGGTTGCGTACATTTGCGATCACGGCGTTGCTGGGTTACGTCGCGATGCAAGTGGGCGGCGCGCTGCTGGTGGGCATTGTGGGCGGCTGTCTGGCGGTGCTGATCAGCGTGGCTTATTGGCGCAGCCTGAGCAGTGATCCAGGGGTAACCAGCGAGGTAGCCTTGCTCACGGTGCTGGTACTGGGCGCGCTGTGTGGTACAGCGCCGGAATTGGCAATCGCCGTTGGCGTGGTCATGGCGGGGCTATTGGCTTACCGGCAGAAACTCCATCACTTCGCCCGCAGCCAGTTGAGCGAAGCGGAGATGCGCGACGGGCTGGTGCTGCTGATCGCAGCGCTGGTGGTGTTGCCGCTGACGCCTGACCGGTTCATCGGCCCCTACTCGGCGCTAAACCTGCGCACCCTTTGCACATTGACCGTGTTGCTGATGGCCGTCGGCGCCATCGGGCATATCGCCGTGCGCACGTTGGGGGTGCGCTACGGCTATGCGGTCAGCGCCATCGCCTCCGGTTTCGCCTCCAGCACCATGACGATCGCGGCGATGGGGCACATCGCCCGCAAAGACCCGGAGCACCTGAAGGTATTGAGTTCGGCGGCCCTGCTGTCGAACCTGGCCACGGCGGCGCAGGTCGCGCTGATCCTCGGCGCGGTCGACACCGCGCTGTTGCCGCACCTGTGGGGACCGTTGCTGGCCGGAATCATCGTTACGCTGCTGTTCAGTATGTGTTTGCTGTTCCCCAAACCTGCGGTCGCTGCGAACCAGCCGATCAAGGTCGGCGGGGCGTTCAATCTCAAACTCGCGCTGGCGGTCACGTTGACCATGGGCGGGGTGACGTTCTTGTCTTCGTTGATGCTCGACTACTTTGGCGAGGCGGGCGTGATGCTGACCGCCGTACTCAGCGGATTCGCCGATGCGCATTCTTCCACGGCTTCGATTGCCACCCTCGCCAAGGGTGGTCTGTTGGCTTACAGCGCCATTGCGCCACCCATGCTGCTGGCGGTCAGCAGCAACGCATTGAGCAAATGCCTGGTGGCCTGGATCAGTGGCGGACGACGTTTTGCCGCGTATGTCATACCCGGCCAGATTCTGCTGACCGCTGCCATGTGGGCCGGTCTGCTGGTGAATCAAGCGACGATTTGACCGGACACTGACAAAAATCAAAGTGGTTGTCGGTAAAAGGGCCAGCGTGAGTTTAATTCCCTGCCATCGCTCAATGTCGAGGTGCACCATGTCACAGGAACCCCGCCTGCTGCTGATCGCTCCATCCGCCATGGACCACACGCCGGCATTCGATCGTGCCTTGGCATTGGCCCAGGCGCTGCAAAGACCGCTGCATATCGTGGCGTTCGATTATTTACAGGCGCTGGCCGTAGCCGGACTGTTTGCCCCCGACCAGGTCGCAGTGGTCCGTGACGCCTACCTGGAGAAGCATCGCCATTGGCTCGAAGAACAGGCGACCCGGATGCGTGGACACGGGGTCGTCGTCACGAGCGAAGTGGTGTGGGTTCAGGACCCGTACGCGGAGATTGTGCAATTCATCAATGAAATGCCGCTGGTGATGATCATCAAGGATGCCCATGAAGAGTCGGCCCTGAAACGGGTGTTCTTCACCCCGCTGGACTGGCAACTGCTGCGCGACTGCCCGATTCCGGCACACTTGGTGACCAATGCCTTGAACCCACGCCCCCGTCATGTTCTGGCGATCATCGACGTGCTGCGCAGCGAAGATCAGGATCTGCTGTTCAACGACCAGATCATCGACGCGGCATCGAAGCTGGCCGAGGTGTGCAATGCCCGGCTGCAGTTATTGCACGTTTACGATTGGACCGCCGCGTATGCGCAAGACTACGGTTTCGGCGCGTTACCGCTGGCCACCGGCATCTACGAGGCATTGGGGACGGCACAGCATGAGGCGTTTGCCGCGATGGCCGAGCGTCACGGCGTGTCGACGGACTGTCGCCATTTCATCGAAGGTGTGCCGGTGCCGGCCATTTGCCGATTCGTCGAAGAGCAGAATGTCGACGTCATCGTCGCGGGTACGGTGCAGCACAGAGGCATGAGCAAACGGCTGGGCACCACCGCCGAACAGCTCCTGCACCGGGCACCGTGCAGTGTGTTGGCGATCAAGCCGGGCAGGGGGCTTTAGCGCCGAAGCGCCGGCGATCGCCCGTTTGGACGTTCGCCGGCCGCAGAGGCTACAAATTCAGGCTGTGAATGACCTGGCGAGGATCTTCAGGATCGCTGTTCCGTTCAAACCCCAACGTCCGGGCCAGGTCCCGCATTTGGGCGTTGCTGGCGGCATCGACCGAGTACATTCGGTGCATTCCATTCTTGCGCGCCGCCGTGATCAAGTGCTCCATCAATAATGTCCCCAACCCCAGATGCGTCCATTCATCGGCAACGGTAACGGCGCATTCGCACTCGTGTTCACCCGTGGCGGCATAGCGGCTTACGCCGATTTCGATCAATTGACCGTTGTCGTGCACCAGCGCTACATAAGCCAGGCGCAGGCGATTATCGGTGTCCATCAATTGGTCCAGCATCGTGCCCGACGGTTCATTGATCTGCGCCAGAAAGCGCATATGTCGCGACTCGGGAGACAAGCGTTTGATGAACGCATATTCGCGTTCCCGATCCTTTTCCGAAAGAGGCCGGATCAGTACATGACGACCGTCCTTGAGTGCTTCGATCCAGTGTTGGCCGGCGATCGAGGCATAGGCAACGGCGGCTCGTTCGTTGTGGTCTTTGACGGTGAGCATGAGGAGAACCTCCCTGCGGTTTTGGAGACGGGCACGGGACACAGCGCCCCGCAGTCGCTTTCTTTCTACGCCGCTCGAAGGGCAGGAATCTGATCTGGGTCAGAGACCGGCGATGTTGAATCGTCCGGAGTTGATGTAAATCAACTGCGCGCCGGCAGTCAGGATCAGTCTCAAAGCCTGTGGTTGTCTTGCGGAGGTGTGTGATGGGGCAATATCAACGTTTGCTGCTGGTCGCCGACCGAACCCTGCATCAGACGCCCGCCATGCTGCGCGCAGTGGCGCTGGCCAAGGCGAGCGGGGCGGCGCTGGATGTTCGGGTATTCACTGAGCCGGCCCCGGTTGTCAGGCTGTGGGAGGACAAAATCGACGAGGCCGGCTATCAGCGATACCTGCGTCACCATCGTCGCTGGGTTGCCGATCAGCTTGAACAACTTTCAGGACAGGGATTGGAGGTGACAGTGGAGGTGGTGTTCACCACGCACCCGCAACTGGACATTTTGCGGGCTGTCGCAGACCTCAATCCTGATGTGTTGATCAAGGACGTGGCGATGGAACCCCTGCTTAAACGGGTTTTCATCACGCCGCTGGATTGCCATTTGCTGCGCGAGTGCCCCGTGCCCGTGCATCTGGTCAACGAGGTCCGTTACAGCCTGCCGCATCGCATCGTCGCGGCCGTGGATCCGTTCGATCCAGAGACCCAGATCAGCGGTCTGAATGACACCATCATTCAGACCGCCAACGCGCTGGCCGCGCAATGTGACGCGCCCATGCACCTGCTCTACGCTTATGACCTGTCACCGGCATTCAATGGCGATGCGCCGTTGGTCGGTGCCGGCTGGGGAATGGATTTTGTCGAGGAGCTGCGGCAGTCCCTGCATCAGGCGTTCATCAATCTGGCCGAACGCTACGAGATTCCACCCGAGCGACGCCATTTTGTGATGGGGCTGCCGGTGCCGGTCATCAGCGAGTTTGTCGAGCAATACGTGGCGGATGTGGTCGTGATGGGCACCGTACACCGGACCGGTATCGATCGATTGATCGGCAGCACTACCGAACGGGCATTGTATTCGGTACCCGGTAGCATTCTGGCAGTGGGGCCGGGCGTCAGAGCCGGCGTAGACAGTCACTCAGCTGACGCGAGGTTGCCATGAGCCAGTATCAGCGATTGCTGCTGATCATCAATCCGCTCCTGCGCGAGTCCGGTGCGATCAATCATGCAGCAGCGCTGGCCAAGGCCAGCGGCGCGCGTTTGCACCTATTGGCGCTGATTCCTTCGCTCGACGGTTTGTCGCTGCTGGAAACAGGCAACCGGCAACAGGCGCGCGAGGCATTTCTTCAGGATCATCGGCAAACGCTGGAGGCCCGGGCGGTCAATCTGCGCGGCAGGCGGATCGAGGTGACCATCGAAGTGGAATGGGCCGCTGATGTGGAGCATCGCATCCTTGATCACGTCAAAGCGTATGAGCCCGATCTGCTGATCAAGGAAATCGAACAGGTGTCGGCCCTCAGACGCGCGTTTTACACGCCGCTGGACTGGCAATTACTGCGCGATTGTCCGGTACCTGTCTATCTGGTGGGCGGAAGCGGCTATGTATTGCCTCGCAAAGTGCTGGCGGCGGTCGAGGTGTCGGATATCGAATCCGCCGACAACTCGTTGAACGAGCAGATCATCCGGCAGGCCAATGCCCTGGCCATTCAGTGCGACGCCGAGTTGCACTTGCTCTATGCCTGCGATATTTCCGCCGGGTACCTGGCGGACATGGGCGGATTACCGCTGGCCGAGCTGACCCGGTCACTGCGCGAAGACCTGCAAAAATCGTTTCTTCGACTGGCCGGGCATTTCGGTGTGGCCTCCAGTCAGCGCCACTTCATTGAAGGCCGGCCAGTCACCGTGCTGAGCGAGTTCGCCGACGAGCAGCATGTCGATGTCATCGTGATGGGCAGGGTTCGCAAGCGGGGTCTGAGCAAGTGGTTGGGCAGTACCACCGAGCACATTCTTTATCAGGTGCCTTGCTGCGTTCTGGTGGTTTGACGAGGTTTGCCAAGCTGTCGGCAGGGGGAGGCGTCGGACACGTCGCCATCCAGCTCGCCAAAGCGATGGGCGCCAAAGTGTTCACCACCGCGCGCGAAGCAAACGCCGAGTTCGTCCGCCGCATGGGCGCCGATGTGATCATCGACTACGAAAAAGAAGACTACGTCGACGCCATCCTGCGGGAAACCGATGGCCTCGGAGTGGACGTGGTGTTCGACACCATCGGCGGCGACTCCCTGTCGCGCAGTCCTGACGCCCTCGCACAACTAGGCCGCGCGGTCTCGATCGTCGACATCGCCAAACCACAAAACCTGGTCCAGGCCTGGGGCAAGAACGCGAGTTATCACTTCGTTTTCACCCGCCAGAACCGCGGCAAGCTCGATGAATTGAGTGCCCTGGTGGAGCGCGGTCAACTTCGGCCCCATGTTGGCGCGGTGTATTCGCTTGCGGAGATTGCGCTGGCCCATGCACGGTTGGAAAGTCCCAATAACGGTCTTCAAGGGAAGATTGCGATTGCGGTCGAGCCGGCGCTTCGGTCGAGTTCTGTGGGGAATGCGTCATGATTTATGAGATTGCCTTGCTGCCTGTTCATGCAGAACGTCGTGAAGCGTTCAGACGTGCATTTACCGAGGTTGAACCTTTACTCCGCCGCGCGAACGGATACGGCGGGCACATGTTGGCGCAGGGGATTGAAACGCCGGAGCGGTTCAATTTGATTGTGCGGTGGGAATCGCTTGAGGCTCATACAGAGTTTGAGGCAGGGGAGGATCACAGGATTTTTATGCTGGGGCTGGAGGGGTATTTTTCGGAGGAGCCACAGGTTTATCACATTGAGGGGGCGGCTTTTAATGCCCGTGAAGGTGATGGGGATCTTTGGCCCGGAAACTGAATCACGAGTCCTTCAGTAAAAAGGAGCAGATTCATTACCTGAATCTGCTCCCTTTTTTGTTCGATGAATTCAGCCGTTGGCCTCTGCTCTCTTTTCCGCCGTCACGATGCAAGCCTTGTAGAAATTGTTCTGGAAATCGCTGATCGATTTCTGCTGCTGGCTCTCGGTTGAGAACTGAGGAACCGCGTACGCCTCGCGGATCAACGTCCTGAACAACTCACCCACATACTTGCTCTGCTTGCCTGCCGCTTCGGCCAGTTCCGACAGCGAAGCCATGGGCACGCCTTGCTGCCTGCTCTTCATGACCTGTTTGGCTGAATTTTCTATCCGTTGGCACTCTTCGAGCTCTTCCTGCGGCACAGGGGAAGCAAGAGCGGAAAAACTGATGGCGAAGGTTATTGCTGCTGCAAGGCATTGTTTGTGCACGAAGTGTCGTCCCTGGTTTTGAGGCTGAACATTATCATTCGGCACTCAGTGGCACCAAGGCCGGTGAGAGTAGAGCGGAAATGGAAAGGTCTCCTGTTGTTTCTTAATGGTGTCTGTTGTTTCGAAGCATCTCCAGACCGGCTCCAGGCTCCATGACCTATCTCGAACTAAGAGACAGGTTGCGAGCGGGGCGTCAAGATTGCCAAGGCAATTGCCACGATGAAGAGCGCCGGCACATCACCTGCCAAGTGTCCCATTTGCCCCGGCTGGGTGGCCGCCTGGACGGCCATGATTGCTCCGTGCACGACGCTGGACCACACGGTGAACCAGATCAGGCTCAGATTGGCTAACGGATCACGTGCGGCCAGGATCAAGAACACGCCCAGTGTGGCGTAGATGCCAACGATCATCAGCGGGTAGTCTGAGTGGCCGATGTGCCAGGCCCAACCAGACGGCCAGAACACCATGAGTGGATAGAGGGCAAGGCACGCGAAGCCAGCCAGAACCAGAACAACGCGCAAAAACCTGAGGCGATCGACTACGGTCATGGAGAAATTCTCTTTGGGCCCGCTCTAAATCAACCACGTGTGGCGTGATGACGCCTTCACGAGCCTGGTGGATAAGGTTTTCCTTTTCTGTCGTCTACCGCTGACGTGTCCTATCGCCTTGCCTTGCGGATTGAAAACGCGCACATCGTCGAGTTTTTCCAGGTCGGCCTCTGGGTCACCGTTGCCGCCCCAGCCACACCACAGATTGGGTAACCGGCCGGTATTGACGTTATGAAGTGATTACTTCAACGGCAGAAGTTGCCAGCCTCTCCCCGTTAACCATCACATGCACTGCATGCTCCCCCGCATAGTGTTTCCTCGTAGTGAAATCCTTGATCACCTGCCGCCGCGCCACAACCTCACTTCCAAACCCCGCCAAATCCAACGTTTTCAACTTGAAAACCTTGGCCGACGTCCCGCCATTGGCCTTCACATAGTCAATCGCATAATCAATCACCAACCGCTGTTCAACGGGCACCAACGATCGAACGGTAAACGATAAAGTAATCGTCTCCCCAAGCCGCACAACCGCCGGTTCCACCTTCACGTCCAATAACTCGACCTCAGCCTTTGCCCCAGCACCGATAACCGCGAGCGCCCGCAATTCCCCCTGTTTGATCAAACTCCGCAACGCATGTTTGGCAATCCAGGCCGTGTGCCTGTTCTCCAGCGACCATCCTTCAACTGTGTCCAGCACCCAATCAGGATGCTCTTTGGCCACGTCATTCAAATGATTCGCCACGGACTTGCGCACGTACAAACTTTCATCGGCCTTCAACCGGTCAAGAATCCCGGCGGCCAGGGATGGATCGGCTTGCACCGGTTCCAGCCGAAACGACCAAGGCAGGCGCGGACGACTGCCTTCGCTGGCCAGTCTTCGGACATGGTGGTTTTCATCTCGCGCCCAGTCGTGCATCAGTTCCAGCGAACGTTCCAGGTCGCTGCGCAGGAAGTGGCGGATGGCGAATTCGGAGGAGCCGAAGGTGGTGAAGTACTTCAGGGCTTCCATCGAGGTATCGAACGCGTGCGCGCCGTAGCTCGCGACATAGTGCGGCAGGCACATGCTGACGAAGCCGCTGTTCAGTCGCGGGGCAAGTTCGCGCAGGACGGCGAGGGAGTCTGCGTAATCCAGCGGCAGCACGTGGTGCAGGCTTTCGCTGACGCGGGCCATGCGCTGCATGACGGAGAGGTCGGCGAGGCCGTCGTTGGCATGCTTGAGAAATGCCTTGGCCTTGAACGCCGGGTACACGGCGCTCATTTCTGTGGCGATGTGTTGCAGACGTTCGGCGTTGAAGATTTCTTTCAGGGCCGGGGCGGCGGTTTCGGTGGTGCTCATGGTCAGGTCATCGGGGTGCTGATGAACGCCTGGGTGCTTTCGGCGTACGCGGTGTATTGGGCGATGCGCGGGAAGCGCTCCGCGTCGATCTGGTCGGGGACGACGAGGCCGGTGAAGCTCCAGGCGACGGCGAGGGTAATGCCGTTCTGTTGGAGGGGGCCGTCGGTGGGCAACGGGTGTTTTTCGAGTTCGTGTTCAATGGCGGCGAAGGCGGCGGCAAGTTGGCCTTCGACGCGTTCGACCCACGGCTGGTATTGAATCTCGGCCGGGCGCAGGTTGCGTTCGTAGTAGAGCTGCACGGCTTTTTCGCAGGCGGCGAGACCGAGGCCGATCAGGCGCAGGGCTTTGACCCGTTGCGTCAGGTCTGCAGGTAGCAGGGTTTTGCCGGACAGGGCTTCGAGATAGTCGAGGATCAAGGTTGAGTCGATCAGTACTTCGCCGTCATCAAGTACCAGGGTCGGCGCCTTGACCACCGGGTTGATCTGCTGGAAGCGCTCGAAGTGACGGAACACCGAGACCGGGTCGTGTTCCAGTTCGATCCCCAGGCATTTGGCGGAGATCGCCACGCGGCGCACGTAAGGGGAGTCCAGCATGCCGATCAGTTTCATGACGCGTTCCTTCAAGTCGAACCGGAGAGGGCATAACGTAGCTGAGGTTGGGGGGATTTGTCAGTCTTTGAGAAGGGGCTGGTTTCGCAGTCAATGATCGTAACGAATTGCGACAAAGCGCCGCTCGTCCGACGTTTGTCTTCTATATACAGCCGCTCGACTGAATTTCTTGCTATAAACGCACTCCGATGAGCGCTGTGAAGCTTGTGTCAGAGCAGTTTCCGAGCCTTGTCGGACAAATTCCCGGTATTTACAGTTGCTGAGGCCTCAAACGGGCCTTAGACTGCCGCCCCTTCGTAAATTGAGTGCCGGGTGGCGTTTGCAATAAACGATGCCTTTCCGATGACCGCAGGCGGTTCGCCGGAACGCTCCCTAATTCGCCTTAATGCACGTTTTTTATAGAGATATCAATGACAAAGGACAAGTTGCTGGCCATGCCGGCAGATGACTACATGAATGCCGAGCAACACGCTTTCTTTCAAGAGCTGTTGCAGAACATGAAAGTCGAAACCCATGAGCGCATTGAGCAGAACCGTATTGCCATCGAAAGCCTGGACACCCCGGCTGACCCGGCGGACGCCGCATCGGTGGAAGAAGAGCGCACCTGGCTGGTGAACGCGATTGATCGCGACCAGCGCATGCTGCCGCAACTCGAGCAGGCCCTTGAGCGTATCAAGGAAGACAGTTTTGGCTGGTGCGACGACAGCGGCGAGCCGATCGGCCTGAAACGCCTGCTGATCAGCCCGACCACCAAGTACTGCATCGAAGCTCAAGAGCGTCACGAGCAGATCGACAAGCACCAGCGTCAGGCCTGATTCCTGAGGCGGCCCCTTCGCTGTGGGTCGTCGCGAAAAGATCGCAGCCTTTTGCAGTTTCTCAGTGAACTGCAAAAGTCTGCGATCTTTGCTTTTTCTCGTCTGCCGAAAAGTCCTGCCCACCATTCCATTGACCTGCCACAGACCCACGACTAACGGACCATGGATAATGGCGTTGTAGTGGCGTTTAATGCAGCCACAACAATGAGAACAAGCGTGGGGTAACAAAATGACGAGAGATGGATCTCTGGTTGCGGCTCGGCCTGCACCAGTTGTTTTGCCGAAGAATCGCTGGATGACGCCGACCCTGCAAAGCATCGCCCTGATGCTGTTGCTGGCCGGGATGAGCCTGGGCGAATGGCCCTTGTACGTCAGCATGCCGCTGGCGGTACTGATCGTCTGGCTGCCACGCCTGCGTTCCCGGGCGGTCTCTGATGCGCAACCGGTCGATAGCAGCAACGCGATGTCCGAGCTGACTCGCGACCTTTCGTACACCACCAGTCATAACGCGCTGTCGGCTGCTGGCGTGGCTTTTTCCGTCAAGGAGCTGGCGGGCAAGCTGCAATCGCAACTCGACGCCGCCGCGCAGATCGTCAATAACGCTGAAGTCATGATCGCCACTGAACAGGCCACTTCGCAGCTCAGCCGCGAGGCATTGGGCGCTGCCAGCGAAGCCCATCACAGCAGCGCAGCAGGGCGCACCGAACTGGTGGATTCGATCTCGCGCATGCATCAGCTCAGCCAGCGCGCCAATGCCAGCCGCGAACTGATCGAAGCCTTGAGCCAGCGCAGCGACGATATTCAGCGCGTGACGTTGGTGATCCAATCCATCGCCAGTCAGACCAACCTCCTTGCATTGAACGCCGCGATCGAAGCGGCCCGGGCCGGCGAGCACGGTCGCGGCTTTGCAGTGGTGGCGGATGAAGTGCGCGGTCTGGCGGCGCGTACTGCGACGGCCACTGGCGAAGTGGGCGAGATGGTCGCCGACATTCAGCAACGTACGGCGCAGGTGGTGGAGCAGATACGTCAGCTCTCCGACGATTTGCACACGGGTGTCGAGCAGGTCGAACACACCGGTCAGCACCTGGAAAACATCGCACGACTGGCGGCCGGTGTAGAAAACCAGGTCAGCGAAATTGCCCGGGGTGCAGAAACCAATCGTGAACAGCTCGACAGCCTGTTCACTGCCATCGAACAGATGCGCAGCGATCTGGCGATCAGCGACCAACAGACTCGTCGCCTGGCCGAGGCCGCGGTGCAGATGGAGGGCCAGGCAGAAACCATCAGCGAACGCCTGGCTGAAGTCGGGCTGGATGACTATCACCAGCGCATCTACGACCTCGCCCGCGAAGGGGCCAGCCAGATTGCTGCGCGCTTCGAGGCTGACGTCGAGCAAGGGTGCATCAGCCTTGAAGAACTGTTTGACCGCCAGTATCAGCCGATTCCAGGCACCCAGCCGGCCAAGTTCCAGACCCGTTTCGACCGCTACACCGATCAGGTGCTGCCGGCGATTCAGGAACCGTTGCTGCCGCGTCATGAAGGCCTGGTATTCGCTATCGCCTGTACGCAGCAGGGTTACGTGCCGACCCACAATCAGGTGTTCAGCCAGCCACTGACCGGGGACGTGCAGGTCGATACCGTCAACAATCGCACCAAACGCAAATTCGCCGACCGCACGGGCATCCGCTGCGGCAGTCATCAGCAACCGGTACTGTTGCAGACCTACACCCGCGATACCGGCGAGCTGATGCACGACCTGTCGGTGCCCATCATCGTCAAGGGACGCCACTGGGGTGGATTGCGTCTGGGCTACAAACCGGAGAAACCGCGCTGAGGCATTGTTGCCGGAACTGCAATTAAGCTGTGCAGCGGCGTTGCTGTTTCCTCTTGATCCACTTCATTAACATGCCCGCATAGTTAGGTTGCTAATGAAGTTGGGAGGTCAGCATGCAATGCAGAGTCGATGTCGCGGTGATGATCGGCAGCGGTGTACCCGCCGGACTGCGCGCGATGGGGCAAAGTGTCTGCTGGGTGGTGCTGCTCAATGGCGAGCAGCGCGGCACCGCTTTTGCCAGTCGCGATGAAGCCGAGGAGTGCAGGGCGGCTTGGCTCGCGCAGTTGGGCGCCAGAACAGAGAACAGCCTGCACTGATCGAAATCATTTGCCCCGGTGCAGGCGCACATTCAGCTCGTCGACCATCACCGCTTCTTCGCCATCGGCACGCAGCCATTCCTTGAGCAACTGCGCTTGTTGCGGGCTCCAGAAGTCGGCGTCGATCAACTTGGTATCGGCTTCCAGCGGATGGGCTTCGATGAAGTCGTCAATCGCCGCTTCCTCCGAAGGCAGCCCCAATTGATCGAACAGGGTTGTCAGGTTGTAGGCAGGCAGTTCCATGGTGTACTCCTTGAAGAATGGCGGGATTGATGACTCTCTTTATCTGAGGTGCTCGCTGGCCAGGAGTTCGATTCGCGATTCCAGAGAACGGGCGAGGGCGCAGGCGGCGTTATGATTCTCGCGGAAACCTCTTACAAGCCCCGTCGACTTTTCCCTGATATGGAAAAAGCTGTTGCCCGCCGGGACCACCTGAAACAACGGCTCCCGACCACAAGGCTCAATTGTAGGATCAGTCTCGAACACTGGAGTGTTCAAGGCAAAGACGGGTTCGTGAGTCACGGCAAAATGCGTCATAGTGCACATATGAAGTCCTTTTCATGGATTGACCCGCATTTACAGGGTGTTGCGGGTAGTCGCGAACAGCATCGCTGCTCTAAAATCGCCAACACCTGTTGACGGTATGGCGCTATCTAAAGCAATTTTTTGCGTGCGATATGTCGGAAAAGTGCTTTTTTTGGTGAGTTTTTTCCCTAAAGTTCGTAGTCAGTTTTCTTTGGCCGGCCTTGACGCGTTTTCCTTCAACATTTGGAGAACGTCTTTGCAGGTTTCGTGAGTGGCATTCCAGTAGTCTTGTGCAACTCGCGTTGAATGAGCACTTCGCTCGCTCAGGCGTATATTCGAGTCATCGCGCAACACCTTCGGCCAAGCCGAATTTTTCTGCCGTGCGCGCTATTCGCGTGCGGCACTCTTTTCAAGTGTGGGGATGTTTCTTTGGCAGTCAGTAACCTCGATATGCATGCTTTGTTCGTGCTCGGTGATTTGCGGGCAAAGCTGGTCAAGCAGTTTCAATCGCGTTTTGTTTACATCACCGAGCAGAACGCCGAAGGCATTTATGTTGCCGAGATCGATACCGAAAGCGCACTGGTGGTCGATGACAAACCTGGCCTCAAGCTCAAGGTCGGTGATCATTTCAGCGCGTCGGTACTACCGAGCCGTGAAGGCGGCAAGATGGATATCCGCTTTCGCGAAATCAAAATGACCGTTTACGGTCTGGGCGATTACGCGTTCGTCACCACAGCCGACGGCCATGCCATCGTGTTCAAGGAGGGCCATAGCGCGGTCACCGTGTTTGCCGCCAATGAACAACTCCAGGAAGGCCTGACGAAGACCCTGAAAGCCGTCACCGCCAAAGCCGCCAAGTGGCGCAAGGGCGAACTGGTGACGTTCAAGGCCAGCGAGTGAGCCGCGCCGATTTCCATTTGCAGAACCTCGACAGCGCCCGTGATGAAGCTCGTCGATTGTTCGCTGCGAAGGACGAATTGAAGGGTGCCTGGCTGGGTTGGGTTGCCTCGCAGATCTACGCCTTGCAGCCTGCGGAATACGCCAGCATGGTCAGACGCGAGCTGAAGAGCCTGCAGGAAATGTCTGAAAAGTAGCCTTATCCGTTTCATGCCCCTGAAAAAGCAGGAACCTCGTCTACAGTCAGTTGACTGAGTATTCAGAGGCTTGCGGTCTTCTGTCAGGCCATCCTGCTATTGCTGTGAACAGCACGAGGTGCAAAAGCATGAACGGATTTCGACGGTTGCTGGCCGCTGGCCTGACCACCTTCGGCTTGATGACGGCGGTGCCTGCGGTGAGCGCGGCACAGGCGCCGATCCACTTTGCCGACCTGAACTGGGAAAGCGGCAGCCTGATCACCGATGTCCTGCGCATCATCGTCGAGAAGGGCTACGGCCTGCCGACCGACACCTTGCCGGGCACCACCATCACGCTTGAGACGGCGTTGGCCAACAATGACATTCAGGTCATTGGTGAAGAGTGGGCCGGACGCAGTCCGGTTTGGGTCAAGGCCGAATCCGAAGGCAAGGTCGCCAGCCTGGGCGACACAGTCAAAGGGGCGACCGAAGGCTGGTGGGTGCCGGAATACGTGATCAAGGGCGACCCGGCCAAGGGCATCAAGCCACTGGCGCCGGACCTGCGCAGCGTCAGCGATCTCAAGAAGTACAAGGACGTGTTCAAGGACCCGGAAACCCCGAGCAAGGGTCGATTCCTCAACAGCCCGATCGGCTGGACGTCGGAGGTGGTGAACAAGCAGAAGCTCACGGCCTATGGCTTGCAGAATGACTTCACCAATTTCCGCAGCGGCTCTGGTGCGGCACTGGATGCTGAAATCAGCTCATCGATCCGCCGGGGCAAACCGGTGCTGTTCTATTACTGGTCGCCCACGCCATTGCTCGGCAAGTTCAAGCTGGTTCAACTGGAAGAACCGCCGTTCGACGCCGAAGCGTGGAAGACCCTGACCGACGCCGACAATCCCAATCCAAAACCGACCCGTTCACTGGCTTCCAAGCTGTCGATCGGGGTGTCCACGCCATTCCAGAAGCAGTATCCGCAAATTGCCGAGTTCTTCAGCAAGGTCGACTTTCCGATCGATGACTTGAACAAGGCGCTGGCCGAAATGAGCGAGAAACACACGGCGCCTCGGGATGCGGCGGTGGCGTTCATGAAAGCGCATCCGGATGTGTGGCAGGCGTGGTTGCCGAAGGATGTAGCGCAGAAGGTTCAGGCAGGTCTGTAGCGATGTGGCGAGGGCACCAGGCCCTCGCCAAAGTGGATCAGAACCTTGTCTGCACTGCCAGCTCGAATGTACGCGGTGTGCCGAGGTAATACGCCGGCGACACATGGGCGAACTCGGCATACACCTCATTCGTCAGGTTACGTACCCGCCCGGTCACCGTGGTGTGCGAATCCACCTTGTAGCTGAGGAAGCTGCCAAACAGTGTGTAGGACGGCACGGTCATGGTGTTGGCGTTATCGGCGAACACCGATGCTACGTACCGCGCATCGACCCCGCCTTGCCATTGCGACGAGAAATCGTAGGTCAACCACAGATTGCCGACTCGGTCCGGCACGTTGGTCGGTGTGTTGCCCTTGCGGGAGACCACTACGCCGGCGGCGTTCTTCTCGTTGAATTCATCGTATTGCGCGTCGACCCAAGCGAAGTTGCCTTCGGCCAGCAACTTGTCGGTGATCCGCAGTGAGCTGGCAATCTCGATGCCTTTCGAAGTCTGCTGGCCGACCGGAATGCTGCTGGTCGGGTCCAGTGGATCCGTCACCGCGAAATCTTTTCGCTCGATGGTGTAGGCGGCCACCGTCGCCGAACCGCGACCGTTCAGGTAGTCGAACTTGCCGCCGATTTCCCATTGTTTGCCGGTCGAGACATCAAAGTCCTGAGTGCCATTGGGTTGCTCGGCGGCGGTGCTGTATTGCACGTAGACATTGGCTGACGGAATGAACTGATACGTCAGGCCGACGCGTCCGGTGACTGGCTCCCAGCTGCGCTTCAGATGACGCGGGTTGCTCGCGGTCACCGTGCGATGGTTGGTTACGTCGAGGTCGATGTCGTCGTAGCGCAGGCCTGTGAGCAACGAGAGCTTGTCGGTCAGCGCCAGACGATTTTCGGCAAACAGCGCTTTGGTCGTGACCTCATTGGTCTTGTCGCTGACAAAACCCGGCATCGTTCCGGGAATGTCATAAAAGTGCCCCGGTCGGTAGTTGTTCGGATTCACCGTGCTGGCGCCTTTGACGTTCAGCGGCGAGTTGGTGGTCTGGTTGACTTTGTACTCGAAACCACCGGACCAGGTGGTGTCGAGGCCGAACAGGGTGTTGTCGTGGCGCAATTCGAACTGGTTGCCGTTCTGCTCGCCCTGGTGTCGAACCTGATACGCGGTGGAGCGATTCACCGCGCTGTTGTCGGCGTTGTATTGATAGGTTTCCAGGTTGCGGTAATCACGTTGGCTGTCGAGGTGATAGAGGGTGTTGCGCAGGCTGGTGCTGTCGTTGATCCGGTAATCGATGATCGAGCGCACCCAGATGGTCCGCTGCTCGTAGCGGCCGTCCTCGACGTTGTAGTTGTTGAAGCGGTTGTGCTTGTCGATCTTCAATTCGCCGGCCTTGGGGTTGAGCACCGGCGTGCCCCAGTACGGGCTGTCCTCGTGTTCGTCCTGATATTCCAGGGCCAGGGTGTGCGACAGGTTTGGCGTCAGGTCGCTGAGCAACGAAAATGCCACGCTCCAGGCATCGCGTTGCTGGCGGTCGATGTAGCCATTGCTGGTGTTGTGGCTGACCTCGAGTCGCGCGTAATGCTGCACGTCGGCACCGGGTTCGGTCAGCGCGTGATTGAGGCCGAATGCGGTTTCGGTGGTGTCGTAGGTGCCATAACTGACTCGGCCTTCGACGGCTTGCTCGTCGCGAGTGGCCAGTTTGGTCACGTAGTTCAGCGAACCGCCGACCGAACCGGCGCCGTTGATCAGTGAGGACGGGCCGCCCAACAGTTCGACCCGGTCATAAATCCACGAATCCACGGGGCGCGCCAGTCCGCCGGAAACGTTGACGCCGTTGAACATCTGGGTGATCTGGCTGCTGGTGAAACCGCGATAGGAGACGAACCCGCCAAAGCCAGGCGGCGCACTGGCGTTCACACCCGGCAAGGTGTTGGCTGCGTCCTGAAAGTTTTGCGAACCGTGACGTTCGATGTCATTGCGGTTGGCGATGGCCACCGAAGCCGGGGTGTCACGCACGCTAAGGCCAAGACGCGAGGCCATGCTGCTGGATTGGTCGAGGCTCAGGCCGGGTTCTGCGCCAGACTCGCCATCAATGGTGATCGGCGCCAGATCGACCGTGGATTGCGCCCAGACGTTGACCGACAGGCAGCCGCACAGGCTCGCCAGCAAGGTAAGTTGTTTCATCGATTGAATCCTGAATGCTTGTTTCGGAGTCAGCGCACAGGCGAACGCCGCGCGTTGGCGCAGTGGGCTGACAAATCAAAAAGGCAAGGACACTCAGGCGAGCGGCGGGGCGCGGGGATTGGCCGAAGGCCAGATGAAGCGGGCAGGGAGGTCAGCGCTGACAACGGCCGGCAGCGGCGGGCTGTGTTGTTCCGGCAGGATAGCCAGGGTCAGACTGGAGTTGAACGCCGGACCCATGCCGCCAGTGGAGCACAGCGGGCAGCCGAAGGCCTTGGCCAGCGTCGGCAGTTTTTCTTCGGCGGGATTCGAGGCGAGCGGCGCCTGGGTGCTCGGGTCGACGGCGCAGAACTGGCCGCCGATACCGTTGAGCTGCATGCCGACCATTTGTCCGTGACCGATGCTGCAGGCGAACACGTTGAACAGAACGCAGCAATAGAGCATCCAGGCCAATAGTGAGCGATCGGTACGGGTGAATTTCATGGGGCGGCACTTTACCGCACCGCCGACCGGTCGTGCACATGGAAAAATGCCGACTAGGATGTTTTGTTCAAATCCCTTTAAAGGATTCTCGACCATGACCTTTGTGTTGGCTCAATGGCTGGTGACGATATTCGCGGTAATCAGCCTGATGCATGTGTATTGGGCGATGGGTGGGCAGTGGGCGGCCGTGGCCGTGGTGCCGCAGGTTCCGGTGGACAGCGGCGGGCTGACGCTCAGGCCGGCGTTCAAGCCGTCAGGCTGGATCACGCTGGTGGTGGCGGCAGCCCTGCTACTGATTGCCGCACTGGTATGCATGCGAGTGGGATGGTGGCTGCCCGTCGTGCATCACTGGGCACTGCAATGGGTGATCAGCGCGATTGCGCTGCTGATGTTTGCGAGGGCGATTGGCGATTCGGAGCTGGTGGGTTTTTTCAAGGAAGTGAAGGGGTCGCGGTTTGCCCGGCTCGACACTTGGGTTTACTCGCCGTTGTGTCTGATATTGGGAGCCGGGCTCTTGGCTGTTGCCTGGATCTAGCTGCCGGTGTCAGTGCGCCGGCTGCTGACTTCGGCCGGCACGTCATCCCCGGCCATGCGCTTGCGGAACAACGCCGCCCGCGCCAGGAGCAAGGTGGTCACCGGTACGGTGATCGACAGCAGAATCGGGATCAGCCATGCGTGCAGCACCGGCCCGGACTTGAGCGCGGAGAAACAGATGATCGATGCCAGTGCCACGCACCACGCGCCGAGTGTCGAGGCCAGCGCCGGTGGGTGCATGCGTTGAAAGTAGTCCTTCATCCGCAGCAGTCCGGTTGCGCCGATCAGGGCGAACACGCCGCTGAGGACCAGCAGGATCGCCACCGGGATTTCCACCCACAGAGACAGTTCAGCGTTCATTCGATCACCTCGCCACGCAGGAGGAATTTCGCCAGGGCAAACGAGCCGACGAAGCCGAACAGCGCGATCAGCAGCGCCGCTTCGAAGTAGGTGTCACTGGAATAGCGGATCCCCAGGGTCAGCATCATCAGCATGGCGACGATGTACAGGTAATCCAGCGCCAGTACCCGGTCCTGCGCCGACGGGCCTTTGAACAGGCGTACGAGTGTGAGGACCATCGCCAGGGAAAACAGGAACAGCGTCAGCAGAATCGCGTTCGACAGCAGCGGACTCATTCGAAAATCTCCATCAACGGCTGCTCGTAAGTGACCTTGAAGTGCTGGATGAATTGCGCCTCGTCATCCAGATCCCAGACGTGCAACAAGAGAATGCTGCGATCGAGCGCCAGTTCCGACCACACCGTGCCGGGCACCACCGTACAGATCATCGACAGCGCCGCCAGACCGTTGGCATCGCGCAGGTCCAGCGGCACCTTGATGAAGCGTGAACGAAGCGGCCGGCGGCCGGCGTTGAGTACGCCCCAGGCCACTTGCAGGTTCGAGACGATCACGTCACGCCCGACCAGCAGAAACAAGCGCAGAATCGTGCCCGGGCGGCGGATGTGAATCCGTTGCGGGCGCAGTTTGCGCATCATCAGCGGGGCACAGAAACCAAGTACGGCACCCAGCAGCAGGTTGCCCGGGCTGACCGACAGGTTCAGCACCAGCCACAGCAGCCACAGCGCCAGCGACAACCACGGAGCAGGAAACAGACGCTTCATGGTTGCACCTCCAGCAGTGCGGCCTTGGCTTCCGGGCTCGGCACGGCGCGGGTGCCGAGCACCGCCATCACGTATTGCTGCGGATTGTTCAGGGCATCGGCCGCCGCCTGCGTGTAACGCAGCAGCGGTTCAGCCTTGAAGGTCAGCGCGATGCACAGGCCGAGCAGCAGGAAAATCGGCGTGCATTCCAGTTTGCGCAGCAGCGGCGATGGTCGTTCTTCTGGTGACCAGAAGCGCTGGATCCCCAGCCGCGAGAACGCCATCAGCGAGCCGAGTCCGGTCAGGATAAGCAGGGCCAGCAACGCCCAGGCGGCATTCGAAATCGGTTCGCCAGCGCCGAGGCCAAGCGGATTGAGCAGGGCGCCGATCAGGCTCAGCTTGCCGATGAACCCGGACAGCGGTGGCATGCCGATAATCAGCAGCGCGCAGGCAATGAAGCTTAGACCGAGGAAGGCCATGGTCCACGGGATCACCTGACCGACTACCGCTTTCTGATCGTCGTCGAGGTTGATGCCCTTGACCGGTCGTTGCCATTGCTGCGGACGTGGGAGCAGCTCGTTTTCGTCTTCCAGTGGAACTTCGATGGCGGTACGCGAGCGTTCGATCAATTCGGCCAGCAGGAATAGCGCGCTCAACGCCAGGGTCGAGCTGACCAGATAGAACAGCGCTGCGCCGATCAGGTTCGGCTGGGCGAAACCCACGGCCGACAGCAAAATCCCCGCCGACACCAGAATGCTCAGACTGGCCATGCGTTCCAGGCGTTGCGCGGCAATGATCGCCACGCCTGCGCCGGCCATGGTGGCCATGCCGCCGTAGATCAGCCAGTCACCGCCGAAGTAAGCCGAAGCGCCCGCTTGGCCGGAGAACAGCAGCGTCCACAGGCGCAGCAAGGTGTAGACGCCGACCTTGGTCATGATCGCGAACATGGCTGCCACCGGCGCGCTGGCCGAGGAATAGGCCGGCACCAGCCAGAAGTTCAGCGGCCACATGCCGGCCTTGGCCAGGAAGGCCACGGCCAGAATCCCCGCGCCGGCGTGCAGCAGGCCACGGTCGGCCTCAGACACCAGAGGGATCTTCAACGCCAGATCCGCCATGTTCAGCGTGCCGGTCACGCCGTAGATCAACGCCGCGCCAATCAGGAACAGCGACGAGGCCAGCAGATTGATCGAGATGTAATGCAACCCCGACGACACCCGCGCCCGGCCCGAGCCGTGAAGCAGCAGGCCGTAGGACGCGGCCAGCAATACTTCGAAGAACACGAACAGGTTGAACAGGTCTGCCGTCAGGAACGCGCCGTACAGGCCCATCAGCTGTATCTGGAACAACGCGTGGAAGCTCGACCCGGCGCCGTCCCAGCGGGCCATGGCGAACAGCAGGGCACTGACGCCGATGATCCCGGTCAGCACCAGCATCAATGCCGACAGACGATCGACCACCAGCACAATGCCGAACGGCACCTGCCAGTTGCCCGGCAGGTACACGCCGATGGAGCCGGGCACGCCGGTGGTCTGGGTCCATTGCAACAGCATCACCGAAATACCGAGGCCGAGGAGGCTGGAGAACAGGTTGATTTTCGCCTTCAGCGGACGGTGCTTTTCGCCGAGCATCAGCATGATGGCGGCGGTCAGCAGCGGCAGCAGGATCGGTGCGGCGATCAGGTGAGTCATCGCCGTCATTCCTTGGGCTCCCTTCCGTCAACGTGGTCGGTGCCGGTCAGGCCCCGTGAGGCTAGCAACACCACCAGAAACAATGCGGTCATGGCGAAGCTGATGACGATGGCCGTCAGCACCAGCGCCTGGGGCAGCGGGTCGGTGTAATTGAGCAGGTCCTGCGGTACGCCGTCCTTGATGATCGGCTCCTTGCCGATGAACAGGCTGCCCATGCTGAAGATGAACAGATTGACACCGTAAGACAGCAGGCACAGGCCCATCACCACCTGGAACGTCCGTGGTCGCAGGATCAGCCACACTCCGGACGCGGCGAGTACGCCGATGGCGATTGCGATGACTTCTTCCATCAGACGGCTCCTTTTGCGGCAGCGGTTTTGTGGCCCCGGACCGATTGGTGGGCGAGGGCGGTGAGGATCAGCAAGGTCGAGCCGACCACCACGGCGTAGACGCCGATATCGAAGAACAGCGCGCTGGCGATATGGATGTCACCCAGCAGCGGCACGCTGAAATGCCAGGTGTGGGTGGTCAGGAACGGGTAGCCGACCGCCATCGCCCCAAGACCGGTAACGGTAGCGAACAGCAGACCGGTGCCCATCCAGCGCAGTGGCCGCAGGCTCATTTGCGCCTCGACCCACTGGGTGCCGGCGACCATGTATTGCAGGATGAACGCCACCGACATCACCAGACCGGCGACGAAGCCGCCACCCGGCTGGTTGTGTCCGCGCATGAACAGATAGAACGACACCACCAGCGCAATCGGCAGCAACAGGCGCACCAGCACCGCCGGCACCATCATGAAACCGAGCGCGGTGTCGCTGGCCGAGCGCGGGTTGACCAGATCGGTGACCACGTCGGGGGCGAGCAGGCGTTGCTGGGCCGGCAGTTGCAGGCTTTCTTTCGGTGGGCGGAAGCGACGCAGCAGGGCGAATACGGTCAGTGCCACGGCGGCGAGCACGGTGATTTCGCCCAGGGTGTCGAAACCACGGAAATCCACCAGCATCACATTGACCACGTTGCTGCCGCCGCCCTCGGGCAGGGCACGGCTCAGGTAAAACGAGGAAATATCGTTCGGCGTCTGCCGGGTCAGCATCGCATAGGACAGCAGCGCCATGCCGCCGCCGACGGCAATCGACAGCAGCAAGTCGCGCAGACGTCGCACCCGCGCCTTGCGCAGGCTGCTCGGCAGCGGCGAAACCTCTTCGATCCGCCGTGGCAGCCAACGCAGGCCGAGCAGGATCAGTACAGTGGTCACCACTTCGACCACCAGCTGTGTCAGGGCCAGATCCGGCGCCGAGAACCAGACGAAGGTCACGCAGGTCATCAGTCCGCAGACGCTGACCATGGTCAGGGCGGCGAGCCGGTGATACTTGGCCTGCCAGGCGGCGCCGAGAGCACAGGCGATTGCCAGCAGCCACAGGGTCACGAAAACGATCGAGCCCGGGATCTTCGGCCGGTCGCCCCAGCTCAGGCTGCTGTGCAGCATCGGGATCAGGCCGGCCAGCACTGCCGCCAATACCATCAGGAATAGCTGGGTTTGCAGACGCTTGGTGCCGATCCGCCGCTCCAGCCGCCGGGCCAGGCGCATCATCGCCACCAGACTGCGCTCGAACATTCGCTTGCCGTTGAAGCGTCCGGCCAATGGCGGGTATTTGAAGCGCCCGCGCTTGAGCTGATTGCGCAGCAGTAGATACAGCACGATGCCGCCGGACATGGCGATCAGGCTCATGATCATCGGTGCATTGAGACCGTGCCAGATCGCCAGACTGTATTGCGGCAGCTCGCCACCCACCACTGGCAATGCCGCAGCGGCGAGCAGCGGCCCGACGATTTGAGCCGGGAAAATGCCCACCAACAGACAGGTAAATACCAGCAGTTCAACCGGCGCCCGCATCCAGCGTGGCGGCTCGTGCGGCGTATGCGGCAAGTCGGTGGCAGTCGGGCCGAAGAACACATCAACGGTGAAGCGCAGCGAGTAGGCCACGCTGAACATGCCGGCGATGGTCGCGACGATCGGCAGGCTGGTTTCAACCCACGCCGTGGCATTGATGAACACGGTTTCGGCGAAGAACATTTCTTTCGACAGGAAACCGTTGAGCAGTGGAACGCCGGCCATGGATGCACTGGCGACCATGGCCAGAGTGGCGGTAAACGGAATCAGCTTGAACAGACCATTGAGCTTGCGGATGTCGCGGGTGCCGCTTTCGTGGTCGATGATCCCGGCGGCCATGAACAGCGAAGCCTTGAAGGTCGCGTGGTTGAGAATGTGGAACACCGCGGCCACGGCGGCCAGGGGACTGTTCAGGCCCAGCAGCAGCGTGATCAGGCCGAGGTGGCTGATGGTCGAATAGGCCAGCAAACCCTTGAGGTCGTTCTGGAACATCGCGCAATACGCGCCGAGCAGCAGCGTGGCGGCGCCTGCGCCGCTGACGATATAAAACCATTCTTCGCTGCCGGACAGTGACGGCCACAACCGTGCCAGCAGGAAAACACCGGCCTTGACCATGGTCGCCGAGTGCAGGTACGCCGAAACCGGTGTTGGCGCCGCCATCGCGTGCGGCAACCAGAAGTGGAAGGGGAACTGGGCGCTTTTGCTGAGGGCGCCGATAAGAATGAGGGGAAGCAGGATAGGGTAGAGGGCATGTGCGCGAATCAGATCGCTGGCGGCCAGGACCTTGTCCAGGTCATAGCTGCCGACGACATGGCCGAGGATCATGACCCCCGCCAGCAGGCACAATCCCCCGGCGCCGGTGACCATCAACGCCATGTACGCACCACGGCGCGCGTCGTGGCGGTGGTGCCAGTAGCCGATCAGCAGGAACGAGAAGAGGCTGGTCAGTTCCCAGAAGAACACAATCTGGATCAGGTTGCCGGAGATCACCAGCCCGAGCATGGCGCCCATGAACGCCAGAAAGAATGCGAAGAAACGCGGCACCGGATCGTCCGGCGACATGTAATAACGGGCATATAGGGAAACGAGGGTGCCGATGCCCAGCACCAGCATTGAGAACAGCCAGGCGAAGCCGTCCATGCGCAGAACGAAGTTCAGGCCCAGGCTGGGCAGCCATGTGAATTCTTCGCGAATTACGCCGCCATGAGCGATCTGCGGGTACAGCATCGCGACCGAGACAGTGCCGATCAACGCGACCAGACCTGCCAGCAGGGATTCGGCGTTACGTGCGTTGTGCGGCAGCACGGCTGCCAGACAACTGCCCAGAAAAGGCAGAAGCAGTAGAACTATCAGGGACATAGGCTTCTAATCTGCGGAAGTTTGTGAAGCATCATACGTGCCAGCTCCCGGATCGCCAAACGCGAGGATGTCTCTGAATCCTACAAAGTAGCCGTAAAACCCGCGTTTAGCCTTCGGTCTCGTGCTCCAATTCTTCCGTGACCGTTTGTGTCTCTTTGCCTTTGGTCTTCAATTCGCTGACGATCACTGCCGCCACGATCAGCCCCGCACCCACCAATGCAATCGCTGGCAGACGCTCACCCGCGATACGCCCAACGATCCCGGCCCACACCGGCTCACCGGCGTAGATCAAGGTCGCCCGGGTGGGCGAAACGCTTTTCTGCGCCCAGTTCATCGCCACCTGAATCGCCGCACTCATCGCGCCCAGCCCCAGGGCGGTGCTCAGCAACAGCCACGAAAAATCCGGAATCGCCTCACCGGTCGGCACCACCATCAAGAACGACAGCACCGAAGTCGTCGCCAGTTGCACCACGGTTACGCGGCGCACATCGACCTGCCCGGCATAGTTGCTGATCAGGATGATTTCGGCCGCTATCGCGATGGCGCTGATCAGCGTGGCGATTTCACCGGGGCTGAAATTCAGTGAAGCCCCGGATGGCCCGGAAAGCAGCATCAGCCCGGCAAACGCCAGCATGATGCCGATGCTCGGCATCAAACCCGGGCGCCGACCGAGCACCAGCCATTGCAGCAGTGGCACGAACGGCACATACAGCGCGGTGATGAACGCCGACTGGCTGCTGGGAATGCTCTGCAGACCAACGGTCTGCAAGCCATAACCGAGCATGATCGCCACGCCGATAAAGGCACCGGCCTTGAGTTCGAACAGGGTCAGTTCACGCAGGTGTTTCCACGAGAACAACGCCACGATGCTCGCGGCGGCGGCAAAGCGCAGACCGACGAAAAACATCGGGCCGCTGACCGTCATGGCGTGCTGCACCAGCAGGAAGGTGCCGCCCCAGAGCATGGTGATCAGCACCAGCACGCACTCGGCTTTGCTGAACCGGTGAAACCGCAGGGGAGTTTGGGAGGAGTTGGCTGACGTCATGACCTTGCGCACTGTTTAGGAAGAGACGCACAATGCGCCAAATGTTGCGCAGTATACTGCCCAGTCCCAGCCAGTGAGCAATATAGTGCACAGAGATTCCATTCAACGGGCTTCGGTCCTGCAACACGTCAGCCAGAATGTCCGGCGCCTGCGCCACGCCGCCGAGATGAGCCAGACGGCCCTCGCGGAAAAGTCCGGGGTCAGCCGGCGGATGCTGGTGGCCATCGAGGCCGGCGAAAAGAATGTCAGCCTGACCACCCTCGACCGCGTCGCCGAAGCCCTCGAAGTAGCCTTCAGCGATCTGATCCAGGCCCCGGACAATCGCGATCCCGGCCGTATCAATGAACTGGCCTGGGCTGGCAGCATCCCCGGTAGCAAAGCCGTTTTGCTGTCCAAGGCCAGCGCCACCCGTGCAGTGGAACAGTGGGAATGGTGCCTGCAACCCGGCGAGATCTATCCTTCGCAGCCGGACGCCGAAGGCTGGAGCGAACAGATTTTCGTGTTCGAGGGCTGCCTGACGCTGATGCTCGGCGACCAACCCCAACAGATTGCAGCCGGGGAGTTTTTCATGTTCGCCAGCAATCAGCCGCACACCTATCGCAACGATGGGGAAGTGGCGGCGCGTTTCGTGCGCAATGTGGTGATCTGACTGACACAGAACCCGACAGCGGATCGCGTCGGCAGGAGAAAAAAGTCGCGTCCGTCTAGACGTCCTCGCGGCGTCTGAATGACACTGGCCCGAGCCTATCCTCAGTTGCGAGACCGGCATGACTCGATCCGATACGACCGCCCTGCGTCACGCCGACATTCTAATTGTCGGCGGCGGCCTGAGCGGCACGATGCTGGCGGTGCAATTACTGCGTTTGCCGGGTCGCAGAAAAATCCTGGTGATCGAGCCCCGGGCCGAGTTGGGCCGGGGCGAAGCGTACAGTGCGGTGGAGCTGGGCCATACGCTCAACGGCAACGCAGCCCGGATGAGCGTCGATCCGGACAATGCCGATGACCTGACTCAGTGGCTGACCGATCACATCGCCGGCGGCGGTTGGCCGGAGTCGGATCAGCAACATGTGCCGGTCAGCGAACTGTTTCCACCGCGGGGGCTGTTCGGTGTGTACGTGCAACAGCGTCTTGCCGAAGCGCAGCAGGTGGGCGCGCAACAGGGGGCGACGGTCGAGCATGTGCGCGCCGAAGTGGTCGATGTTCAGGCCTCCAGCGATTCCGTGCAGCTCACCTTGAATGACGGTCAGCAACTGCACGGCGCTTTTGCAGTGTTGGCGACCGGGATGTTCCCGGCGGCCCGCACACCGCAAAAGGAGTCCAGCGGCCTTAATGCAGCGGCGCTGGATCCGTGGGATGTCGCGGCCATGCGCCAGCTTGATCCGCAGTCGACGGTACTGATCATCGGCTCCGGCCTGACCATGGTCGATGCCGTGGTGTCGCTGGAGCAGGCCGGGCATCGCGGGCCGATCGAGGTGTTTTCCCGGCATGGGTTGCTGCCCCATGTCCGTCGACAACCGCCCGCATGGGTGGACTTCCTCGCTGAAGATCACAGCATCTGCACGCCACGCCAGTTGTTGCGCGAATTGCGCCGGCATTGTCGCGACGCCATCGCACAAGGCATCGACTGGCAGGCACCGCTGGACACCGTACGTGCGCACATCGGTCGGTTGTGGAGCCAGGCCAGCGATGTGCAGCGGCGTCAGTTTGTACGTCATATGCGGCCGTGGTGGGAAAGTCATCACCATCGTTCACCGCCGCTGAGTGCGGAACTGGTCGAGCGTCTGCACCGGGAAGGGCGATTGCGCATTCATGCGGCGTCTTACAAAGGACTTGAGTCGGCGTCGGGCGACGGGGTGAGTATCCGCGTTCGCCCTCGCGGCGAGGCTGATACCCGCGTGGTGCAGGGCGCGGCATTGATCAATTCCAGCGGCATCGAATACGACTGGCGCCGGGTCGCGCGACCTTTGCCGCAGCAATTGTTGGCGCGCGGTCTGGTTCGTCCGGGGCCGTTGGCGCTGGGCATTGCGGCGGCGGTGGACGGCGCTGTGCTGGATGAAGAGGGTCGGGTCTCGAACCGCTTGTTCGCCATGGGCCCGCCGTTGCGCGGCATGTGGTGGGAAAGTACTGCCGTGACCGATGTGGCAGCGCAGGCCAAGGCACTGGCCGCGCGACTGTTGCGCTGATGCCCGAATGCAAGAAACCCCGCTTCGGCGGGGTTTCCTGTTTCTGGCAGCTCAAACCGGTTACTCAGTAGCGCTGATATTTGGAACCGAATTCCGGACGGTTTTCCGCGACGTACAGTTTGGTCTGTTCGGCATTTTGTTGCAGGTTGAGGTTGCCTTTGTGTTCGGCATCGATGCCGACAGTGTCGACGTTCAGGGTGCCGGACTGGCCAACGGTCGCAGCCGCGACAACCGGAGTGCTGGCGTGTGGGGCAGCGATGGCGGAGGTGGCGCCGATCAGGGAAACGATGAAGCCAAGTGCGATGATGTCTTTCATGATGTTGCTCCAGGGAGTGGGGAGAAGATGGGGCCCACTCTAGTGCTGGAGAGATTTAATGTGAAAACACCCTTGCGCATAGTCGTTATCGAAGGCGTTGATGCCTGATCAGCGCGGTAGGGTATTGCTCAGCCAACGCTGGCGCATCTGCTCCAGACGACCATCGACCCGCAGCGTATCCAGCGCCTGCTGCCAGCGTGCGACCTGTTTCGGATCGGTCTGCGGCGAAAAGGCAATGTAGGTGTTCTGTTTCATCAACGGGATCTGGTACTGCAAGCGCGCCGGCTCGATGCCTTGTTCGCGGGCCAGGGCAGCCTTGGACCAGGTATCGGAGACCACGAAATCGGTACGCCCCAGGCTGAACAGCCGCATCATCTGCTCCGGGGTTTCCACGCCGTAGAGGTTGTTCAGGTCTTGCCCTTGCAGATAGCTGTAGACCAGCCATTTGCGCGGCACGGTGATCCGGCCCAGATGATCGGCTTCACGCAGACTGTGCACGGGAGGCTGGAGATTGTCGCGGGCGTACAGCGCGGTTTCGACTTCGATCAGCGGCCCGACCCATTGATAGCGATCGTCACGGTCGTCGGTCCGCAGCACGGTGAATACGCCGGTGTCGGGGGTATCGCTGGCCACGCGCAGGGCGCGGAGCAACGGGACTTGTTGCAGGTGGATGCGATCGCCGGTCTGGGTCGCCAAGGCCTGTACCACGTCCACCCCGAATCCTGCGAGTTGATTGCCTTGCATGAAATGCAGGGGCGGGTGGTTGTCGGTAAGCAGTTGCAGATCCGCCGCGCTGGCCGTCAGGGCCAGCACGGACAGCAGACAGGCGGCAAATCGTTTCATGGATCGTCCCTGAACAAATCAATCGCGCAGCTTAGTACGCGCCACGACGGCTGTCGTGGGGAAACAGCGGGGCTTTTGTGTCAGAGAACAAGGCGGTTCGGTAGTGAACGCTGCGGGGGCTGAGCGCCCCCGGCAGGAATCGACAACGGCGGGTCTAAACGATCAGTAACGCTGGTACTTGGAACCGAACTCGGGACGGTTCTCGGCGACCAGCACGCTGCGAGTCGAACGTTCGCGCAGTTCCTGCAAACGATCCGCACCCCCTTCGGCGACACGTTCGCGCAACTCCTGCAAACGGTCCGCACCCCCTTCAGCCACGCGCTCACGCAGTTCCTGCAAGCGATCCGCGCCACCTTCGGCAACGCGATCTTTCTGCAGGTTTTCCGAGCCGTATTCGGCGACCAGCGGCTGGGAGCTGGCGGACGCCAGGTCGGCCAGGGCCAGGCCGCCGAGCAGACTGATGGCGAGTACCAGGGATTTCGAGGACTTCAACATGGTGTTTCTCCTTGCGTCTGAGATGAGTGAGCCAGTGCTTTCTGGTGGGTTCATTCAAACGCGAGGGTGTATCGCTGGTATGTGGTGTTGCGGCCCGAAAACACGGGTTACGTATCTGCGTGGCGAATTTATACAGAGCGATACAAATCCATCAGGATTCGGCGAGCATCTCTACGGCGAAGGAGAAAACATAACCCTCGTTGCGCACAGTCTTGATGTAAGTCGGCTCGCGGGAGTCGTCCAGCAGACGCTGGCGCAGGCGACTGACCAGCAAATCGATGGAGCGGTCGAACAGGTCGGCGTCGCGGCCCTGGGTCAGGTTGAGCAACTGGTCGCGGCTGAGCACCCGTTGCGGATGGTCGAGAAACACCCGGAGCAGGCGATACTCGGCGCCGCTGAGGGCGACCATGGTGTCGTCTTCATCGAGCAAATGACGGGCGGTGGTGTCCAGGCGCCAACGGCCGAACGCCAGCAGGCGCCCGGTTTCGGTGATCAGCAGATTGGGTGGCAGCATTCGCGTGCGGCGCAGCACAGCGTTGATCCGCGCCAGCAGTTCGCGGGCGGCGAAGGGTTTGGTCAGGTAATCGTCGGCGCCCATTTCCAGGCCGAGGATGCGGTCGGTCTGGTCGTCGCGGGCGGTGAGCA
This sequence comes from Pseudomonas sp. IAC-BECa141, assembly GCF_020544405.1. Lineage (NCBI taxonomy): Bacteria > Pseudomonadati > Pseudomonadota > Gammaproteobacteria > Pseudomonadales > Pseudomonadaceae > Pseudomonas > Pseudomonas sp. IAC-BECa141. The sequence goes on along the minus strand of NZ_CP065410.1, from coordinate 3,620,725 downwards.
TCAGGACCGGGATCGCCTTGTGCTTGCCGGCGCGCAACTCGCGGCACAGCACCAGCCCGTCATCGCCGGGGAGCATGATGTCGAGCACGATCAGGTCGACCGTGTTGGCTTCCAGAAAACTGCGCATCTGCCGGCCATCGGCGACCACGGTGCTGCGCAGGCCGTTCTTGGTCAGGTAATTGCCGACCAGCTCGCGGATCTCGCGGTCATCGTCGACGATCAGGATGTGGTTGATGTGATCCATGGTTCACACTCTTTTTGTGGGAGCGGGCTTGCTCGCGAAAGCGATCTGTCAGTCAACAATGATGTTGAATTCAATGGCCCCTTCGCGGGCAAGCCCGCTCCCACAGTGTTAGGGGATGGCCTGAAGAATGGGGCTCCAGGCTTATGCATTGATGGTGTCAGGACACCACGCGATAGCACGGCACATACGCCGCGCCGCCCGGCAGTTTCATTCGGTGCTGGGCGACGAAGGCTTTGAGCAGCAGATCGAGCGGCTGCATGATCGCGGCGTCGCCACGGATCTGGTACGGGCCGTGTTCCTCAATCAGGCGAATGCCCTTGTCCTTGACGTTGCCGGCGACGATCCCGGAGAACGCGCGGCGCAGGTTGGCTGCCAGTTCATGGGGCGGCTGGTCGCGGTGCAGCTTGAGGTTGGCCATGTTTTCGTGGGTCGGGTCGAACGGGCGCTGGAAGCCCTCGTCGATCTTGAGCAACCAGTTGAAGTGGAACGCGTCGGCACGTTCGCGGCGGAACTGCTTCACGGCCTTGAGGCCCGCGGTCATCTGCCGCGCCACTTCGGCCGGGTCGTCGATGATGATTTCGTAGTGCTTCTTCGCTGCTTCGCCGAGGGTCGCCGTGACGAAAGCGTCGAGCTGTTCCAGGTATGGCGCGGCATGTTTCGGCCCGGTCAGGATCACCGGGAACGGCAGGCCGGCGTTGTCCGGGTGCATCAGGATGCCCAGCAGGTACAGGAATTCTTCGGCGGTGCCGGCGCCGCCCGGGAAGATGATGATGCCGTGGCCGACGCGGACGAAGGCTTCCAGACGTTTTTCGATGTCCGGCAGGATCACCAGCTCGTTGACGATCGGGTTCGGCGCTTCGGCGGCGATGATGCCCGGCTCCGTCAGGCCCAGGTAGCGGCCGCCGTGAATACGCTGTTTGGCGTGGGCAATGGTCGCGCCTTTCATCGGACCTTTCATCACGCCCGGGCCGCAGCCGGTGCAGATGTCGAGGCTGCGCAGGCCCAGTTCGTGGCCGACTTTCTTGGTGTATTTGTATTCTTCGGTGTTGATCGAGTGGCCGCCCCAGCACACGACGATTTTCGGCTCGACGCCCGGACGCAAGGTGCGCGCGTTGCGCAGCAAGTGGAAGACGTAGTCGCTGATGCCCTGGGAGGTGCTGAGGTCAATGCTCAGGGCATCGAGTTCGTTTTCGGTGTAGACGATGTCGCGCAGGGCGCTGAACAGCATTTCCCGGGTGCTGGCGATCATTTCGCCGTCGACGAAGGCGTCGGCCGGGGCGTTCAGCAGTTCCAGGCGTACACCGCGATCCTGCTGATGGATGCGGATTTCGAAGTCTTTGTAGGCTTCAAGGATGGTTTTTGCGTTGTCGACATGCGCGCCGGTGTTGAGGATGGCCAGGGCGCACTGGCGAAAGAGGGTGTAGGTGCTGCCGGTTCCGGCCTGGCTCAGTTGCTGAACTTCACGTTGGGAAAGGGTTTCGAGGCTGCCTTTCGGGCTGACCGAGGCATTGATTACGTGTCGTTGGGTCATGCAGTGATCCTTAAAACGATGTCATTGCCGACATGGCCAATGGCATCCGAATAGTGTGTATCCATGAATGAAGATGGCACGATCTGCGTGGTATCGCCATGTCCCCGTTGGACGTTGAAAAGATGAAAAGGCGCTCCAGCATAGCTAAATCCGCCTCAGAGGCGATAATGCGCAGCCTCTTTTTAACTCAAGCCATGGAAGCCTGTCGCGATGTTCGAGATTCAACCGATCGATGCCGTCACTTATCGCCAGCAGACCCGGCGCAGCACGCTGATCATCGCGGTGCTGTTTCTGGTGCTGGCGATGGTGTTTTCGACTGCGGCAGTGGCACTGTTCGGCGAGCCGGGCGGGGATAACCTGCGATTCAATGTCGGCGGGGTGTTTGGCGCATTCCTGCTGACGGCGGCGTTGCTGCGCGGGCGTTTCTGGAATCAGACCTGGATGGCCCCGGCGGTGTACGGCTGGCGGCTCAAGCGCAGCCTGATGAGTGTCACCAACGTGATGCATCAGGTGACGGCGGCGGTGGAGAAGGGCGATCCGGTGGCGATGAAGGTGCTGCGTTTCTATCACCTGGGCCTGACCCAGATGCATGAGCTGGACGGCAACTCCAGCGATCACGCGCAATTGCACCGGGAAGTCGAAGAACACAAGGCGCGGATGGGGGCGCTCGGCCTGGACACCGATCAGCCGCGCCTCGATCCGGCCTGGCTGGAAACCTTGAAAGCGCGTTAAAACGGAATGCGCGCGGCGCGTCCAAGTTTCCAGCGGCGAATCAGACGCCCGTAGACCAGCAGGTTGACCATCAGCACCACGCTGCCCAGTACCAGCTGAATCTGCGGTGTCAGCCCGGCCGGGTAGATGATCGGCCACACGTAATGTTCGATGAAACCGCCGGCGTACTCGGTCTGCCCGGCAGCGTGGCGCATCAGGTTTTCCCAATAGGTCAGTGGACAGGTCAGGTGCAATACCTCGACCGCCACGCCCCAGGCCGCCGCCGGCAAGTGCAGCCAGATCAATCGTGGCCACTTGAGCACCAGCAGCCCGCCGAACAGCACGAACAGAATGAACAGCAAATGAAACAGCACCAGCCCGTCGCCGGCTATTCGATACAGCATGTCGTCTCCCTGACGCGTGTGTGAATGGTTGCCATGTTACGCCGGTAAACGGCTGCCAGAAGGAAGGTTTTGCGCCAACTGCGCAAGATTGTTCAAGCCATCCACGGGCGTTTGTTGGCAGAGTCCGGGGTCTTGTCTCACGGTTGAAGAGTGTTATGTCTGACTCATTAATGCCGCGCAGTGCCTTTCTTCGCGGAGCCGCGGCGATCATGCCGTTATCCCTGGCCACCGCGCCCTGGGGGCTGCTGGCCGGTTCCATGGCGATCGAAGCCAACCTCACGCCGCTGCAAGGGCAGGGCCTGTCGAGCATCGTGTTCGCCGGCGCGGCACAATTGGTGGCGATCGGCATGCTCAAGGGTGGCGCGGGGATTTTTTCGATTCTGCTGACGACCTTGCTGCTGACGTCGCAGCATTTGCTCTACGGCATGAGCATGCGCCACGTGATTTCGCCGTTGCCGGGGCGCTGGCGCATCGGCCTGGGCTTTTTGCTCACCGATGAACTGTTCGCCCTGACCAGTCAGCACGACCGCCAGCAGTTCAATCGCTGGTACGCGTTGGGCGTCGGTCTGACGTTCTACATCGCCTGGAACCTCTTCACTCTGGCCGGCATCGTGCTTGGCAGCAGCATTCCGGGGCTTGAACACCTGGGGCTGGACTTCTCGATTGCCGCAACTTTCATCGCCCTGATCACCCCGGTTGTGCGCAATGTACCGACAGTGGTTTGCGTGGCGGTGTCGCTGTTCTGCTCGGTACTGTTCAGTTATTGGCAGTGGGGCTCGGCGCTGGTGCTGTCGGGACTGGCGGGTATGACTGCCGGGTTTATCTGCAACAAGTTGTATCGGGAGCGCACATGATGGTCTGGGCAGTGATTATCGGCATGGGGATTCTGGTGTTCCTGAACCGTTACGTGTTTCTCGAACCGCGCTTGCCGGTGCGTCTGAGCAGCAACGCACGGCAGTTTCTCGGTTTTGCCGTGCCGGGCATGTTGACCGCGATTTGCGGGCCGATTGTATTCATGCCGGACAAACAACTGAATCTGCAGTGGGATAACCCTTATCTGCTGAGTTCACTCGTGGCAATCGGCCTGGTGATCTACACACGCAATACGTTACTCAGCATGCTGTTGAGCATGGCGTTCTTCTTTCTATTGCGCTGGTGGCTATAAGTTGCGGGTGTTCTACGCTTAATGGATGAATTTGATTAGCGAGGTGAACATGGCAACCGAGCAGAAACGTCCCGAAGAAGATGATGAACCGAGTGAAGAAGAGATCGAGCGGGAGAAACACAAGGAGCAGACCTGGAAGCATGACGACAGCCGAGAGTTGTCCGACCGTGATCAGGAACGCCCGCTGAAACCCTGAACGCCACAACGAAAAAGCCCCGCGATCGCGGGGCTTTTTCGTTTCATCAAAGATCTTCCAGCTGCGTGAAATCGGGGTGGGAGGCCCGATAACCCAAAGTCTTGTCGATCCAGGCATTCAGCTCGTTGACCATCACCGGCGGGTGGCAGGGGTAGTTTTCGAGGGTGGCGCGCAGGATACGGTCGATATCGGGTACGTCACGCAGGTTTCGAGTCTTGATGTAGTGGGCGATAAAACAGTCGAGTTGAAAGCGTTCTGTCGTGGACAGATGAATACACTCCAGGCCGGTGACCTGTTTGATTGCAAAATCGTCGCGCAACTTAGTTCTCTGCAAGGTTTGTTAAGTTTGTGGGGTATTCCTGGTTTTACTGACTCTTTGGTCAGCTGGTATGCCAATAGGAAATGCGGCGCGCATGCTATCCGTAGTGTTTCTAAAAGTATGTATGGCGATTGAAATGTCAGACAGGCGGTTAGTTCACTCAAACGACTGTGTCAGCGCCGTGTTTCGAGAATGAAACACCGTGTGTAACGCGCAGGATTCAGTTCGTGGATGGCTGCTCTTGATAACGCACCGCGCCGGCATTTATTTACGTCACCGCTTCAATCAATTCAGAACCCTGATTGCGTGAGTTACCGACCGCTTTGCCGACTTTGTGCCATTCAAACGCTTCGCTCGGCTCGGCCTCGAACAACAGCATCTGCTCGGCGCGCTCCGTGGGTGTGGCGGGATCGAGCCATTCCAGCACCCGATCGGCGTACAGCACGATCGGGCGCCGGTCGTGCACATCGAGGAGGCCACCTTCGCTATTGGCAGTGATGATGACGAAGCCGTCGTCGTCCCGTGGAGGTTCGCCGGGTGTCGGAAACTGGCCGATGGCGGCGCAGAAAACCGGCTGATGATCGGCCCGACGAATCAGCCACGGCTGTCGGCTCTTGTCGGGCCCGTCGACCCACTCGAACCAGTTGTCGACCGGCACGATCAGTCGATGGCGCCAGATTGCTCGAAAGAACGGCCCATGAGCGACTTTTTCCACCCGCGCATTGATCGGCGCCGCGCGATCCTTCGCCCAGTGCGGGCGCCAGCCCCAGCGCAGATTTTCGGCGTACAGCCGTTGTTGGTACTGGTGAAGGATCGCCAGTGACGTGGTGGGCGCGGCGTTGTAATGCGCCAGCGGTGCGTCACCAACGTGATTGATCAGCGCATCGGGAATGCTCAGCACCGCGACGAAATCGTGGATGCCCCGGTATTGCGACAGTCTTCCGCACATCGGCCGACCCTCCGGCGAACAGCTGCCTGAAGGTTTGAGCTTAGTTGCACGGATCAATCCTTGCTGCCTTGGCCGGTGAGTGCGAGCGCCTGAACCAAATCCTGTGTATCTTTATCCAACCTCGGCCCATCTCATTGGGTCGCAGGGAGGCAACAGCGGCGAGGGAGTTTTGCCATTCGACAACATGACCGCAACGGTCGGGCTCAAGGCAAAACATGACACAGTGGTTCAAGCTTTTCTGCGCGATGGCGGTGGCCGTCGGGTTGGCCGGATGCATCGCCGCTCCCATCGAAATGACCCCGCAGACCGAGGCCCGGCTTAAAGAACAGGCGCCTGTGCGGTTTCTGTTGACCTTCGATGACGGGCCCAGCGCGTCGAGTTTTTTCAATCCCACCGACAGTGTGCTCGACAGCCTCAAGGACAACCCGCTGCAACCGGGCATCAAAGCGGTGTTTTTTGTCCAGACCGGCGCCCCCCGGGCGGGCAATAGCGAGATCGGTCGGCGAGTCATGCGCCGCGAGCACGCTGAAGGGCATGTTCTGGGCTTTCACACCGCCACCCATTGGCACACCAATCATCGATTGCTCGACCCGGATGAACTCGAAACTTCGCTGACCAACGGTTCGGCGGACATCGCGGCGATCACCGGCGCGCCGCCAACGTTGCTGCGTCCGCCGTTCTGGAATTACGACAAACGCACTTTCGCCGCCTATCAGCAGCACCATATGCGGGTGTTGCTGACCGACCTTAGCGCCAACGATGGCAAGATCTGGGGCTTCAACGCCAGCCCCCGGCGGCGGGCGAACATGCTGCGTCAGCTGTCGGAAGTCCGCGAACAGATAGCCCTCGGCGAATTGCCAACAGTGGACGGGGTAATTCCGGTGGTGGTGACCTTCCATGACCTCAATCGCTACACCGCTCGACACACTGGTGAGTACTTGCAGATTCTGCTCGACAGCGCCGCCGCCACCGGTGTGCGACTGGCGGACAAACCGTTCTATGACGATCGCGCGGCGCTTGAAAAAGCCGCGCTGGCGCGCACCGTGCAAGAGTCGTCGAAACCGGTGAACCTGCCGGGAATCTGGAACTGGATCTGGGATCACGACGCCCACTGATTGCGGCGAATTGAAGATGTGAAGCCGTTGGCAAATTTTACGGTGGACGGCGCAAACAGAGCGGCCAAGGCTCATCTATGCTCATTGGGTCGCCCGAGCCAACGCCTGTGAGGCGCGCCCCCATGATTGCCATTGCCGACATTTGCCGCATCGTCGAATCCGGCTTTTCGCCGTTGTGTTGCGATTGCACCGAAACGGCGCAGGGCCTCTTGCAGATCAAGGTTTACGAACCCGACAGCGGGCGCGTCAATCTGTTGCTCAACGGGGTTTCCCCGGAGCACCTGGTCACCATTCGTGACATCTCCAACTTCATCGGTGAATTGCGCACGGAAATGAGCGCCGGACGCCGGGCTTTCGCCGGCTAAGGATCAAAGACGTCGTCGAAAGGCGCGGATGATGCTCAACGTGGCTTCACCGACGTTCAGATTCTGCACCGCATCGAGCGGGTGCCAGAGACAGTCGACGATTTCATTCAGCGGGCGAACCTGATCGATGTTCAGCACCGACGCCTCGTAGACGTGGTGGCGGGTGCTGCCATTCTGTAACTCCATCAGATAAAGCATGTCGTCGCTGTCCAGTCCGGTCTCTTCTCTGAGTTCACGAGCGGCTGCCTGCGCGCGGGTTTCTCCCGGCTCGACGGTGCCCCCTGGCAGGGTCCAGCGGCACCTGGGTTTGCGCACCAGGAGAATGTGTCGATCCTGCTCGCAGATGACGGTTGCTCGTACTTTCATGTGTCACCAGAATGCCGTTTGTCATAAAACTGTCATGAAGTAGCAATATTTGGGCCGTTGCCGTTTAGAGTTTCTGAGTGCCGGACATTGGCAAAAGTGCCGGGGACTTGACGCGGCGCGGTGCGACGTCCGGTCGGCACGCGAGCGCGTTGCGGGTGTAAGGTGGAAAAGTTCGTTACCAGACAGGAGGTGCCTATGAGCATGGCGATGCTGAACAAAATGCACATGAATGGCTACGACGTACTCAGCGTGAACAACGGCCCGTGGCGGGTCTGCACGCAGGGTGACCGGCTCGCTTCGTTTGCCAGTCGCGAGGAAGCGCTGGCGTACGCCGCCGCGTTGCCGGGGTACAAAGGCCGCGCACGCGGTCGCAAGGCAGACTGAGGGTCTGTAAAGAAAAAGCCCCGGTTGTCCGGGGCTTTTTGCTGTGGACAGGGTGAGGTTCAGTGGACTTTGGTTCGGCTGATGGCGCGGGCTTTCACTTCCCGGGCATACAGTTGCAGGCGCTCTTCATCGCTTTGCAGCACCTCGCAGGATCGCAGCACCGCCTGGGCGTCCGCCTCGTTGCCCGACTGGCGCAGTTGCTCGGCGATGCGCTTGAGGTCCACCGCCGACCATCTCAGGTCCGATGCCACGCTTTGCAGGTCACGCTGAAGTTCGTGTTCGTATTCATTGAGCCGCATGATCACCTCCGGAACATTCTCGGTAAAACAGAGTAGCCGCATTTTTCCGGTGCGGGGCAAGGTCATCTGTCGATAAGCTCAATGGCCCGGTTTTCGGGGAGTACCGGCAGAGCGCTACGATGGATGTCCGAACAGTTACAAGGTACATTCGCGTTTTTTCAGATGAAGGAATCACCATGCGGATATTGATCGGGGGGATGCTGCTGGCGGCATTGGCCGGTTGTTCGTTGCCTGCGTCACTGGTGCCGGGCGAACCAAATGTCAGCAAGACCAGCGACAAAACCCCCAAGGAATATGCCGCGTGTGTATTGCCACTGTGGCAGCAGGACGTTGCCAAGACCTCCCAGACAGCGATTTCCAACGGCTATCGGATTACCGCGCCGAGCATCGTCACCGCCGACGAGATTCTCGATGTGGTCAAGTACAAGGACGGCAGCCGTGTCTCCCTCTATCAGGGGCCGCCGTGGGCGAAGTCCGGGTCGTTGCGCAAAGCGGTGCGCGATTGCCTGTAATGGCGAAATAAAAAAAGCAGAAACCGGTGATCGGTTTCTGCTTTTTTTTGCCTGCTGATCGAGCTCAGTCCGAGAGGTCGATGAGCGGAATGCCGGCGCCACCGGTCTTCTTTTCCCGGCGATCCTGCATCCAGTCTTCCACTTGGCTGTTGAACCCCGGCGGCGCCTTGCGCCCGACCTTTCTGGCGATGTCGAGGATGGTCTGCTGGGCGAGGGCTTCTTCCATGCGCTTTTGCGCGGTCATCATCGCGGCGTGAATCGAGCAGGTGCCTTCCAGCGCCCAGTCCGGTGGCGAGCCGTCGAACAGCGCGCAGCGTCCGCGAATGTCCCGGCATTCGAAAATGTTCTTGCGACCATCGATGGCATTGACGATGTCGAGCAGGGTGATTTCATCCGCCGGGCGCGCCAGGGTGAAGCCGCCGCGTACGCCGCCGGTGGATTCCACCAGTTTGCCTTTGGCCAGTTTGGTGAAGATCTTCGCCAGGTAATCCAGCGGCACCCCTTGCAGTTCTGCCAGATCGCGCACGCTGGCTTCACGACTGTCACCGCCGCTGCCCACCAGAAAGGCCAGGCAGTGAATGCCGTACTCGACCCCCGCACTGTAAAGCGACATAACTATCTCCGACTGTATTTGTCGCCGATGTTATCAGGCTTATCAGTGGCAAACAAATCCGAACGCTTTGCGTGTTCAGTGATGTATATCCCGATTTTCTTGGTTTATTGCTTATTCAAAGCGTTGCGTAGGGCAGCCATGAGCGGTCTGAGCTATCGAGTTATTCGATCATAATCATCATAAAATCTGACTTGTCGGCGTTAAAGGCGACCAATACAGTCGCCGTTGTCCGGTGAGCAGCCTTCCGCACTCTTGAAAAATACAGATGTGTCCGCTCCCGATGATGTGAATCCTTCAACCTCATTCAGTGACTAGGCTTCGTGCCTGGAGAGAACAATGAAACAGCACATTCTGGTAATCGGCGCAGGTTTCGGTGGCATGTGGACGGCGTTGAGCGCCACGCGTCTGGTCGACATTCACAATCGGGACAACATCGACGTCACCGTACTGGCGCCGCAGGCCGAGCTGCGCGTTCGTCCGCGTTTCTACGAGCCGAACGCCCACACGCTGGCGGCGCCGCTAGGCGATCTGTTCGATGCGGTTGGCGTCAACTTCATCAAGGGCGCGGCGAACACCATCGACGTGCAGGCGAAAACCGTGGGCTACCTCGATGCAGCCGGTGCGCAACAGGTGTTCAATTACGACAAACTGGTGCTCGCCTCCGGCAGCGGCCTGGCCCTGACGGACACCCCTGGCGTGGCGCAATACGCGTTCGACGTCGACCAGATCGAAGCCGCCATCCGCCTGGAAAACCACCTGAAATCCTTGATCGACCAACCTGAGAGCCAGGCTCGAAACACCGTGGTCGTCGCCGGCGGTGGCTTCACCGGCATCGAAACCGCCACTGAAATGCCGGCGCGTCTGCGGGCCGTGCTGGGCGACGATGCCAACGTTCAGGTGATCATCGTTGACCGTGGGCAGAAAATTGGCGCGGCCATGGGTGAAGCGATCAGCGTGTCGATTGCCCAAGCAAGCGAAGAATTGGGTGTGGAATGGCGACTGGGTGTGTCGGTGCTGTCGGTCGATGAAAACGGCGTGACCTTGTCGGACGGTCAACGTATCGAGGCAAAAACCGTGGTCTGGACCACCGGCGTGCGCGCCAGCTCCCTGACCGAGCAGATTCCTGCCGAACGTGATCGTCAGGGTCGCCTGCACGTTGATGCCCATCTGAAAGTCATCGGCCAGGACGACATCTTCGCCACCGGCGACGTGGCTTATGCGGCCAGCGACGATATCGGCAACTTCGCCCTGATGACCTGCCAGCACGCGATTTCCCTGGGGCGCCACGCCGGCAACAACGTTGCGGCGCAGATTCTGGGTGTCGACCCTACGCCATACAGCCAGCCGAAATACGTGACCTGCCTCGATCTCGGCGCCTGGGGCGCGGTGTACACCGAAGGCTGGGATCGTCAGGTGAAACTGGTCAAGCAGGAGGGCAAGTCCCTCAAGATGCAGATCAACACCCAGTGGATCTACCCGCCAGCGGCTGACCGTGCCAGCGCGCTGGCGGCTGCGGATCCGATGATTCCTGTCGTCGCATAATCAGAGCCGTTCAAAAACATCCCGCTTTCGAGCGGGATGTTTTTTGCCGCCACAAAAGGCTATGACTAAAAGTCATTGCCCCATGATTTTTAATGGTTACGGCCGGCCAGATCCCCGGTGTTAAAAAATCGCAAACACAGCTCATCAATAACAACCAGAGAGCGTTTGCAGCCATGTTCCGATTCTTCCCTCGCGTCTCCCCACGTCCGTTATTGATCCCGTCGGCCTCTCGGCCCGCGTGAGCTGTCGATCACCCCAAAAAATCCCTCTGCATCGCAAAGAGTAATGACTGATGAAAGAACTCGACCTGTACATCGGTGAAGGTTTCGAAGGCCCGGGCGTGAACGCCGCGCACATCAACATCCTGATCGGCCCGCGCAATGGCCCGGCGGGGCAGGCGTTTGCCAACAGCCTGGCGTCGCCTAGCCAGGGCCATTGCCCGTTCATGGTGATCGCCCAGCCGAACATCCCGGTCAAGCCGATGACCCTTTACGTCAACAAAGCTGCCATCAGCAGCGACCTGCACGGCAATGCAACGTGGGGTGCCTCCCAGGCCGGTATTGCCAAGGCGGTGCTCGAATCGCTGCTCGACGGCACGCTGCCGCCGCAAGCCGAAGACGAGTGGGCGATCGTCACCGCCAACTGGGTCAACCCGGCGTGCGATGACCTCGATGCGGTCTACCTGAACAACTACAACGCCTGCCGCACCGCGATCCGCGCCGCCCTGACCGGCAAGCCGGAAACCGCGCAGCTCAAAGATGTGGTCAACCACATCAGCAACCCTTTCTACACGCCAAAAGCCTGAGGTCCGCGCCATGCAATACATCCGTTTGGGCAACTCCGGCCTGCAAGTTTCCCGTCTGTGCCTGGGCACCATGAACATGGGCACCCCGGACTGGAAACCGTGGATCTTCAATGAAAAGCAAAGCGAGCCGATCGTTGCTCACGCGCTGAACAACGGCGTGAACTTCATTGACCTGGCGGACTTCTATTCCGCCGGTGTCGGCGAGGAAGTAGTGGGGCGCATCGTCAAGCGTCTGGCCCGCCGCGAGGACTTGGTGATCACCACCAAGGTCGGCTACGGCACCCGCAACGGCATCAATGCCAGCGGCCATTCGCGCAAGCACATCATGGACAGCATCGATGCCTCGCTGAAGCGTCTGAATATGGATTACGTCGATGTGTTCATGCTGCATTACTTCGACGTGAACACCCCGGTTGAGGAAACCATGGGCGCACTGAACGACATCGTGTGTTCCGGCAAGGCACGTTACATCGGCGTCTCGACCATGCTCACCGGTCAACTGGCGAAAATCCTCATGGCCTGCGAGCGCAACGGTTGGGTCAAGCCGATCAACATGCAGCTGCAACTGAACTGCGCCTACCGCGAAGAAGAGCGCGAGATGATTCCGTTCTGCCGCGACCAGGGCATTGGCGTCTCGGTGTTCAGTCCGCTGGCCCGTGGTCTGTTGACCGGTGACGTGCAATCGACCCGCAACCAGACCGACTTCTTCACCCAGCAGATGTACAGCGACGAAGTCTCGTTCGAAATCGCTCATTCAGTACAACGCGTGGCCCGTGCCCGTGGCGTGTCGAACGCGCAGATAGCCCAGGCCTGGGTCGCCAATCATCCGGGCGTGGATTGCATGCTGGTCGGCGCCGACACCACCGCGCAGTTCGACAGCGCACTGGCCGCTCTGGAGACCAAACTCGATGCCGAAGAACTGCACGAACTGGAGCGCAACTATACCCCGTGCGATGTGATCAACGATTACACCGCCGGCAAACGCATCCTGCGCACGGCCCGTCCGGGGCTCGAACGCTTCACGTTGCAGGAGGCGGTGGCATGAGTGAATTGATCCGTCACGGCAACTTCATCGACGGTCAGTGGGGCCAGGGCGGCGCCACGTATCCGGTGCGTAACCCGGCCAATGGCGAGTTGATCACTGAGGTGCAAAAGGCCGGTGCCGAAGAAACCAACCTCGCCATCGAGGCGGCCAATCGTGCCTTTCCGGCGTGGCGCAAACTCACGGCCAAGGAACGCAGCCAGCGCCTGAAACGCTGGAGCGATCTGATGCTCGCCAACCAGCAGGGGCTGGCGACCTTGCTCAGCCGCGAACAGGGCAAACCGCTGGCCGAAGCGAAGGGCGAAGTGGTCTACGCCGCGAGTTTTCTGGAGTGGTTCGGTGAAGAAGCCAAGCGTGCCTACGGTGATGTGATCCCGAGCCACAAGGCTGATGCGCGGATCATCGTGACCAAGGAAGCCATCGGTGTGGTCGCGGCGATTACCCCGTGGAACTTCCCGCTGGCAATGGTTACCCGCAAGGTCGGCCCGGCGCTGGCGGCAGGTTGCACGATGATCCTCAAACCGTCGGAAGAAACCCCGTTGTCGGCATTTGCTCTGGCAGTGCTGGCCGAGCAGGCCGGGATTCCGGCCGGTGTGTTCAACATCGTTTCCGGTGATGCAGTGGCCATCGGCGGTGCGCTGCAAGCCTCCAGCGTGGTGCGCAAATTGTCGTTTACCGGCTCGACCCGCACCGGCAAATTGCTGATGCGTCAGGCCGCCGACACTCTGAAAAAGGTCTCGCTGGAATTGGGCGGCAACGCGCCGTTCATTGTCTTCGACGATGCCGACATCGATGCAGCCGTGAAGGGCGCGATGGCCTCGAAATTCCGCAACACCGGGCAGACATGCGTGTGCGTCAACCGCTTCTTCATTCAGGACGGTGTTTACGAAGCCTTCACCGGCAAACTTGCCGAAGCCGTGGCGGCGATGCGCGTGGGTAGTGCGCTGGACGGCGACACCGAGCAAGGTCCGCTGATCAACGCCGCTGCGCTGGCCAAGGTCGAAGCCCATGTGAGCGATGCGCTGGAGAAGGGCGCCACACTGTTGTGCGGCGGTCGTCGGCATTCACTGGGCGGCACGTTCTACGAGCCGACCATCCTTACCGAAGCCAGTGGCGACATGCTGATTGCCCAGGACGAAACCTTCGGCCCGGTGGCCGCGTGCTTCCGCTTCAGGGACGAGGCCGAAGTGCTGGCGCGGGCCAACGACACGCCGTTCGGTCTTTCCGCGTACTGCTACAGCCGCGACATCGGCCGGGTCTGGCGTATGGCCGAAGGGCTGGAAGCCGGGATGGTCGGCATCAACGAAGGGATCATCTCCACGGAGGTGGCGCCATTCGGCGGCATCAAGGAATCGGGCCTTGGGCGTGAGGGTTCGAAGTACGGTCTGGATGACTATCTGGAGATCAAATACCTGTTGATGGGCGGCCTCTAGGCCTCCCCGAACCCTGTGGGAGCGAGCTTGCTCGCGATGGCGTCAGGTCAGTTGGCAGTTCTGTCAGCTGACACTCCGCTTCGCGAGCAAGCTCGCTCCCACAATTGAACAGCAAGAGCAATCGGTTTCTCCGTCAATAACAACAATTGGAGACGAATATGTCCGCTCAACCCGTAAAGATCGATGACCTGCCCATCGGGCGCTTCCACCTCAAGATCGCCGGCCTGACCTTCGGCGCGCACTTTACCGACGGCTACATCCTTGGCCTGATCGGCATCGCATTCACCTTGCTCAGCCCGCAGATGCACCTGGATGCGTTCTGGCAGGGCCTGATCGGCGCATCGGCGCTGATTGGCCTGTTTCTCGGCAGTCTGTTTTTCGGTTGGATCTCGGACAAGGTCGGCCGGCAGAAAATCTTCCTGGTCAGTTTCGTGCTGATAACTGTCGCTTCGGTGATGCAGTTCTACGTCGAAACGGCCATGAGCCTGTTTCTCTGCCGGGTGTTGATCGGCATTGGCCTGGGTGGCGATTTCAGTGTCGGTCACGCAATGCTCGCCGAGTTCGCGCCGAAGAAACATCGCGGCGTGTTATTGGGTTCGTTCAGTGTGATCTGGACCTTCGGTTACGTGGCAGCGACCTTTGTCGGCACCGCCATGCTCAGTCTCGGTGACGATGCCTGGCGCTGGATGCTGGCGTCGTCGGCGATTCCCGCCGGGTTGATTCTGATCGCCCGAATCGGCACTCCCGAATCGCCGCGCTGGCTGGTCAATCAGGGCCGGGTGGCCGAAGCCCGTGCCATCGTCAAAAAGCATCTGGGCGACAACGTCGAGCTGGACGAAACCCGCTCCACGGAAACCCGCTCGGGCTACGCGGTGCTGTTCAGCCGCGAATACCGCAAGCGCACGGCGTTCAACTGCCTGTTCTTCGTCTGCATCGTCATGCCGTACTTCGCCATCTACACCTTTCTGCCGTCGATCCTGCAGAAGATGGGCCTGGCCGAAGGCTTCGGCACCGAGCTGATGCTCAACATGCTGCTGATCCTCGGCGCGTTGATCGGCATCTGGTGCACCATCAAATTCACCCGACGCGGGTTCCTGATCAACTCGTTCATCATTCTGGCGGTGGCGTTGTTTCTGCTGGCGGTGCTGCCGGGCAGTGCGGCGTGGCTTATGGTGCTGGTGTTCGGTGTGTTCACGCTGGTGTTGTCGGCGGTGAGCAATCTGGTGGGCGTGTTCCCGGCGGAAAGTTTCCCGACGGAAGTGCGGGCCAGCGGGATTGGTCTGGCGACGGCGGTGAGTCGTCTGGGCTCGGCGGTCAGCACGTTCCTGTTGCCGGTGAGTGTGGCAGGGATCGGGTTGAGCCCGACGATGGGGATTCTTGCGGCGATTCTGGCGATTGGTGCTTTGCTGTCCTGGGCATGGGCGCCGGAGACCAAGTCGTTGACGTTGAGTCAGGCGTGCAAGGCGCAGAGTCCGGTGGAGGTCGGTGTTACGCCGGTCGGGAAAGTCGCCACGCCCGTCTGATGAGTGCAGGTCAGGGGTTGCTGACAACCCCTAGCCACTCGGTAAACAGCTTGACTTTCGACAGGCCTTGCTTGTCATTCGCCACATCCAGCCAATAGCCATAAGGGCCGATCACCTCAATCGGGGTGATCGGCAGCAGGCTGCCGTTGGCCAGTTCCTTTTCGATCATCTGCCGGTCGATCACCGCCAGACCGCCGCCGGCCAGCGCAGTGTGGATCACCTGATCCAGGGTACTGAATTCCAGCCCTTGCCCGGCATCGATGTCATCCCGGCCCATCGCCGCCAGCCAGTTCTCCCAGACCTTCAAACGCTTGCCGTCGTGCAGGATGTGCAGCAGCGGAAACTGCCGCAGGTCCGGTGGCAGATCGCCGTTGAACAGCTCCGGGCTGGCCACTGCGATGTGCCGTTCCATCACCAACAATTGGCTGGAGCAATGGGGCGCTGCTGCGAGGCCGAAGCGGATGTGGCAATCGACTTCCGTAAGGCTGTCGTGGCCGATCTGGTTGGTCACGCTGAGGTTGATGTCCGGGTAGCGCTGGCAGAACGCGCGCAGGTGTGGCGACAGCCAGCGCGTGGCCCAGGTCGGCGGTGCGAGCACTTTCAAGCGCTGACGCAAGTTGGGCACGCGCACGGCTTGCAAGGCGCGCTCGATATGGTCGAAGGCTTCGGCCAGATGCGGGGAAAGATTGCTGCCGGCTTCGGTCAGTGACAGCCCTTGAGGCGTGCGCACGAACAGTGCCACGCCGAGGTAGTCTTCAAGCTGTTTGATCTGGCGACTGACCGCGCCCTGGGTGACGTTCAACCCGATGGCGGCCTGGCTGAAACTGCGATGACGGGCGACTTCTTCGAACACGCGCAAGGTGTTGAGCGAGGGCAGTTGACGCATGGAGGCGGAACTCCGGATCGGGCGGTTTATTGTTGTTTTGGAAAGTGGGCCTATCTGACTATTGGTGGTGGGCGGATGCAAGTGTTGTTTGGGCAGATGCCATCGCTGGCAAGCGAGCTCCCACAAGTATCAAGGTGACCACAAAGAGTGCGGCCAACATCAATCCTGTGAGAGCTGGCTTGCCAGCGATAGCTGACTGTCAGGCGCTGAAATATCGAGCGTCAGAAGTAATACCCGACGTTCACATATAACTGGTTCTCCCACTGATCCAGCCCGCCTGCGCCAAGGCTCTGGGTGTAGCTGCCGCCGCCGATGTACGGGTCGTTTTTGCCGAACAGCCATTCGGTCGCAACCCACAATTTACTCACGGAAAACGAGGTGCCGAGGATCATCCGCTCGGACGTCTTGAAGCCGCTGGCTGACTTGTCGAACGCGCTGTAGTTGGCGTACAGCTTGATCCCGCTGATCTGATCGAACAGATATTTGCCGCCCACGTCGTAACTCAGGTCGGCCACGTACAGATTGCCGCGACTGGCCACGTTGTAGGTGCCGTCGTAACCACCGAGGGTCACCAGTTCATCAGTGCCAGCGTTGCGTGGCGACATCTGCTGCCGCGCCGCCTGCAACTGCACGCCCCACGGGCCGTTCTTGCCTAGGTAATGCACGGCCACGGCGTTGCGTCGGCCGTCGTTGTCGGTGTCTTTGTTTTCGAGGGTCGAGGTCAGGCCGGAGATCCCGACTTCGGATTTCCAAGGCCCCAGATCCAGCGACCTGGCCACCCGCAGCACAACGGTGTTGCGTTCCTGGTTATCACTGCCGTCGGCCACATAACTGTCGGCCCCGGATACGACGCTGGAGTAGGTCACACCCTTGCTGGTGCCTTTGCCTTGCCAGGCCGGACGCAGGTAATAACCGGCCTGAACGTTCCAGGCGCCACTTTGCTGGATGTACTTGGCGCCGACCTGTTGCACGTCTTCCAGGCCGATGACGTTGCCCAGAGTCTCGTAAAACGTGCTGCCGAAGTACGGCTGCAAACCGAACGGCACGGTGTTCAGGCCGACCTGCACTTGCTGGTCGGGATTGAACTTGTAGCCGACCCACGCGAACTTGGCGAAACGGATGTCGCCGTAGTTCCTGGTGTACTGATACGGGTAGGAGCGACCGTAGAAGCGGTATTGCGCTTCGCCGATCCAGGTGTCGGAGTTGTATTTGGCGCTGAGGAACACCGTGTCGAGACCGAACTTCTGAATATCGCGATCCGGGTCCACGTCCCAACGGGCACGAATGGCTCCGCCAAGGTCGAGATTGTCGGTGACCTGGACCGCCATGGCCGGGGCGGCAATGCTGCAGAACAGAGCGATGGAGGTGGTGCGCAGGCGCAAAGATGCAGGGAAGGGCATGGAGCGGCTCTCGATTGTTTTTATTAGAGATGCCGCGCAGTTTTGCCATCCGCCCGTTGCAGAACAAACGATAAAAACGTCAGGGAAACCTGCGTCGAATGCATGTTACTCGGAAAATCCTGTAGGACAATTCGCCATCATCGTGGGATGCTTTGCACCTTGTCAGTGGTTTTCGAGTGCCTTGTATGAAACGCAAAATGCCCGGCCTGAATGCGCTCAAAGCATTCGAAGTGGCCGGCAGCACCGGCAGCTTTACCCGCGCTGCCGAGTTGCTCAATGTCACCCAGAGCGCGGTCAGCCGTCAGGTGCGGCAGCTGGAAGAACAGCTCGGCGAGAGTCTGCTTGAACGCCGCCATCACCATCTCGAACTGACCGGTGCCGGCAAGATTCTGCTGCGGGCGCTGCATCAGTCGTTCGACAAGATCGAGCTGACCGTGCGCAGCATCCAGCAGAAAACCCATGCCAACCGCCTGCACATCAACGCGCCACCAACGTTCACCAGCCGCTGGCTGATGCCGCGCCTCGGGCGCCTGCGCGAGCAGCATCCGGAACTGGAACTGAGCATCACCACCCGTTTACAGGACAGTCTGGCGGAAACCAGCACCCTCGATTGCGCGATCCGTTTTGGCGATGGCGAGTGGGATGGGCTCGACAGTTCACTGCTGATTCAGGAACGGCACATCGCCGTGTGCGCGCCGACCCTGTATGCGCGGGAGGGCGGCGAGCAGGGCATCGACCTCAATCGCCTGACCCTGCTGCATGTGCTGGCCCGGGAGGATCAGCGCTACCTGACCTGGAAGCATTGGCTCGACGCGGCGCGCATCAGCGGCGTCGATACCCAGGGCGGTTATGAATTCGACCTGCTGGATCTGGCGATTCAAGCGGCAGTCGATGGCTTGGGGATCACCATAGCCGACTGGCACATGGTCGCCTCGGAGCTGGCCAGTGGACAGTTGACCCAAGTGCATAACGTCCATGTCGAGGGTCACCAGTCCTACTGGCTGGTGACCCGTCCGGAACAGACGCAGATGCCGCAATTGCAGGCGTTCAGTCAGTGGTTGCAGGAAGAGATCTGGCTGGCGCAGCGCCAACTTGAGCCTTCGAAGGCGATTTCCTGAGTAACGTGCCTTTTTCGAATGTTTGATCGCCGGATAAATCGTTTGTTGAACCCGCTGTCGATGACAAGACTGGTGGCATCGATAAAAACAAACGATGGGCGATGCACATGCGAGTCGAGCGAAATTTTGTTAACGGCCACTTCATCGAGCCGGCCAGCGCGGCGCTGATTGCGGTCTACAATCCGGCCACCGAAGCGTTGATCGGCCAGGTGTCAGCCGCCACTGCCGAAGAAGCCTTGGCGGCAGTCGACGCTGCCGCCAAGGCGCAAAAGACCTGGGGCAAACTCACCAGCATCGAGCGCGCCGAGCACCTGCGAGCGTTCGCGGCTGCCCTTGAGGACCGCGCCGAAGCCATCGGCACCGCACTGGCCGCCGAGTCCGGCAAGAGCCTGAGCGACGCCAGCACCGAAGCCCGTTATGCCGCGCAGATCACCCGCTACCACGCCGAGTGGGCGCGCCGCATCGAAGGCGAGATCATTCCCAGCGACAGCCCTGAAGAAAACCTGTTCCTGCACCGCGAGCCGATTGGCGTCGTCGCGTGCCTGATTCCGTTCAACTACCCGGTCTACACCCTGTTGCGCAAAGTCGCTCCGGCGCTGATTGCCGGCAATACCGTGGTGGTGCGTCCGAGCAACAACACCCCGACGTCGGCGTTCGAAATCGCCAAAGCCGTGGAGCAATCGGGCATGCCAGACGGCGTAATCAATATCCTGACCATGGATCACGCCACCGCTGCAGCCGTTTGCGCGCATAAAGCCGTAGGCCTGATTACCCTGACCGGCAGCGTCAACGCCGGGCGCATCGTTCTCGACTACTGCAAGGCCAACATCGCCAAGCCGTCGCTGGAACTGGGCGGCAAGACCCCGGCAATCATCGAAGCCGACGCTGATCTCGAAACCGCCGCGAGCGCAATCATCGCCTCCAAGACCACTCACTGCGGCCAGTTGTGCACGGCAGTGGAGCGGGTCTACGTGCAGGAAAGCGTCTACGAGCGTTTCCTCGCATTGCTCAAAGCGAAGATCGCCGCGGTGAAGTTCGGTGACCGCGCCACAGATGCGAGCCTGATGGGCCCGCTGGTCAACGCCAGTTCGCAGAAGAACATTCACGCCATGGTCGAACGCGCGATTGCGGACGGCGCCATCCTCGAAAGCGGCGGTGTGTTGCCCGAAGGTCCGGGGCATTTCTACCCGCCAACGTTGCTTAGTGGTTGCCGTCAGGACATGGAAATCGTCCAGGAAGAAATCTTCGGCCCGGTGCTGCCGGTACTCAAGTACCGCGACATCGACGAAGCGCTGGCCATGGCCAACGATCACCAGTTCGGCCTGTCGTCGGTGCTCTACACCGAGAACTACCGCACCGCGCAGAAAGTCGCCAACGCCATCGAAGCCGGCGAGTTGTACGTCAACCGTACCCCGGCCGATCCGTATCAGGGCTACCACGCCGGCTGGAAACGCTCGGGCCTGGGCGGTGATGACGGCAAGCACGGCATGCTCGAATTCACCCAGACCCGCCTTGTGGTCATGAAGTACTGATCCACCGCAGCACGCCTCACGCGACACCTATAAAAACAATTATCAGGGGCGCCCGGAGCATGGGTCGCCCGAGGTCACTTCAATGTCCAAGCATGCATCCACTGCTGCCGCTGTTCAGGGTTCCAACTCGGCTTCGAAAAGCCGCAGCGACAAGGGAAGTCGCTATTTCCAGCTGATGTTGCTGGTGCTCGCCGCCGGTGCGATCTACCCGATCCTGTACCTGCGCCAGGTCTATCAGACGACCATGCTCGAGGTGTTCCAGATCAGCCACAGCGAGCTGGGCTATCTGTACTCGATGCTTGGGACGATTTTCCTGCTCAGCTACTTGCCGAGCGGCTGGCTGGCCGACCGTATCGCGCCGCGTTTCCTGATTTTCTTTTCGCTGGTGGCCACTGGCGCGCTGGGTCTGTGGTATTCGACGACGCCGTCGATGACCGGGCTGATGATCATCTTCGGCTGCTGGGGACTGACCACCGGCCTGACGTTCTGGGCCTCGGTGCTCAAGCGCGTGAAGATGATTGCCCATCACACCGAACAGGGACGTTTTTTCGGCATCCTCGATGGGGGGCGCGGACTGGTCGAAGCGCTGCTGGCAACGGTTGCGCTCGGGCTGTTCGCCTACGCCACCGAAACCCGTGGCGAGTCCACTGCCGAAGGTTTCAAACACGTGGTTTATCTCTACGCCTTCACCTGTATCGCCATCGGCTGTGTGCTGGTGCTGATCAAGGATCCGAAATCGATGGAGGACACGCCGCCGGTGGAGAAGGGCAAGTTCAACCTGTTCACGGACCTGGCGACGTTGGTGAAGATTCCTGAACTGTGGCTGGTTACCGCGATCGTGTTTTGCGGTTATCACATCTTCTGGGCCACCTACAGCTTCTCGGACTACCTGCAAGGCAGCGGCCTGACCGCCGTCATGGCCGGCACCATCACCACCATCAAACTGTGGATGCGTCCGATCGGCGGCATCGGCGGCGGCTGGCTGGGGGACAAGTTTTCGAACATCTCGGTGCTGATCGCCGCGCTGTTGCTGGCGAGTCTGGCAATCGTCGGGCTGATCGTGTTCCCGGCGCTCAACAGCATCGGACTGCTGATCGCGACAGTGATTTTCATCGGCCTGATGACCTACGCGATTCGCGGTCTGTACTGGGCGATCCTCGACAGCTGCAACATTCCGCTGCGCATCACCGGACTGGCCATCGGCATCGTCTCGGTGGTCGGTTACATGCCGGATGCGTTCATCCCGTTGATCAACGGCTACCTCACTGAGCATTTCCCCGGCGCCCTCGGCTACAAGCTCTATTTCGGCTACATCGCCGCTATCGGTCTGATCGGCACCCTGGCTGCCGTGACCCTGCGTGCCCGAATCAATCGCAAATCTCTGAAAAAGACAGGTGCCTGAGATGAAAATCGTCGCCCTTGAAACCCATATCGTCGCCGTACCGCCACCGCACATCGGCGGCATGTACTGGCTGTTCGTCAAGCTCAAGACAGACTGCGGCATCGAAGGTGTCGGCGAAATCTACGCCGCGACCTTCGGCCCCAAAGCCATGCTGCCGATCATCGAAGACGTGTTCGAGCGCTACTTGCTGAATCAGGATCCGCACCACATCGAACGCTTCTTTCGTCAGGCCTATTCGAGCGGTTTCACCCAGCGTCCCGACCTGACCATGATGGGCGTGGTCAGCGGTCTGGAAATGGCCTGCTGGGACATCATCGGCAAGGCTGCGAGCAAACCGGTCTACGAGCTGCTCGGCGGCAAGGTTCACGAGCGCCTGCGTTCCTACACCTACTTGTACCCGGTCAATAGCCGTGGCGAGTACGACTACGACGACCCGGACCTGGCCGCCGAATGCGCCATCGACAACATGAACAAAGGCTTCACCGCTGTGAAGTTCGATCCGGCCGGGCCGTACACCGCGTACTCCGGGCATCAGATTTCGCTGGAAGTGCTGGAGCGCTGTGAAACCTTCTGCCGCAAGATCCGCGAAGCGGTGGGCAACAAGTGCGATCTGCTGTTCGGTACCCACGGGCAAATGGTGCCGTCCTCGGCAATTCGCCTGGCCAGGCGCCTGGAGAAATACGATCCGCTGTGGTTCGAAGAACCGGTGCCGCCAGGACAGGAAGAAGCCATGGCGCAGGTCGCGGCCAAGACCAGCATTCCGATCGCCACTGGCGAGCGCCTGACCACCAAGTACGAATTTTTCAAGCTGTTGCAGGCCGGCGGTGCGTCGATTCTGCAGATGAACGTGGCGCGCTGCGGCGGCCTGCTCGAAGGCAAGAAGATTGCCAGCATGGCCGAGGCCTATTACGCGCAAATCGCCCCGCATCTTTACAACGGGCCGATTGGTGCGGCAGCGAGTTTCCAGCTCGCGGCCTGCACGCCGAACTTCCTGATCCAGGAAAGCATCGAGACCTGGGGCGGCTTCCACGCCGAGGTCCTGAAAAAGCCGTTGCAGTGGGAGGACGGTTACATCATCCCGTCCACCGAGCCGGGCCTGGGCGTGGAGCTGAACATGGACGTGGTGCGCAAGCATTCGCCGTACACCGGTGAGCGCCTGCACCTGCAAATGGCCTCGATCCCGGCCGACGTCAAAGACACATCGCCGGCCAAGGGCTGACGAGGTTTCTAACCCAACCGCAAGACCTGTGGGAGCGAGCTTGCTCGCGATAGCGTCAGTTCAGTCAGCATCAATGTTGAATGCGGCACCGCAATCGCGAGCAAGCTCGCTCCCACAAGGATAGTGCCTGGCTGACAGGCATTCTTTGTACAACGACTTACGCGGTAACCGTGCATGACATACGACTACATCATCGCTGGCGCAGGCGCCGCTGGCTGCGTGCTGGCCAACCGGCTTTCGGCCTCGGGCCAATACACGGTGCTGCTGCTGGAGGCGGGCGGCAAGGACAGTTCCCTGTGGTTCAGGATCCCGGTCGGCTTCGCCAAAATGTATTACAACCCGACCTTCAACTGGATGTATTACAGCCAGCCGCAAAAACAGTTGGGCAATCGCGAAATCTACGCCCCGCGTGGCAAGGTCCAGGGCGGTTCGGGCTCGATCAACGCAATGATCTACGTGCGTGGCCAGGCCCATGACTTCAACGACTGGGCGGCCAACGGCAACGACGGCTGGGCCTTCAAGGATGTGCTGCCGTACTTCCGCAAACTGGAAAACCATCCGCTGGGCGACAGCGAATACCACGGCGGCAGCGGCCCGATCAGCATCACCCCGATGACCGGCCAGACCCACCCGATCTGCGACGTGTTCCTCAAGGGCTGCGACGAACTCGGTTACCCGCGCAGTGACGATTTCAATGGGCCGAAATTCGAAGGCGCGGGCATCTACGACGTCAACACCCGCAATGGTCAGCGCAGCTCCAGCAGCTTCGCCCATTTGCACCCGGCACTGAGCCGGCAGAACCTGACGGTCGAGCATTACGCGCTGGTTGATCGAGTGCTGTTTGATGAGAGCCAACGGCGCGCCACCGGTATTTCCATCACTCAGCATGGTGTGAGGCGAACGTTCACGGCGCGCAAGGAAGTGATCCTGTGTGCCGGTGCGGTCGACACACCGAAGATCCTGCAACTGTCCGGCGTGGCCGATCGCATCCTACTGGCCAAACATCAGATTCCGCTGGTCAAACACCTGCCGGCAGTGGGGCATAACCTGCAGGATCACCTGTGCGTCAGCTACTACTACAAGGCCAACGTCCCGACTCTGAACGATGAACTCAGCTCGCTGTTCGGCCAGTTCAAACTCGGCGTGAAATACCTGTTGACCCGCAAGGGCGCGCTGGCGATGAGCGTCAATCAGGCCGGTGGATTCTTCCGTGGCAATTCGGAACAGAGCCATCCGAACCTGCAGCTGTATTTCAACCCGCTGTCGTACCAGATTCCGAAGAACAACAAGGCCAGCCTCAAGCCCGAGCCGTATTCAGGTTTCCTGCTGTGCTTCAACCCGTGCCGCCCGACCAGTCGCGGTCAGATCACGATTGCCTCGAAAAATCCGCGCGATGCGGCGTTGATCGACCCGAACTATCTGAGCACGCAAAAGGACATCGACGAGGTGATCCAGGGCAGTCGCCTGATGCGCAAGATCATGGGCGCGCCTTCATTGCAGGGCATCACGGTCGATGAAGTTCTGCCGGGACCGGCAGTGGAAAGCGACGAGCAGATGCTCCAGTACTTCCGCGACAATTGCGGCTCGATCTATCACCTGTGCGGCTCCTGCGCGATGGGGGCGGACGAGCAGACTTCGGTAGTCGACAAGCGCCTCAAGGTGCATGGCCTCGACGGATTGCGGATTGTCGATGCGTCGATCTTCCCGAACGTGACGTCGGGCAACACCCATGCGGCGGTGCTGATGGTGGCGGAGAAGGGCGCGGATCTGATTCTGCAGGACGCGTAATGCGCAGTGACACTTGATCGCAAGCGTCTTTCCTGCGTGCACTAGGCTTTGAATGCCGGCCCGTTATGGGCCGGCATTGCTGTTTCTGGAAGATTGTTTTTCTGATTCAAGGAGCGACCGATCATGGATGATCTGGTGAAAGAAGTGATTCCGCTGTTGCAGTACCTGATCCCGGGGTTCGTCTCGGCCTGGATTTTCTACACCCTGACGGCGTTCAAGCGGCCGGATACGTTCGGGCAGATTGTGCAGGCGCTGATTTTCACGTTTGTGATTCACGGGATGGTGCTGGGGGTTGGGGCGGTTTGTGTGTGGGTGGGGGAGAAGGGGTTTTCTGTAGGAAAATGGGATGCAAAAGCTGAAGCGTCGTGGGCATTTTTTGCTTCGCTGGTACTCGGGTTGTTGGCCTGTTGCCTGTCAGCCAATGGCAAGTTGCATCGTTGGTTGAGCAGCAGAAACGTCACGAAACAATCTTCCTACCCCAGTCAATGGTTCAGCGCATTTGCGAAATATGATCGCGTTATCACCCTGCATTTGGATGATGAAAGGCGCGTTCTAGGCTGGCCGGTGGAGTGGCCGCCCGAGTCATCCACCGGGCAGTTCCTTTTGCAATCACCGTGTTGGCTCAACAGCGATGGAACAGACGTGCCTTTTGGTGCCGAATTTTTGCTGATAGATTCCACGAAGGTTAAATGGGTTGAATTCAGCCCGATGTCAGAGGGTTCATCATGACCGCCAGAGCGCCACAACCTATGCCGCCGCACGTCGCGCGCCTGTTCTACGGGCCAGATGGGAAACAGTTGGAAAAACCATTGATCAAGGGGCCAAAGGCACCGCCACCGCTGAAATATCCCCCGTCAATGCATAACCATTCCTAACCCCATCCATCCTTCACCGCCCGGCGAATGCCTTCCAGCAACATCGCAAACGCCGGGTTGTCGTTGTTCTCCCGCCAGATCAGATGCAGTTCGCTCTGTACCCCTTCGCCCAGGTCGATCTCGCGAAACACCACATTCCTGAACACCACACTGGTCGCGCAACGCGGCACCAGTGCCAGCCCCATGCCCGCATTGACCAGCGCCAGAATCGTCAAGGAAGAGCCCAGCCACTGCACGTAATCCGGAGCAACCCGGGCCGAGCGCAGCATGCCGGTCAGCAATTCGTTGAACGGCGGATAGGCTGCGTGGGAATACATCAGGAACGGCTGCCCATCCAGGTCCTTCACTGACACATCGTCGGCGTTCGCCAGTCGATGACCACTCGGCACCGCCAGCACAAACGGCTCTCGCACCAGGCACTCAGTGGCGTAACCGGGCTCCAGCAACGGCGCGCGGACGATGCCCAGATCGATGCGTCGGGCGCGCAGGGCTTCGTGTTGCTGGTAGGTGTTCATTTCGGTCAGGTCGATCTTCACCTGCGGCTGCTTGAGGCGCGCCTCGGCGATGACCTTGGGCAAGAACTCATACACCGCGCTGCCGACAAAACTGATGTTCACCGAACCGATATCACCCTCGGCAAAACGCCGGGCAGTGACCGCAGCCTGTTGCGCGCGCTCCAGCAGATTCTGCGCCTCGATGAAAAATGCGCGGCCGGCAGCGGTGAGCGCCACGCTGCGTGTACTGCGGGTAAACAGTTCGACACCCAGGTGATGCTCCAGCAACTGGATCTGCCGGCTCAATGGCGGTTGGGTCATGTTCAGCCGTTCGGCGGCACGGCGGAAATTCAGTTCGGTGGCGACGGTAGTGAAGCAGCGCAGCTGGGTCAGTTCGAACATTGATCTAATCCGGGTATCAATCGAATGCAAAGTTAGATTAGACGGGATCAATGGCTCCGTCCATGATCGCTCTACGCCTCAAAGGCCGCCGCTATCCCAACAAAAACAAAGATCGGGAGTCGCCCCTTGAATACCCTCCAGAGTTCACCGGACATCACGGTACTCGCCCGCGCCGCCGCCAAGGTCAAGCGTCATGTGCTGCCGCTGTTCGTGGTGATGTTCATCGTCAACTACATCGACCGGGTCAACATCGGTTTCGTGCGCAGTCATCTGGAAACCGATCTGGGGATCGGCGCTGCTGCATACGGCCTCGGCGCCGGTCTGTTTTTTATCGGTTACGCCTTGTTTGAAGTGCCGTCCAATATGCTTCTGCAACGCTACGGCGCCCGCGCCTGGCTGACGCGGATCATGTTCACCTGGGGCGCGGCGGCGATGGCCATGGCGTTCGTCAAGGGTGAAACCAGTTTCTATGTGTTGCGCTTCATATTGGGCGCTGCCGAGGCCGGGTTCTTCCCTGGGATCATTTATTACTTCACCCAATGGCTACCGGCCTCGGAGCGCGGCAAGACCATGGCGGTGTTTCTCAGCGGATCGGCGATTGCCTCGGTGATTTCCGGCCCGGTGTCCGGTGCTCTTTTGCACATCAGCGGTCTGGGCCTGCACGGCTGGCAGTGGATGTTCCTGATCGAAGGCGCTGCGTCGGTGGTGCTCTGCGGGTTTGTCTGGTTCTGGCTGCAATCTCATCCGCGCCAGGCCAAGTGGCTGAGCGAGGAGGAGCGCGAGGCACTGGTGGCCGCGATCACCGAAGAACAACGTGCACGCGAAGCAACCCACGTCGCCAAACCTTCGATGTTCAAACTGTTGGCGGACCGGCAGATCGCGCTGTTCTGCTTCATCTACTTCTCCATCGCCCTGACCATCTATGGCGCCACGTTCTGGCTGCCGAGCATGATCAAGAAAATGGGCAACCTCGGCGACTTCCAGGTCGGGCTGCTCAACTCGGTGCCGTGGATCATTTCCATCGTCGCGATGTACGGCTTTGCGGCAATGGCGGGCAAGTGGAAATTCCAGCAGGCGTGGGTCGCGCTGACCCTGGTGATCGCCGCGTTCGGCATGTTCATGTCCACCACGGGCGGGCCGATTTTCGCCTTCGTCGCCATCTGTTTCGCGGCCATCGGCTTCAAGGCAGCCTCGGCGCTGTTCTGGCCGATCCCACAAAGCTATCTGGATGCGCGCATCGCGGCGGCGGTCATTGCGTTGATCAACTCCATCGGCAATCTCGGCGGCTTCGTTGCGCCGACCGCGTTCGGTTTTCTGGAGCAGACCACCGGCTCCATTGAGGGCGGCCTGTATGGCCTGGCGGCGACCTCGCTGGTAGCGGCAGTAGTGATCTTCTTCGCCCGGATGGCACCCGGCGCCAAGGGCAAAACCCCGGCAAAACCTGAACCCGAAAACGCCGTCGCGCCGACGGCCAACCCGGTGGCGAGCCACTGATTCCGTCTCAAAGGAGCGTCATTTTGAAAATCACTCGCGTCACCGTCACTCCCATTGCCTTCCGTGATCCGCCGCTGCTCAACGCCAGTGGCATCCACGAACCGTTCGCTCTGCGCTCGATCATCGAAATCGAGAGCGACAACGGCTACATCGGCCTCGGCGAAAGCTATGGCGATGCTCCGGCGCTGGCGATCCAGCAACAGCTGCAGTCGCAGTTGATCGGCCTCGATCCCTTTAATCTCAATCAGCTGCGTCGGCTCGTTCAGGCGACGGTTGCTGCCAACAAGCCTGCCAGTCTGGCCGGTGCCGAACTCGCGCCGGGTTCCCACGCCAGTAAAGCGGTGAGCAACGCATATTCGGCGTTTGAAGTGGCGTTCCTCGACTTGCAGGCCCGCTACTTGAATGTGCCGTTGGTGGACCTGTTGGGCGGGGCGGTGCGCGATGAAGTGCCGTTCAGTGCGTACCTGTTTTTCAAGTATGCGCAGCACGTCGATTCGCCGTACAAGCCGGACAACTGGGGCGAGGCGCTGAACGAGCAGCAGATCGTCGCCCAGGCTGCGCGGATGATCGAGGCCTACGGTTTCAAGAGCATCAAGCTCAAGGCCGGCACGCTGCCGCCGGAGCGCGAAGTGGCGTGCATCAAGGCGTTGAAAAAGGCCTTCCCCGGTTATCCGTTGCGCATCGATCCCAACGGCAACTGGTCGCTGGAAACCTCGATCCGCATGGCGCAGTTGCTGGGCGACGATTTGCAGTATTACGAAGACCCGACCCCGGGCCTCGACGGCATGGCCGAGTTGCACAAACGCACCGGGCTGCCGCTGGCGACCAACATGGTGGTCACCGATTTCGACGAATTCCGCCGCAGCGTTGCGTTGAACAGCGTGCAGATTGTCCTCGCCGATCACCATTACTGGGGCGGCCTGCGCGACACCCAGACCCTGGCGAAAATGTGCGACACCTTCGGCCTCGGTGTGTCGATGCATTCCAACTCACACCTGGGCATCAGCCTGATGGCGATGGCGCATGTGGCGGCCGCGGTGCCGAATCTGGACTACGCCTGCGACACCCATTACCCGTGGCAGGAGCCGGATGAAGAAGTGATCAAGGGCGGCAAGCTGCCGATCGTCGATGGCTGCGTGAAGATCACTCGTACACCGGGCCTCGGGCTGGAACTGGATCACGATCAGCTCGGCAAGCTGCATGATCAGTACCTGACCTGCGGCATCCGCCAGCGCGATGATGTACGGCAAATGCAGCGCTACAAACCTGACTGGAAAGCGCTGAAGCCGCGATTCTGATTGAGCAAAACCAGAGGGCGTCGAACGGCGCCCTCTGTTGTTTCAGAGCGTGCGCATCAACCAGTCGCGAAACGCCTTCAACGACGCCAACGATTCATTGCGCGCCGGGTACACCAAGTAATAGCTGCGCCGACTGCTGATCGGCTCCCCCAGTTGCACCAGCTCACCGCTGTGCAGCTCATCCTCCACCAGAATTCTTGGCACCAGCCCGATCCCGATATTGGCGCGCACAGCCTGGATCAAGTGCGAGGTCATCTCGAAGCTCGGACCGATGCGCATACTGCGATGGGGCAGGGCGTGATGGCTGAACCACTCGGACCAGGCCTGAGCATTACTGCTGACGTTGAGCAGCAGTTGCCCGGCAATATCTTCGTCTGCCGCACGACGCTCGGCATCGGACAGCTGCGCACTGGCAATCACCACCAGTTCTTCGGTGTGCAGACGGTGGGCGGTCAGCCCTGGCCAGTCGCCGCCGCCGACGCAGATCGCGGCGTCGATTTCGCTGGTGTCGAAGTCGATGGTTTCGATGCGTGAATGCAGGTGCACCGTCATGCCGGGGTGCGCGGTGTAGAAATCCTTCAAGCGTGGCAGCAGCCATTTTGAGCCGAAGGTCGGCAGCGTCGCCAGGCGCAAACTGTGAATGCCCGAGCCAAACGCCATCGCCTGCAACGTCGCGCTGCGAATCTGGCCGAGGGCTTCGGACAGTTCGCGTTGGTACATGCGCCCGACGTCGGTGAGAATCACCCGCCGGCCTTCGCGGCTGAACAGGCGCATGCCGAGCATCTTTTCCAGAATCTGCACCTGACGGCTGACCGCGCTTTGGGTCAACGACAGTTCGTGAGCGGCGCGGGTGTAGCTTTCATGGCGCGCGGCGGCTTCAAACGCCAGCAGCAACGACATCGAGGGAGTGAGAGTTCGCGGATTCATTCGTTTTAGTCATGGATTGCGGGTCGATTTTACGGTTGTCCCGGCATCGCTCTGCAATGAACATAAGGCCTATGAGATGGCGGGAGCGTGACGCAATCATTCATTGCGCACAACTGTTCACCGCCACACGGCCCGTTTTTGACCGAGATTGCACGCCCGATGATTGCCCAGCTGTCGCCTTCCACTGCGTTGAACACCGACTACCAGCAGTTTCTCAAAGCCCTTGAAACCGGCGGTTTTCGTGGCGAGATCAGCGCCGATTACGCCAGCCGCGTGGTGCTGGCCACGGACAACTCGATCTACCAGCGCTTGCCGCAAGCGGCGGTATTCCCGCGTGACGCCGACGACGTGGCGCTGCTCGCGCGCCTGATCGCCGAGCCGGCTTACCAGAAAGTCGTGATCACGCCTCGTGGTGGCGGCACCGGCACCAACGGCCAGTCGTTGACCGACGGCATCGTCGTCGACCTGTCGCGGCACATGAACCGCATTCTTGAAATCAACGTTGAACAGCGCTGGGTACGGGTGCAGGCCGGCGTGGTGAAAGACCAGCTAAACGCGGCGCTGAAATCCGCCGGACTGTTTTTCGCTCCGGAACTGTCCACGTCGAACCGCGCCACCGTCGGCGGCATGATTAACACCGACGCCAGCGGCCAGGGCAGCTGCACCTACGGCAAGACCCGCGACCACGTGCTGGAACTGCACATGGTCCTGCGTGGTGGCGAGCGTTTGCACGGCCGCCCGTTGGAAGAAAGCGAACTGGCAGCGGAATGCGCGCGTGAGGGCCGGGCCGGTGAGGTGTATCGCTGCGCGCGGCAGATCATCGATGAGCAGGGCGAGCTGATCCGGGAAACCTTCCCCGATCTCAACCGCTGCCTGACCGGTTACGACCTGGCGCACCTGCGCGAGGCTGACAACCGTTTCAACCTCAACAGCGTGCTGTGCGGCGCTGAAGGTTCGCTGGGGTTTGTGGTCGAGGCCAAGCTCAACGTGTTGCCGATTCCCAGGCACACGATGCTGGTGAACATTCGCTACGCCGGCTTCATGGATGCCTTGCGTGATGCCCGGGCGTTGATGGCGCTCAAGCCATTGTCGATCGAAACCGTCGACTCCAAAGTGCTGTTGCTGGCGATGCAGGACATCGTCTGGCATGGCGTCGCCGAGTACTTCCCGGAAAGCGCCGAGCGGCCGACGCTGGGGATCAACATGGTGGAGTTCTGCGGCGACGATCCCGAGGAATTGCAAGGCCGGGTCGAAGCCTTCGTCCAGCATTTGGGCACCGACGCCACGGTCGAGCGCCTGGGCCATACGCTGGCCGTCGGGCATGCGGCGGTGAACCGCGTTTATGGCATGCGCAAACGCGCGGTGGGGTTGCTCGGCAACGTCGCCGGTGAAGCGCGGCCGCAGCCGTTTGTCGAAGACACCGCCGTGCCGCCGCAGCATCTGGCCGAGTACATCGCCGAACTGCGCGAGCTGCTCGACAGCCATAAGCTGCAATACGGCATGTTCGGCCACGTCGATGCCGGCGTGCTGCACGTGCGGCCGATTCTCGACATGAAGGACCCGCAACAAGCCGCGCTGGTGCGCCCGGTGTCGGACGGCGTCGCCGCGCTGACCCAGCGTTACGGCGGTCTGTTGTGGGGCGAGCACGGCAAGGGCCTGCGCTCGGAATACGCGCCGGCCTTCTTCGGCGAGTTGTACCCTGCGCTGCAAGCCTTGAAGGCGGCGTTCGATCCGTTCAACCAGTTCAATCCTGGCAAGATCGCCACGCCGTATATCCCCGGCGCTGCATTGCTGAAAATCGACGAAGTGACCCTGCGCGGCGAACTGGACCGACAGATCGACGAGAAAGTCTGGCAGGACTACGGTGCGGCGATGCACTGTAACGGCAACGGCGCCTGCTACAACTTCGATCCCGACGATGCCATGTGCCCGTCGTGGAAAGCCACTCGCCAGCGCGCGCAGTCGCCCAAGGGTCGCGCCTCGCTGATTCGTGAATGGCTGCGTTTGCAGGGGGAGGCGGGTGTTGATGTATTGGCCGATGCCAGCCGTCGTCCGCCGTTTTTCAGTACGTTGCTGCAGCGTTGGCGCAACAGCCGTGCGCAGGAAAAGGACTTCTCACATGAGGTGTACGACGCCATGGCCGGGTGCCTGGCGTGCAAGTCCTGTGCGGGGCAGTGCCCGGTGAAGGTCAACGTGCCGGACTTCCGTTCGCGATTCCTCGAGTTGTACCACACCCGTTACCTGCGGCCGGCGCGGGATTATCTGATCGCTTCGCTGGAATACACGATTCCGTACATGGCGCGGATTCCGTTTCTCTATAACGGTTTGATGGGCGCCTCGTTCAGCCGTCGCTTGATCGAGCGTCTTGGCGGCATGGTCGATGTGCCGTTGCTCAGCCGTTTCGATTTCCACGCGGCGATGCGTCGCTGGCAGGTTCAGTCGGCGTCGGTCAAGGTGCTTTCGGCGCTGACCCAGGCGCAACGTGAGCGCAGTGTGGTGCTGGTGCAGGATGCGTTCACCCGATACTTCGAGGCGCCATTGCTGGCGGATCTGATCGAGCTGATTTCGCGACTGGGTTATCAGGTTTACTTGGCGCCGTTCAGCGCCAACGGCAAGCCGCTGCATGTGCAGGGTTTCCTCTCGGCGTTCAATCGTGCGGCGTTGCGCAATGCCGGACAGCTGCGCGCACTGGCCGAGGTTGGTGTGCCGCTGGTGGGACTCGACCCGGCCATGACCCTGGTCTATCGCCAGGAGTATCTGAAAGTGCCGGAGATGGAGAAATGCCCGGAGGTGGCGCTGGTGCAGGAGTGGTTGCTCAAGGTCATGCCGGAGCAGACCGACCAGCGCCGCGCCGACACCTTCCGCCTGCTGGCGCACTGCACCGAGAAAACCAACGCCCCGGCCGCCACCCGGCAATGGGAGCAGGTGTTCGAACGTGTCGGCCTGAAGCTGGCGACCCAGGCCACCGGCTGCTGCGGCATGTCCGGCACTTACGGACATGAAGCGCGCAATCGCGAGACGTCGGCGGTGATCTACGAACAATCCTGGGCCAAGCAGATCGAGGCCCCGGCGGAGAAGGGCGAGGCACTGGCCACCGGCTATTCCTGCCGCAGTCAGGTCAAGCGCCAGGCCGATCGACAACTGCGCCATCCGTTGCAGGTCGTGCTGGAAGTCTTGCGTAAAGCGTGATCGCTGTTTGAGAACCGCTAGCGATTGGATCGGTTTTTCATGTTATAAGGTAACGCAAATTGCGCGGCCGCTTTCGGGCGGTCGCATCGATCAACCATTCGATTGCGATACCTCCATGACGATTGCGGTTCCCCGTTCTGCCCCTCGGCGACTGGCCGGTTGCTGTCCATTGATGCACTGCGTGGCCTGGTGATTCTGTTCATGTTGCTGGACCACGTGCGCGAAACCTTTCTGTTGCATCGTCAGGTCACCGACCCGATGGACATCGCCAGCACCGAGCCGGCGCTGTTCTTCAGCCGCACCCTGGCGCATCTGTGTGCGCCGGTGTTCGTGCTGCTGACCGGGTTGTCAGCATGGCTGTTCGGAGAAAAGTACGACGGCAAGGCTGACGTCAGTGCCTTCCTGTTCAAGCGCGGACTGTTTCTGGTCGCGCTCGAATTCACCCTGGTGAATTTCGCCTGGACGTTCCAGTTGCCACCCACCGTGATCTACCTGCAAGTGATCTGGGCAATCGGCCTGAGCATGATCGCGCTGTCGCTGCTGGTCTGGCTGCCACGCTGGCTGCTGTTGACGCTGAGCCTGGCGATCATCGCCGGACACAACCTGCTCGACGGACTGCACTTCGCAACCGAGTCGGCACTGCACGTGCCATGGGCGATCCTGCATGACCGGGGCTGGATCGAGGCGAGCGAAACCTTGCGTCTGCGCACGTCGTATCCGTTGCTACCGTGGATCGGCGTGATCGGTTTGGGTTATGCGCTGGGGCCGTGGTTCGCCCGCGCAGCCGATGCAGGGTTGCGCCAGCGCCGTTTGCTGATCGGTGGCATGGCCGGGTTGCTGGGGTTCGTGGCTCTGCGGTTGGTCAACGGTTATGGCGAGAAACCGTGGTCGATCAATGACAGCAGCCTGCAAACCCTGATGAGTTTTTTCAACATCACCAAATACCCGCCGTCGCTGTTGTTCATCACCTTGACGGTGAGCGTCGGGCTGCTGCTGTTGCTGGTGTTCGAGCGCGCGCAGGATCGACGCTGGATTCGCTGGCTGACGGTGTTCGGTTCGGCGCCGATGTTTTTCTACCTGCTGCACCTGTATGCCCTGAAGGTGTTGTACCTGATCGGCGTGGCGCTGTTCGGGCTTAATCAGGGCACGTATTTTGGTTTCTCCTCTGTGGCAGCGGTGTGGCTGGCGGCGGTGGTGCTGGCGGTCGCGTTGTTTCCGGCGGTGCGCTGGTTTTCGGCACTGAAGGCCCGACGCCGTGACATCGCCTGGTTGAAGTATTTGTAGAACGGCTCAGCTCGTTTTGCCCTCGCGAGCATTGCGGGCGAAATCGATAAACGCCTTGAGCGGCGCCGGTACGTGGCGTCGGCTCGGGTAGTAAAGGTGGAGGCCGGGAGGGCGCGAGTTTGCCGAAGCGATGCTGGTGCTGGTGAACACGCCGAACCCGCCGCAGCGGCTGGCGCTGGGCAGCGACACGATTGCGCGGATCGAGGCGAAGAACCGTTTGGTGGCGCAGGAGTTGGCCGAGTGGAGTGAGCTGGCGCTGTCCACGGATTTCAAGGACTGACACAAAACCTGTGAGAGCGAGCTTGCTCGCGATGGCTGCCTGACATTCAACATCAATGTTGATCGTGAAGGTGTCATCGCGAGCAAGCTCGCTCCCACATGGTTTTTGGGCTATTGGATTATTTGCGATCCAGCCACACCGTCTGCGCATTGCAGAACTCGCGCACGCCGAAGTGCGACAGCTCGCGGCCGAAACCGCTCTTCTTCACGCCGCCGAAGGTCACGCGCGGGTCGCTGGCGGAGTAGCCGTTGATGAACACACCACCGGTTTCCAGTTCGCTGGTCAGTTGCTGGGCCAGGGCGACGTTGGCGGTGTAGATCGTTGCAGTCAGACCGAACTCGCTGTCGTTTGCCAGGGCCACGGCGTGGGCGCAGTCACGAGCGGTGATGATCGAGGCCACCGGGCCGAACAGTTCCTGCTTGAACGAAGTCATGCGGTCGGTGACGTCGGCCAGCACGGTCGGTTCGTAATAGTTGCCCGGGCCTTGGGCCTTGCCGCCGCCGAGCAGCAGGGTGGCGCCTTCTTCCAGGGTGGCGCGTACTTGTTGATCGAGTTCGTCACGCAGATCGAAACGGGCCATCGGGCCGATGTAGTTGTCGGCGGACAACGGGTCGCCCATCTTCAACTGGCGGGTGGCTTCGACGAACTTGCGGGTGAACTCTTCAACCACGCCTTCTTCGATGATCAGACGTTTGGCGGCGGCGCAGACTTGCCCGGAGTTCTGGTAACGACCGATGACTGCCGCTTGCACGGCTTCATCAAT
This sequence comes from Pseudomonas sp. IAC-BECa141, assembly GCF_020544405.1. Taxonomy (NCBI): domain Bacteria; kingdom Pseudomonadati; phylum Pseudomonadota; class Gammaproteobacteria; order Pseudomonadales; family Pseudomonadaceae; genus Pseudomonas; species Pseudomonas sp. IAC-BECa141. The sequence goes on along the minus strand of NZ_CP065410.1, from coordinate 3,584,856 downwards.
ATCGGCGTCGTTGAGCACGATAAACGGATCGGAACCGCCCAGTTCCAGCACGCACTTCTTCAGCGCGGCACCGGCCTGTGCGCCGATGGCCATGCCGGCGCGAACGCTGCCGGTCAGGGTTACGGCGGCAATGCGCGGGTCAGCAATGGCGGTGGACACGCCTTGCGGAGTGACGTTGAGCACTTCAAACACGCCATCGGCAAAACCGGCGCGGGTGAACGCGTCGCGCAACAGATAGGCGCTGCCCATCACATTCGGCGCATGCTTGAGCACGTAAGTATTGCCGGCGATCAGCGCCGGAACGGCGCCGCGCAGCACTTGCCAGATCGGGAAATTCCACGGCATCACGGCGAGGATCGGGCCGAGCGGACGGTATTCGATGCGCGCCTTGCCGCCTTCGACCAGAGTCGCTTCGGCGTTGAGCATGGCCGGGCCGTGTTCGGCGTACCACTCGCAGAGCTTGGCGCACTTCTCGATTTCGCCACGGGCCTGGGCGATCGGCTTGCCCATTTCCCGGGTGATCATGGTCGCCATGGCTTCGCTGCTGTCACGCAGAGCGCCGGCCAGCGCGGTCAGGGCACGGGAGCGGTCTTGCAATGGCTTGCGTTTCCACTTGTTGAAGCCGAATGCGGCGCGGGTCAGCGCAGCGTCGAGAGCCTCGGCGGATTCGAAGGCGTAGTGACCGATCTGCTCGCCGGTGGCGGGGTTGATCGAAATGGCGTGGGTCTGGCTGGAAATCGGGCTCATGGCATCGTCCTGCGAGGTCAGTGGATGTGCTCAGAGTAGGGTGGCGTTAAGTTTCTGGAAACTGAATAATAAAGAGCGTTTCTTTCACGATTGGAGAATGACTGTGGATCTGGTGCAACTGGAAATTTTCAAGGCCGTTGCCGAGCACGGCAGCATCAGCGCGGCGGCGGCGCAGATCCATCGCGTGCCGTCGAACCTCACGACCCGCATCAAGCAGTTGGAGGAAGACCTGGGCGTCGACCTGTTCATCCGCGAGAAAAGCCGCTTGCGGCTGTCGCCGGCCGGTTGGAGTTTTCTCGAATACGCGCGGCGCATTCTTGATCTGGTCCAGGAAGCGCGGGCCACGGTGGCCGGTGAGGAACCGCAAGGCGCATTCCCGCTGGGCTCGCTGGAGAGCACGGCGGCGGTACGTATTCCCGGTTTGCTGGCGACCTACAACCAGCAACATCCGAAGGTCGATCTGGACCTGTCGACCGGCCCGTCCGGGACAATGATCGACGGTGTGCTTTCCGGGCGCCTGGCGGCAGCGTTCGTCGACGGCCCGGTCTTGCACCCGGCGCTGGAAGGCATTCCGGCGTTCGAAGAGGAAATGGTCATCATCTCGCCGCTGCATCACGGGCCGATCCAGCGCGCTGCTGACGTCAATGGCGAGAACATCTATGCATTCCGTTCGAACTGCTCCTATCGCCATCACTTCGAAAAATGGTTCAGCACCGACGCTGCGGTACCGGGCAAGATTTTTGAAATGGAGTCTTATCACGGCATGCTCGCCTGCGTCAGTGCGGGCGCCGGTCTGGCTCTGATGCCACGCAGCATGCTGCAGAGCATGCCCGGTTGCGCGACGGTGAGCGTCTGGCCGCTGGCGTCGGATTTCCGCTATCTGACGACGTGGCTGGTATGGCGGCGGGGTACCGTTTCGCGCAGTCTGAGCATGTTTGTGCGCTTGCTGGAAGAGCGTGGTGTGGTGCGCGCAGAAGAGAATTGACACGTTGTCCAAAGAGCTCTTCGACAAGGTCGAGGCCTTCTGGCGTCAGGGCGTAACCGGTGTCGAGCTGTACCGCTACGCCACGGATCAGGCCGAGGCCATGGGCTGGAAGTTGAACCTGGACATCGAGGGCCACCGGGTCAGTGATTTTCCGCATGCAATTTATCGGGGCGGCAATCTGGGGGACTTCGATCAGGCTCCGAATGCCGGTGTGTGGATTCTGGAAATCCAGATTAAGCACCCTGAGCTTCCGTACGGTGCCTTCTTTGAAGATTTGCTCATTTGATTGAATGAGAGTGCCCGGTTCGGTGATTTGCCGAACCGGGCATTTATTATTGGCCGTCGATAATGCGCGGCAGATCGAGTGGATTGGCATCGCGCAACACTGCCGGTAACAACGCATCGGGAAAGCCCTGATACGCCACCGGCCGCAAAAAGCGCTCTATCGAGGTCATGCCGACCGAGGTGAAGCGGCTGTCCGAAGTGGCCGGGAACGGCCCACCGTGTACGGTGGCGAAGGTCACTTCCTGCGGATGGGCGAAAGCGTTGACCACGATGCGTCCGGTGCGGCGTTCGAGAATCGGCAGCAGGCGTCGTGCCAGATCGAGGTCGCGGTCTTCAAGGTGAACGGCTGCGCTCAACTGACCCTTGAACGAACGGGCGACGGCCAGCAACTCTTCCTCATCTCTGACCGTTACCAACAATGCCGCCGGGCCGAACACTTCATGGGCCAGCGCCGGTTCACTGAGCAGGCGATGGCCGTCAACTTCCAGCAGCGCCGAGCGGCCGTCAAACTGGCCATCCGCCGGCGCGCCGACCGCCACCCGATTTGCCCCCAGGCCTTCCATCGCCATCAATCCTTTGGCGTATGAAGCGTGAATCCCCGGCGTCAGCATCGTGCGCGCCGGCGCTTCGCTGACCCGCTTGATCATGGCGCTACGTAGCGCTTGCAGACCTTCGCCTTCGACCGCGATCAGAATCGACGGACACAGACAGGCCTGACCGACGTTGACCAGCATCCGCTCGATAAATCCGTCGCCGATCTTGTCGCTACGTGCGGACAGCGCTGCGGGCAAGATGAACGTCGGATTGACGCTGGTCATTTCGGTGAGCACCGGAATCGGATCTGGCCGTAATTGCGCGCGGCGATAAAGCGCCATGCCGCCAAGCTCCGAACCGGTGAAGGTCACCGCTTTAATCAAAGGATGATCGACCAGCGCCTCACCGATGGCATTGCCACCACCGCGCACCATGGAGAAAACCCCTTCGTGCAGGCCATGCATCTGCACCGCCTTGCGGATGGCGCGGGCCTGGATTTCCGAAGCGCCGGGATGGGCGTTGTGGGCCTTGAGTATCACCGTCGTACCGGCCGCCAGCGCCGATGCGGTATCGCCGCCGGCGACCGAATAGGAGATCGGAAAATTGCTCGCACCGAAGATCGCCACGGGGCCGATGGCGACTTTCTGCAGGCGATGATCCATCCGTGGTCGCGGCTGGCGATCAGGTTGCGCCGGGTCGATGGCCAGTTGCAGGAAGCGCCCCTTGCGCACCACCTCGGCGAACTGACGGAACTGGGTCGCGGCCCGGGCGGCTTCGCCTTCGAGCTGCGCCTGAGGCAGGCCGGTTTCCAGCGCAGCACGGGCGGCCAGTTCCTCACGGACGGCGTCGAGGTTGTCGGCGATGCTTTCCAGAAACGCCGCACGCTCGGCGAGCGGTGTATGGCTGTAGCTGTCGAATGCCGCGTCGGCGAGGGTTGCCGCCTGATCGACTTGCTCTGCACCGCCGAAGGCGAATTCCGGTTCGATCAGCGTATTGGTTGCCGGATTCAGCGCCTTCATCGTGCCTTCGGTAGCGGGCACCTCAGCGGCGCCGATCAGCAGGTGACCGGTCAGACTCATTTCGCGCCACCTTGCGACTGAAGGTTGGCGATCAGTTCGTCTGTGGTGGTGATGACATGGGCGAACGTCGGCCCGTTGAGTTCGTGGGCGGCGTGCATCATTTCCTCTTTGAACGCGGCGGTCGCGTCGCGCACCAGCGTGACGTGGTAGCCGAGCTCGGACGCGTAGCGTGCGGTGGCTTCGATGCAGGTATTGGCCAGCAGGCCGACAATGATGACGTGGGTGATGCCTATTTGTTTGAGGCGAAAATCCAGGTCGGTATTGGCAAATCCACTGGACCCCCAGTGTTCCTGAACCACGATGTCGCCGTCCCTCGGTGCAAAATCCGGGTGCCATTCACCGCCCCATTCGCCGCGCGCAAAGTGGTGCATGTGCATGATCTTGCATTGGGTCGGGCTTGGGTGATCCCAGTTCTCGTAGTCGCCTTTGACCCAGCGGTGATGCGGTACGATGACGACCGGAATCGGCAGGGCGCGCACGGCGCGATCGAGTTTGCGCAGGTTGTCGAGCAGGCCGTTCTGCTCGGCCATCGGTTTGATCAGCGGAAAGATCTTGCCGCCGTCGGAGAGAAAATCGTTGTACGGATCGACCAGCAGGTAGGCGGTTCTGTCGAGCGGATAGAGAGGTTTCGACATGACGGTGTACTCCGGCAATGAGAGTGATCGATGCTCAGGGCTTGTTCCCGCATCTTGTTGATATGATAATCATAGTAACTGTGAAAGAGGCAAGCCCTGATGGCTGTAAACGATAGTCTTCCCGATACGCTGTGCCCGATTTCCCGGGCCGAGGCGATCGTCGGCGACCGCTGGACGGTGCTGGTTTTGCGCGAATTGTTCATGGGCAGCCATCGCTACGACGAAATCCTGGCCCAGACCGGCGCTACGCCGCAGATGGTCGCCGCTCGATTGAAATGCCTTGAGGCAGACGGGCTCGTTGAACGTCGTCTGTATAACGAACGGCCGAAACGCTACGAGTACCACCTCACCGCGAAAGGCGAGGCGTTTTATCCGGTGGTAATTGCGTTACGCGCCTGGGGCGAGACCTGGTGCAAGTCCCCCGAGGAAGGGCTGGCGGTGAACATGATTCACAAAAACTGCAACCACAGCGCAGGCCTCGGGCCGCTGTGCGATCACTGCGGTGAAGTATTGCGCCGTGAGGATTTGATCAGTCAGCCGCAAGAGTCGTACGCCGCCGAACGACAGGCTCGGCGCGAGGCGTTCAAGATGAAATAGACGCTTCCCCACAAAGCAAAAAGGCCCTCACATCTGAGGGCCTTCATGTGTCAGCGCGGAACGGATGGCTTACAGGCTGTTCACCAGTTTCCCGGAGGTCAGCCGCCGGCGATAAGCACTGTCACGATTTGCCAGCCAGAAATACAGCGGCGACGTCACCAGCAACCCCACCAGCCAGGAAAGGTCTGCGCCGTTGATGTGGGCCGACACCGGCCCGACGTACAGTGGCGTGTTCATGAACGGAATCTGCACCACGATGCCGATCGCATACGCCAGCAAGGCTTGCGGGTTGTAACGGCCGTAGATGCCGCCGTCGACCTGGAAGATCGAGCCGATGTCGTACTGGCCTTTGTGGATGGCGTAGAAGTCGATCAGGTTGATCGCGGTCCATGGCACCAACACCACCAGCAACACCAGCACCATGTCGACGAAGTGGCCGATGAAGTCCGCCGAGGCGCCAACCGCAGCGAAGCAGCAGGCCAGCAGGACGATGATCGAAATCACTGCGCGGCTCTTGGCGGTCGGGATCCAGCGGTAAGCGAAGGTCTGCACCAGCGTAATCAGCGACAGCACCGCGCCGTACAGGTTGAGGGCGTTGTGGCTGATGACGCTGAGCAGGAACAGCACCAGCATCAACGGGCCGATGGCGCCGGTGGCAAGTTTTACCGCGTCCATGGTGTCCATGCCCACCGGGGTTGCCAGCACGGCGACGGCGCCGAACACGAACGACAGGCTCGAACCCAGCGCCGATCCCAGATAGGTCGTCCAGAAGGTTGCCGCCACCGGCACGTTGGCCGGCAGGTAGCGCGAGTAGTCCGACACATAAGGCGCAAACGCGATCTGCCACAGCGCCGCCAGCGACACGGTGGCGAGCCAGCCGGAAATGTTGAAGCTGCCACGAGTGAGGAAATCATCGGTCTGGATGTGGGTGAGGATGTAGCCGAAGCCGACCACGATGCCGATCCCCAGCACCCAGGTGCCGATGCGGTTGAGCACGTGGATGAAGCGGTAACCGATGATGCCGATGATCCCCGAGCCCAGCGCACCGATGACGATGCCGACCGGCACCGGAACGCTGTCGACCACGCCATGCAGGGACTTGCCGGCGAGCACGATGTTGGAGGCGAAGAAACCGATGTACATGACGCCGGCAATCAACACCACCAGCAGCGCGCCGAGAGAGCCGAACTGCGCACGGCTCTGGATCATCTGCGGAATACCCATCTGCGGGCCTTGCGCCGAGTGCAGTGCCATCAGCACACCGCCGACCAGATGGCCGACCAGAATGGCGACGATGCCCCACACCAGATTCAGGTGAAACAGTTGTACGCCGAGGGCGCCGGTGACGATGGGCAACGGCGCGATATTGCCGCCGAACCAGAGGGTGAACAGATCCCGAACCTTTCCGTGGCGATCTTCGGGTGGCACATAGCCGATCGTGTGTTTTTCAATGAGCGGTGCGGACGTTGTTGCAGAGGTGGCCATGACGAACTCCAAGGCAAGGACGAGTACGTGGACGTACTTCAGTGAGCGCCGGCACGGACGGCGCATTTCTTGTTGGGGTGATCATGGGCAAGGAAAGGGGAGAGATAAATTAGTAGTTTTGTTGCTTCAGGCGCTAAAAAAACGAGGCTCTCCGATCAGCTGAAAACGCTCTGTCTCGGGCCTTTCAGCGCCATGAACGACAGCGCAGCTGACCTCCATCGGAGCAGCTGTCTGTCGGTGATGCTATGGCGCGGCTGCCGACTCGAATCCCGCAGCCAGACCGCTTTTTTCACAATCGAATCGACGCCAGCATCCGTTGCAGCATCGCATCGCAGGCCTTGAGCTGATCGCGGCTGACGAACTCGTCCGGCTTGTGGCCTTGATCCATGCTGCCGGGGCCGCACACCACCGTGGCAATCCCCACCGCGTCGAACAATCCGCCTTCGGTGCCAAACGCTACGGTGCCGAAATCGTCCGAGCCACAGAACGTGGCGATCAATTGCGCAGCCTGGCTCCGGGCATCTGTGGCCAGCCCCGGATACGCCGACAACTCGCTGAAACGGATATCGCTCTGCTCGCTGACCGCCCGCATGCGCGGCAGCATTTGCTGTTCGGCGTAGGCCTTGAGTTGCTGCGCGACGACCGCCGGATCCTGCGAGGGCAGGGCGCGGATTTCGAAGTCGAAACGGCAATCGGCGGGGACGATGTTCAATGCTTTGCCCCCGCTGATCACACCGGTTTGCACCGTTGAGTACGGCGGGTCGAAACGCGGGTCGAGGTGTTCCTCCTTGAGCTGTCGACCGATGCGCCCCAGCTCGCCGATCAACTCGGCGGCGCACTCGATGGCATTGACCCCGAGTGGCGCATAGGCCGAGTGGCAGGCATGACCCTGGACATCACAGCGCATCGCCAGTTTGCCCTTGTGTCCGAGCACCGGTTTGAGTTCGGTCGGCTCGCCGATGATGCACAGCAGCGGTTTGACCGGACGCTGCTCCAGCACCTTGAGCAGCGAGCGCACACCAAGGCAGCCGACCTCTTCGTCGTACGACAGAGCAATATGCACCGGCATACGCAAAGGTGCTTCGATCAACGACGGCACCAGCGCGAGCACGCAGGCGATATAGCCCTTCATGTCCGCCGTGCCGCGACCGTAAAGCTTGCCGTCGCGTTCGCTCAGTTCGAACGGTGGCACGGTCCACGGCTGACCATCGGCAGGCACCACATCGGTGTGCCCCGACAGCAAGATGCCCGGCTGATCGGCCGGGCCGATCGTGGCGAACAGATTGGCCTTGCTGCGCTCATCGTTGTAGATCAGTTCGCACGGCACATCGAAACTTTCGAGGTAGCTACGCACGAAGTCGATCAATTGCAGGTTGGACTCGCGGCTGGTGGTGTCGAACCCCACCAGCGTCTTGAGCAACGCGACGCTGTTGCTCATCGGTCGTCTCCCGCGACTCCATAACCTGGTGCCTTCGCCGGGTCGAGGGCGCGGTCGATGTAGTCCTGAAGCTGCGGGCGATAGGCGTCCCAGAGTTTTTGCAATTGCCCGATCGGGTCTTCATCGGCCCAGTCCACCCGCAGGTTGACGATGGGCCAGGTCAATTCGCCGACCACAACCACGGCTGCCGAATGCACCGGGCCCGCTTCGCCGCCCAAGGCCTGGGCGGCGTGCAGGGCCTTGATCAGGCGATCGGCCAATTGGCCTTCGCCTTCTTCGAACGCGCTGACCATGGCTTCGATCACCGAGCGCCCGGCGAGCATGTTGCCCGCCGCCACGCATTGCTCGCCCGACACGGCGTTGTGCACGCCAAGGGTTTGCGCGCCGCTGAAATGCGCGGTCTGGCCGAGGTGGTTGATCGCTGTGATCTGTCGATACTGGCTGTAACCATTGCGGGTCAATACCTTGTCCAGCGCGGCCTCGGGCGCCAGGCCTTGCTCCATCAGGGCGAGGACTTCCGGGCCGAGCGACGGCAAGGTGATGTTCTGGCTCGACACCGCGCCGACCCCCGGCAACAGCCACGGACAACGGGCGCCGACGGCGATGCTGGAGGAGCTGATGGCGATGCCGAACTGACCGGTTTCGGGGCATCGGGCGGCGATGGAAAATGTCATGTGTGGCCTCCTTTCGCTAAGGTCGAATTACTCGGGAATCACCGCAACCACATCAATTTCCATCAACCACTGCGGCTGACCCAAAGCCGACACCACCAGGCCAGTGGAGATCGGGAACACGCCTTTGAGCCATTTGCCGACTTCCTGATACACCGGCTCGCGGTAGCGCGGGTCGATCAGGTAAGTGGTGGTCTTGACGATATGGCTCAGGTCGCTGCCGGCCTCTTCGAGCAGTTGCTTGACGTTGCGCATCGCTTGTTCGGTCTGGGCGCGCGGGTCGCCGAGGCCGACCAGTTCGCCGTCGAAATTGGTGCCGACCTGACCGCGGACATACACGGTGTTGCCGGCACGCACGGCCTGACACAGGTCGTTGTCCAGCGTCTGGTTTGGGTAGGTGTCCTTGGTGTTGAACATACGAATGCGGGTGTGGGTTGGCTGACTCATGTGCGGCTCCTGACGAAATCGGACCCGGCGCGACAGGCGCCGGGATTGAAGAGGGGAATCAAGCGTCGACGGTGTCGACAGCGTTGTTGTGCAGCGCGGCTTCGCGTTGTTCGGCATCGCGATAAGCCAGGTATTTGCGTTGGGTGGCGATGTGATCGGCCACGTGCTTGGCGTCGTGCCACACGCCCCAGATGAACGACGACCCGCGTCGCGACTGCCACGGCAAGCCGAGGAAATACACGCCCGGCTCACTGGACACGCCGCGCTGGTGCTGCGGCTTGCCGTTGTCGTCGAATGCCGCGACTTTCAGCCAGGAATAGTCCACGGCAAACCCGGTGGCCCAGATGATCGAGGTGATGCCGGCGGCGGCAAGATCGAGATCGGCCAGCGGGTTTTTCACGCATTCAGGATCCGGATAAGTCTCGCGGGCTTCCGGTTCCAGCGGCAGGTCGAGACCGTTGCGCTCGATGTAGGCATCGGCGGCATCCAGCAGCGCGAGGTAGTTTTCATCGCCACGCTTGAGGTTGTCGCGCAGGTCCTGTTTGAAGGTCACCACGCCGTCGCTGAACGATTCGGTGACGCCGACCAGGGTCATGCCGCGATGGGCCAGACCACGGAAGTCGATGGTACGGCCACCGTGGGCGCCGCTGACGGCGATGGTCACGTGTTCACGGCCGGGTTTCATCGCGGCCTGATCCCACTCGCCGAGCACGCCGAGCCACCAGCAGAAATCGCGGTTGCGGTAGGCGCGAGGAGGGCGGTCGTGGGCGCCGACCGAGAGGTAAACCTGCTTGCCCGAGCGCTGCAACTCATCGGCGATCTGCACGCCCGACGAACCGGCACCGACCACCAGCACCGCGCCGGCCGGCAGTTGTTGCGGGTTGCGATAGTCGGCCGAGTGAATCTGCAGCAGACGTTCATCCTTCGGCGCAATCGCCGGGATCACCGGACGCTGGAACGGGCCGGTGGCGGCGACGACGCGGGCCGCTTCGATCAAGCCCTCGGAGGTCTCTACGGTGAAACCCGGACGCCCGACATTGCGCACGACGCTTTTCACATCGACGCCGGTGCGGATCGGCGCGTTGAATTTCCTGGCGTAGGCTTCGAAGTAGTCGGCGACGCGCTCCTTGTGAGCGAAACCGTCCGGATCGACATCATCGAATTCCATCCCCGGGAAGCGGTCGTGCCACGCCGGACCGTTGGCCACCAACGAATCCCAGCGCCCGGTGCGCCAGCGTTCGGCAATGCGGCTGCGCTCCAGCACCAGGTGCGGCACACCGAGTTTGCTCAGGTGTTCACTCATGGCCACACCCGCTTGACCGGCGCCGACAACAAGCGTGTCTGTTTTTATTATTTCAGTGGTCATCTCTGATCCCTTCTCACGAGGCCGTTGGATTCAGGTCGCTGTCGACCTGTTCTCTGTGCTTGGGATCAGACTAGGGAGGGGGTGGTTATCGGTAAAATATTATTAAGCTGGCATGTGAAGATAAAAACGTGATGCAGAGGCCTGAAAGCCCCGTAAATACGGGGCTTTGCCTTGCCACCGAAATCCGGGACAAGGAAAAAAAGGGCCGCCGACAGGGTTGTCGGCGGCCCTTTTCAAGGCGCGTTCAGATCACACGGACTCAGCGATCGAGGAATGCCAGCAGGTCTTCATTCAATTGCTGCGCATGGGTGACCGCAAAACCGTGCGGCGCGCCTGCGTAGACTTTCAGCTCGGCGCCCTTGATCTGCTCAGCCGCGCGTTTGCCGGTGGTTTCAAACGGGACGATCTGATCGCCATCGCCATGAATCACCAACGTCGGTACATCGATTTTCGCCATGTCCGGGCGGAAGTCGGTTTCCGAGAATGCAGTGACGCAGTCCAGAGTGCCTTTGAGCGAGGCCAGCAGCGCCATGTTCAGGGTTTGCGTCAGCACGCCATCGGAGACTTTCTGGCCTTGGTTGGTGCCGTAGAACGGGGCGTTGAAGTCAGCGATGAACTGCGCGCGATCCTTCAGCAGCCCGGCCTTGATCCCGTCGAACACCGACTTGTCGACGCCTTCGGCGAAGTCCGGTTTCTTGCCGAACAGCGGGGTCACTGCGCCCAGCAACACCAGCCCGGCGACACGCTCGCTGCCGTGGCGCGCAATGTAGCGGCTGACATCGCCGCCGCCCATGGAGAAACCGACGAGGGTCACGTCACGTAGATCCAGATGCTCGATCAGTTGCGCGATGTCATCGGCGAAGGTGTCGTAGTCGTAGCCGGTCCATGGCTGCTCGGAGCGCCCGAAACCACGACGGTCGAAGGCGATGGTGCGGTAGCCGCGGCTGCTCAGGTACTCCATCTGGTATTCCCACATGTCGGCGTCCAGCGGCCAGCCATGGCTGAACAGCACGGGCTTGCCGCTGCCCCAGTCCTTGAAATAGATCTCGGTGCCGTCTCGGGTCGTGAAGGTGCTCATGAAAACTCCTTGGATTTGGGCTGCGTGGATGCCGTGATGGCAGCGTTCACTATCGCGACAAAGGGCATTGGCCACTTGTACGCAGGTGCTAAGTTTCGTGGCGCACGCGTTAACGGTTTGGCGGCATGAGTTGTAAGATGCAACCGCATCGAACCTGCCGTTTTACCGGAGACACCCGAAATGAAGCGCAAAAGCCTTGCGGGCAATGCCTGCCCGATCGCCCGGACACTCGACCTGATCGGTGACTGGTGGTCGTTGCTGATCATCCGCGATGCACTGGAAGGCATCAGTCGCTTCAGCGATTTCGAGAAGAGCCTGGATATCGCCAAGAACATGTTGAGCACCCGGCTCAAAGGGCTGGTGGAGCGCGACATCCTGCGCCTGGTGCCGGCGTCCGATGGCAGCGCTTACAAGGAATACGTGCTGACTGAAAAGGGCCGCGCATTGCAAACCGTGATCGTTGCGTTGTCGCAATGGGGCGGGGAATTCCTGTTCGAGCCTGGCGAGTCGGGGTCGGTGATGGTCGATGCGAAGAAGCGCCAGCCGATCAGGAAACTTGAGTTGCTGTCGGCGGATGGCCGGGTGCTGGCGCCGGAAGATGTGGCGACAAAACTGGCAGTTGAGCATTGAGGTGATGTGATTCTCCGATTCGGGACGACCTTTACTGCTGCCGCTGGTCGGCAATACGTAATCAGTAATATCAAAAATTGACGTCAGAATAGTGGCTCATTACTATCGCGCCATTATTTTGATATCAGTTTCCGTCTCGAGGGATCGAACATGTCCTCACCCGCCCTCGTGGCGAGGTTGTGCCTGGCTTTGCTATGCCTTTCTCCGCTCCAAACCGCATTTGCAGCACCCACCCCCGGTGAAACCGATCTGATCCGCGAACGCCAGAACCGTCTGCTCGAAGAGCAGCAGCGGCGGCTCGAAGAGCTCAAGGATCTACCCGGCAAAGAAGCCAGGCCGACGCAGCCGGAAGCTCCTGTCGACTCGCGTTGCTTTCAGATCAACGACATCGAGCTCAAAGGCGCCGACAGCCTGTCGGAGAGCGACAAGAGCCGTTTGCTCAAGCCCTACATCGGCCAGTGCCTTGGTGTACCTCAGCTGAATGAAGTGCTGAAGGTCATCACCGATCACTACATCGAGAAGGGTTGGGTGACCAGCCGGGCTTATCTGCCACAGCAGGATCTGTCCGGTGGGCACCTGAAAGTGCTGGTGGTCGAAGGCAAACTGGAAGGCTTGAAAGGCGCCGACAACAGCAAACTCTCGGAGCGTGAGTTGTCGATGGCGTTTCCCGGCAAGACCGGTGAACTGGTCAACCTGCGCGAGATCGAGCAGATGGTCGATCAGCTCAATCGCCTGCCGTCCAATCAGGCCAAGATGGAGCTCTCGCCGGGCCAGAACGTTGGCGGCAGTCAGGTGCTGGTCACCAACACCCCGCAAAAACCATGGCGTGCCGGGTTGTCGCGCAGCAACGACGGCCAGCGCAGCACCGGTGAGCAGCAGTGGGGCACGACGTTCGACTGGGATAGTCCGCTGGGCCTGGCCGATCAGTTGAGCCTGCGCGGCGGTCACGATGCGATGACAGACCATCAGCACACCTCCAACAACGCTATGCTCAACTACAACCTGCCGTGGGGCTGGTGGAACTTCAGCTACACCTACAGCCAGAGTGAATACCGTTCACAGATCGCCGCCAACGGCTACAACTTCAAGCAGACCGGCGACAGCGAAAACCATCAGTTGCGGGCCGAACGCGTGATTCACCGCGATGCGGTGAGCAAGACCTCCCTCAGCACCGGCCTGTCGTATCTGCGCACCAACAACTTCATCGAAGACAGCAAGCTCAAGCTGAGCAGCAACCGCATCAGCGAAGCGCAGTTCGGCTTCAACCATGGGCGGCGGATTGGCAGCGCCTTCGTCAACTTCGATGCCGGCATGCAGCAGGGCATCGGCGCGTTCGATGCCCAGGGCAGCCACGATCCTGGCCCCGGCGAACCGGACGCACGTTACCGCAAATACACCGCGACCCTGAGTTATCTGCAGCCGTTCAAGCTGTGGGGCGAATCTTTCACTTTCAGCAGCCTGATGACCGGCCAGCGCAGCGAAGACGTGCTGTTCAGCCCGCAACGCACCAGCCTTGGCGGGCTGTCATCGGTCCGTGGCTACAAGGATCAGTCGCTCTCAGGCGACAGCGGCGGTTACTGGCGCAACGACCTGCGCTGGTCGCGCCCGGTGAGCGCCGAATGGCTGCGCCCGGTGTTCGCCGAATACGGCACCAGCCTCGGCTACGACCAGGGCGTGATCCGTGGCGACCGCTACAACGGCGACCAGCACGGGCGGATGTCGAGCAACTCGCTCGAGCTGTTCGCCCGGGGCGAGCATGTGGCGGCAAGCGTGACCTTCGCTCATTCCCTGGAGCGGCCGGACGCACTGACCGAGCGCGAGGCACCGATCTACTTCCGTCTGGATTTTTTCATCTAATTACATTTACCCGAGACCACCGACATGGACGTTCGTCAGTACGCCTTTATTGCTCGACAGTCATCTGCAGATGTAGAAAAACACGAGCACTTCTGGGGCATGCCCAAGCGCGGACTGGCGTTCCTGCTGGCCAACGTCATGTTCTGGCAACCGATGTGGGCGCAGGCGGACGGCATCGTGGTGGCCAATCCCGGCACAAGCCTGGGTCAGGCGGGCAACGGCGTGCCTATCGTCAACATTGCCACACCCAACGCTGCAGGCCTGTCGCACAACCAATTCAATGACTACAACGTCGGTGCGCAGGGCGTCATCCTCAACAACGTGGCGGCGCAGACCGGGCAGACACAACTGGGCGGGATCATCGTCGGCAACCCCAACCTGACCAATCGGGTGGCGGCCCAGGCGATTCTCAACGAGGTAATCAGTGGCAATCCCAGTCAGTTGCGCGGCTACACCGAAGTCGCGGGGCAGTCGGCGCGGGTGATCGTCGCCAACCCTTACGGCATCACCTGTAACGGTTGCGGGTTCATCAACTCACCGCGGGTGACCCTGACCACCGGCAAGCCGGTGATCGATGGTATGGGGCGGCTGGACCGCTTTCAGGTCGATCAGGGCAGCGTCGCCATCGAAGGTGCGGGGCTCAATGCCAGTAACGTCGACCGCTTCGAGATCATCACCCGCAGCGCAAAAATCAACGCTGAAATCCAGGCACAGAACCTGACCATCGTGGCCGGTCGCAACGACGTCAACGCGCAAACCCTCGATGCTACGGCGCGAGCCGACGATGGCAGTTCCAGGCCGCAACTGGCGATCGACTCGTCCGCGCTCGGCGGGATGTACGCCGGGGCGATCAAACTGGTGGGTACCGAGGCCGGTGTCGGGGTGAAGCTGGCGGGCAACCTGGCGGCCAGTGGCGGTGATATCCAGATCGATGCCAACGGGCAACTGACCCTGGCGCAGGTTTCTGCGGCCAATGCCGTCAACATCAAGGCGTCCAGCTTAGATGCGCAAGGCCCGGTCTACGCCGGTACCAGCGCCAATGTGCAAACCCAGGGCAGTCTGACCAATCAGCAGACCATCGCGGCCCGCGACAGCATCAACCTCAGCGCCGGCGGGCTACTGACCAACAACGGCATCGTCGAAGCCGGGGTCAATGCGGATAACACCCGCAACAACGGAGGTGATGTCAACCTCAGCGCCGGCAGCCTCGGCAACGTCAACAAAAGTGTACTCGCCAGCCGCAATCTCACCGTCAACGTGGGGCAAACCCTGAACAACCAGGGCGGCACTTTGAGCTCGCAGAACACTCGGGTGTCGGCTTCGACACTGGACAACCAGAACAAGGGTCGGGTACTGAGCACCGGCGCCCTCAGCCTCAACGTCGGCCAGGCGCTCAATGGCGGCGGCCTGATCAACAGCACCGGATCACTCGACGCAACCATCGGCCAGTTCAATAACCGTGGCGGCGAACTGTCGAGCCTGCAGGATGCGACGCTGCGCATGGGGAGCCTGGACAACGTGGCAGGTCTGGTAAATGCCGGCAGGGCGCTGAGCATCACTGCCACAGGCGCGATCAACAACCAGAACGGCAGACTGACGTCGCTCGACAGCCTCTCGCTCAAGGCCGGACACGTCGATAACAGCAACAAGGGTCGGATCGCCAGCAACAAGGCTTTGGCGATGAATGCCGCCAGCCTTGATCAACATGACGGCGGTCAACTCACCAGCGATACGTCACTGACGCTGGATCTGAACAACGGCGACTTGAATAACCAGAACGGCCTGATCAACGCACCGCTGCTGGTACTGAAAAACCTGCGACAGGTTGATAACCGTAACGGCGAAATTTCCAGCGCCCAGGCCTTCACACTGGCGGCTGCAAGCCTGGACAACAGCAACGGGAAACTGCTCGGCAATCAAGCCCTGACACTGCATGTGCAACAGGCGTTGACCAATATCAAGGGGCTCATCGCTGCTGCCGGCATCGATGCTCAAACCGGCAGCCTGAACAATAACGGCGGCACATTCACCAGCCGCGCGGATCTGAATCTGCGGGCTGACGGCCGGCTCGACAATCAGGACAGGGGCCTGATCAACGCCTCCCGCAATCTCGACATCACTGCCGCGAGCGTGAACAACCAGAATGGCGGTTCGCTGCTGGGCAGTGCCATCGCCATTGATTTCAGCGGTGCGATGGGCGATCTCGACAACAGCAAGGGACTGATTACCACCAAGGGACAGTTGAGCATCAGCCACCTGCGGGATCTGAACAACCAGGGTGGCGAGCTTTCCAGCGACCTCAGCTACACGCTTACCGCACGTAACATGGACAACAGCGACGGCAAATTTTTCAGCCGTCAGCGGCTGGATTTGAACGCAGAGAGTACACGCAATCTCAATGGCCTGATTTCTGGCTGGCAGGGCCTGAGCCTGCTCGGCGGCAGCCTGGACAACCGTAACCACGGCACCCTGTCCAGCCGTGACGGCGACCTGCTGGTGGATCTCACAGGCGATATCCGTAACAGCAACACCGGCGCGCTGGTCAGTAAAGGCACCTTGAAAGTCAATGCAGGCAGTCTAGACAACTCGGACAGCGGCGTTCTCTCCAGTGAGAGCGCGCAAACCCTGACCCTCACCGGCACTTTGAACAACGCACAGGGTGGTCTGATCGACAGTGGTGCCGATCTGGGCATTACAGCCAAACGCCTCGACAACACCAAGGCGACCATCAACGCCAAGCAGGACATCCGTTTCATCGGCACTGACCTGGATAATACCGAAGGCGTTCTGGCCAGTGATGCGGCTGTCAATCTCGACCTGCTTGGCACGCTGATCAATACCAGAGGTCAGGTGGTTGCAGCCGGCCCGCTGGCGATCACCCGTGCCGCGCAGATCAATAACCAGGGCGGCAAACTGGTGAGCCAGAAACTGCTCAGTCTGTCGACCGGCGGTCTCGACAACCGTAATGGCGGAACCGTAGCTGCAAACGATAACCTCACGCTCACTGCCAGTGGTGCTGTGCAAAACAGTGGCGGCCTGATCTACAGTGATGCGGCCGATCTGCAACTGAACGCCGCCAGCCTCGACAACGCCGGGGGATCGCTGCAAAGCGAAGGCGCACTTACCGTCAAGGTCGGTGGTGCGATCGATAACCAGAAGGGTCGACTCGTTGCCAAGTCCGGCAACCTCGACGTCAATGCCGCCAGCCTCGACAGCCGCGGCGGTGTGCTTTCCAGCCTCAAAAGCGCTTTCACTGCACAGATCGGCGGCTTGTTGCGCAATGGGCAGGGAGGGGTGATCCAGGCTCAGCATGTCACACTCAAGGCCCTGGCCGGTCTCGACAACGAGAGCGGACGGATCGCTGCGCAAAGCGGTGACACGACCCTTGATCTGGGCAACACCGGCAATTTCATCAACCGCAACGGCGTGCTGGTCGCCAGGCAGCGCGTCAGCGTCACCGGCAGGGATTTCGATAATAGTGGCGACACGGGTGGCCAGATCGCCGGCCAACAAATCGATCTCAGCCTGCGCGGCGCCCTGAACAACCGCAAAGGCATCATCGAAAGCGCCAGCACCCTGAGCGTCGGCGCCGCCAGCGTCGATAACCAGACCGGTCAGTTGCGCGCACTGGGCAACACCGGCAAAGCCGCGTTCACCGTCGGCGGACTGTTCGATAACCGCAACGGCGCCGTTGAAAGCGCCAACAGTGACTTCAGCCTTGGGGCGGGTGGATTGTTGAACGCGGGCGGTAACGTGCTGCACGTCGGGAGCGGGATTTTCGACATTGCCACCGCTCAACTCGGTAGCGCCGGCGGCAGCTTCGTCACGCGTGGAGCCCTGACGCTGGCGGCGGATAGCTGGACCAACGCCAGCGTGATCCAGGCCGACCGCCTGACCGTCAACATCAACAACCTCAACCAGACCGCAAGTGGTCAATTGCTGGCGGCCAGCAAGCTGACAGGTAGCGGAGGTTACTGGAACAACGACGGGTTGATCGCCAGTGACGGATCGCTGGATCTGACCTTGTGGGGCAACTATTCCGGCAACGGTCGCACCAGCAGCCTTGGCGACCTGACGCTCAAGAGCAGTCAACTGACCCTCGGTACCGGGACCAGCATTGGCGGTGGCGGCAACACCACGGTCAATATTAACGGCCTGTTGAGCAATCAGGGGCGGCTGACATCCAGCGGCGATCTGACCCTCACTGCCGCCACCGTCAACAACTACGGCACCCTCGGCGCCGGCAAAGACCTGACCCTGACCACTGGCGCACTCCTGAACGACAGAGGCCTGATCACCAGTGGCGGTGACATGCGTCTGCTGTTGTCCAGTTTCACCAATGCCTACGGCAACGTGTACGGTCTGAGCAATGTGCACATCGGCCGGGATCGCGACAGCGGCAAGGCAGACTTGTTGGACAACCGTTCTGGTGAGATCTACAGCGCGCAGGACCTGACCATCAATGCCCTGACCGTGAACAACGTAAGGGACATTCTCGAGTACACGGCACATGAAAAGAGCTCGGTAGTCATCACGCAAATCGACTGCAACCTGATCCCGATTGCCGGGTGTGATTTTCGCAGTGGCGGCCGACGCAACGGGCACTGGGAAATCGCCGAAACCGATCGACTGAAAGTCGACAACAGCAGTGCTGCCGCGAGCCTGACCAGCGGCGGCAATATGTCGATCAACGCCCAGGCGCTGAATAACACCAGCAGCACCATCGCGGCCACCGGCAATATCAATGTGACTGCCGGCACCATCACCAACAAAGGCCTGCAAGAGCAGGAGATCATCACCAAGCGAACTTACTGGAACTACGTTGACCAGATCTTCGCCGCCGAGCCCGCCGCCAAAGCCTTCAACGACAAGAACGGCGGCACGCCTTCGGCCACCGTCGAAGCGGATTTGAGCCATTTCATCAGCCTTCTGGGCGGTGGCAAGCTGACCGAAAGCGTTTCCACCGTCACGGGTTCGGGCAGCTCCTACGACGCGGTGATACAGGCCGGCGGCAACATCCGGCTGGATGCGGCTCAGACCATCGACAACAGCGTGGTTCGGCCTTATTACAGCTACGTCGCGGCGGGCAAGACCAATACCGATACCGGCGTTGGCAACGGCTACTCCACCGTGGTCAAGATCAATCCGCAACTGCCCCCGGACCTGGCCCAGCAACAGGTCAGCCCGATCGACTTGCCGGGCTTCAGCCTGCCGACAGGTCAGAACGGACTTTTCCGTCTGAGCCAGGAGGGTGGCAGCGCGCCGGCCACTACCGGCCCGCAAAGCTGGACGCTCACCGGAGGCAAAGTCACCGGCGGCGTGTCGACCACACCGGTGACCGTCAACCGCGTACAGGGTCTGCCAAGCAACGCCGGCAAGTCCCAGCCGCACAAATACTTGATCGAAACCAACCCGGTGCTCACTGACCTCAAGCAGTTCATGAGTTCGGATTACCTGCTCCAGGGCCTGGGCTACGACGCCGATCAGAGCGCCAAGCGCCTGGGTGATGGCCTGTTCGAACAGAAACTGGTCCAGCAGGCTGTCGTCGCCCGGACGGGGCAGCGCTTCATCGACGGTCAGACCTCCGACGAAGGGGTCTTCAAGTACCTGATGGACAACGCCATCGCCAGCAAGAACAGCTTGAACCTGAGTGTGGGCGTCAGTCTCAGTGCGCAGCAGGTCGCGGCACTGACGCACGACATCGTCTGGCTCGAAGAGCGTGAGGTGAACGGCGAAAAAGTCCTGGTGCCGGTGCTGTACCTGGCCAACGCCAATAATCGCCTTGCGGCCACGGGCTCGTTGATCCAGGGCAAGGACGTCACGCTGATTGCCGGTGAAAACCTTGAAAACTCCGGCACGTTGCGCGCCAGCCAAAACCTCGATGCCACGGCTAAAAAGGATCTGGTGAGCAGCGGTCTGGTCGAAGCCGGCAACCTCTTGAAGCTGACGGCGACCGACAACCTGACGAACAAGGCCGGGGGGATCATTTCCGGTCGAGATGTCACGCTCACCGCCGAACGCGGCGACGTGATCAACGAACGCACCGTGACCACCCACCGCAGCAGTGATGGCCGTCTCAGCGAAGAAACCGACTTCGTCGACAACGCCTCGCGCATCGAAGCGGCGAACGCACTGGTTATCGGCGCCGGTCGGGACATCAACAACACCGGCAGTGTGCTCAAGAGTGGCGGCGATACCACGCTGACGGCCGGGCGTGATGTACACATCGACTCGACCGAACAGACGACAGACCGCAGCAATACCAACTATCAGTATTCGACGGTCAAGCAGCATGGCTCGGACGTCAACGTCGGCGGCACGCTCAAGGTTACGGCCCAGCGTGACGTCAGCGTTGTGGCCAGTAATGTCGAGGCCAAAGGCAATGTCGATATCAATGCCAAAGGCGACCTGACGATCAGCTCGGCGGCTGACGAATCTCATGCCAGCGGCTGGAACAAGAAGTTCCGTGCGGAGGAGGATCATGTACGTCAGCAGTCGAGCACCATCAAGGCGGGTGGGGATTTGGCCCTGAGAGCCGGCAACGACCTGACGCTCATCGCAAGCCAGGCAACGACGCAGGGTGAAGCCTTTGTCTTCGCCGGGGACAATTTGAACCTCGAGAGCGCCGCCGATACCGATTACTCCTATTACACCAAAACCAAGAAAGGTTCGTTCGGCAAGAAGAGCTCGACCATGACCGAGAGTGGCAGCGAAGAGGCGGTCGGGTCGGTCATTCAGGCTCAGGGCAAGACCATGCTGGTGGCAGCGAACGACATCAATATCGAGGGCTCGAAAGTCAATAGCGACAAGGGCGGCCTCCACTTGATGGCAGGCAATGACGTGAACGTCACGGCCGCGCAAAACAGCGCGTTCAATGCCTCGGCATCCTCCAAGTCCAGTGGTCTGGGGTTGTCGAGCACCAGCAAGGCGAGCAGTGATTCTTCGAGCAGCACCTGGCTATCCGGGTCGACCCTGGGCGGTGAGACTGTGCTGGTGCAGGCGGGACATGATCTGCTGGTCTCCGCCAGTAATGTGGTGTCGACGCGGCAGACGGATCTGCAGGCCCGCAATGACATTCGTATCGAAAGCGGTGTCGAGACCTTCAGTGCCGAGCATAGTCAGTCGACCAAAAAGTCGGGGTTGATGAGTTCCGGGGGGATTGGCGTGACCCTGGGCTCCTCCAGGCTCGCCTCCACTCAGTCCACTCATACCGAGACCCAGAAGGGCAGTACGGTGGGCAGTGTGCTGGGTAACGTGAACATCACCGCGGGGAAAAACCTCACCATTAAAGCGTCGGACGCTATTGCCGGTGGCGATATCAGCCTGGCCGCTCAAAACGTCAATATTCTTGCTGCGCAGAACGAAAGCACCACTCGACAGACTCAGGAAAGTAAAAAAAGCGGTCTGACGCTGGCGTTGTCGGGTGTTGTCGGAGAGGCCGTGAATACTGCCTATCAGACTGCGCAGGCAGCCAGGCATGAAGATGACACGCGTCTGGCAGCACTTCAGGGCGTCAAGGCAGGGCTTTCAGGCTATCAGGCTTACCAGGCTGCGCAGGCATTGAGCTCGGGCGCCGAGGCTGGCAGTTTCGCAGGCATCAGTTTGTCTCTGGGCACGCAGAAATCCACCTCGACTCAAGTCCAGGAACAAAGTGTCAGTCAGGGCAGTACGCTGACCGCCGGCAAAAACCTGTACATCGTTGCGACGGGCAGTGGCAAGGCCGGTTTCGCTGACGGTGACATCAACATCCAGGGCAGCAAACTGCAAGCCACCAACGACATGGTGGTGGTTGCCAATCGTGACGTTAATCTTCTGGCTGCGGCCAACACGCAGAAGGTTGAAGGATCGAATTCCAGTAGCGGCGGCGCTGTCGGTATCAGTCTTGGGGTTGGCTCCAGCGGTGCCGGGCTGAGTATCTTTGCCAATGGCAACAAAGGCGTAGGCAAGGAATCCGGCAACGGCACGACATGGACCGAAACCACGCTGGATGCGGGCAACAAACTGAAGATCGGCAGTGGGCGCGACACCAATCTGATCGGCGCTCAGGCCAATGCCCAGCAGGTGGTGGCGAATGTCGGCCGCAACCTGACGCTGACCAGCCTGCAGGACACTGACCGCTACGACTCCAAACAGACCAATGTCAGTGGGGGCGCCAGCTTTACCTTCGGTTCGATGACGGGCAGTGGATCGCTCAGCGTCAGCAAGGACAAGATCAAATCCAACTTTGACAGTGTGCAGGAACAGACAGGGATTTATGCCGGCAAGGGCGGTTTCCAGCTGGAGGTCGGCGGACATACTCAGCTCAACGGCAGTGTCATCGCCAGCACCGCGACCGCTGACAAAAACATCCTGAGTACCGGAACGCTAGGCTGGGCGGACATCGACAACAAGGCTGACTTCTCCAGTCAGCACCAAAGCGTCAGTGCCAGCAGCAGCGGTGGTGCGGGTGCCCAGCTTCTCGGGAACATGGGCAGCATGCTGCTTGTCGGCAGCAACAACAGCGGTCACGCCAGCAGCACCACGAACTCGGCGATTTCCGGTGCAACGCTGCTCATCCGTGACAAGAACAATCAGCAGCAGGACGTGTCGACGCTCAGTCGCGATGTGGAGAATGCCAACAACGCGCTGAGTCCGATCTTCAACAAGGAGAAAGAACAGCAACGACTTCGTCAGGCGCAACTGATCGGTGAGATCGGCAGCCAGACGATGGACATCGTTCGAACCCAGGGCATGATTGCAGCCAGCAAGGCTGCCGAGGCAGAGCTGACACCGGAGCAACGCAAGATGCCGGGCGCCAGTCCGGATGCTTCCTATGAAGATCGCCAGGCTTACATTGCCGTGCTTCAAGCGACCAACGCCTACAAGAACACTATGTCCAGCTATGGCACCGGTGGCAGTTTCCAGCAGGCTGCACAGGCGGTGACCGCAGCGATCCAGGGTCTGGCAGGTGGCAACATTGCGCAGGCGCTGGTGGGGGCTTCCGCTCCCTACCTGGCTGAAACCATCAAGAAGATGACTGCGGGCAATGAAGAGGCCAGGGTCATGGCCCACGCCGTTCTCGGCGCATTGACTGCGGCCGTTCAAGGCAGCAATGCCGCGGCAGGTGCCACCGGTGCGGCCGTCTCGGCGGTGAGTACCGATCTGATCATGCAGGCGTTGTATGGCACGACGGATGTGAGGTCGTTGACCGAAAGTCAGAAGCAGAGCGTATCGGCGTTGGCCACCCTGGCCAGCGGCATTTCCGGTGGCATCATTGGGGGTGATACCGCATCTGCTGTCGCAGCTGCGCAGGCCGGGAAAAACGCGGCCGAAAACAATGACATGTTCCTGATACCATCGGGAGCTGCAGCAATGTCCCTTGCCGAGTGGGCCGTCGGACAGGGTTACTCGAATGAGCAAATCGCCAAAGTACTGAAGGACGAGCGAGAAGGCGTCGGCTTTGAGGGGCCGACTGCAAAAGGGATGATCCAGGGCTACCTGATCTTTACGGCCGGTCCGCTGGTCGGAACCGAGCTGACTGCAGGTCTCGTCGCCATGGCGGCGGGGGCAGCCATATCGGGCGGGGCGAATGTCAGCTATCAACTGACCAAAGGAGAGAAATTCAGCTATTCCGATGCATTCATTGCGACGCTGGTCGGTGCCTTGACTCAAGGCAAGGGCTTTGTCGCTACCCAGAGTGTGGGGCTTAGCGGCGCCTATGCCGGCAGTTTGATCAAGGGTGAAGATCCAATCCTGCCGATGATCGGCTCGTTTGCCGGGACGACCATCGGGTTCAAGGGGGGGCCTGTTATCAGCAATACACTCAAGCCTTACCTCGGCGACACGGCGGCGACGACCGTGGGCAATTCGGCGGTGTCTTATGGTTCTGAGGCTATCGGAGATTATATTCAAGATCTGGGTGGCAAAAAGTGAAGACTGACAAAATCAGTATCCGCCAGATTGTCGGTTTATTGATCCGAACCTATATGCTCTTTGTTTTGGTAGGCGCCTGTGTCGTGGCGATAGCCACAGTTGCTTATTACTTTAAACATGGTGAGTGGGCGTTTAGCCTGAAGGGGGTCATCAGAACATTGATAGGGGCCGGAATTTACTCATCTTTCGCTGTCGTGTCCTTGTTCTTACAAGCATTCCTTGCCAGGCGCAAAATCAGACACGAAAAGCAAAAAGACTGAGCCCTGGAAGAATGCCTCCCCCTAAAAAAACGCCCCGAACCTGTCGGGGCGTTTTTTATTGTGGATACCCCCTGCGGCGTATCACCGAAACGCCGGCACCACTTGCTTGATAAACAGCTCCAGCGACTTCTTCTTCTCCGCATGCGGCAAGCTGTTATCACACCAGAAGCTGAACTCATCCACCCCCAGTTCCTGGTAGTACTTGATTCGCGGAATGATCTCTTCCGGCGTGCCGATCATCGCCGTCTTGTGCAGGCTCTCCAGCTCAAACTCCGGCCGTCCGGCAAACTTCTCTTCCGGGCTCGGTGCGAGGAAGCCGTTCACCGGTACTTCCTTGTTGCCGAACCACGCATCGAACGTGCGATAGAAACGTGAGATGGCTTTCGCGCCAACCTTCCAGCCTTCCGGGTCATCCGCCGAGTGCACGTGGGTATGACGCAGCACCATCAGTTGCGGGCGCGGCACGTCGGGGTTGTTGTCCAGCGCAGTCTGGAACTTGTTTTTCAGGTCGAGGACTTCTTCATCGCCCTTCATCAATGGCGTGACCATTACGTTGCAGCCGTTGGCCACGGCGAAGTTGTGCGAGTCCGGGTCGCGGGCGGCGATCCACATTGGCGGGTTGGGCTTCTGGACCGGTTTCGGCACGCTGGTGGAAGTAGGGAATTTCCAGATCTCGCCGTTGTGGGCGTAATCGCCTTGCCACAGCGCGCGGACCACCGGGACCATTTCCCGCAGCGCCTGGCCACCGCTGGAGGCGGGCATGCCGCCGGCCATGCGGTCGAATTCCACCTGATAGGCGCCACGCGCCAGGCCGACTTCCATTCGGCCGTTGCTGATCACATCGAGCAACGCGCATTCACCGGCGACCCGCAGCGGGTGCCAGAACGGCGCGATGATGGTGCCAGCGCCCAGGTGAATGGTAGTGGTCTTGGCCGCGAGGTAGGCCAACAGCGGCATCGGGCTCGGCGAGATGGTGTATTCCATCGCGTGGTGTTCGCCGATCCACACGGTGCTGAAACCGCCGGCTTCGGCCATCAACGTCAGTTCGGTCAGGTCTTCGAACAGTTGACGGTGGCTGACGCTTTCGTCCCAGCGCTCCATGTGTACGAACAGGGAAAATTTCATGACGCTACCTCGAATCTCTTGTGGTCGGCCGGTCGCTTGCCGGCCTGTTTAAGTGCAATCGTGCGGATCAGGCGAAGGCAGGCAGGGCGCCCATCTTGCCGTGGCAATACACCAGCGGGCCGGCGTCCTGCTGAGGGACGATGAGATTTTTCACCGCGCCGACCATGATCGCGTGGTCGCCGCCTTCGTATTCGCGCCACAGCTCACATTCGATGATAGCTGTCGCGTTGGCCAGGATCGGATTGCCCAGTTCGCTCAGCGTCCACTCGATGCCCTGCGCCTTGTCCTTGCCTTTGCGGGCGAACGCATAGGCTTCGCCTTGTTGACCGCCGGACAACACGTGAATGGCAAAGCGTTTGTTCTTGATCAGGACGGGATAGGAATCGGAACTGTAATTGGGGCAGAACAGCACCAGGGCGGGGTCCATCGACAGCGAACTGAAGGCGCTGGCGGTCAGGCCGACGATCTGGCCGTCGTCATCCAGCGTGGTGATGACGGTAACGCCGGACGGGAACGAGCCCATGACTTGTTTGTAGACGGCAGCATCGATCATTGGTCAATCCTCGAGTGCGGTGAAGCGTGTTTTTATTCGTTTGTGGGTCTGATGGTATACCGTAATACATCGATTGCAAGCGCTTTTTTGGTGAAACGATAAACGTGGTTCATCCGTCGGAAAGTCAGCATTTACAGGGCTTTGCTCTAGCCGTGAACGCTGGCTATCAGGGAGGATGCCGGATCAGATGCCGTCGCAAAAAGCGGATCAGTCTTGTGAAAAGTTTGGAATACCATAATATGGTCTGCATCTGAGGGGCGGCCAAGAAGCACCCCCGGTTTGGCTTCATACAACGATAAGAACAGACCCAATCGAGTTCATTTTTATGTCCCAGATGTCCCGGCAAGATCCGTTGATCGAGAATCACACGGTCGACTACGTCCCACTCGCGGAACGCCACGGGAAGGCCCGCGACCTTTTCACCCTTTGGTTCAGCACCAACATTGCGCCACTGCCCATTGTCACCGGCGCCATGGTGGTTCAGGTGTTTCATCTCGACCTGTTCTGGGGGCTGCTGGCGATTGCGCTGGGGCACATGATCGGCGGCGTGGTGATCGCCCTGGCGTCGGCGCAAGGCCCGCGCATGGGCATTCCGCAGATGGTCCAGAGTCGGGGCCAGTTCGGGCGTTACGGTGCGCTGTTGATCGTGTTCTTCGCGGCGATCATCTATATCGGCTTCTTTATTTCCAACATTGTGCTGGCCGGCAAGTCCATCGTCGGCATTGCGCCGTCGGTACCGGCGCCGCTGAGCATCCTGATCGGCGCCCTCAGTGCCACCGCCATCGGCGTGATCGGCTACAACTTCATCCACACGCTCAACCGCATCGGCACCTGGGTGATGGGCAGTGCGCTGCTGGCCGGTTTCATCTACATCTTTGCCCATGAGTTACCGGCGGACTTCTTCACCCGAGGCAGCTTCAATCTGTCCGGTTGGCTGGCGACGGTGTCGCTGGGGATCATCTGGCAGATCAGTTTCTCGCCCTATGTCTCCGACTATTCCCGTTACCTGCCGGCGGACATCGGGATCGGCAAACCCTTTATCGCGACTTATCTGGGCGCCACCCTGGGCACGATTCTGTCGTTCACCTTCGGCGCAGTGGCGGTTTTGGCGACGCCGGAAGGCACCGAAGCGATGGCGGCGGTCAAGCAGTCCACCGGTTGGCTGGGGCCGATTCTGATGGTGCTGTTCCTGCTCAACATCATCAGCCACAACGCGCTGAATCTGTATGGCGCGGTGCTGTCGATCATCACCTCGATTCAGACCTTCGCCAGCCAGTGGACGCCAAGCATCAAGGTGCGGGTGATCTTGTCGAGCGTGGTGCTGGCGAGCTGCTGTGTGGTGGCGCTGGGGGCATCGGCGGATTTCATTTCCGAGTTCATCGGGCTGATTCTGGCGTTGCTGCTGGTGTTGGTACCGTGGGCGTCGATCAATCTGATCGACTTCTACCTGATCAAGCGCGGCAGTTACGACATCGCCTCGATCTTCCGCGCCGACGGCGGCATTTATGGGCGCTTCAACCTACACGCGATCATTGCCTACTTCATCGGCATCATCGTGCAGCTGCCGTTCGCCAATACATCGTTGTATGTCGGGCCGTACGCCAATCTGGTGGAAGGCGCGGACCTGTCGTGGCTGGTCGGCCTGATCGTCACCTGCCCGCTGTATTACTGCCTGGCGACCCGTGGCCAGACGCAACAGAGCAGGGCGGCGCGGTTGGGTTTTACTGATTGATCTTCTGCAGTCTTCTCAAACAATGCCCGGCACTTTGTCGGGCATTGTTGTTTCCGCATCCCGGCGGTCACGCAAATTGGCCATTTCGATCCCCTTTTGGCCAATGGGCTACTGTGCTGCGTCTACGCTGTCAGGAAGAATCGAAGCCACAACAAAATGCTGCACCTTCCTTGCCCTTGGCTGATCTGACAGCCGCTGCCGTGTACAGAACATAAAAACCATCGACTCACGCTGCATTCGGGGAAACACAATATGGTCACGATGAAACGCATTCTGGGCGCCACTGTTTGCGGGCTGACGCTGCTGGCCGGCGCCGTGCAGGCCGAACAGCGCGAACTGCGGGTGTACAACTGGGCGGATTACATTCTGCCGTCGGTGCCCAAGGACTTCGCCGCCAAAAGCAACATCAAAGTGACCTGGGACACCTTCGACACCAACGAATCCCTCGAAGCCAAGCTGCTGACCGGCAACTCCGGCTACGACCTGGTGGTGCCGTCGAACCAGTTCCTCGAGACCCAGATCAAGGCCGGCGTGTTCCAGAAACTCGACAAGTCCAAGCTGCCGAACTGGAGTCACCAGGATCCGGCGTTGCTCAAGTTGCTCGACGCCAACGACCCCGGTAACCAGTACGGCGTGCCCTACATGGTCGGTACGGTGCTGATCGGTTTTAACCCGGCCAAGGTCAAGGCAGCGCTCGGCGAGAATGCACCGGTGGACAGTTGGGATCTGGTGTTCAAACCGGAGAACATGGAGAAGCTGAAATCCTGTGGCGTGGCGATGCTCGATTCCCCATCGGAAATTCTGCCGCTGGCCTTGCATTATCTGGGCCTCGATCCGAACAGCCAGAACCCGGCCGACTATGAGAAAGCCAAGGACCTGATGCTCAAGGTTCGCCCTTACGTCACTTACTTCAACTCGGCCAAGTACATGACCGACATCGCCAACGGCGACATCTGCGTGGCCATCGGTTATTCCGGCAGCTTCTACCAGTTCGGCAACCGCGCCAAAGAAGCGAAAAACGGCGTGGTGGTCGACTGGCGCTTGCCGAAGGAGGGCGCACCGATCTGGTTCGACACCTTCGCCATTCCGAAGAGCGCGAAGAACGTTGAAGAAGCCCACGAGTTCCTCAACACCTTGCTCGATCCGAAGGTCATCGCCTCGATCAGTGATTTTCTTGGCTACCCGAACGCCAACAAGGATTCGCTGCCGCTGATCAACAAGGAAATCACTGGCAACCCCAACCTGACGCCGACCAGCGAAGCGCTGAAGAAACTGTACGTGGTGCAGCCGTTGCCTCAGAAGCTGGAGCGGGTGCGGACCCGGGTGTGGACCAGCATCAAATCCGATAAATAGGTTAAAAGCCGAGGGAGCGAATTCGCTCCCTCGGCCATTATTTCGCCTGACTTTCCTCGGGCGACTTGTCCTTCGTCAGGATCAGACTCAGCAACACCGATGTCAGAATCACCCCGCCGACAATCGCCAGCGACCACTCCACCGGCATGTGAAACCACGGCATAACCGTCATCTTCCCACCGATAAACACCAGCACCAGCGCCAGCCCGTATTTGAGTAGATGAAAGCGGTCGGCCATGTCTGCCAAAAGAAAGTACAGCGCCCTCAAGCCCATGATCGCGAAGATATTCGAGGTAAAAATGATGAACGGATCGGTGGTCACCGCGAAGATCGCCGGGATGCTGTCGACCGCGAACATCAGGTCACTGGCCTCGATCAGCACCAGCACCAGAAACATCGGCGTGGCCCAGCGCACGCCGTTTTGCAACACGAAAAAGCGCTCGCCGTGGAAGCTATTGGTGATGCGTAAATGTCCACGGGCCCAACGCACGATCGGATTTTTTTCAAGATCTGGCTGCTGATCGGCGAACATCAACATCTTGATCCCGGTAATGATCAGGAACACACCGAACACGTACAGCAGCCACGTAAACTGCGACACCAGCCACACCCCGGCAAAAATCATCGCCGCGCGCATCACGATCGCTCCCAGTACGCCGTACAGCAACACCCTGCGCTGCAACTCCGGCGGCACGGCGAAGTAGCTGAAGATCATCACGAACACGAACATGTTGTCGATCGACAGCGACTGTTCGATCAAATAGCCGGTGAGGAATTCCAGGGTCTTGACCTTGGCGATGTCGGGACCGAATTCGCCGTTCAGATACCAACAGAGCAACCCGGCGAAGGCCATCGCCAGCATGCACCAGGCGATCACCCAGGATGAGGCTTCCCGCACAGAGACCCGATGCGCCTTGCGCCCACCGAAGACGAACAGGTCGACGGCCAGCATAGCGAGGACAAAAACGATGAAGGCGACCCACATCCAGGGTTCGCCGATGTTGATGGGGTGCATGCCGTTCTCCCTGTCGTTATGTTTTTCGGGGTAGACGCGGCCATCCTAGTAGGAGTCTTCCGGCAAAGAAAAATCGTTTATTTCGTGGGTATTGTTCGTTAAAAACGAAATGTCGGACGACAGGGCAGGCGCGGGTAATACTTCGTTCAACGCTTCTTTGCTAACCTCGCTGTCGAGCCAGTTCACCACTTCGGGAGTCACGATCATCGACACGCCAGATCCTCAAGCCGTCTGCAGCCCGATCACCAGCGCTGCCATATTCATCGTGGCCACTCTCAACGCCGAGGCCGAGGCCGCTGAAAAAGTCCGTGGCTGGTGCGCCGATATAGCGGGCCTGACGCGCTCGGTCGGCAAGCGCGTTCCATCGGGAAATCTGTCCTGCGTGTGCGGATTTTCTTCCAGCGCATGGGATCGACTGTTCGGCAGTCCACGCCCCGCGTCCCTGCATGATTTTCGCGAGTTCGGTGTAGAAGGGCGGCGGGCTGTTTCCACGCCTGGCGACTTGCTGTTGCACGTTCGAGCCGATCAGATGGACCTGTGTTTCGAACTGGCGACGCAGTTGATGTCGGCGCTGGACGGCGCCGTGACGGTGACCGACGAGGTGCAGGGTTTCCGCTATTTCGACATGCGCAGCATCATCGGTTTCGTCGACGGCACGGAAAATCCGGTCGGCCGCAAAGCCGAGCATTTCACTCTGGTCGGCGATGAAGATCAGCCGTTCAGTGGCGGCAGTTACGTGCTGGTGCAGAAGTATCTGCACAACATGAAGGCCTGGAACGAATTGTCGGTTGAGGCGCAGGAGAGGGTGATCGGGCGTACCAAACTGTCCGATATCGAACTGGACGACTCAGTCAAACCGAGCAATTCCCACAGTGCGTTGACGACCATCACCAAGGATGGCGAAGAGGTGAAGATCCTGCGCGACAACATGCCGTTCGGCCGGCCAGGGGCAGGCGAATTCGGCACTTACTTCATCGGGTACGCGCGCTCCCCGGAGCCGCTGGAGCAGATGCTGGAGAACATGTTCGTTGGCAAGCCGCCCGGCAATTACGACCGCTTGCTGGACTTCAGCACGGCCGTCACGGGCAGTCTGTTCTTCGTGCCTTCGGCGGATTTGCTGGAAGAGCTGGCAGAGCGATAAAAAACGGCGGGATCAATTGATCCCGCCGTTTTGCATTTACTTGCCTGTCGCCAGTGCTGGCGTACGTGGCGGTATCCGTCGTTTCGAACCGGTCGCCTCGAACGCCGCAGCAAGGCGCAGCAACGTCGAATCATCATAGGCGCGACCAGCGAAGGTCAGGCCGACCGGCATGCCGATGTCTGCCATCACGCCCATCGGTACCGTGACGGTCGGTACGCCGAGGTGGCGGATCGCGAGGTTGCCGTTGGCGACCCAGATGCCGTTGCTCCAGGCGATGTCCGCCGAAGCCGGGTTGACGTCGGCGTCAGCCGGGGCAACGTCGGCGTTGGTCGGGAACAGCACGGCGTCGAGGCCCAAGCGATCCATCCAGTCTTCGAGGTCGAGCTTGCGGGTCTTTTCCAGGCCGCGCAGGCCGTCCGGCAGGGTCGGGATCTGATCCCACGGCGTGATGCCACGCTCGGCCATGCGCACGTATTCGTCCATGCCGGCGGCGAGGTCGCCTTCGCGGTTGGGCAGTGTGCCGGGGTCGTGCGGGAAGATTTTCGGGCCGTCGACGTCCGCCAGTCGATTGAGTTTCGGATCACCGTTGGCGCGCAGGAAATCATCGAACGCCCAGGCCGACAGATCCCACAGTTCGTGGTGCATGAACTCTTTCGAAACGATGCCGCGATTGAACACGGTCGGTGCGCCCGGACGATCGCCTTCGCAGTTGGAGACCAGTGGAAAATCCACTTCGATCACTTCGGCACCGGCGGCCTCAAGGGCCTGACGGGCCTGTTTCCACAGATCGATTACCGAGGCGCGGGTGTTGATGCGCTGCCCGGTCGGGCCGCCGATGCCCGGTGCTTCGCTGGTGCCGGCCTCGGGGTCGGCGTTGATGTACATGCGCGGTACGCCCAGACGTTTGCCGGCCAGTGCATCACTTTTCACCGCGAGTTCGAGATAGGAAGCAGGGCGAACCGAGGCGACGCTCGGGATCGGCACCCAGGGTTGCAGGCGCCACAGATCGCCTCGGGTGTCGGTGTCTTCGGCGACCACCACATCGAGCACTTCCAGCAGGTCAGCCATGGTGCGGGCGTATGGCACCACCACGTCCATGGTCGGCGTCAGCGGCCAGTTGCCGCGTACCGAAATCACCCCGCGCGATGGCGTGTAGGCGCACAGGCCATTGTTGGATGCCGGGCCGCGACCGCTCGACCAGGTTTCTTCCGCCAGACCGAATGCCGAGAAGCTTGCAGCGGTGGCGGTACCGGCACCGTTCGACGAGCCGGAAGCGAAGGGAGCCGTCAGGTAGTCGGCGTTGTAAGGGCTTTCGGCACGGCCATAGACCCCGCGCTGCATCCCGCCATTGGCCATCGGCGGCATGTTGGTCTTGCCCAGGCAGATCGCGCCGCCCGCACGCAGGCGTTCGATGGTGAACGCGTCGCGCTGGGCCACCAGATCGGCGAAGGCCGGGCTGCCGGACGCGGCGGTCAGGCCTTTGACCAGATAACTGTCCTTGGCGGTATAAGGGATGCCGTCCAGCGGACCGAGGGTTTCCCCCTTGGCACGACGGTCGTCCGAGGCCTGCGCTTCTTTCAGTGCGTCAGGATTTCGCACGATTACTGCGTTCAGGGCAGTGGCGGTACCCGGGCCGTCAAAGGCGTCGATGCGCGCCAGGTAGGCCTGCACCAGTTCAACCGCTGTGGTCTGGCCGGATTCGAGCGCCGCGCGCAATTGGGCAATGGAAACTTCAGTGACTTCGATCATGCTGTTACCGCCGACAGGTTCGCTAAAGGGTGGTTGATCATTGTTATCGTCGAAAGATGTCAAAGATTCTTGATGGGCGAAACTCTACCCTGAAATTTGCCCAATGGCATGCACAAAGTCGATAAATATCGGTTAATTTCATCGGAAAAACTCACCCGGCGTTTCACCGAACTGTTGGCGAAACGCCGCGATAAACGCTGAGGTCGAGTCGTAACCGCAGGCCAAAGCCACGTCGGTGACGCGTTCGCCACGTTCCAGCGGCGTCAGCGCCCTCAACAGACGCAGGCGCTGACGCCAGGTGCGGAAGGTCAAACCGGTGTCGCGCAGGAACAGCCGAGTCAGAGTTTTCTCGGTTACGCCGAATTTTTCGCTCCAGTGCGCCAGGGTGGTCTGCTGTTCCGGATGTTGCTCCAGACTTTGATAGATCTGGCGCAAGCGACTGTCCTGCGGCAATGGCAGCATCAGATCGATGGGCGGGGCATCGGCCAGTTGATCGAGGATCACCTGGGCCAAACGCCCGTGCGGGCCGCTCTGGTCATACTCGACAGGTATCTGACTGAAGGCCCGAATCAGCTCCCGCAAAAGATCACTGACGCCGAGTACATGACAACGCTCGGGCGCCCAGTTGGCGACACTGCAATCAATGTAAAGGCTGCGCATTTCCGTGTGCGGCGAACTGAATACTCGATGCGGCACGCCCGCCGGAATCCACACCGCCCGTTCCGGTGGTGCGACGAAACGACCGACGGCGGTTTGCACTTCGAGCACGCCCTGGATCGCGTAGGACAACTGCACCCACGGATGACTGTGACGGCGGGTCAGCGCGCGATTGGGCAGTGATTCAGTGCGCCCGTACAGCGGACGCGGCAGGCTGGGTAACCCGGGAATGCTGCGTCTGACGCTCTTGTCGTGTCCTTTTGGCGGCATCTGTGGGTTCTTCGGCGTTAGTCGGTAATTTCCAGTCACGTTAGAGTCGCTTCCACGTACTGGCAACCCCCGGATGAACAAACCATGACGCGCCCACGCTTTTTGCCCGACAACTTCACCCTGACCCTGATCGGCGTGGTGCTGCTGGCCAGCTTCCTGCCCGCCAGCGGCCAGGTCGCGACCGGTTTCGGCTGGCTGACCAACATTGCGATTGCGCTGCTGTTTTTCCTGCACGGCGCCAAGCTGTCGCGGGAATCGATCATCGCCGGCGCCGGCCACTGGCGCCTGCATTTGCTGGTGTTCGGTCTGACTTTTGTCCTGTTCCCGCTACTGGGTCTGGCGCTCAAGCCGCTGTTGTCACCGCTGATCGGTGATCAGCTGTACATGGGCATGCTTTACCTGTGTGCGCTGCCGGCCACGGTGCAGTCGGCGATTGCCTTCACTTCGCTGGCGCGGGGTAATATTCCGGCGGCGATCTGCAGTGCGGCGGCGTCCAGTCTGTTCGGGATTTTCCTCACGCCGCTGCTGGTGACGCTGCTGCTCAACGTCCACGGCGACGGCGGCTCGACCCTCGACGCGATCGTGAAAATCAGTGTGCAACTGCTGCTGCCGTTCATCGCCGGTCAGATCGCTCGTCGCTGGATCGGCGCCTGGGTCGGTCGCAACAAGAACTGGCTGAAATTCGTCGATCAAGGCTCGATTCTGCTGGTGGTCTACGGCGCGTTCAGCGAGGCGGTGAACGAGGGTATCTGGCACCAGATTCCGGTGATCGACCTGCTGGGGCTGGTAGTGGTCTGTTGCATTCTGCTGGCGCTGGTGCTGTTGGCGTCCACGCTGCTGGGCAGGACATTTGGTTTCAGTCAGGAAGACCGCATCACCATCCTGTTCTGCGGCTCGAAGAAAAGCCTGGCCACCGGTGTGCCGATGGCGCAGGTGTTGTTTGCCGGGAGTGCGATCGGTGTGCTGATTCTGCCGCTGATGCTGTTCCATCAGATTCAATTGATGGTTTGTGCGGTGCTGGCGCAGCGCTATGCGAAACGCCAGGAATCGGTGCCTGAACTGATGGCCCAGGTCGATCCTTGATCCAGGCTTCTGACGCTAACCCGTTCCGGAATACTTGACTGCCGCCGCTGCCCGCGACGGCACGTTGAGCACCCGCAACAACGACGACACATGAATCCGCACCGTGAACGGCGAAATGTCCAGTTCACGGGCGATTTCCTTGTTGGTTTTGCCCTGGGCGATCAGCCTTAATACCTCTTGCTGACGCGGGGTGAGGGCGGTGCCGGTGTCCAGCGGCAGCAGGCCGGACGGGGCGAATTTCACCAGAACCTCACCTTCACGAATCGCCCGGATTGCCTGACCGATCTCGTCCGGGGCGATGTTCTTGCCGATAAAACCATCGATACCGGCGGCCATGACTTCGCCGATCAGCACTTCGTCATCGACCATCGACACCACGATCAGCGTGGTTCTCGGCAGGCGCCGACGCAGTTCCGCGAGCTGGCTGACACAGGTCAGTCCGGGAAAACGCAGGTCGAGGATCAAGGTGTCGGGCTCATCGCCGGCCGGCAGCAGGGCGAGCACGGTGTCGAGGTCGCCGGCTTCTTCGATCAGGGCGTCGGGCAGCAAACGCTGGACAGTGCGCAGCAGCGCTTCGCGAAACAACGGGTGATCGTCGGCTATGATGATTCGGCACGCCATGGCAAAACCCTCCCTGGGTCAGCATTTCTCACGGCATGCACCTTAGCACCGGGCGAAGGGTTTGCCTGTTGATTCGTGCTGTTATGACGACTGCCGCACAAGGACGT
The DNA here is from genome assembly GCF_020544405.1 of Pseudomonas sp. IAC-BECa141. NCBI lineage: Bacteria > Pseudomonadati > Pseudomonadota > Gammaproteobacteria > Pseudomonadales > Pseudomonadaceae > Pseudomonas > Pseudomonas sp. IAC-BECa141. The sequence goes on along the minus strand of NZ_CP065410.1, from coordinate 3,549,444 downwards.
TCCGCCATGAAGTTCGAAAAGAACACCGAGCTCGACCAGGCCAATCTGCGCATCATCATCGCCAGCATCGCGCTGGTTTACATGGCCGTGCTCGGTTTCCTGCCGGGCCAGCGCTTCGATACTTACCTGCCGGTGGTCACCTACATTGCCCTGTTTTTGCTGGCCTCCGTTGTGCTGCGCCAGGCCATCGTGCGCTGGCCGGGGCATTATCCGGCGCGGCGTATTTTCGGCATGCTCCACGATTACACCGGCACCAGTTTCGGGCTGGTGGTCGGCGGCGAGGCAGCGCTGCCCATCTACGCCGTCATGGTCTGGGTCAATCTCGGCAACGGCATGCGTTACGGCTCGCGCTACCTGGCGATCGCCACGGTGCTGGCATTGCTCGCGCTGTTGGCGGTCTATCGATTGACGCCGTACTGGCAAGCGCAACCGTTCATGGTGTTGATGCTGATGATCACCAGCACGGTGATTCCGGTGTATGCGCACCTGCTGCTGGAGCGCACGCGCAAGGCATCGGAAGAGGCGGTGGCTGCCAATCTGGAAAAATCGCGTTTCCTGGCCCAGGCCAGTCATGACCTGCGTCAGCCGATCCACTCCATTGGGTTGTTTACCGCGTGTCTGCGTGAGTCGCGGCTGGGCGAAGAGGAGCGGCGGCTGGTGGACAGCATCGACCGTTCGCTGCTCAACGTGTCGCAGCTGTTTCGCTCGATTCTCGATCTCTATACCCTCGATAACGGGCGGATTCTGCCCCGCCTGCAGACGCTTGAACTGGGCGAGTGGCTGGCGGATCTGATCCGCCAGAACGCCGAAGCCGCACGTTGGGCGGGTGTGGAGTTACGCTTGCGGCGCTGTGAACATTGGGTGCGTACCGATCCGGCGTTGCTCGCGACCATGGTCCAGAATGTGCTCTCCAACTGCTTCAAATACGGTGCACACCGGCCGGTGCTGATCGGTGTGCGCAAGCGCGGCGCGGGACTGGCCATCTCGATCTATGACCGCGGCAACGGGATCGCCGAAGAGCATTTGCCCAAGGTGTTCGAAGAGTTTTATCGGGTTCGCCAGCTGCGTGACAAAGACGTTGAAGGCGTGGGCCTGGGGCTGTCGATTGTCCGGCGTCTGGGGCAGTTGATCGGTGTCGATGTCGCGATCCGCTCACGGCTGGGGCATGGCACGGCGGTGACCTTGCATGGGCTGCCGCTGGCGCCGCCGCAGATGCCGGTCAATCGAGAGGAGCCTCGGCAAATCGGGTTGCTGACGGGGTTGAAGGTGTGTCTGGTGGAGGATGATCGCAACGTTCTGCTGGCGACTTCAGCGTTGCTCGAGCGTTGGGGCTGCGTCGTGCAGGCCGAGCTGAGCGGGCAGGGGCTGGTCACGGACTGCGACATCATCGTTGCCGACTATGACCTCGGCTCCCACAGCACCGGCATCGAGTGCATTGATGAGGTTCGTCGTCAGCGGGGTCATGCGGTACCGGCCATGATCATCACCGGGCATGACATCGAAAAAATCCAGGCGGCCCTGCATGATCGGCAGATCGCCATTCTGTCCAAGCCGGTACGCCCGGCCGAGCTGCGCGCGACCTTGCGTGCGCTGCGCGACCGGCAGACCGAAGCTGTCAGCGCTTACACAGATAGTCCTGCGTGATGGTGGTTTGCAGGCAGTTGTACTGGCCCATGGTGCGGCAGATGTTTTTCTCCGAGCCTGAGACTTCGGCGCTCTTGTAGCCCCAGACCTTGCAACGGCCTTCAGCTGCGGCCAACCCTTGAGCGGCGGAGGTTTGCCCGCTTTCGAACTGGCCCAGTTCATAGGAAACCTGGACAACGCCGTCGGTCTTGCTGCCGCCGGTGGCTTCCCATTGTTTGGGGGTGGCGCAGCCGGTGAGCGCTAAGGCCGCGAGGGTGAGGCTGGCGATGAGTGTTTTCATGATCGAGCGGAATCCTTTACCGGGTGAGAGGAGGCACTAAGACGGTTTTTCTGCGCCGGATTACTGGTACGGAATCGGCGACGCACCTTTGGGCAGGCAGGACAGCGGAGGTGTCATGATGCCCATGCTGGCCACCGCGATGATCGCGCCACTGGGCAACTCGCAGTTGTATTCGCCGGCGGCGGTGTAGGCGGTGTAGTAGGTCAGCGTGCTGTCGTTGCGGATGTTGCCGATCCTGGTGACCGGTTGGCCGATGACGGTCTGGGCGCGTTCGCGCATGCTGTCTTCAGTGGGTTTGGCGGTCTGGCAACCGCTGGCGCCGAGAAGCAGGGCACCGAGGACTGTGATCCTGGCGAGGCTGGCGTGTAGTTTCATGGTGTTTCTTCCTTGGTGTTGTTGTTTTTCCAGGCACAACGATCCCGCGCACTGCGCAGCGGCAATGTTGGGGAGTGTCGGGGGTTGCGAGGGAATATAACGCCAGGGAACGGGGTGGTCGATTAGCACAAATGTGCTAGTGCGGCGCAACCAGCGGCAGGCTGGTTGCGCCGATAGCGGTTATTGAGGGCTGTTGAACTGGTCGGAATAGCTGCCGCTCATGAGGGCGGAAGCCACCTGGTCCGAACCGACGCCTGCGCGGGAGTAGGCGAGTCGGCTGGCACCGACCTTGTCTGCGCCATCGGCGGCGAGCGCGCCTGCACCGACATGATCCGCGCCGTCAGAGGCAACGGCACCTGCGCCGACGTGATCCGCGCCATCAGAAGCAACGGCACCTGCGCCGACGTGGTCCGCGCCATCAGAAGCAACGGCACCTGCACCGACGTGATCCGCGCCGTCAGAGGCAACGGCACCTGCACCGACATGATCCGCGCCATCAGAAGCAACGGCACCTGCGCCGACATGATCCGCGCCGTCAGAAGCAACGGCACCTGCGCCGACGTGGTCCGCGCCGTCAGAGGCGACAGCGCCTGCGCCAACGTGATCTGCGCCGTCAGAAGCAACGGCACCTGCGCCGACGTGATCCGCGCCGTCAGAAGCAACGGCGCCCGCGCCAACGTGATCGGAACCATCAGAGGCAACGGCACCTGCGCCAACATGATCCGATCCATCGGAAGCCACCGCCCCCGCCCCCACATGATCCGCCCCATCCGACGCCAATGCCTGCGCCTTCGCAGCCCAGACATTGGGCACTGCCACCGTTGCCGCAACTGCCAGGACGAGGCCCGGCCAAAGCGTGTGCTTCATGATTTTCTCCACGCCCCATCAGCCACACAGCAACCGAGCTTTATCCGTCATTCGATCTTTGATCATTGACGGAAGGCTCGTCGGCCCGGGGTCAACCAGATTGGTGAGTGGCACAGGGCACCGCAGGGTGCACGGGTGTCGATGGTTTACAGGAAATCTGGACAGCCAGCTGAAAAGTATAGTTCGCCCTTGGCGGGAGGCAGGCTTACGGGCCGTGAAAGCGATAGTCGGTTAACTTCCTTGCAGGGCAGCGCTAGAAAACAATCAGTCTAAAAACCGCGTAGCGCAATGCAGCGTGTTTGCTAGGCTCAAGCATGTAGGCGAAGACGCAGACTGATGCGCAAGCGGATAGCGAGGAAGCGTTGGGCGCGTTCCGAAGGGTACACGGTTAGAAAGAACCCCGCGCTGGGTTCCAGCCCTTATGCCGTGTGAAGCAGCAGAGCACATTGCCTGTACTGTGGGAGTCCTGAGAAACCTCGTAAGCCAGAGACCAGCACTGGCCGCCTACTCGAACACCAAAGCCCGCCTCGTGCGGGCTTTGACGTTTTCGGGCTTTAGATGCTGGTCAGCGCCTGCGCCAGATCCGCACGCAGGTCCTCGATATCCTCGACGCCCACCGACAGACGCACCAGGCTGTCACCGATGCCAAGCTTGGCACGGGTTTCTGCGGGGATGGTCGCGTGAGTCATGATCGCCGGGTGCTCAATCAGGCTTTCCACGCCGCCAAGGCTTTCGGCCAACGCAAAGATCTGCACGTTCTCCAGGAAGCGCCGGGCGCCCGCCAGATCACTGTTCAGATCCAGTGAAATCATTCCGCCGAAACCACGCATCTGACGCTTGGCCAGTTCATGCTGCGGGTGAGATTCCAGGCCCGGGTAGTAGACGCGTTTGACCTGCGGCTGTTGCTCCAGCCAGCGCGCCAGTTCCAGTGCGTTGCTGCAATGACGCTCCATACGCAGTGCCAGGGTCTTCACGCCGCGCAGAGTCAGGAACGCGTCGAACGGGCCGGAGATGGCGCCAACGGCGTTCTGCAGGAAGCCCAGGCGTTCGGCCAGCGCAGGATTGTCACCGACCACCGCGATCCCGCCGATCACATCGGAGTGACCGTTCAGGTATTTGGTGGTCGAGTGCAGCACGATGTCGAAACCCAGTTCCAGCGGACGCTGGATCCATGGACTGGCGAAGGTGTTGTCGGCCACGCAGATGATCCCGCGCGCCTTGCAGATGCGCGCGATGGCGGCGAGGTCGGACAGGCTCAGCAGCGGGTTGGTCGGGGTCTCGACCATGACCATGCGCGTGTCGTCCTGCAGCGAGGCTTCGAACGCCGACAGATCGGCCAGATCGACGTAGCTGAAACGATGCCCCGCACTGCGCTGGCGCACCTTGTCGAACAGGCGGAACGTGCCGCCATACAGGTCATTGCCGGAGACGATGTGCGAGCCGGCGTCGATCAGTTCGAGTACGGTGGAAATCGTCGCCAGCCCGGAAGCGAAGGCAAACGCCTGGGTGCCACCCTCCAGATCCGCCACGCAACGCTCCAGAGCAAAACGCGTCGGGTTGTGCGAGCGGCCGTAGTCGAAACCCTTGTGCACGCCGGGGCTGTCTTGCAGGTAGGTGGAGTTGGCGTAGATCGGCGGCATCAGCGCGCCAGTGGTCGGGTCCGGCGTTTGCCCGGCGTGGATCACGCGGGTGGCGAAGCCTTGTTGACGGGCGTTCTTGTCGTGCTGGCTCATGCCAGGGATCTCCGTAATTGATTGAGCATGTCGACGCGAGTGATCAGGCCGTGGAAGCCTGAAGCGTCGGCGATGATGGCCACCAGGCCGCTGCTGAGCACGGTTTCCAGTTCAGCCAGCGTGGCGCCGGGGGCGAGGGTTTGCAACTTGTCCGTCATCGCGCTGGAAACGGGTTTGCTGAAGAGCGAGGCGTCTTCGTGCACGCGCACCAGAATGTCCGATTCATCGATCACGCCGACCAGTTGCTTGCCATCTACCAACACCGGCAGTTGCGAAACGTCTGCCAGGCGCATGCGCTGGAACGCGGTCATCAGCGTATCGTCCGGTCCGACGCTGACGACCTTGCCGTCTTCGAAGCGACGGGCAATCAGGTCGCGCAGGTCGCCGTAGCGTTTGCGCTGCAACAGGCCCTGATCGGTCATCCACTGGTCGTTGTAGACCTTCGACAGGTAGCGGGTGCCGGTGTCGCAAACGAAGCTGACCACGCGTTTCGGCTCGGTCTGTTCGCGGCAGTAGCGCAGCGCGGCGGCGAGCAGGGTGCCGGTGGACGAGCCGCCGAGAATGCCTTCGGCTTTCAACAGCTGACGCGCGTGATCGAAGCTTTCTTCGTCGCTGATCGAGTAGGCGCTGCGCACGCTCGACAGATCGGTGATCGACGGAATGAAGTCCTCGCCGATGCCTTCCACCGCCCAGGATCCGGCGGTGCCCAAGTGCTTGCTGCGGCTGTATTCGGCCATCACCGAACCGACCGGGTCGGCCAGGACCATTTCCAGATCAGGTTGTACGCGTTTGAAGAAACGGGTCAGGCCGGTCAGCGTGCCGGCCGAACCGACACCGACCACGACGGCGTCCAGGTCATGCTCGGTCTGGGCCCAGATTTCCGGCCCGGTGCTGCACTCGTGGGCCAGCGGGTTGGCGGGGTTGTTGAACTGGTCGGCGAAGAAGGCGCCGGGAATGTCTTTGGCCAGACGCGCGGCGACATCCTGGTAATACTCGGGATGGCCTTTGCCGACATCGGAGCGGGTGATGTGCACTTCGGCGCCCATGGCCTTGAGGTGCAGGACTTTTTCGGTGGACATTTTGTCCGGCACCACCAGCACGACGCGGTAGCCTTTGGCGCGTCCGACCAGGGCCAGGCCCAGACCGGTGTTACCGGCGGTGGCCTCGACAATCGTGCCGCCGGGTTGCAGGCGACCGTCGCGTTCAGCGGCGTCGATCATGGCCAGGCCGATGCGGTCCTTGATCGAGCCGCCGGGGTTCTGTGATTCGAGTTTGAGAAACAGGGTGCAGGGACCGGTATCGAAGCGGGTGACTTTTACCAGCGGCGTATTGCCGATCAGCCCAAGTACGGCAGGGCGTGAATCCTTTGACATCTCTTCACCTCTTTGTGGTGTTGATCGCGTTCCATTCGCGGGGAAAAAGCTCGCGTGCAACATAGGCCCAGACTTGAGCTGTCGCAACCTTTAAACGGCCGTAAATGCTGCCATTTCGATCTAACGATAGAACGAAATCAGCGAGGGGAAGGAAGTGACTTGCAGGGTTTATACGCAGGCGTCATCGAGTATTGAAAGGGCGTCTTCAGCGTTCAACAAACGCAGAGACAAGCGCAACAGGCCGGTGACCACCGCGCGCGACCGGACACCAACGTTTGCAATCCCGGTCGATACACGATTAATATACGATCCATATACAATTCGTATCGGATATTGCCATGGGCATCGTAAAGATTTCAGAGGACATGCACGAGAATCTGCGCATCTCCAGCAACGCACTCAGCCGTTCGATCAACGCGCAGGCTGAACACTGGATGCGCATCGGCATGCTCGCCGAGCTGTATCCCGACCTGGATCACCATGCCATTTGCCGGTTGCTGATTCGCGCCGAACAGTCGGGCGGTCTGGATCTGCAGCAAGTCTGCGCATTGGCCGATGCCGCGCAGAACGCCTCGGTCAAAGAGGCGGCCAAGGCATGAGAAACCCGATCAAGATCAACACCCAGGCCGAAATCGCCCAATCCCGAGTGGCTGCGCAGTTGGCTGCTGACGTACTGGCGATGCTGGTGCCGCACGTCAAGGCTGGCGTCACCACCGATCAGCTCGACCAGTTGTGCAACGACTACATCGTCAATGTGCAGAAGGCGATTCCGGCCAACGTCGGTTATCACGGCTTTCCGAAAACCGTCTGCGCGTCAGTCAACGAAGTGGTCTGCCACGGCATTCCGTCGAAGCGCGTGTTGAAGGACGGCGACATCGTCAATCTCGACATCGCGGTGATCAAGGACGGTTGGTTTGGCGACACCAGCCGCATGTACGTGGTCGGTGAGCCGACGCCCGAGGCGCGGCATCTGATCAAGACCACTTACGACGCCATGTGCGCGGGCATCCGCGTCGTGCGGCCGGGCGCCACGTTGGGTGACATCGGTCATGCGATCCAGACGCTGGCGGAGAAAGAAGGGTTCAGCGTGGTGCGCGAATATTGCGGGCACGGGATCGGCAAGGTTTATCACGATGAACCGCAGGTGCTGCATTACGGTTACCCGGAGCAGGGGCTGAAATTGAAGGCGGGGATGATTTTCACCATCGAGCCGATGCTCAATGCCGGCAAGCGGCATGTGAAGAGCCTGGCGGATGGCTGGACAGTGGTGACGAAGGATCAGTCGTTGTCGGCGCAGTGGGAGCACATGGTGGCGGTGACGGAAGACGGGTTTGAGGTGTTGACAGCCTGGCCCGATCAGATCGAAGGGTACCCGCCAATTAACTGACTGGTGCAAGACTTGTGGGAGCGAGCTTGCTCGCGAAGGCGTCAGCATATTCAGTATTGATGTTGAATGTGCCGGCCTATTCGCGGGCAAGTCGAATCGTCGCACCGCCGCTCCCACAGGATTGCGTTGTTTTCTGAAGACCTTAGTGGGATCCGGCGGCCTTGTTGAGGTCGCTTTCGGCCCAGTCGGTGTAGACACATGCATCCGCCGTCGCCCAGCGAACCCGCACCGGATCGCCAGCCTTCAACGGCATCCCGGCTGCCGATAGCGCCTTGACCGTCATGGAAGTGCCACCCGATGTGACCACGCTGCAAGTCTGACTTTCACCCAGAAACAACACCTCGACCACCTTCGCCGAAACCTCATTCCAACCCGCCGCCAGTGGCTCGTCATTCGCTTGCTGCACGCTCAACGCCAACGCCTTTTCCGGGCGCACCATCAGCAAAACATCCTGCCCGGTCTGCAATCCGGCCGTCAGGCGAATCGAAAGCGACTGCCCCTCGAAACTCGCCGCCGCATTACCCTGCGCCTTGAGCTTGAGAAAGTTCGAGTTGCCCAGAAACGACGCCACAAACGCATTCGGCGGGTTCTGATAAAGGTCATAACCGCTGCCGAGCCCGACAATCTTGCCGTGACTGAAAATTGCGATGCGCTGGGACAGGCGCATGGCTTCTTCCTGGTCATGGGTCACGTAAACGATGGTGATGCCGAGGCGACGGTGCAACTGACGCAGTTCATCCTGCAAGTCTTCACGCAGCTTCTTGTCCAGCGCACCGAGCGGTTCGTCCATCAACAGAATACGTGGCTCGTAAACCAGCGCCCGTGCAATGGCGACCCGCTGCTGCTGGCCGCCGGACAGTTGCGAAGGGCGGCGATGGGCGAATTGTTCCAGTTGTACCAGTTTCAACATCGCATCGACGCGCTTGTCACGCTCGGCAGCCGCGAGTTTGCGGATCGTGAGAGGAAACGCGATGTTGTCGCGTACCGACAGATGCGGGAACAGCGAATAGCGCTGGAACACCATGCCGATGTCGCGCTTGTGCGGCGGCACGTTCACCAGCGACTGGCCGTTGACCAGGATCTCGCCGCTGCTCGGGGTTTCGAAGCCGGCGAGCATCGACAGCGTGGTGCTTTTGCCCGAGCCGCTGGAGCCGAGGAAGGTCAGGAACTCGCCGTCCCTGATGTCCAGCGAGATGTTGTCCACGGCCGCAAAATCGCCGTAGTGCTTGTTCAGGTTGCGCAGGCTGACCAGGGGTTTGTCGTTCTGCTGGGATGCGTCTTTGATCACGGCACTCATGTTGTACTCCTGGCGCTCAGGCGCTGATTTCGTTGCGCCGGCGCAAAGCGGCGGCGATCACCATGACCAATACCGACAGGCCGATCAGCAGCGTCGAGGCGACGGCGATCACGGGCGTCAGGTCCTGGCGCAGGGTGGTCCACATTTTCACGGGAAGGGTTTGCAGGGTCGGGCTGGCCATCATCACGCTGAGCACCACCTCGTCCCACGAAACCAGGAAGGCAAAGAGGGCGCCGGCGACCATGCCCGGACGAATCGCCGGGAAAGTCACCTTGAACACCGCTTGCAGGCGTGACGCGCCGCAGATTACCGCCGCGTCTTCAATCGACTGATCGAACAGCTTCAGCGAGTTGATGATCGAGATGATGGTGAACGGCAGCGCGACGATCACATGGCTGACGACGAAGGCGAACATCGTCCCGGTGTAGCCGAGCTTGAGGAACAGCGCGTACACCGCCACGGCGATGATCACCAGCGGCACGATCATCGGCAGGGTGAACAGGCCGTAGAGCATTTCCCGGCCGGGGAAGCGTCCACGGACCAGCGCAAAGGCAGTCGGCAAACCGAGGGCGACGGCGCAGATCGTGGTCAGCACGGCGACCTTGAGGCTGGCCAGCGCTGCGCTCATCCAGTCCGCATTGGAGAAGAACTGCACGTACCATTTCAGCGTCCAGCCCGGCGGCGGGAACACCAGCCACTGCGACGAACCGAACGACAGCAGGACGATGAACACGATCGGCAACAGCAGGAACAGGCCGATCAGCCCGGTGGTGAAATACAGGCCGAAGCGCATCCGGCGACTCATGGCATTGGGCGTCAGGAGCATGTCGGTTTACCTCGCGTGACTGGCGCCAACCGGGGATTCCGGCTGCAGCTTCAGGTAGACGTAAAACAGCACCAGCGTGATGACGATCAGCAACGCGGCGCCGGCGCTGGCCAGGCCCCAGTTGAGGAACGACTGCACCTGCTGAATGATGAACTCCGGCAACATCATGTTCTGCGCCCCGCCCAGCAACGCCGGGGTGACGTAGTAACCGAGCGACATCACGAACACCATCAACCCGCCGGACGCCAGGCCCGGCCGGCACAGCGGCAGGAACACCCGGAAGAAGTTGGTCCATGGACTGGCGCCGCAGATCGAGCCGGCCTGCAGGATCATCGGGTCGATGGCCTGCATGGTCGCCTGCAACGGCAGCACGATGAACGGGATCATGATGTAGCTCATGCCGATCACCACGCCGGTCAGGTTGTGCACCATTTCCAGCGGCTGATCGATGATGCCCAGCGCCATCAGCGCCTTGTTGATCACGCCAGAAGCCTGCAGCAACACAAGCCACGAATAAGTGCGGGCGAGGAGGCTGGTCCACATCGACAGCAGCACGATGTTGAGAATCCAGCGGCCCCAGCCGCGCGGCACCAGAGTGATTGCCCAGGCCAGCGGGAATCCAAGTAGCAGGCTGAACACCGTCACCAGTCCGGCCACCGAAAAGGTGTTGAACAGCACTCGTGCGTAAGCCGAGTTGGCAAACAGTTGCTCATAGTTGCCAAGGCCCGGCACCGGTTCCAGCACGCCGCGCAGCAACAAGCCAATCAGCGGGGCGAGAAAGAACAGACCGAGGAACAACAGCGCCGGCGCGAGGTTACCGGCGCCGCGCCAGCGTTGCTTGAGGGACGGGGCTTGCGCCATGGCACTCGCCTTTTTGCCTTCAGCCTGGCCGGCAGCGCTCGTGGCGCTCCCGGTGGCAGTGGAGGGACGGGACGCGGTGGCCGCCATTTTCATTTGACCAGCCATTCGTTCCACCGTGTCGCGATGGCCGGACCGTTCTTGGCCCAGTACGCGAAATCAAGAGTGATCTGATCCTTAGCGTAGGCAGTCGGCAGGTTCGGGGCCAGCGTCGAGTCCAGACGCTGCACACTGTCGACGTTGACCGGGGCGTAGGCGGTCAGGTTGGAGAAGTCCGCCTGGCCTTTGGCACTGCTGGCGCTGGCCAGGAACTTCATCGCCGCGTCCTTGTTTTTCGAACCCTTTGGCACGACCAGAATGTCGGCCATGACCAGGTTCTGTTTCCAGCTCACGCCGACCGGTGCGCCATCTTCTTGCAGAGCGTGAATCCGGCCGTTCCAGAACTGGCCCATGCTCGCTTCACCGGAAGCCAGCAGTTGCTGCGACTGCGCGCCGCCGCCCCACCAGACGATGTCTTTCTTGATGGTGTCGAGTTTCTTGAAGGCGCGATCCAGGTCCAGCGGGTAGAGCTTGTCGGCCGGCACGCCGTCGGCGAGCAGAGCCAGTTCAAGCACGCCTGGGCTCGGCCATTTGTACAGGGCGCGTTTGCCGGGGAAAGTCTTGGTGTCGAACAGCGCGCTCCAGTCCTGTGGCTTGTTGGCGCCGAGTTTGCCCTCGTTATAGCCGAGGACGAAGGAGAAGAAGAACGAGCCGACGCCGTAGTCGCTGACGAAACGCGGGTCGATCTTGTCGCGCTGGATCTGTTTGAAATCGAGGGGCTCGAGCAGGCCTTCGGACGCAGCACGCAGCGCAAAATCGGCTTCTACGTCGACCACATCCCATTGCACGTTGCCGCTTTCGACCATGGCCTTGAGTTTGCCGTAGTCGGTCGGGCCGTCCTGCACGACGGTGATGCCGCTGGCCTTGCTGAACGGATCGGCCCAGGCCTGTTTCTGCGCATCCTGGGTGCTACCGCCCCAACTGACAAAGTTCACACTCTCGGCGGCCATCGCGGCCTGGCCGGTCACGCTCAGCAGTCCCGCAAGAAAGATCGCGGTTGCAGCTTTGTTCAACACCATTTTTACGCCCTCATTGTTGTGTTTTTGAGCGGGCTTGCGTTGTTGCCCGCCTGTCGGGAGCAGTAGCTGGACGGTTTTTCAGGTCGTCCGGTCTATGGAATATCATATTATGGTATTCCAAACTTTGTGCAAGCACTTTGCCTTACCGGCTATCTGGCAAACGGAATTATTCGGTGAACGGAATGCTCTCGATCACTTCCAGATCGTAGCCGGTCAAACCGGCATATTTGAGCGGCGGGCCCAGGTGGCGCAGCTTGCCGACGCCCAGGTTCTGCAGAATCTGCGCCCCGGTGCCCACCTCGGAATAGATTCGCGATTGCGAACGACTGAACTGCCGTGGCGGTTGAGTCAATTGCGGAATGCGCTCCAGCAACGCCTGCGACGACTCATGATTGGCCAGCACCACGACCACGCCATGGCCTTCGGCCGCGACCCGTTGCAGCGCCGCCCACAATGTCCAGTTCGTCGGCCCGCTGTACTCGGCGCCGACCAGATCCCGCAGCGGATCAATGACATGCACGCGCACCAGCGTCGGCTCCTCGCGGCGCAGCTCGCCCATGACCATCGCCATGTGCACGCCGCCCTCGATACGATCTTCGAAAGTGATCAAACGGAACGTGCCATGCACCGTAGGCAGTTCCCGCTCGCCGATGCGCTCGATGGTGTGTTCGGTGCTCAGGCGATAGTGGATCAGGTCGGCGATGGTGCCGATCTTGATCCCGTGCTTGCGCGCGAAGACTTCCAGATCCGGACGGCGGGCCATGGTGCCATCGTCGTTCATCACTTCGACAATCACCGAGGCTGGCGTGAACCCGGCGAGCCGCGCCAGATCACAACCGGCCTCGGTGTGGCCGGCGCGGGTCAGCACGCCACCTTCCTTGGCCCGCAGCGGGAAGATATGACCGGGCTGCACCAGGTCTTCAGCGCGAGCGTTCGGCGCCACCGCAGCAGCCACCGTGCAGGCGCGGTCGGCTGCGGAAATCCCGGTAGTCACGCCCACCGCCGCTTCGATGGAAACCGTGAACGCGGTACTGAACACGCTGCCATTGCTCGGCACCATTTGCTCAAGTCCCAGGCGCTGACAATGATCGTCGGTCAGAGTCAGGCAAATCAGCCCTCGAGCTTCGCGGGCCATGAAACTGATCGCCTCGGGCGTACAACGATCAGCAGCCAGCAGCAGGTCGCCTTCGTTTTCCCGGTCTTCGTCATCGACCAGCAGCACCATTTTGCCGAGGCGATAATCTTCGATGATTTCTTCGATGCTGTTGAAGGCCATGCTGGACTCTCGATGTGGATGAAATTCGTGGTATACCATAATACAAAATCAACCAAGAGGTCACTATGAAGGCGTACTGGATTGCTCACGTGGACATCACCGATGCCGATCACTACAGCCAATACACCCAGCGCGCGCCGAAGGCGTTCGCCGAGTTCGGCGCGAAGTTTCTGGCCAGAGGCGGGCGCAGCGAAGCGATGGAAGGGCGGACGACACCGCAGCGCAGCGTGGTGATCGAATTCGACAGCTACGAACAGGCCGTGGCGTGTTATCGCTCGGCGGCGTATCAGGAAGCGAAAAGTTACAGGGAGGAATGGGCTAGGGCGGAGATTGTCATCGTTGAAGGCATCGGCCACCTCTGAACTCCACGGTATTGATCGTTCCCACGCTCTGCGTGGGAATGCAGCCCTGGACGCTCCGCGTCCCTGAACCGCCGAACGCGGAGCGTCCGAACAGGCATTCCCACGCGGACGGTTCGACGCCTCGACGTGGGAACGAGCAGAAAAAGGAGGAAGGTGACTGTCAACGCATGAAATGAATCTTGCCGCTGTCGTCATTACCCATGTACATGCCATACACCCCGGCCTGGCGTTCCTCGATGTAGCGTTCGAGGATCTGCCGGATCGCCGGGTAGTAGATCTGGTCCCACGGAATGTCTTCGGGGGCGAAGAATTTGCAGGCGAGGGTTTCCGGGCCGTACTGGCCGGTGATTTCCAGCGCGAGGGCGCGGAAGATGATGTAGACCTCGCTGATCTTCGGCACGCTGAAGATCGAATACGGCGAGACGATTTCCGCACGTACGCCGCTTTCTTCCCAGACCTCGCGCAGGGCGGCCTGTTCGGTGGTTTCGCCGCTTTCCATGAAACCGGCGGGCAGGGTCCAGGTGCCGGGGCGCGGGGGAATCGCCCGTTGGCACAAGAGGTATTTGCCGTCCTGCTCGATGATGCAGCCGGCGATGATTTTCGGGTTCACATAGTGGATGTAGCCGCAGCCGCGGCACATCAGGCGCTCGTGCGTATCGCCCGGCGGTACTTGCTGACCGAGGTCAGTGCCACCGCATTTCGGGCAAAAGCTCGGGCTGAACATGTCAGTGACCTATGCGTGGTTCTTTCAGCGCTATGGGCAGGGTGATCGCCGGTGTGGCGCCGGTTTCTTCCTGTTTGCGCTTCAGGTAATCGAGGGCCACTGCCGCCGCCGCACGAACGTGATCGACGCAGGCCTGATGCGCTGCGAGTGCGTCACCGCTCTTGATCGCCTCGACCATTTTTTCCATTTCGTGATTACTGGCGCCGCGACGGTTTTCCTGGGATACCGACGTCGCCCGCAGGTAACTGATGCGCGCCTGCAACTGGCGCAACTGGGTGGCCGCCACATGGTTGCCCGAACCTTCCAGCAGCACGTCGTAGAAACCCTGCACCGAGTCGATCACCTGTTGCAGTTCGCCGTCCTTGAGCGCCTTGCGGTTCTCGTCGAGGGCTTTTTCCAGGGCCTTGATGTCCTTGGCCTTGGCACGCAGGGTGAACAGCTGGACGATCAGGCCTTCAAGCACGCAACGCAGTTCATAAATGTCGACGGCATCGGCGAGGGTGATGATCGCCACGCGCGGGCCCTTGGCGTCGGCGAATTCCACCAGGCCTTCGGATTCCAGGTGACGCAAGGCTTCACGCACCGACGTACGGCTCACGCCCAGGCGATCGCACAGATCGCGCTCCACCAGGCGATCGCCCGGCAGCAGCTGGAAGTTCATGATGGCGCTTCGCAGTTTATCCAGCACGATTTCGCGCAGGGTGACGGGGTTGCGATTGACCTTGAAGCTGTCGTCGAGTGGCAGGCGTTTCATGGGGTCCGCTCTTTAAGTTGGCTGTCCATGCCAGACGGGCATTCAAACAGCCGAGGGGTTAACTGGAGGCCTCGGCGTCGGCTTCGGCGAAGGCTTCACGGGCGAGCCGGAAACTGTCCACGGCTGCCGGGACGCCGCAATAAATACCGACCTGAAGCAGAATTTCGCGTATTTGCTCACGACTCAGGCCGTTACGCAAGGCGCCGCGCACATGCAGTTTCAGTTCGTGCGGGCGGTTGAGCGCCGAGATCATCGCCAGGTTGATCATGCTGCGCTCCTTGAGCGACAGACCGTCGCGTCCCCAGACGTGGCCCCAGCAGTATTCGGTGACCATTTCCTGCAGCGGACGGGTGAAGTCGTCGGCGCTCTCGATCGAGCGCTGCACATAGGCTTCGCCCAGCACCTGTGTGCGGATCTTCAGGCCCTTTTCATACTTCTCGTTGTTCATCATTACCTCTCACACCACCATTCCCTGTGGGAGCGAGCTTGCTCGCGATAGCGTCAGCACCTGCAACATTGATTTCGACTGACACTACGCCTTCGCGAGCAAGCTCGCTCCCACAGGGTTTCGCGTTATTTTCTCAAGCCAAGGTCGGCAACGCGCCGAGCTTGCCCTTGTGATAAATCATCGGCGTCACCGGTTGCTCCGGCAGGATCAGGTTCTTCACCGCGCCGACGATGATCGCGTGGTCGCCACCATCGTATTCGCGCCATAGTTCGCACTCGATGATCGCCGTGGCCCTGGCGAGGATCGGGTTACCCAGCTCGCTCAAATGCCACTCGATGCCGTTGGCCTTGTCCTTGCCTTTGCCGGCGAAAGCATAGGCCTCGGCCGTCTGGTCAGCGGACAGCAAATGAATCGCAAAACGCTTGCTGTCGCGCAGCACCGGGTAGGTATCGGAGGCGTAGTTGGGGCAGAACAGCACCAGCGCCGGATCAATCGACAGCGCACTGAAGGCGCTGGCGGTGATGCCGACGATGCCGCCGTCCGGGTCGAGGGTGGTGACCACCGTGACCCCGGACGGAAACGAGCTCATGACGTCTTTGTAAATGCCGGGTTCGATCATGTCGCAGGACTCCTAACGCATCACAAACGGATCAGGCATCGGTGCCTGGGAGAGGTTGATCCACACCGTTTTCAGTTCGGTGTAGGCCAGCACCGAATCGATGCCGCTTTCGCGTCCATAGCCACTGTTCTTGAAGCCGCCGATCGGTGCCATTGCCGACACCGCGCGGTAGGTATTGACCCAGATGATTCCTGAGCGCACGTCCCGGGCCAGACGGTGGGCGCGGCCCAGATCGCGAGTCCAGATACCGGCGGCGAGGCCGAACTGCGAGTCGTTGGCAATCGCCAGCGCTTCGGCTTCGTCCTTGAAGCGGATCACCGAGGCCACCGGGCCGAAGACTTCTTCCTGCATGATCTTCATCGAGTTGCGGTCGCACTCGAACAGCGTCGGCTCGTAGAACCAGCCATCGCCCACGCCACTCGGACGCTTGCCGCCCAGACGCAGACGCGCGCCTTCAGCGATGGCGTCGGCCACCAGACCTTCCACCACGGCCAGTTGCTGCGCGGTGGCCATCGGGCCCATTTCGCTGCTGTCGTCCTGCGGGTTGCCGATGCGGATGCGCTGGGCGCGCTCCGCCAGCCGGCTGACGAATTCGTCGTAGATTTCATCCTGCACCAGCAGTCGCGAACCGGAGACGCAGCTCTGCCCGGACGCGGCGTAGATCCCGGCGATGGCGCCGTTGATCGCGCTGTCGAGATCGGCGTCGGCGAAGATGATGTTCGGCGACTTGCCGCCCAGCTCCAGCGACAGCTTGGCGAAGTTCTCGGCGCTGCTGCGCACCACATGCCGGGCCGTGGCCGCGCCGCCAGTGAAGGCGATTTTGCGGATCAGCGGATGACGGGTGAGGGCGGCGCCGGTGCTCGGGCCGTAGCCGGTGATGACGTTGACCACACCCGGCGGAATCCCGGCTTCGAGGGCCAGGCGCGCCAGCTCCAGAATGGTCGCCGAGGCATGTTCGGACGGTTTGATCACAATCGTGTTGCCCGCTGCCAGCGCCGGCGCCAGTTTGATCGCGGTCAGATAAAGCGGGCTGTTCCACGGAATGATCGCGGCAACCACGCCCATGGCTTCGTGCACGGTGTAGGCGAACAGATCGGGCTTATCCAGCGGCAGGGTGCCGCCCTCGAGCTTGTCCGCAAGGCCGGCGGTGTAGTGGAAGAACTCCGGCAGATAACCGACCTGCCCCCGGGTTTCGCGGATCAGCTTGCCGTTGTCGCGGCTTTCCAGCTGCGCCAGTTGTTCCTTGTTCTCGGCGATCAGATCACCGAGACGGCGCAACAGTTTGCCGCGCGCGGTGGCGGTCAAATCACGCCATGCCGGGCTGTCGAAGGCGGTCTGTGCTGCTTGCACGGCGCGTTCGACATCGGCCTCATCGGCGTCGGGCAGTTCGGCCCAGGGCTCGGCGAGCGCCGGGTTGAGGCTTTCGAAAGTCTTGCCGGAGAGGGCGTCGACCCATTCTCCGCCGATGCACATCTGGAAGCGTGCGAGCGTCATGCAACGATCCCCTTTATATGGTTTTGTCGGGCGTGTGCGGTGTCGAGAAATTCCAGCAGCGTCTGGTTCACCAGCCGTGGCGACTCTACCGGCATCATATGCCGTTGCTCCGGCAGCACGGCAACCTTCGCGCCGGGAATGCGCGCGGCCAGTTGCTCGGCCATTTCCGGGGTCGATCCGGGATCCAGTTCGCCGGTGGCGATCAGCGTCGGCGCCTGAATGCTGCCCAGGTCGTCGGCGCGGTACATGTCCTGGGTGGCGAACAGTTCGTAGGTCGTCAGATAGCCTTGCGGATCATTGCCGGCGAGGGTCTGGCGAATCGCGGCGATCTGCGCCGGGTTGGCCGCCTGATATTCGCGGCTGAACCAGCGCGACAGCGCCGCTTCGGCATTCGCGTCCGGCCCGTGCTTGGCGGCTTGCGCGGTACGGGCGATGACGCCGGCGCGTTGCTCTTCGCTGCGGTTGAATACGCTATTGAGCACCACCAGGCTTTTCAGGCGTTCGGGGTAATGCAGGGCAAACGCCCGCGCCACCAGACCGCCCATGGAAAAGCCGATCACCGATGCCTCGGGCAATTGCAGGTGGTCGAGCAGCTCCAGCAACTGATCGGCATAACCGAGCAGGGCAGTGCCGCTGGCCGGTCGCGGGCTGGCACCATGGCCGAGCATGTCGTAGGCGATCACCCGGTATTGCGTGGCCAGGCCAACGATCTGGCCGCCCCACATTTCTTTATTCAGACCCACGCCGTGGATCAACACCACGGGTTGGCCTTGGCCGGTCGCCAGATAACTGGTGCCGGCCGGGGTGAGTTCAGCGGTGAGCCGAATCATGGAGCGCTCCTGCAATGCCTTTTTTTATTGTGATTACTGGGCTTTTTCGGCGGCCAGTTCTTCCAGATCGATGTAACGGTTGCCGATGCGCGGGTGCAGGCGACCACCGTCGGCGCAACCGAGCACCACGACGATTTCGTCGGCGCGCGGGGCGTCTTCGATCTGCATTTCCAGAGTGATGTAGTGCGAGCGCAGGCCTTCGTCGTCCTTGTGCATCATCGGGATCTGGATCGAAGTGCCCGGGCCGCCACGCTTGTTGGTGAAGCTCAGGTAACTCTTGGCCTTGACCGCTTCGCGGTAGTGATTGCCGAAGCGCAGGGTGTGGATCACCGCCGACGCGTGCTCGATTTCACCATCGGCGCCGACCACGGCCGCTTTGCCGTAAGCCTCGATCTTCTCGGCACCGCCGATGATGCCCACCAGACGCTCGACCATCATCGCGCCGAGGTCGGAGCAATTGGCGCGGATCTGCGGCTTGAGGTCTTCGACAAAGCCATTGCCGACCCACGGGTTCTTCATCACGACGGCCAGGCCGACCATGGTCACCGGGGTGTCGGACGCCTTGCCGCCTTCGATGAAGGTCTCTTCGACATAGCTGACGATCTTGCGAATTTCGAAACTCATGAGCTGCTCCGTAGGGGATAAAGAGTGTCTGTGCGTCTGATGGTATACCATAATACCGATCGTGCAAGTCCCTCTCGCAAGAATCCCTGCCATCAGTCGGACGAATGCCCGCGCATTCAGCTGCTGCTGTAGTCCCTTTCGGTTAACAAAAGATAACGTTGCGCCGATTGTCAGACGTTTCGAATGCCCGATAGGATGAGCCAGCTTCCGAAGGGGCTCTGGATGGCGGGTTTCAGGACTATGCTTGTGACCAGGCAGTCACCGTGAGCACCCTTGCGGCGCCCTTTAAGGTCCATGACCAACAATAATAAACAGGGGAAGGTCTATGAGTCGTTGCCGCCCGCCGGCGTTACGCAACACCGCGTTGCTGGCCACAGCACTCTCTCTGCTGGGCTTTGCCACCTTGTCGGCGCCTGTCCTGGCGGCCGAAGCGCCAGCCGACGTGGTCTATTCCACCGAATCGGCCAAGGCCTCGAAAAGCCTGATGCTCGATGTCGTTCACGCCGGAACCCGGCTGGTGGCGGTCGGGGATCGCGGGCACATTCTCTATTCCGACGATCAGGGCAAGACCTGGACCCAGGCCAAAGTGCCGAGCCGCCAGTTGCTGACCGCCGTGTATTTCGTCGATGACAAGCATGGGTGGGCCGTCGGCCACGACGCACAGATCCTTGCCAGCGAAGACGGCGGCCTGACCTGGACCAAACAGTTCGAAGACCTCAAACGCGAATCACCGCTGCTCGACGTCTGGTTCAAGGACGTCAACAGTGGCCTGGCCGTGGGTGCCTACGGCGCGCTGCTGGAAACCACCGACGGCGGCAAGCACTGGGAAGACGTCAGCGATCGCCTCGACAACGAAGACCAGTTCCACCTCAACGCCATCGGCGCCGTAAAAGACGCCGGCCTGTTCATCGTCGGCGAGTCGGGCAGCATGTTCCGCTCCGCCGACTGGGGCCAGACCTGGGAAAAACTCGAAGGCCCGTACGAAGGTTCGCTGTTCGGCGTGATCGGCACGGCGCAACCGCAAACCCTGCTGGCCTACGGTCTGCGCGGCAATCTTTACCGGTCCACCGATTTCGGCAGCACTTGGGAGCAGGTTGAACTGAAAGCCGCGCGCGGTTCGCTGGAGTTCGGCCTGTCCGGCGCCACATTGCTCGACGACGGCTCCATCATCATCGTCGGCAACGGCGGCTCGGTGGTCAGCAGCAGTGACAACGGCGAAACCTTCAGCGTGTTCAACCGTCCGGATCGCATCTCGCTGTCGTCGGTCACCGCCGCCGGCAACGGCAATCTGATCCTGAGCGGGCAGGGTGGCGTTCGGGTGACAACCGCGAACGGCGCCGAGCTGGGCAAATGAGCCGAATCAATAATAAGAAGGCGGGGCTATGACTTCCTTGAGCACTCATCATCAGGACAAGGCGACGTTTCTCGAGCGCCTGATCTTCAACAACCGCCCGGCAGTGATCGTGATCTGCCTGCTGGTCAGCGTTTTCCTGTTCTGGCAGGCCACGCTGATCCGCCCGTCCACCAGTTTCGAAAAGATGATCCCGCTCAAGCATCCGTTCATTGAAAAGATGATGGAGCATCGCAACGATCTGGCGAACCTGGGCAACACCGTGCGCATTTCGGTGGAAGCGAAGGATGGCGACATCTTCTCCAAGGAGTACATGGAGACCCTGCGTCAGATCAACGACGAGGTGTTCTACATCTCCGGCGTCGACCGTTCAGGTCTGAAGTCGCTGTGGAGCCCGAGCGTGCGCTGGACCGAAGTGACCGAGGAAGGTTTTGCCGGCGGCGAAGTGATCCCGCAAAGCTACAACGGCTCCCAGGACAGCCTCGATCTGCTGCGCAACAACGTGCTCAAGTCCGGCCAGGTCGGGCGTCTGGTGGCCAACGACTTCAAGTCGAGCATCGTCGACATCCCGCTGCTGGAGTCCTACCCGGACCCGCAGGACCAGGGCAAGCTGCTGGCGCTGGACTATCGCCAGTTCTCCCATGAGCTCGAAGACAAGATCCGCAACAAGTTCGAAGCGCAGAACCCCAACGTCAAGATTCACATCGTCGGCTTCGCCAAGAAGGTCGGTGACCTGATCGATGGTCTGGTGATGGTGGTGATGTTCTTCGGCATCGCCTTCGTCATCACCCTGATCCTGCTGCTGTGGTTCACCAACTGCCTGCGCAGCACCGTGGCAGTATTGAGCACCACGCTGGTGGCGGTGATCTGGCAACTAGGGTTGATGCACTTCTTCGGATTCGGCCTCGACCCGTATTCGATGCTGGTACCGTTCCTGATCTTCGCCATCGGCATTTCCCACGGCGTGCAGAAAATCAACGGTATCGCCCTGCAATCCGGTGAGGCCGATAACGCGTTGACGGCGGCACGGCGGACCTTCCGTCAGCTGTTCCTGCCGGGGATGATCGCGATTCTGGCGGACGCGGTCGGCTTCATTACGCTGCTGATCATCGACATCGGCGTGATTCGCGAACTGGCCATCGGTGCGTCCATCGGTGTGGCGGTGATCGTGTTCACCAACCTGATCCTGCTGCCGGTGGCGATTTCCTATGTCGGCATCAGCAAGCGCGCCATTGCCAAGAGCAAGAAGGATGCGCACCGCGAACATCCGTTCTGGCGCCTGCTGTCGAACTTCGCCAACCCTAAAGTCGCCCCGATTTCCATCGCCCTGGCGCTGGTCGCCTTCGGTGGCGGTCTCTGGTACAGCCAGAACCTGAAGATCGGCGACCTCGACCAGGGCGCGCCGGAGCTTCGTCCGGATTCGCGCTACAACAAGGACAACAACTTCATCATCAGCAACTACTCCACCAGTTCCGACGTGCTGGTGGTGATGGTCAAGACCAAGTCCGAAGGCTGCTCGCGCTATGAAGCCATGGCGCCGATCGACGAGCTGATGTGGAAGATGCAGAACACCGAGGGCGTGCAGTCGGCGATCTCGCTGGTGACGGTGTCCAAGCAGATGATCAAGGGCATGAACGAGGGCAACCTGAAATGGGAAACCCTGTCGCGCAACCCGGACGTGCTGAACAACTCCATCGCCCGGGCCGACGGCCTGTACAACAACAGTTGCTCGCTGGCGCCGGTGCTGGTGTTCCTCAACGATCACAAGGCTGAAACCCTGGATCGCGCGGTGCATGCGGTGCAGGAGTTCGCCAAGGAAAACAACAAGGAAGGCCTGGAGTTCATCCTCGCCGCCGGTAACGCCGGGATCGAAGCGGCCACCAACGAGGTGATCAAGAAGTCCGAGCTGACCATCCTGATCCTGGTGTACATCTGCGTGGCGGTCATGTGCATGATCACCTTCCGCTCCTGGGCGGCAACCTTGTGCATTGTGCTGCCGCTGGTGCTGACCTCGGTGCTGGGCAACGCGCTGATGGCGTTCATGGGCATCGGCGTCAAGGTAGCGACACTGCCGGTGGTGGCGCTGGGTGTGGGAATCGGCGTGGACTATGGCATTTACATCTACAGCCGTCTGGAGAGCTTCCTGCGTGCCGGCCTGCCTTTGCAGGAAGCCTATTACCAGACCTTGAAATCCACCGGTAAAGCGGTGCTGTTCACCGGTCTGTGCCTGGCCATCGGCGTCTGCACCTGGATCTTCTCGGCGATCAAGTTCCAGGCTGACATGGGCCTGATGCTGACCTTCATGCTGCTGTGGAACATGTTCGGTGCGCTGTGGCTGCTGCCGGCACTGGCGAAGTTCCTGATCAAGCCGGAGAAGCTGGCGGGGCAGAAGGGTAATTCCCTGTTTGCTCACTGATCGGCGAGCCTGAAACGAAAAAGCCGCAACCCTGGGGTTGCGGCTTTTTTATGTCGCGAAGTTCACGATTAACCCTGTGGGAGCTGGTTTGCCAGCTCCCACAGGGTTTAGTTGTGTTCAGGAGAGTTCGGTGCCGAGCACAACGCTCAAGGCACTTCGTGCATCATCCAGCTGCACCAGCGTCGCATGCCGCGCGCCTAACGCATCCCGGTTCTCGATCGCCGTCAGAATCGCCTTGTGCCGAGGCAACGCCAATTCATGCAGATTCGGTCGCTGGTTCGAATGCTTCAACGCCTCGGCAATCGCCACCGACAGCATGTTGCACAGGTTCGCCAACAAATCGTTGTGAGTCGCGTCGGCAATCCGGCTGTGAAAATCCAGATCCGGTTGCAGCAAGGCTTCCGGGCTCGGCGCGGCTTCCATGCGCTGGTAAGCCTCGGCAATCGATGCGATATCGGCATCGGTGGCGTGCTGGGCGGCGAGGGCGGCGGCGGCCGGTTCGATGATGCTGCGCACGCTGGTCAGGACATTGAAAAACTCGTTCTGCGGGCTGCTTTGCATCAGCCAGTGCAGCACGTCCGGGTCGAGCATGTGCCATTCGCGGCGTGGCTTGACCACCGTGCCGACCCGTGGTTTCGAATACACCAGGCCCTTGGCGACCAGCACTCGCGTGGCTTCGCGCAACACCGGCCGGCTGACCGCGTATTCCTCGCAGAGCAAGGCTTCGGCGGGCAGCTTGTCGCAGGGCAAAAAGCGTCCGGAAACAATCTGCATGCCCAGTTCCTGGACGATGCGCGAGTGCATGCTTTTACGGTCGGAAGGTTTGCGGTAATCCATGGGGAGCGGCGCGATCCTGAGCGATGGAGATGCCGCGCATCATAGCAGGCACGGCGTAATCTGGACCTACGCAATGATCGTTCCCACGCTCTGCGTGGGAATGCCTCAAGGGACGCTCCGCGTTCCAGCTCTCGAATGGGACGCAGAGCGTCCCGGGCTGCATTCCCACGCGGAGCATGGGAACGATCAGTGGGGAAGGTCAGTGGGAGTGACGCGGAACCTCGGCACCTCGGCAACCCACCAGGAAGTCGAAATCGCAACCTTGATCCGCCTGCAGCACATGGTCGATATACAACTGACGATACCCACCCACCAACAGCTGTTGCGGCGGTTGCAGATCCGCCATGCGCGCCGCCAGTTCGGCGTCGGGAATGTCCAGGTGCAAACGCCCGTTGGCGCAGTCCAGCTCGATCCAGTCGCCTTCCTTCACCGCCGCCAGAGGTCCGCCTGCCGCCGCTTCCGGGGCGACGTGCAACACAACCGTGCCGTAAGCGGTGCCGCTCATCCGCGCGTCGGAGATGCGCACCATGTCGGTCACGCCCTGTGCCAGCAGTTTGGCCGGCAGGCCCATGTTGCCGACTTCGGCCATGCCCGGATAACCCTTCGGCCCGCAGTTTTTCATCACCAGAATCGAGTCGGCATCGACGTCCAGTTCCGGGTCGTTGATTCGCGCCTTGTACATGTCGAAGTTCTCGAACACGACGGCGCGACCACGGTGCTGCATCAGTTCCGGCGTGGCGGCTGACGGCTTGAGCACTGCGCCCAGTGGCGCCAGGTTGCCGCGCAATACACAGATTCCGCCGTCGGCGCGGATCGGATTGTCGAGGGTGCGGATCACTTGGTCTTCGCCGTAGATCGGCGCGTCCTTGGTGTTCTCGCCGATGGATTTGCCGTTGACGGTCAGCGCGTTCGGATTGGGAATCAGATTGGCCTCGCCGAGGCGGCGCAGTACGGCTGGCAAGCCGCCCGCATAGTAGAACTCTTCCATCAGGAAGCGCCCGGACGGTTGCAGGTCGACGATGGTCGGCATGCCGCGACCGATACGGGTCCAGTCGTCCAGATCCAGCTCGACGCCGATGCGTCCGGCGATGGCTTTGAGGTGGATTACCGCGTTGGTCGAACCGCCAATCGCTGCGTTGACCCGGATTGCGTTTTCGAAGGCTTCCTTGGTCAGGATCTTCGACAGTTTCAAGTCTTCACGAACCATCTCCACCGCACGCATGCCGGACATGTGCGCCAACACATAACGCCGCGCATCCACCGCCGGAATCGCCGCGTTGTGCGGCAGCGACGTGCCGAGTGCTTCGGCCATGCAGGCCATGGTCGACGCGGTGCCCATGGTGTTGCAGGTGCCGGCCGAACGGGACATGCCGCCTTCGGCCGCGAGGAAATCGTCAATCGTGATGGTGCCGGCCTTGACCTGCTCGCTGAGCTGCCAGACCACGGTGCCGGAGCCGATGTCCTTGCCCTTGTGCTTGCCGTTGAGCATCGGCCCGCCGGTGACGACGATCGCCGGCACGTCGCAACTGGCCGCGCCCATCAGCAGCGCCGGGGTGGTCTTGTCGCAACCGGTCAGCAGCACCACGCCGTCAATCGGGTTGCCGCGAATCGCTTCCTCGACGTCCATGCTCGCCAGGTTGCGGGTGAGCATGGCGGTCGGGCGCAGGTTCGATTCGCCGTTGGAAAACACCGGGAATTCCACCGGGAAGCCGCCGGCCTCGATCACACCGCGCTTGACGTGCTCCGCGATCTGGCGGAAGTGCGCGTTGCACGGGGTCAGTTCCGACCAGGTGTTACAGATGCCGATGATCGGCTTGCCGTGGAACTGATGGTCGGCGATGCCCTGATTCTTCATCCAGCTGCGGTACATGAAGCCGTTTTTGTCGGCCGTGCCAAACCATTGGGCGGAGCGCAGGGTGGGTTTCTTATCAGACATGATCGATTCTCTTATTGTAAGACTATTGTTTGCGAGCTTTGGCTAAACATAAGCTCAAAATCGACGGTTTGGAAGTGTTGTTGCGTAATTAGTATTACTATATAGTCGTTTTCGACGGAGGGATGGCCCTGGCGGCTTTGCGTGAGAGGCGTCCCCCGAGGTTCCATAAAAACAACAATCGGAGACCGATCTCATGAGCCAGGAACTGCGGCTTGTCCGGCGCATCACACTGAAACTGATTCCCTTCCTGATCCTGCTGTACCTGATCGCCTATGTGGATCGCTCCGCTGTCGGCTTCGCCAAGCTGCACATGGGCGCCGACGTGGGTATCGGCGATGCCGCTTACGGCCTCGGTGCCGGGCTGTTCTTCATCGGCTACTTCCTGTTAGAGATTCCCAGCAACCTGATGCTCGAACGCTTTGGTGCGCGGCGCTGGTTCGCGCGGATCATGATCACCTGGGGCGCAATCACCATCGGCATGGCGTTCGTCCAGGGCCCGCACAGTTTCTACGTCATGCGCTTTCTGCTCGGCGCGGCGGAGGCGGGGTTCTTTCCCGGCGTTCTGTACTACATCACCCAATGGTTCCCGGTGCGTCATCGCGGCAAGATCCTCGGGCTGTTCATCCTTTCCCAACCCATCGCGATGATGATCACCGGCCCCGTGTCCGGCGGTCTGCTGGGCATGGACGGCATCCTCGGCCTGCACGGCTGGCAGTGGCTGTTCATCGTCATCGGCACCCCGGCGATCCTGCTGACCTGGCCGGTATTGCGCTGGCTGCCGGACGGCCCGCAGCAAGTGAAATGGATGGATCAGGCCGAGAAAGACTGGCTGGCCGGCGAGCTGAAAAGAGACCTGCAGGAATACGGCCAGACCCGTCACGGCAATCCGTTGCACGCGCTCAAGGACAAACGCGTATTGCTGCTGGCGCTGTTCTACCTGCCGGTGACCCTGAGCATTTACGGCCTGGGCCTGTGGCTGCCGACCCTGATCAAACAGTTTGGCGGCAGCGATCTGGTGACCGGTTTCGTGTCATCGGTGCCGTACATCTTCGGGATCATCGGCCTGCTGATCATTCCGCGCAGTTCCGACCGTTTGAATGACCGTTACGGTCATCTGGCGGTGCTCTATGTACTGGGCGCGATCGGCCTGTTCCTCAGCGCCTGGCTGTCGTTGCCGGTGGCGCAACTGGCGGCGTTGTGTCTGGTGGCGTTCTCGCTGTTTTCCTGCACGGCGGTGTTCTGGACTTTGCCGGGTCGCTTCTTCGCCGGTGCCAGTGCGGCGGCCGGGATTGCGTTGATCAACTCGGTGGGCAACCTCGGCGGCTATATCGGTCCGTTCGTGATCGGCGCGCTGAAGGAATACACCGGCAACCTCGCTTCGGGCCTGTACTTCCTGTCCGCGGTGATGGTGTGCGGGCTGGTTCTGACGGGCGTCGTCTATCGCTTGCTGGAGCGCAAACATGTGCTGCCGGTCGAGCAGTTTGCAGCGAGTGCCCGAGGCGCCACCCGAACCTGAATGACTATCACCGACCCTGTGGGAGCGAGCTTGCTCCGGGCGGCGATCCGACGAAGTGTTCGGCTCATTCAACATTTGTGGTGACTGATGCACCGCCTTCGCGAGCAAGCTCGCTCCCACAGGGATCGGCGGTGTTTTTGAGGGAATAGGAGAGGATTTATGCATCTGGTTCAATTCGAATTGAGTAGCGGCGAGCGCCGTGTCGGGGTGGTCGAAAACGGTCTGGTGTGTGAAGTGCAGGATGCGCGCACCGTTCGTGATCTGGCCCTGGCCGCGATCGAGGCCGGCAGCACCCTCGCGCAGCAAGTGCAAACCCTGGGGCTGGGCACCCGCCACGATTACGCGCAGTTACTGAAAGAGCTGCGCATCCTGCCGCCGCTGGACCACCCGGACCCGGCGCACCTGCTGGTCAGTGGCACCGGCCTCACGCACCTCGGCAGCGCGTCGGCCCGGGACAAGATGCACCAACAGGTCGGCGACGAAGCGGCGATGACCGACACCATGCGCATCTTCAAGTGGGGCGTGGAGGGCGGCAAACCGGCGGCGGGGCAGGCAGGCGTGCAGCCTGAGTGGTTCTACAAGGGCGACGGCAGCATTGTCGTGCGTCCCGGTCAGCCATTCCCGCTGCCGCCGTTTGCCGAAGACGCCGGTGAGGAACCGGAAATGGCCGGTCTCTACATCATCGGCCACGACGGCAAGCCGTATCGCCTCGGTTTTGCGGTGGGCAACGAATTCTCCGATCACGTCATGGAGCGCAAGAATTACCTGTACCTGGCCCATTCGAAGCTGCGCAGTTGCAGCTATGGTCCGGAGCTGCGCGTGGGTGAGTTGCCGCAACACCTGGCCGGCACCAGCCGCATCCTGCGTGACGGCCAAGTGCTGTGGCAGAACGAATTCCTCAGCGGCGAGGCCAACATGTGCCACAGCCTGGCGAACCTCGAATATCACCACTTCAAGTACAGCCAGTTCCTGCGTCCCGGTGATGTGCACATTCACTTCTTCGGCACGGCGACCCTGTCGTTTGCCGACGGCATCCGCACCCAGCCGGGCGATGTGTTCGAGATCAGCCAGGCTGAATTCGGCGCACCGCTGGTCAACGGCATCGCTCCGGTCGCAGCGGTATTCGAACCGGACAGCATCGGCACCCTTTAAGGAGATCCCATGACTCAGATTCTCGGTCACAACTACATCGGCGGCCGTCGCAGTGCGGCAGGCAACGTCAAGCTGCAAAGCGTCGACGCCACCACGGGCGAGGCACTGCCTCACGACTTCATTCAGGCCACGGAAGCGGAAGTGGACGCTGCCGCCAAGGCCGCTGCGGCGGCCTATCCGGCGTATCGCAGCCTCAGCGCTGAACGCCGCGCGCAGTTTCTCGATGCGATTGCCGATGAACTGGATGCGCTGGGCGATGATTTCGTCGCCGTGGTCTGCCGCGAAACTGCATTGCCTGCCGGGCGCATTCAGGGTGAAAGAGGGCGCACCAGCGGCCAGATGCGACTGTTCGCCAAAGTCCTGCGACGCGGTGATTTCTATGGTGCGCGCATCGACTTGCCGTTGCCGAATCGTCAGCCGCTGCCGCGTCCGGATCTGCGCCAGTACCGCATCGGCCTGGGGCCGGTGGCAGTGTTCGGCGCGAGCAACTTTCCACTGGCATTCTCCACTGCCGGCGGCGACACCGCGTCGGCGCTGGCGGCCGGTTGCCCCGTGGTGTTCAAGGCCCACAGCGGCCACATGGCCACCGCTGAACTTGTGGCCGACGCGCTGATCCGCGCAGCAGAAAAAACCGCGATGCCGGCTGGCGTGTTCAACATGATCTACGGTGGCGGCGTCGGCGAGTGGCTGGTCAAGCATCCGGCCATTCAGGCTGTGGGTTTCACCGGTTCGCTGCGAGGCGGAAGGGCGCTGTGTGACATGGCCGCCGCACGGCCTCAGCCGATCCCGGTGTTCGCCGAGATGTCGAGCATCAACCCGGTGATCGTGCTGCCTCAGGCGCTGGCCGTGCGTTCGGAAACCGTCGCCCGCGATCTGACCGCGTCGGTGGTGCAGGGCTGCGGCCAGTTCTGTACCAACCCGGGTCTGGTGATCGGTATTCGCTCGCCGCAGTTCAGCGCGTTTGTTGAGCAGGTGGCGGCGCTGATCGGTGATCAACCGGCGCAAACCATGCTCAATGCCGGCACCCTTGGCAGCTACGGCAAGGGCCTGGAAAAACTCTTGGCGCACACCGGTATCGAGCATCTGGCGGGCAATCCGCAGCAAGGCAATCAGGCGCAGCCACAGTTGTTCAAGGCGGACGTCAGCCTGCTGATCGATGGCGATGAAGTGCTGCAGGAAGAAGTGTTCGGGCCGACCACGGTGATTGTCGAAGTGGCCGACAAGGCGCAGTTGAGCGCGGCATTGCAGGGCCTGCACGGACAGCTCACGGCGACAATCATCGGCGAGCAGACGGATTTCGAGCGCTTCCCGGAGCTGACGCCGTTGTTGGAACAGAAGGTCGGGCGGATCCTGCTCAACGGTTATCCGACCGGTGTCGAAGTCTGTGATTCGATGGTCCACGGCGGGCCGTATCCGGCGACCTCCGATGCCCGTGGCACCTCGGTGGGCACTTTGGCGATCGATCGTTTCCTGCGTCCGGTGTGCTTCCAGAACTACCCCGACAGCCTGCTGCCGGAACCGCTGAAAAACGCCAACCCGCTGCGCATTCAGCGGCTGGTCGACGGCAAGCCATCGCGCGAAGCCCTCTAAGCCACCCCGAGATCCCTGTGGGAGCGAGCTTGCTCGCGAAGGCGGTCGTCCAGTCACTTGTTGATTGCCTGACACTCCGTATTCGCGAGCAAGCTCGCTCCCACAGGGGCTCAGCGACTGCTTTGAGCTATCATTGGCCCTTTCCCCTGAAAGACATGATTGCCATGACTGCCGTAACCGACACCCTTCTCAACGCCCTCGAACACTGCGGTATGGTCGAAATCGACGGCCTGCACGCTTTCGAATTCGCCCTCGACGAAGACGACAACCTGCACATCGAATGCATCAATGGCCGGGTCGCCAAGCATTGGGAATTCACCCCGGCTCAAGTTGCAGCGGCGACGTTTGATGAAGATCTGCAGAGCTGGCTGATCGTCGGTTTTGCCAGCGACACCAAAACCGTTGGCGAACACCGTCTGGTCTGCCTCGGCGATGTACTGAGCAGCGCCGATGACGAGGATGAAACCGAATGAACATGCGTAAATTCTGGCCATTGCTGATGGCCGGCAGCGTCGGCGCGATGGGCCTTTCCAGTGCCTCGGCCGAAAGCTTCCAGTTTTTGGTGGGCTCCTACACTGCCGGCCCCAGCGAAGGCATCTACCGGATGAGCTTCGACAGCGCCACCGGCCAGATCGCCGCCAAGCCGCTGCAAGTGATCAAGAGCGAAAACCCGTCGTGGCTGACCGTGTCCAAGGATCAGAACCGGTTGTTCGTGGTCAACGAAAACGGTCCAGGCCAGAAAGATCCGGTCGGTCGCGTCAGCAGTTATTCGATCGATCCCAAGACCCACGCCCTGACCCTGATCAATCAGGTCCAGAGCCTGGGCAACGAGCCGACCCATTCGAGCCTCAGCGGCGACGCCAGCCATCTGTTTGTCAGCAACTATTCGGTGGTTGAAGATCCGGGCGGCACCCTCGCGGTATTGCCGGTGGGCAGCGACGGCCAGCTCAAACCGGTGGTGCAGATGAGCGCGCACCCGGCGAGCCGGGTCAATCCGGAGCGTCAGGCCTCGAACCACGTGCACTCGACGGTCTCTTCGCCGGACGGTCGTTATGTGTTCTCCAATGATCTCGGTGCGGACAAGGTCTTCATCTACCAATTCGACCCGAAAGCCAATCCAGACCTGCCGCTGACCCCGGCGAAAACCGCTTCGGTGCAACTGCCACCGGGCAGTGGGCCGCGTCATCTGTTGTTCAGTGCGGACGGCAAGCATGCCTGGCTGACCATGGAAATGAGCGCTCAGGTCGCGGTATTCGACTACAAGGACGGCGTGCTGACCCAGACGCAAATGGTTGATCTGGCGGCCGGCCAGCCGACGTCGGACAAAGCCGCTGCGGCGCTGCATGCGTCCGCCGACGGCAAATTCCTTTACGTCAGTAACCGTGGCACTGCCAATCAGCTGCTGGTATTCGCGATTGACCCGGCCAGCGGCCAGCTAAAGGAATTGCAACGACGTTCAGTGGAAGGCGACCACCCGCGTGAGTTCAGCCTCGATCCAAGCGGTAAATTCCTGCTGATCGCCAACCAGAAGAGCAACCAGATTGTCGTGGTCGAGCGCGACGGCAAGACCGGTCTGCTGGGCAAAACCGTGCAAAAACTGCCGATGGACGCCCCGAGCGACCTCAAGTTTCTCGTGCGTCAATAAGCCGCAGGCCCCGGTCTGCGGGGCCTGACGCTTTGTATTAATCCTGCTGATAACAGGTAATGTTGCAAAGCATTTCAAGCGATCAACCCTCGAGCGTTAAGTTTGCTTCACGGCCCAACCGGGCAAGCAAGCCAACTGAACACGAGGGTTACCGCCATGAACTTCAATCTCTTCTCCGTGATTGCCGCTTCCGCCATCTCCGCCACCGTGGCCCTGCCAGCCAGTGCCAACGTTGAAATCAGCAGCAAAAAATCCCACACCCAGAGCTACACCCAGAAATACCTGCAACAAAGCGCCAACTTCTACGCCGCGCTGGATCACAAAGCCCAACACTGAAATTTCCGTCACGCCCTGGAACTGCCCGAGGCTGCGATCCTTTGATCTTGTTTCTAAAAAGCAAAATCAAAAGATCGCAGCCTTGGGCAGTTTTTTGTCTGCGGTTCGACCGGCGATAGCTATTTTCAAACGGCGAGATAGATCGGCTAAATAATCAACGAAGCTGATGGTTACTATGGCAAACGCTGAGTGGTTACCCCGGCTTTTTTGATCGATTCTGTGGACCTCGAAACATTGTCCACGGAGCACACATCATGGCCAGTTCAATCATCATTTCCGCCAAGCGCGGCGCCTACGTGGCCATCGGTCTGTACCTGGTCATGGTGCTGTTTGTCAGTCTGGCATCGCAGTCGCAACACAGCTTCGAAGCACCGATCGACGTTGCACATCCCGGCATCCAGTTCGAACTCCGCTCGCAAAACGCGGCGGTGGATTCAACTGAACTCGCGGGAGTCGGCGGAGCATGAAAGGCTACAGACTCTGGGTCATTGCCGGACTGGCGTTCATGACCAACGGCGCCTCGCTCCTGGGGTTCGGCCAGGGCTCGGTCGGAGGGCTGGCCCGGGCCATAGAGGCCAACCACAACATCGCGCACAACATCGAACGGGCCAATGCGCTGGGGCTGCTGGCCGGCAATCCGCCGGTGAAAACTTCCAGCGGTTTTCTCGGCCCGTTCGAAGTGGATTGCTCGGCGATCGGCATGTGTGAAGTGCTGGCGTAACGCGCTTACTTTTTCATGATGTCGGTGAACAGCTCCGATTCCAGAAACCGCTGCAACCAGGCCTGCAACCGCACGTAAGGCGTCTGCGCAAACCAGTCACGATCAACGTGAGCGAACTGGCGAACGAACGGCAACAACGCGATATCGGCCAGGCTCGGATGCCCGGCCAGCAAATAATCGCGACCTTCGAGCAGCTCATCGAGCCGCTGCAAAAAGAACGCACCTTCCGCGCGATAAACCTCCATCGGTTGTTCCGGATAACGCTCGGCATACTTGTAGCGATTCAAGTGAACCTTGAACACTTGGTCGTTGGTTTCGATCAACTCGGCGATCCTTGAATCGCCATTCAGCAACCAGTCATCCGGATCATGCTGCGCCAGCGCCCAGCGCATGATCTCCAGGCTTTCATCGATCACCTGACCGTTCGCATCCAGCACCGGCACCGTGCCCTTGGGCGAGATCGCCAGCATCGCGGCCGGTTTGGCCTTGAGGCTGACTTCGACGATGTCCACCGGCACGCCCGAATAACGCAGGGCCATCCGCGCCCGCATCGCGTACGGGCAGCGGCGGAAGGAATACAGCGTGTTCATTTCACCTCCAGTGTGCTCAGACCGTTGCCCTGGCGCTGTACCTGAATCTGCACCGGAATCCGTTCGTGCATTTCCTGCACATGGGAAATCACCGCCACCTTGCGCCCCTGAGCCTGCAAGCCGTCGAGAGCGTCCATGGCCAGTTGCAGGGATTCCGGATCGAGGCTGCCGAAGCCTTCGTCGATGAACAGCGATTCGATCTTCAACGTGCTCGACGCCATCGAGGCCAGGCCCAGTGCAAGCGCCAGCGAAACCAGGAAGGTTTCGCCGCCGGACAACGAATGCACCGAGCGCAGTTCGTCGCCCATTTCGGTGTCCATCACCAGCAGGCCGAGCATGCTGCCGCCGCGCTTGAGGCGATAGCGCTTGACCAGTTGCCGCAGTTGCACGTTGGCGTGATGCACCAGCAGGTCAAGGTTGTAAGCCTGGGCGATCTTGCGGAACGTGTCGCCGGTGGCCGAGCCGATCAGCGCATTGAGGCGCGCCCAGCGCTGATACTCGGCATAGGCGTCGGCGATCTGCTGCGCCAGCGCCTGATTGGCGTTCTGGCGACGCTGGTCTTCGGCCTGCTCGGCGCGCAGTTCGGCACATTGCTGTTCGCTGGCCGCGCACTGGTTTTGCAGGTCGGCGAGGGCACTGGCGAGTTGTTCCGCATCGAGGTTGCCATTGTGTTGGGCCTGATGATCGAGCAGGCGCTGATCACGTTCCTGCAACAACACGGTGGCCTGTTCAACGGCTTTTTCGTTGCGCTGCAAGCGCTGGCGCAGTTCGTCGACCTGGGCGTCATCAATCCGCAGCAGGTCTTCAAGGCCGCCGTCATCCAGCTCCGGATGACGGGCGCGCCAGTCGGCAATTTTGCCGGCCAGATCACGGTCTTCGGTTTCCAGCGCTTGCAGACGCTCTTGCTGCGCTTTGAGTTCGGCGGCGATTTGCACCCTTTGCGTACGCGTTTCCTGGAGCGCCTGAGTCGTGGTGGATTCGGCGTTGCGCGCCAGTTCCACCGCTTGTTCCAGTTGCTGCTGCCAATGCTCGGCGCAGGTGTGATCGCCGAGTAATTGCGCCAGCTTCTGCTGGCTGGCGAGTTGCTGTTCGGTCAGTGCGTTGAGCTGCTGCTCAGCGTTTTGCAATTGCTCGACACGGCCCTGTTGGCGATCCTGTTCCTTCTCGAGCGTTTGCTGGCGTTGTTGCTGTTCGGCCAGTTCTTCTTTTTGCTCTTCGACTTGCGCCAGACGTTCGGCGATCTGCCGGTCAAGTTGCATGAAGGTCTCGGCCGGTTCAGCGCGCAAGGCATCAAGGGTGTCGCTCGGCAACAGCGTGGCGAAGGCTGCCAGCTCTTCATCCAGCCGCTGGCGGTCAGCGCTCAGTTCGCGTTGCTGATTGCTCAGTTGTTGCGCCGCTTGCTGGTGTGCCGTCTCGGCCTGCCGCAATTGCTGGGTCAGCCGCGCCGCGTCCTTTTGCAGCGTGAGCAGGGCGGACTGGCGCTGTTCGTCCTGGGTGATGCTTTGATTCAGTTGTTCGTTCTGGCGGGTCAGCCACGCAGCGCGCTTGTCACTGTCCTGATTCAGCAACGATGCCGCGAGCGGATGCGCTTCGATGCTCGGCGTCAGCGATTGTTGCTGAGCGGCCAGTTGCTCCTGCTGTTGCAGCAGTTCCTTTTGCCGGGCAATCACCCCACCGACATCGGCGCGCAGCTCGGTGAGTTTTTCCTTCAGTTGATCGACGGCTTGCTGCGCGCTGGCCTGCTCGCTTTCATCGTGACGGCCGAGGCTTTGTAACAGGGCTTCCGGCTGGTGATACGGATGTTCGTTGCTGCCACAGACCGGGCACGGCTGGTCGTCCTGCAATTGCGCGCGCAGCTCTTCGACACTGGCACTGCGGGCCAGACGCTGACGCTCAAGCAGTTCACGGGTGACGTTAAGGGTCTGTTCGGCGACAGTCAGCTCGGACTTGGTTTTCACCCCGTCCTGGGTCAGGCGCTCGCGCTCCTGTTGCGCATCGAGCTGACGCTGTTGCAGCTCGGCACTGCGCTTGTCCAGATCCTGCTGGCTGGCCCACAGCCGCGTCAGGTCTTCGATGGCGCGCAGTTGTTTGCGGTTGTCCTGCAGCAGAGTACCGAGAATGCCGATCTGCTCGGCGACTGCGTCCGGCTCGGCGCCAGCCTCCTTGAACAGCACCTCCAGCTGCTGCTTCTGCGTGGTGAGCGCTTCGGCGGCGCGGGTGGCGTTTTCCTCGAGAGACGCCAGTTCGCTTTGGCCTTTGTTCAACCGGTTGCCGATCAGCATCAGTTGCTGCAAGCGGTCGCGATAGGCATTCCACGCTTCGCTCAACGGTGCCAAGTGAGCGCTTTGCTCAAGATCGGCGGCAATGCGCTGCAAGCGATCGGCGACCTGTTTTTGCTGATCGAGCAGGGTCTGGATCGCGCTTTGGACCTGAGTGCAGGCCTGTTCTGCGGCTTGCTTCGCTTCGCTGCCCGACGCTACATCCCTGGCGAGGCGGGCGAGGGTGCTTTGCTCATCGAACGCCTGACGCAACAGCGGTGCGCTTTCGCTTTGCTGCGTTTGCGCCTGGGTCAGGGCGATCTGCGCGGCGGCGAGCTCCTGTTCCAGTCGCGCCTGGCGCTCGGTCAGCTCGCCATGTTGCCGGGTGTGCGCGTGGATCTGGGCAGCGAGTGGCGTCAGCTGTGCATCCAGTTCGGTTTTGCGGGCGAACTGGTGACGTTGCG
Source organism: Pseudomonas sp. IAC-BECa141 (assembly GCF_020544405.1). Classification (NCBI taxonomy): domain Bacteria; kingdom Pseudomonadati; phylum Pseudomonadota; class Gammaproteobacteria; order Pseudomonadales; family Pseudomonadaceae; genus Pseudomonas; species Pseudomonas sp. IAC-BECa141. The sequence continues at coordinate 3,513,743 of NZ_CP065410.1, read as the reverse complement.
GGGCAAGTTGTTCCAGACGGGTGAGCTTCAGACGCTCACCGGCCAGCGACTCTCGCTCGTGCTCGGCGCTGCGCAGTTGTTCGGCGGCGGCTTGTTGCGAGTCTTGCAGTCGCAGCAGCTCCTTGAGCCAGTCGTGCTGTTGCTCGATCTGCTTGAGCTGCGCCTGCTGCAACTTGAGTTGTTGTTGGGCGGCGTTGAAGCGTTCGTCGAGTTCCGCGCGTGCCTCCGGGGCCAGCGGGGTCACGCCGGTGGCCTGATCCTGCAACTGCTTGTGGGCTTCGCGGGCCTCTTTGGTCTTGTCGAACGCGCGCCGGCCGAGGCGGGTGTAGAGCGCAGTGTCGGTGAGCTTTTCCAGCAGTTCGCTGCGGTCGTTGTCGTCGGCCTTGAGGAAAGCACTGAACTCGCTCTGGGCCAGCAGCACGGCGCGGGTGAACTGTTCGAAGTTCAGGCCCAGCGCGGCTTCGAGCTGAGTCTTGTACTCACCTTTCTGGCTGGCGAGCAGTTGATCCTGATCGATGTCGCGCAAGCTCTGACGGCTGGCCTGCAACTTGCCGCCGGCCTTTTCCCGGGCGCGATTGGCTTCCCAGCGCGCGCGATAGCGACGGCCATCGACGCCGACAAAATCCACTTCGGCAAAGCCTTCACCGGTGCCGCGACGCAGCAGGGTGCGCGGGTCGCCTGTGGCGATTTCGCCGTCGGCGTCCGGCACCTTGGCGTCACGCCCGGTGTTGTTCAGACGCGGCACGGCGCCGAACAGTGCCAGGCACAGTGCATCGAGCAGGGTGCTTTTGCCGGCGCCGGTCGGGCCGGTGATTGCGAACAGACCGGCGCTGGCCAGCGGTTCGGCGGTGAAGTCGATCTCGAACGGGCCGGCCAGCGAGGCGAGGTTCTTCAAGCGAATGGCGAGAATCTTCATGGCTGCTCGCCCTCCATCTGTACGTCTTGCAGCAGCTCGGCGAAGTCCTTGAGGGTTTGCTCATCGACCTCGCTGCCGTAGTTGTCGAGCCAGGCGCGACTGAACAATTCCTGTGGTGTGAGCTGGTCCAGTTCGATCAGCGCGCTGCCGTCCTCGGCGCCGTCAGCGCCACGGTTACCGGCGTATTCGGCGGCGATCCGCACCAGTCGCACAGCCTTGCCTTGCAGGGCGCTTTCGACTTGATGGCGCAGATCCGGTTGCGGCTCGTCGAGGGTCACGCGCACTTCCAGCCACGGTTGGCGCTGGGTTTCGGCCAGCAGGTCGATGTTCGGCAGGTCCGCCAGTTGCAGCAGGATTTCCGCCAGTGGCGCAGGGCCGAGGCGTTGCAGATTGACGGAGCGGGGGATCAGCATTGGCTCGACGCTGACCAGGGTTTCGCCGTCCAGAACGACGTCGAGCACCTGATGCTGATAACTGATTTCGGAAAACGACAACGGGATCGGCGAGCCGCTGTAGCGAATCCGTTCTTCACCATTGACCTTCTGCGGCTTGTGCAAATGGCCGAGGGCGACGTAGCTGATGCTCGGGCCGAACAGACTGGCAGGCAGGGCTTCGGCGTTGCCGATAATCAGGCTGCGCTCGGAGTCTTCCGACACCGAGCCGCCGGCCATGTGCGCGTGGCTGATGGCGACCAGTGCCTGGCCCGGCTGGCGCTTGGCGTTCGCCGCTTCGATCAGCCATTCATGCACTTGGCCGATGCCGCGCAAATAGTTATCGCCCAGATGCGCGCCGGTCACTTCGGCAGGCCGTAGGAACGGCAACGCCAGGCACCACGCGGCGATCTCGCCGGACGCATTCGGCAGCGGCAGCAGCAGACGTTCCGCATCCAGTTGCCCGTCATCCAGCCACAACACGCGGCCCAGTGCATGGGTGCGCAAACGCCGCATCAACGGCGCGGGCAGTTCGATCCGCGAACCGGAATCGTGGTTGCCGGCGATCATCACGATGGTCAGCGACGGCTGCTGTTCGTGGGCGCTGACGATGAAGTCGTAGAGGCGTTCCTGGGCTTTGACCGGCGGGTTGACCGTGTCGAAGATGTCGCCGGCGATCAGCAGCACGTCCGGCTGCGCCAGCTTCAATTGGCGCAGCAGCCACTCGAGAAAACAGGCGTGCTCGAAATCGCGCTCCTGGCCGTGCAGGTTCTGCCCAAGGTGCCAGTCGGAGGTGTGAAACAGACGCAAGGCTGACTCCGCAATATAAAGAGGTGATGGCCGCCGGGATGAGAGGGCGGCGAAAGAGGGGAGAGTTTACAGATTATTGCGAGAGGCGGGCCGGAAGGGGAATTTAGAAACCATCGTCAGAAAGGTATGACTGTATTGCTACCGTTCGTCGGCAACGCTGCACCCATTCATACATTTATTGACGCCAAAATAGTGGCCATCTAATATCGCGCCACTATTGTGACATCAGTGTGCTGCTATGAGGGAGCTGGCAGATGTGTCGCGGCCTGCTCCGTGACCGATCCTATATCCAGGTTGCCCCGGCAATTTTTCCTCTTACCCACTTCTCGGTCGACCGGCGTCGTGTGAATGCCCGTCGGGAAGTGCTGCGCCTGCGGTCTGCCTGCTCATTTATGTTTGTTGCATAGAGACTTCAACATGGACGTTCGCCAGTACGCCTTCCTCGCTCGCCTGCCATCTGCGGCCGTAAAACGCCGCGATACCTTTCTGGGCATGCCCAAGCGCGGGATCGCTTTTCTGCTGGCCAACGTCATGTTCTGGCAACCGATGTGGGCCCAGGCCGACGGCATTGTGGTGGCCAACCCCGGCACCACCCTTGATCGCGCCGGCAACGGCGTGCAGATCATCAACATCGCCACGCCCAACGGCAGCGGGCTGTCGCACAACCAGTTCCATGAGTACAACGTCAGCGCGCAGGGCGTCATCCTCAACAACGGCTCCAACCAGGCTTCGTCCACCCAACTGGGCGGCTACATCATTGACAACCCGCACCTGAAAAACAGTGGTTCGGCACAGGCGATCCTCAACGAAGTCATCGGCGGCAGCCCGAGCCAGTTGCGCGGTTACACCGAAGTGGCGGGGCAGTCGGCACGGGTGATCGTCGCCAACCCGTACGGCATCAGTTGCAACGGTTGCGGTTTCATCAACACGCCCCGCGTCACCCTCACCACCGGCAAACCGGTGCTGGATGGCAGCGGTCGGCTGGACCGTTTCCAGGTCGATCAGGGCAGCGTCGCCATTGAGGGCGCCGGGCTCAACGCAACCAACGTCGACCGCTTCGAAATCATCACCCGCAGCGCGAAGATCAACGCCGAGATCCAGGCGAAAAACCTGACCATCGTTGCCGGGCGCAACGACGTCAACGCCGACAACCTCAACGCCACGGCCCGCGCCGACGACGGCAGCGCCAAACCGCAACTGGCCATCGACTCTTCGGCGCTGGGCGGGATGTACGCCGGTGCGATCAAACTGGTCGGCACCGAGGCCGGGGTCGGGGTGAAACTCGACGGCAAACTGATTGCTAGCGGCGGTGACATTCAGCTCGACGCCAACGGCCAGCTCAGCCTGGCCGAGACCTCCGCCACCGGCGCGGTCAACGTCAAGGCCGCCAGCCTGGAGACGCGCTCGGCGGTCTACGCCGGCACTTCGTTGAATGCACAAACCCAAGGCGACCTGACCAACCGGCAGACCCTCGCGGCGCGGGACAGCATCAGCCTCAGTGCGGGCGGTCAATTGACCAATGCCGGCGCCATTGAAGCCGGGGTCAACGCTGACGGCGGTCGTAATGCCAATGGCGATCTGAGCCTGAGTGCGCAAAACATCGACAACCGTGGCAAGAGCCTGGTGGCGAGCCGCAATCTGGCGGTGAATGCCGCGCAGGTGCTGAGTAACCAGGGCGGCACGCTGAGTGCTGCGCAGATCGCAAGCATCGTTGCAGGGACACTGGACAACCAGAATGACGGGCGTGTGCTGAGCAAAGGCGCGCTGAACGTGACCGCCAATCAAGTGCACAACAGCCAAGGCTTGATCGACGCAAAGGGCAGCCTGACGGCCACGATCGGTCAGTTGAACAACAGCAACGGTCAGATTTCGAGTTCCGGTATCACTCGACTCAACGGGACGTCGGTCAACAACTTCGGCGGCCAGATTCTGGGTGATCTGGGGCTCAACATTGATCTCAGTGCAGCGCTGGACAATCGCGACGGCATGCTCGGTTCCGGCGTTGCTCTCGATCTCAGGGCCGGCAGCCTCGATAACCGGGACGCCGGGGTCGTGGTCAGCGATGGCGGTCTTGTAGTGCGGGTCAGTGGTCTGCTCGACAACCGCAACAAGGGCGAAATCACTGCCAGAGGCGCCATCGATGCGCGGGCCGGTCATCTCGACAATCGCGACGGCAAGGTCATCGGCAAAGGCACACTGGCCTTGCGAAGTGATTCGGCAGACAACCGTGGCGGCGCGCTGCAAGGCGACGGACAACTGACGCTGAATGTTGATCGACTGGATAACCGCGACAACGGCCTGATCATCGGCAAGGCCGGCGTTACCTACGCGGGCACGCGACTGGACAACAGCAATGGCCTGGTCAGCGCTGTCGGCGCTGTCGGTATCAAGGCCGGCGAGGTGCAGAACGCCAAAGGGCGAATCTCCAGCCAGGGCGACTTGACCGCGACCATCGGTCTGCTGCAACAGCAGGGCGGCGCACTGGTCGCACAGGGCAATCTGAGCCTGACCGGCACCACACTCGACAACCGTAACGGCGGGCTGATCGGCACCAAAAAAGCGCTGACTCTCGCGGTCGATGACATCGATAACCGAGCGGGCGAGCTATCTGGCAACCTGTTGCTCAACATCAAGGGCCAGCGTCTGGACAACAGCGACGGAGGCAAGATTCTCGCGGCCAGCGATCTGGAGCTTGCTGTTACCCGATTGATCAACCAGAACAAAGGCATGATCGTCGCCAGTGGTGCGACGAAACTGACCGGCAGCACGCTGGATAACACGGGTGGCTCGTTCGATAGCTTTAAAGGCCTGGTCATCACACTGGACGATGCACTGCTCAACGGCCAGGGGCTCATCAGCAGCGAAGGCACGTTGACCCTCAATGCCGGCCGTGTCGATAACAATGCCGGCAACCTGACCAGCGCCGGTGCCCTGGCGTTGACCAGTCTTGGCGCGCTGCTCAATCAGGGTGGCTCCATCAGCACCGACAGCACTCTGAAACTCAAGAGCGCCAGTCTCGACAATAGTCAGAAAGGTCTGATCTCCGGCAAGGACAAAAGTCGGATCGACAGCGGTGATGTCGACAACAGTCAGGGCGGGCGACTGATCAGTGGTGGAACTCTGGACTTCACGGCGGGGCAGGTCAACAACGCTGCAGGCCGCATCGCCAGTCAGCAAGCCATGACCATGTCGGTCACCGGCCTCGATCAGCAGGGCGGTGAACTGTTCAGCAAGACCAGCCTGAGTCTTGATTTGAACAACGGCCAGTTGAACAACCAGAACGGTTTGATCAATGCGCCCGGCGAATTGCTGCTCAAGCAACTCAATGGGGTGAACAACCAGGGCGGCGAAATCTCCAGCCAGCAAGCCTTCGCACTGACCGCACATGACCTGGACAACAGCAACGGTAAATTGCTGAGCCAGCAGGGTCTGACCGTGCGTATTGCGCAGGCGCTGAACAACGCCAAAGGCGTTATTTCCGGTACATCGCTGGACAGTCACAGCGCCAGCCTCGACAACCAGGAAGGCTTGATCAGCAGCCGTGGCCCGCTGACGCTGACGACCGACAACACCCTGGATAACCAGCTTGGTACGGTGATTGCCGACGGCAAACTCGAACTGACGGCGCAGACGCTGGACAACCGTGGCGGCAGCATCGCCGGCAAGTCGGATGCCACCGTGCAGGCGAAAAAGCTCGATAACCAGGACGGCCAGTTGATCGCCACCGGCGTCCTCAAACTCGATGCCGACCTGCTCGACAACCGTCAGGGCGGACTGCTCGGCTCGACCAGAACCATGACTCTTAACGTTTGGGATCTGGATAACCGCGGCGGTGAAATCAGCACCAATAGCGATCTGCAGGTGACCGGCAAAAAACTCGACAACAGTGACGCCGGCAAGATCTTCACCGCCCAGTCGCTAACGCTCACCGTCGAGCAATTGATTAACCGCAACAAGGGCCTGATCAGTGCCGGCACTTCGCTCGACCTGCACGGCGACTCACTGGACAACAGTGGTGGCGAGCTGCTCAGTCAGCAGGCCATGGCTCTGACGCTGAGCGGCGCATTCGACAACAGCCAGGGCAAGGTCAGTAGCGAAAGCGCCCTGACGGTCAATACCTCGCAACTGACCAACATGAAAGGCAGCCTTTCCAGCGCGGCGGACCTGACAATCGAGAGTCGCGGCAGCGTTGATAACCAGGGCGGTGCGGTGGTCACCGATGGGGCGCTGGTGCTCGACAGCACCCGCCTCGACAACCGCCAGGCAGGCATACTCAGCGCCAAGGGCGCGGCCAGCGTCACCACTGGCGACTACGACAACAGCACCGGCAAGCTCAGCAGCGCCGATACCCTGAACCTCGTCGCGGGGAAGGTCACCAACCGCGATGGCGGGCAGATTGGCAGCCAGGGCGCTTTGACGGCGTCGGTCACGGGGCTAGAGCAACAGGGCGGCAAGCTGTTCAGCAACACTCGCCTGAGCCTGGACATGAACAATGGCCAGCTTAATAACCAGAATGGTTTGATCAATGCCCCCGGTACGCTGCTGCTCAAGCAGCTCAATGGCGTGAATAACCAGGGCGGAGAAATTTCCAGCGGTGAAGCCTTTACCGTGGCGGCGCAAAATCTGGACAACGGCAATGGCAAATTGCTGAGCACTCAGAGCCTGACGCTGCGAATCGCCCAGGCTCTGGACAACGTCAAAGGCATGATCGGTGCAGCATCGATCGATACCCGGGCCGGCAGTCTTAACAACAGCGGTGGCAGCCTGATCAGCCGTGCCGATCTTGACCTGACTGCAGACGGTTTGCTGCGCAATGACAACGACGGTCTGATCAGCGCAGCGCAAGCGTTGCGCATTGGCAGCGCCGACCTGAACAACCAGGGCGGTGTTTTGCAGGGCATCGGCAGCGTCACGCTCAATGCCATGGCCCTGAACAACCGCGACAAAGGCTTGATCAACAGCCAGGGCAGTCTGTCGCTGACGGCGACAGCGCTGGACTCCAGCAATGGCGGTGAAGTCTCTGCCGGCGGCGACATCGACCTGACCTTGACCTCCCTGACCCAGAACGGCGGGCGTCTGCTGGGCGACAAATCCGTCAACGTGGACCTTGCCAATGGCGACCTCGACAACACCAATGGTTTGTTGACGGCCAAGGGGCCGTTGACCCTCAAGCGCTTGCGCGACCTGAACAACCAGGGCGGTGAAATCTCCAGCAGCCTGGGTTTCGACGTCATCGCCCGGGCATTGAACAACAATGCCGGCAAGATCATCAGCGGCGAGAAGCTGAAGCTCAGCGGTACGACCCTGACCAACCAGAACGGCTTGCTCTCGGGCTGGCAGCAGTTGAGCGTCAGTGGCGACAGTCTGGACAACCGCGCCAACGGCACGCTCTCAAGCCGCAACGGCGATGTGTCGGTCGATCTCAAGGGCGCTCTGCTCAACAGCGGGAACGGCGCTCTGGTTTCGCAAGGCAATCTGACCGTCAATGCCGCCAGCCTCGACAACAGCGACAAAGGCATCCTCAGCAGTGCGGCAGGGCAGACCCTCACGCTCAAAGGCGCACTCAACAACAATCAGGGCGGCCTGATCGACAGTGGCGCCGCACTGGACATCACCAGCGCTGCACTGACCAACGCAGGCGGTTTTATCAACGCGCTCCAGGCGCTCACTGCCAACGCTTCGAGCCTGGATAACAGCGGGGGCAAACTCGCGGCCAACGGCGCGATCACCCTGAACCTGTCGGGACTGTTGAACAACAACGCCGGCAAACTGGCGGGCACCGGTCCGGTCGTGATCAAAGGCGTCAGCGATCTGAGCAACCGCAACGGCCAACTCGCCAGTCAAGGCTCGCTGCAACTGCTGACCGGCTCGCTGGACAACGGCAGCAAAGGCACCATTGCGGCCAAGGATGACTTGCAGATTACTGCCAGCACCGCCGTGCGCAACGATGCCGACGGCTTGATCTACAGCCAGACCGGCAGCCTGCAACTCAAGGCGGCAAGCCTGGCCAACGGCAAAGGTTCGATCCAGAGCCAGACCGGCCTGACGCTCGACGTTACTGGCGATCTCGATAACCAGAGCGGAAAAATCATCGCTCAGGAAGGCGACGTGACGGTCGGTGCGGCCAGCATCGATAACCGCGGCGGGATTCTGTCCAGCATCAAGGGCGCGCTTGAGGCGCGTACCGTCGGTGTCCTGCGCAATGGCTTCGACCTGAACAACAATCGCCAGGGCGGCGTCATTCAGGCTCAGGGCCTGACACTGTCGGCACTGGCCGGGCTGGACAACAATGGTGGGCGCATCTCGGCGCAAGGCACCGACGCGAACATCACCACCGCTGCATTCGATAACCGCAATGGCGTGATCTACGCCAAAGGACTGGTGAGCGTCAATGGCGCCAGTCTGGACAACGGCGCCGGGCAGATCGCCGGCGAACGCATCGATTTCAGCCTCGGCGGCGCTTTGAGCAATGGCGCGGGGATCATTGAAAGCAATACCCAATTGACGGTCAAAGCGGCGAGCGTCAACAACCAGAATGGGCGCCTGCGTTCGCTGGGCAACTCGGGCAAGACCGAGTTCCAGATTGGCGGTCAGTTCGACAATCGCAATGGTGTGCTGGAAACCGCGAACACCGACATGACCCTGGCCGTCGGCAGCTTCCTCAACGGTGGCGGGCAGCTCAACCACGTCGGTCGCGGCAAGTTCGATCTCTCCACGGCCAACGTCATCGGCGCCGGCGGCAGCATTACCACCGGCGGCCTGCTGGATCTGACGGCCGACACCTGGAACAACTCCAGCGTGATTCAGGCCGGGCGATTGAACGTGAACGTCCGCCAGTTCAGCCAGACCGCAAGCGGCAAGCTGCTGGCGTCGGAGCTGTTACAGGTGCGTGGCGGCAACTGGACCAACGAAGGCCTGATCGCCAGTGATGGTTTCATCGACATGCAACTGACCGGGGCCTACGGCGGCAACGGTCGAATGTCGAGCCAGCGGGGGATCAATTTCAGCGCAGCCCAGCTGAGTGTCGGTGCGGCCGGCAGCATCGCCGCCGGCACAACCTCGACGATCAACGTGGGCGCGGCACTCGTCAACTCCGGGCGCATCACCTCCAGTGAAGACCTGACCGTGAACGCCGGCAGCGTTGTCAACTACGGCACTTTGGGCGCAGCGCAAAACCTGACCATCAACACGCCGTCATTGCTCAATGATCGTGGCCTGATTTTCAGCGGCAACGACATGACGCTCAGTGTTGGTAATCTGACCAACCAGAATGGCGACTTCTATGGCCTGGGCAACGTGGCCATCAAGGGTTATGGCACTGCGCAGGCCAGTCAGGTCTCAAACCTTTCGGGATCGATGGAGAGTGGCAAGACCTTTAAGATCGACGCGGCGAACTTCGCCAACCGCACTTCCGGCGATGACGGCACCCAGAGCTTTGCCCTAAATCGCAAGTTGGTTACCGGTTTCATTGGCGTTCAGTGTGGTGATTGCTCGGGTGGTACCTATGACGTCAATCTGATTGCCCATGAAGTCTTCGAGGGCGGGCAGGACAACGACACCACGGCGTCTTCCTTGGTGACAGCCGGTGGTGATTTCGTCTTCAACGGTGGTGAGTTCCTCAATAGCAAAAGTACGCTCAGCGCGTCGGGCAACATCACCATCAATGCCAACAACATGAGGAACGTCGGCGCGGTCAGCGGCAGCATCGAGCGGACCCGCATCTACCGTACTGGCGCCATCGACTCGGGGTCGTTCAATACCTTCATGCCTGAGGTGGTGGCATACAACCAGCGCAACAACCCTGATTTCCCTAACGTTTACTACATCGATGGCACCGGGAATTTTGCCCAGGGTGTCGTGACGTCCACCACCGGTCGGGAACCCGGTCATGACGGCGGTACGACCTACGTCATCACGATCAAGGACTCGGTGACGAACAAGTCGGTCGGCGACCTCACCCTGTCCGGCTATCGGTGGGGCAATACCAGCCTGCAGTCTCAGTACGACCCCAATAACCTTGTACAGATGCCGACCCGGCTAGACGGTTTCACGCTGACATCCGACAAAGAAGTGGCCCGAGACGGCACCAGCCCCACAGCAGGTCGCAATGCGGTCATCCAGGCTGGCGGCAACGTATCGATCACCGCCACAAAAGACCTGCAAAACAGTGTGATCCATCAGGATTACGGTTCAACCGGTGGCACCAACAAGGTGGGTAACACCAACGTTGGCAACTCGGGTACCACCGTCATCCGGATCAACAGCCAACTGCCGCCCGATGTCGCGCAGCAACAGGTCAATCCGCTCAGCCTGCCAGGCTTCTCCCTGCCAACCGGGGAAAACGGTCTGTTCCGTCTGAGCGGTCAGGGCGCGGCTGACACCGCACCCGTTGGCACAACCGGCCCGGCACCGACCTGGACGATGGGGGGGCAGGTTGTCGCTACCGAGGGGCATGTCGTGGCTGGAAGCAGTGGCGGCCCGCGTAATCTTTTCATTGATGCACCGCCCGCAGTCTCCGATAGCACTCGCGCGGTTGACACATTCCATCGGTCCCCGAGCGTGGTCACGGCGGTGGCCAGTACGGTCGATGTCAACGTGCCGGTAAAGTCGGCCGGTCCCGGCATGAAAGACCGCGGCAATGATGCCAGAGAGTCGATCGACACCCGTCCGGTGACACGCGTCGCCGGACTGCCGGACACGAAGGCACCGTCCAACGCGCACAAATACCTGATTGAAACGAACCCGGCACTGACCAACCTCAAGTCCTTCATGAGTTCGGACTACCTGCTCGGCAAACTCGGTTACGACCCGGATCAGAGCGCCAAGCGCCTCGGTGACGGCCTCTTCGAGCAGCGTCTGGTACAGCAAGCCGTGACCGCGCGCACCGGCCAGGCCTTCATCGATGGCCGAAGCAACAACGAGGACATGTTCCGCTACCTGATGGACAACGCCATCGCCAGCAAGGACGCCCTCAACCTGTCGATGGGCGTGGGCCTCACGGCCGAACAAGTGGCGGCGCTGACCCACGACATTGTCTGGCTCGAAGAGCACGAAGTGAACGGCGAAAAAGTGCTGGTGCCGGTGCTGTACCTGGCCCAGGCCAACGGCCGTCTTGGCCCGACCGGCGCGCTGATTGCCGGTAACGATGTGACGCTGATTGCCGGCGGCAATCTGGACAACGTTGGGACGTTGAAGGCGACGAATAATCTGTCGGCGACGGCGGGCAAGGACATCGTCAACAGCGGCCTGATCGAGGCGGGTAACCGCCTGAATCTGCTGGCGACCAACGACATCATCAACAAGTCCGGCGGCATCATCACCGGGCGCGATGTGAACCTGACCACGCTCAAAGGCGATGTGGTCAACGAGCGGACAATCACTTCCTCCGACAACAGCACCCGGTTTGGCACCCAGCATCATGACTACGCCGACAACGCGGCAAGGATCGAAGCGGCCAATGACCTGACCGTCAAAGCGGCCAAAGACATCAACATCGCCGGTGGCGTGATGAAAAGCGGCCAGGACATGGTCGTGAATGCCGGGCGTGACATCAACGTCTCATCCGCTCAGGTCACCAACAGCGTTTACCAAGACGCCAGGCACAACAGCAGTGACATCACCCAGCTGGGTGCGGAAATCGACGCTGGTCGTGACTTCAAGGCTGACGCCAAGCGCGATATCAACGTCATCGCCAGTCAGATCGATGCCAAGCGTGATGTTGCGATCAAGGCAACCGGAGACGTGGTCATCACGTCTGCGGCGGATGAAACCCACTCCCTGTCCAAGAGCAAGAAACTCACCGTTCAGGAGGACCATGTCAGCCAGGTCATGTCCGGCATTTCGGCAGGCGGCGACGTCAGACTGGATGCGGGTAAAGACCTCAGTGTGATTTCCAGCCGTATCACTGCCGGCGACGAGGCCTATCTGGTTGCGGGTGAGAACCTCGATATTCTTGCTGCGCAGGATTCCGATTACTCGCTCTACGACAAGAAGAAAAAGGGCAGTTTCGGCAAGCTCAAGTTGAAGCGCGATGAGGTGACCGACATCAAGCATGTCGGCTCTGAAATCAAGGCGGGCGGTGATTTGACGCTGTCCAGCAAGGGCGATCAGCTTTATCAGGTTGCCAAACTGGAAAGCGGAAACAACATCACGCTGGACAGTGGTGGCGCGATCACGTTTGAAGGGGTCAAGGACTTTCATGACGAAAGCCATACCAAGACCAACAACAGCGCAGCGTGGGTATCTTCCAAAGGTCGAGGCAATACCGACGAGACCCTGCGTCAGACCCAGATGATTGCCAAGGGCAACGTGGTGATCAAAGCCGTTGATGGGCTGAAGATCGATATCAAGGACGTCAACCAGGAGTCCGTCAGCCAGACCATCGACGCGATGGTCAAGGCAGATCCGCAGTTGGCCTGGCTGAAAGATGCCGAGTCTCGTGGAGACGTCGATTGGCGACGCGTCAAGGAAATCCACGAGTCGTTCAAATATGACAACTCTGGTGTGGGCCCGGCAGCACAAATAGCCATCGCGATCATGATGTCGTTTGTCATGGGGCCTGGAGGATTGGCATTGACCAGTGGTGGCTTCGGCGGCGCAATTGCCACCTCTTTGGCCACCACCGCAGTGACCAGCACCATCAGCAACAAGGGCAATCTGGGCGCTGCTTTAAAGGACACCTTCAGCGCTGACAGCCTCAAGAGCGCGGCCATCGCCGGGTTTACCGCAGGCGTGCTGAACTATGCGGACTCAAACTGGTTTGCGGGTGGAACCAGCAAAACTGCAAATGTCCTGACAAGCAGCAACTTTACCGACGTCGCTATCCGGACGACTGGCCGGGCCATCATCACCAGTGGCATTTCTACCGCCATTGGGGGTGGCAATTTCGGTGACAGTTTTAGCGCGGCATTGATGGGGCAGGCGGGTAGCGTCGCCATGGCGACGGGTTTCAATTGGGTTGGCGACACCATCAAGTTTCCAGAGGGCAGTCTTGAGAAAACTGTCGCGCATGCGCTGATGGGGGGCTTGCTCTCGAAGGCAACCGGCGGTGATTTTGCCACTGGCGCGGCAGCCGCAGGCCTGAATGAAGCGTTGACAAATCAACTGGTTAACTTTGCTAATGGCAATGATCAGTTGCACTTGATGATGTCGCAACTAACCGGGTTGCTTGCCGCCGCGGCAGTAGGTGGGAATCTTCAGCAGGGAGCCGAAATCGCGAGGAACGCTACGCAGTACAACTGGCTGCTACACAGAGAAGTTGTACAAGCGGATAACGCTCGAGCGGCTTGCGGTTCGGGAGATGGGGCTCAAGCGTGTCGGGACAATATCACCCGGGCGGTAGCCGCATTGGATGGCGAAAGACAGCGGGATATGGAGGAGTTTGGGCGCAAGATTCAGCTGCAGGCACTACAGGAAGGATGGACCCAAGAGGAATACAACGCCGCCAAGGCCAGTTACTTTGCAGGCGTTGACCCAAAAGAACTTACAAGTGTTTACCCTCCATCGATGGACCCCGGATTTCTGGCCAGAGAAGGATGGACAGTGGTCCAGAATAAGGTTGTTGAATGGCCAGGAGGTGTGGTTAACGATGCAAAATCGTTCTGGAATGCCGTTTCGTCACCTTTCGACACCTTGGGTGCTATCGCAGGTGGTATTGGCGGGTTAGCACTCGGGTTCAAGGACTGGATTACCAGCCCGATCCCTTCGCATACCCTGGAAAGGGAGTTTGATAAAGTTGGAACCGCCTCCGCCCAAGAGTTGGGCGGTATGGCTTTCGATGCGGCCACAGGGCTTATCACCGCTTATGTTGGTGGGAGAGCTGTTGAGTGGATTGGGGGGAAATGGGTTGATACGAAGGGTGGTTCGATAACTGATGGTGCAAAAGTAACTCCACCAAAAACTCAAGCATCGACCGGCGCCATTGCTGATAACGAAGCAGGAGGGTTTTCTTATTACGACCAGTTTAAGAAAGCTGACGGTAGTTGGGATTGGCCGAAAGAATTAGGTTTCTCTGGCAGTCCTATTAAGAATACATTGCCAGTTGGTACTAAATTGGACCGCTATGGTGGCCCTGAAGGTTCCTTCTTATCCCCTCAAGGTGTTCCGTATGATCAAAGAGCATTGGCGCCTGGCTCAAGAGCCGGAGGATACTATCAGTATGAGGTGCTCAAGCCATTGCCGGTCGTTCAGGGGAAGATTGCTCCTGCATTTGGTCAACCTGGAGGCGGGACTCAAATTTTACCTGACCTTTCTGAAAGGTTTAATGTTGATCGATTAGTGAAAGAAGGTTACCTGAGGAGAACTAATTAATATGAGCTCAGTCATTGAAGAAATACAAAAGGCCATTTACTCGCTGGGTGAGCGAATTGGTGCTCCAAGGTCTCTTTTGATTGTTAAAAGCAGTTCGCCAGAAGATGGAAGCCCCCATGTGGAGGTTAAATCGGACGAATTTAATTATGTATGCTCTGAGAGGGGTTTTGAAATATACAGAAGACGCACAAGCTCTTTGGATGAGTTGCTGTATTGGATAATTAGTGGTGTGGCCTTTAAATTGGCTTCAGACTACGAATTGGCTAATAGAATTGTTGGTGTCGACTCGCGGAGGCTGCTTTTTTCACAGTATGTATCAATTCTTGGGCGGATCAGTGATGAGTGGAAAAAAGGGCCTCTGATGAGGTGGAGTTAATATTGATCAACGCCCCGTATTTGGATGTATAGCAATAAGAAATGCTGAGTAGGTGGTGCAAAAGGAGCAGCCCCTACAATAAAGCCAACGGTCGAACTGTTTGGGGGGAATGCTCAAGCTGTATTTTGAGAGATGTATATGATTTGCCCAAGATGTCAGCAGGACGACGTTATCAAAGCGATGATAAAAGCGAATAAGTCGATTATTTTTATTTGCCCTGAGTGCGAAGCGACGTGGTTTTCGATCGACGAAATAAAATTTCCCGGATTTGTGGATTACATGACTTATATGAGCAGTATTGGTCTGTCCCATCTGTGGGGTGAGTTGGAAATTATTTCGGAGAAAATATAGGTGCCGGAGTAGTAAATGCTAAAAGGGGACAGATTTATTTTATTAAATAAATCTGTCCCCTTTGGTGTTCAAAAACATTGGATATTGAGCGCAAACGGGAAAAGCAAGAAGACTAGTCATTAGCCAAAGGAAAAGTGGACAGATTTCTAAAAGGAGCTGAATGGTGGTGAATAACAACATAGTTGTTCGACTGATTTTAAGTGCGTGTGTTGTCTTGTTTGCATTTGTGGTGTTTTTCATGATCTCTCTTGGGGTCGTTTCATTGACGATGGCGGTGTCTTATCTATTTTTCGAACCTAACTTCAGCGTGTTATTCAAGTGTGTGGGGTTGCCATTGACGATGTTTTTGACGGTTCGATGGATCTATAAGAACTTTTCTCGTGTGAAAGAGTTTGTTAATGGATAAGTTCTGACGAAGGTAGTTATACAGGTGATTGAATAAATCTGTCCCCTTTTGACTTGTCCCCTTTTGACTTGATCCAAGCGCTGCCTCGAATCCGAAAGACTATGGCTCCAGTAAAATTGAGATCGACGTAAAGCGCTTGCAACAGGATATTGATTCCGGAGTATTGCCAGATACCAAATACCTGGATAATCGAAAAGTTACCGAAGAGCTTCAGTCTAAGGTGGATGAAGCACGGGTGAAGTACACGAACAACCCTTCAACGAAAAACGAGATCTCCTTGGGGCGTGCAGAGGAAGACCTGTCGAATGCCAAACGAGACGGTGAATGCTTGATCAAAGGTTGTGTACCGGCCGACTATATTAAAATTGTGAAGTAGGAGGTTTAATAATGGATCCGAGAATCTATGAATTACTCAATGGTATTCCAGAAAATGCAGACTATGCCGCAGAAGCAGGAGATCTGGATGTTGAGGATATTCCACAGGATAGACTCGACTCTGTGAAGGAGCTACTTCGTGAATCGAATGATGAATTAGTACGATTTTATGCTGCAAAGCTGTTAACGAGCTGGGGCGCTCGTGAAGGCCTGGTTGCCTTAGAAAAATTTATGAATAAATCTGAAGTTTTTGAAGGGCTATATGTTCACCGGTTACATGGTTATGATGATACCTATCGCCATATATTAATGGCGGTGACAATGTACTTTGCAAATGTCGCTGATAAAGAAGGGAAAGAAGTCGCAAGGGTACAGGTTTGCGATCTCCTTCTGAAGATTGTTGCGTTAGCCGGAGTGAGGCCTTTCGAGATTTCCGAAATGCTTCGCTTTGTTAGGCGTGAAAACTATATCGAATACTTGGCGCCACTAAAGCAGTATCTTCTGTCGATAATTGATCATCCAGAGGTGCATCGTTGGAAAATTTATGATGCCCTGGAGTTTTTTATGACTTTCGATTCGGAGTTTGTCGTGTCTTTATTGAAAAGTAAAAATATGTCTATTGATGATTTTAGCCCCCTGAGTAAAAGCTAATGGCGGTCTAGGTCAAGAAAGGGCAGAAAGTGTTGGAAAAAAAGAAAGGAAAGAAAGGGGACGGCGGGCTCAACCGGTCAACGCAACGTACACTTTTCGTTCGTTGATTTTTCTAGTCCTGAAATAGGTTTACACCTGTTTCACCCCAACGCCCGATGCATCGCATCGGGCGTTTGGTATTTCAAAGACAGGTGCCGACTGATCGACGCCCGGGGACGATCCTACTTCGGATAAAGCGGCGGCAACCCACTATCCCCAACTGGATCCTGCACCCGTTCCGCCGTCGGAATCGTCCTAATCGCCCGCCACAAATCCTCACCCTGCCAATGCTGCCCGGTCTCGCTGTACAACGCGCCGTTCAAACCATCGAGCGCATCCGACAACGGCACAAACCGCGCCGCCATGTCCGCCAAGGTTTCCGGTTGTTGGCGAGCCCAGGCGTCGAGGGCCTGGCGGGTGGCGTGGGGGTCGTTGGCCTGGCTGGCGCGTTTGATGTCGTCGAGCAGGGTGCGGGGGCTCGGGCCGGTTTGTGCGGCGCGCAGGATCGCCGGTTGCCAACGGGCACGCCACCAGAGGCCGAAGCCGAGCAGGGTGGTGCAGGCGAGAACGAACGTGCTGAGTTTCCACCACCACAAGGCTTCGCTGTCGGCCGCGCTGAGCGGTAGTGCGTTGCCCGCCGGGGTGTCGACTTGCAGGCTCGGGTTGTTCGCCACCTGCAGGGTGCGCGCCGGCAGGCTGGTGTGTTCCAGGTGATCTTCGAAGGTGTTCCACCAGACCACGTCCACCGTTGGCAGTTCGATCGAGCCGCTGCGACTCGGCACCAGTGCTTCGCGTTCTTCACGGCTGCCGATCAGGCCGCGGTCGCTGCTCTGGTTGTTCAGCACCGGTTGATCCGGGTAGCGGCGCAGGCCGTTGGCTTCGGTGGCGGGCAGGGCGGGCAGTTGCGAGCTGGCCAGGCCTTCGACCTTGAGGGTCAGGCTGCGGGTCAGGGAGTCGCCGACCTGGGTGTGCTCCGGCTCCGGGTTCCAGCTTTCGCTCAGGCTCAGGCTGCGGGCCGGCAGCCACGGCGCATCGCTGGGGTAGGTCATCGGTTTGGGTTTGACCGTCAGCGAAGTCGCGGCGGAGCTGATGTGCATCAGTTTGCCCGGCTTCGGCCCCTGCGTCGTGGCGTCCTGCGAGGGCTGGTTATCGACCAGTGTGGCGCTGAACGTTTGCGGGGCGATGCTCAGCAATCCACTGTGCTGCGGATAGATCGCATAGCGCATCTCGATCACGCCGTGGCGCACACCGTTGATGTCTTTTTCGTAGGTGCGCATGTCGCCCAGTTGCTCGATGCGCGCGTCGGCGATCTGCAACGGTGTCAGGCTGCTGTCGTCGTACAGCGACACCGAATGGTAGATGCGCAACGTCAGGATGGCCTGAGCCTGCACGTAGACGCTGGTCTGGTCGAGACTGGCCTCGATGAACACCGGTTCGCGGGCGTTCTTCTCTTCGCGGGTGTCGCTCTCGATCACTTGCACGGTGATCGGCTGGCTCTCGACGTCGCCCAGTTTCAGCGGCGGGATTTCAACGCTGCCGTTCTCCTTGGGCAGCAACGTGATGATCCAGCGCGTGGTGGCGCGGTTGTCACCGTTGAGCGTGTTCAATTGGTTGACCTGGCGCGTGCCGCGCACCTCGAACAGCGGTTCGAGCGGGGTCAGATCAGGCTTGCCGAACTGCGTGACATCGTTGGATTCGAGGGTGAGTTCCACCGTCTCGCCGGAGTTCAGGCGACTGCGATCCACACTGGCCGTCAGCTCGGCCGCCTGGGCGGAGGCCGTGCAGATCAGCAGGGGCAGCAAGAGAGCGGTGAAACGGGTCATCGAATGTTTTCCTGATCCTGATGTTGTTGCTGTTCGTACCAGAATTTGCGTCGCAGCAGTTCGCCCGGATCATCCGGGATCTTGCCCAGCCATTGTTCCAGCGCCTGCTGTTGTTCGCCTTCGAGGTTGTCCTCATTGGGGCGCAGCAGCGGCGGTGTGTTCTGTTCCTCGCCCGGTTCGCTGTCCGGCAACTCGTTGGCGCCCGGTAGCGGCGGGGTAGTCGGCGGCGGCTCACTGGCGGACTCACCGGTTTGCGGCTCGCTGTGGGTTTCGCTCTTGACCGCTGGCGGCAGAGCGGTCGGTGGCGGTGGTTCGTCGCCCGGTAGGTTTGGCTGCGCCGGTTTGTCTTGCGGTTCGGCCGGCGGCGGGGCGTTTTTCTGTTTCAGCAGGTTTTCCACCAGCGCCTTGTTGGTCAGCGCCGGACGCAGATCCGGCTGACGTTCCAGAGCCTGTTCATAGGCGTCCAGCGCCGCTTCCAGCTCGCCGCTTTTGGCCAGTGCGTTGCCACGATTGTAGTGGGCGTGGGCGTCATTGCCCTCGGCGAAACGCTGAGCGGCGCCACTGTAGTCGCCGGCTTCGTACAACGCCACCCCTTGCCATTGCGGATCTTCGAAATGCTTAGCTGCCTCGGCCGGACGCTTCTGTTTGAGCAGATGCAGGCCTTGTTGATCGGGGCGCAGCCACAGGTCTTCGAAGTCGAAAGCGTAGCTCGGTTGCGGCAATGCCAGCAGCAACGGCAGGCAGAACAGCCAGCCACGCCGCCCGGCGCACGCGGCGAGGAACAGCAGTGGCAACAGCAGCCAGTAACCCTGATCGGCCCAGGTGTCGAGACGCACGGTCTGGCCATCGCTGCGCAGGCTGCGCGGGCCGTCGAGCAGGCCGAGGTCGCCCAGATCGGATTCATCCAGGCGTGCGCTGCGGTACTCGCCGCCGACCGCGTTGAGGAACGCGCCAAGGCCAGGGCTGTCGAGTTGCGGTACGCGGATCGCGCCCTGAGCGTCCTTGAGGAAACTGCCGTCCTCCTGAGCAATCGGCGCGCCCTCGGCGGTGCCGACACCGAGCATCAACAACTGCGCCGATTGGCCGCTCAGCGCATGACGAATGCCTTGGCGTTCTTCTTCGGAAAGCGAAGAACCAATCAGCAGAATCCGCCCCTGACCCAACGCACCCTGCTTGAGCAGCGCCAATGCCTTGCTCACCGCCAGATCGGCGCGGTGGCCGCTTTCCGGCATCAGCGAAGGCTTGAGCGCGTCGAGCAGATTGCGACTGGTCGCCAGGTCATCCGACAACGGCACCAGCGTATGGGCGCTGCCGGCGTAAACGACGATGGCGGTCTGCGCATCGCTGCGCACCTGCAACAGGTCGAACAGCTTGCGCCGGGCCTGTTCCAGTCGCGTTGGCGGCGAGTCGGTGGCGAGCATTTCCGGGGTCAGTTCCAGCACCACCACCAACGGGTCGGCGGGTTTCTGGCTGGTCTGTTCGACCCGTTCCCAGCTTGGCCCGAGCAACGCCAGAATCGTCAGCAGCCAGGCCACGCTCAGGGCGACCCACGGCAACTTGCTGTCGCGACCGCTGCCGCCACTGAGCAGCGTGGCGTGGAAGGCCGGCGGCAGAATCATTTGCCAGCGACCGGCGCGTTTCTGCCGGTGCCAGAGCTGCCAGATCAGCCAGCCGAGCACCGGCAGCAGCAACAGCCACCAGGGGCGGAACCAGTGCGGCCACAGGGCGATCATCGGCGCCTCCGCAAACGCAGGCGTTTGAGGCGGTCGCGCCAGTCAGGCAAGGGGCTTTGCAGATACAACTCCTTGGTGAAAAAACGCTGCAGCAGGTTGTCGGGCCACAGTACGCGGGCAACCAGCAGAATGCTCAACAGCAGCGCGAATGCCAGTGGCCACTGATACAACGCCTGTGTCGGACGGGCCTGGGTCGGCTGTTGGGTCACGGGCTCGAGCTGGTCGAGGGTGTCTTTGATCGCTTGCAGTTCCTTGCCATCGCGGGCGCGGAAATAGCGGCCGCCAGTAACGTCGGCGATGGCCTTGAGCGCCGGTTCGTCGAGATCAAGGGTCGGATTGGTGCCGAGCAGTGCCGTGGCGCCGCTTTCTTCAGGGTCGGCGCCGATGCCGATCGGGTAGATTTTCACGCCTTCGCTGGCGGCCAGTTTGGCGGCGGTCAGCGGGTCGATTTCGCCGCCATTGTTCGCGCCGTCGGTGACCAGAATCAGCACCCGGCTCTGGGCCGGACGCATGCGCAGGCGCTTGAGGGCCAGGCCGATGGCGTCGCCAATCGCGGTGTTCTTGCCGGCAATGCCGATCCGCGCTTCATCAAGCCAGACCCGAACGGTGCGCCGGTCAAATGTCAGCGGCGCTTGCAGGTAGGCCTGGCTGCCGAACAGGATCAGACCGACCCGGTCGCCGTCGCGGCTTTCCAGAAAATCACCGAGCAAATGCTGAACCAGCGACAGGCGACTGACGTCTTCGTCGTTCCATTGCATGTCCGGGAAATCCATCGAGCCGGACACGTCCACTGCCACCAGCAGATCACGACCGCTGGCGGCAATCGGCAGCGGTTCGCCGAGCCATTGCGGACGGGCGGCGGCGATCAGCAGAAACAACCACAGCAACATGAACGGTGCCTGCTGGCGCCACGCTGGCAGATTGGCCCGGGCGCGACGGCGAGCGAGGCCTTCCAGGTCGCCCAGGAAGCTCACTTTGAGCGCCGGCTCGCCGCTGTCGGCCACCGGCAGCACAAGGCGCATCAGCCACGGCAGCGGCAACAGCAAAAATATCCACGGCCAGGCGAACTCAAACATGTTTGCGAATCCAGGTCTCGACCGCCTGGGTCAGGCCGGCGATGGCTTTGTCATCGAGTTTGCACTCGGGTTTGTAGGCGCCTTCGACGAGCACCATCCAGCGGGTCAGGCCGGCGGCGGGGCAACGGTTGTCGAGAAACGCCAGCCATTTACGGCCGTTGAGTGTGTGGCTCTGGCTGTAGGATAGTGGTTGCGGCACAGGCGTTTGAGCAGGCCGTTGAGCTGCTGCAGCCAGGCCCCGGCCGGGGCGCCGTCGTAGGGTTTGGGCATCTGCGCCAGTTCGGCGAGTGCGGCGATACGCACCGGATCGAGCGGCAGTTCGGCGCGCACGACCGGTTTTTTCTTGATCGGAATGAAACGTCGCAGCCGCCAGGTCACGATACCGATTACCGGCAACAGTAAAAGCAGCAGCCACCAGCCCGGCGCCGGCGGCCAGAAGGCAATCGGTGGCGGGGAGATCAGTGGTTGCAGTTGTTCGAGGCCGTTCATCGACCTTTCCCCGGACGTTGCGGGTTAAGGAATTCGCGCATCTGTTCGACCATTTCGCTCTGGGTGCTCAATGGCATCAACAGCACGCGCAGCTTCTGCGCGAGCAATTCCCAACGGGCGATGCGTGCTTCGGCCTGGGCGCGGTAGGTCTGGCGCAGGTCGAAATTCAGAGTGTCGAGTTCCAGCTGCGCGCCGCGCTCGGCGAATCTCAGCAGCCCGGCAGCGGGCAGGGCGTGATCCAGCGGATCGGACAGCGGCAGCATCAGCAGGTCGCAATGGCGCGACAACAGGCTCAATTGCTGCTCGGCGCTGTCGGACAGTGCGCGCTCGTCGCAGATCACGATCACCAGACTGCCCGGTCGCAGCACTTCGCGGGCCCGGCGCAACGCCACGCCGAACGCATCGCGATCCGGCTCCCGCTCGCTGTGCAGCGATTGATTGACCTTCACCAGCCGGTTGAGCAGCTGCAACAGGCTCTGCTTGCTGCGGCGCGGTTTGATTTCGTAATGCTCGTTGTCGCCGAACACCAGCCCGCCAACCCGATCGTTGTGACCCAGCGCCGCCCAGCCGATCAGCGCCGCCGCCTGCGCCGCGAGCACCGACTTGAACATCAGACCGGAGCCAAAGAACAGCCGCGTGCTTTGCTCGACCATGATGAAAATCGGCCGTTCGCGTTCTTCATGGAACAGTTTGGTGTGCGGTTCCTGCGTCCGCGCGGTCACGCGCCAGTCGATGGTGCGCACGTCGTCGCCGGCCTGATAGACCCGCACCTGATCGAAGTCGACACCACGACCACGGAATTTCGAGTGATGCAGGCCGATCAGCGGGCTGCGCTGGCTCGGCGTGGAAAACAGCTGCACTTCGCGCACGCGGTGACGCATCTCGATCAGCTCGGCGAGGCTGATGCGGATGCCCGGTTCGGAAGGCAGGGTGGCGTTCATCGGTGTCAAGCGACGGCTACGACGTCGAGAATCCGTTGCACCACCCGATCCTGGTCGATGCCTGCGGCTTCGGCCTCGAACGACAGAATGATGCGGTGACGCAATACGTCGAACAGCACGGCCTGGATGTCTTCCGGGCTGACGAAGTCGCGTCCGGCCAGCCAGGCATGGGCGCGAGCGCAGCGGTCGAGGGCGATGGAGCCGCGCGGGCTGGCGCCGTAGGCGATCCACTCGGCCATTTCCGGATCGAATTTGGCCGGGTTGCGCGTGGCCATGACCAGTTGCACGAGGTATTCCTCCACGGCGTCCGCCATGTACAGACCGAGAATTTCCTTGCGCGCGGCGAAGATCGCCTGCTGGCTGACCCGGCGCTCGGGCTTGGTTTCACCGTTCAGGGCTTCGCCCCGGGCCTGTTGCAGAATCCGGCGTTCGACGGCAGCGTCCGGGAAACCGATTTTCACGTGCATCAGGAACCGGTCGAGCTGGGCTTCGGGCAGCGGATAGGTGCCTTCCTGCTCGATCGGGTTCTGCGTGGCCATCACCAGAAACAGGGGCGACAGCTCGTAAGTGCTGCGCCCGACGCTGACCTGGCGCTCGGCCATTGCTTCGAGCAAGGCTGATTGCACCTTGGCCGGGGCACGGTTGATTTCGTCCGCCAGCACCAGGTTGTGGAAGATCGGGCCTTGCTGGAACACAAAGCTGCCGGTTTCCGGGCGGTAGATTTCGGTGCCGGTGATGTCGGCGGGCAGCAGGTCGGGGGTGAACTGAATCCGATGGAACTGGGCTTCGATGCCCTCGGCAAGCTCTTTGATCGCTTTGGTCTTGGCCAGACCCGGAGCGCCCTCGACCAGCATGTGGCCGTCGGCGAGCAGGGCGATGAGCAAGCGCTCGATGAGTTTTTCCTGGCCGAGAATCTGCGTTGAAAGAAAGGTTCGCAGCGCCAGCAGCGCTTCACGATGTTCCATCGATGACTGTTCCTGGAAAGGGTGGCCACAGGCGTTCGGATAACGCCGGGGCCGGGGGCGTTACTTTAATCCATCGCAGGGGGTGGCGACTAACGGCATTTTGCGCAAAGTGCGGGAAATGACCGGGGGATTTGTTGGAATTTTGTAGGGCGGGGGAAGTGCAGTGTTCTTTCGGGCCCTTTCGCGGGCAAGCCCGCTCCCACAATGGACCATATTCTCCTGGCAGAGCGCGGTCACTGTGGGAGCGAGCTTGCTCGCGAAGGGGCCAGTGCAGACACCCTCAAATCTGGCTGATAAAGGTGCCAGTACCCTCAAGAATGTTCTTCAGGGTTTCCTCGACTTCAGCCAAGTCCACCATGTCCGGGTTGAAGGTGATTTCAAGCACATCATCGCCATTCAACGCATCGGCATCCGCGGCCGCGATTTCGATCTTCAACTGGGTCTTGCTCAGGGTGGCCTTGACCCCGTCGAGGGTCGACGGCTCGCCATCCAGCGTGATCTCCAGTTCGTCCTCGTCCGGGTAGCGGCTCATCAGGAACATTTCGCCCTTATCGCTGTGGCAGCAGAGCATGGCCATGTTGTCTTCTTCGTCGTCGCACGGGTTGACGATCAAAAGGGCGGTGGTCATTTGCATGGGGGAATTCCTGCCTCGGCGGGCTTGTTGGTCGCAATTGGGCGCGATTCTGCCAGCCCTCGGGAATTTCTGCATGTGAGAGTGTCAGAGGATGTGTCGTGAACGCGACATAGGTCAATGGTCATTCCGGGCACGCCTGTACCGTAAAAACGGGCATTCAGACCGGCGTTCTGCCCCATGAATGCTAGTGTTTACCGATGCGCAGGCCTTGGTTTACGTGCCAATGACCGAATATGTCGCAGCACCGCAAGCAGACACATTGTCGCACCCATTAAGCTGCGCAACGGATGAGCACCCGTAAAGGCATTGCCATGGCCCCGCGAGCGGCGCCAGGCAGTCGTTTTTGCAGATGCCCATTCATGGAAGGTGAATGTGACCTGAGTGTCTCGTCCAGCTTCACCCACCTGTCACCCTGTTTCCTCTGCCCGAGATTCAGGAACAGGGCGACGGAACGCCCCGAAAGGGGTTTTGTACGCGACGCTTTCCATCAAT
Source organism: Pseudomonas sp. IAC-BECa141 (assembly GCF_020544405.1). Taxonomy (NCBI): domain Bacteria; kingdom Pseudomonadati; phylum Pseudomonadota; class Gammaproteobacteria; order Pseudomonadales; family Pseudomonadaceae; genus Pseudomonas; species Pseudomonas sp. IAC-BECa141. Next base: position 3,488,926 of record NZ_CP065410.1, on the reverse strand, counting down.
AACAAGCCCAAGCGGAGTACCACAGATGGCGTTCTTCACCGCAGCCAGCAAAGCCGACTTCCAGCACCAACTGCAAGCGGCACTGGCGCAGCACATCAGTGAACAGGCACTGCCACAAGTGGCGCTGTTCGCTGAACAATTCTTCGGCATCATTTCCCTGGACGAGCTGACCCAACGTCGCCTCTCCGACCTCGCTGGCTGTACTCTTTCTGCGTGGCGCCTGCTTGAGCGCTTCGATCACGCGCAACCGCAAGTGCGCGTCTACAACCCCGATTACGAACGTCACGGCTGGCAGTCGACCCATACCGCGGTCGAAGTGCTGCACCATGACTTGCCGTTCCTGGTGGACTCGGTGCGTACCGAGCTGAACCGTCGCGGCTACAGCATCCACACCCTGCAGACCACCGTGCTGAGCGTGCGTCGCAACGACAAGGGCGAATTGCTGGAAATCCTGCCAAAAGGCACCACCGGCGAAGGCGTGCTGCACGAGTCGCTGATGTACCTGGAAATCGACCGCTGCGCCAATGCGGCCGAATTGAATGTGCTGTCCAAGGAGCTGGAACAGGTCCTGGGTGAAGTCCGCGTCGCGGTCGCCGATTTCGAGCCGATGAAGGCCAAGGTGCAGGAAATCCTCACCAAGCTCGATAACAGCGCATTCGCCGTCGATGCCGACGAAAAGAACGAAATCAAAAGCTTCCTGGAATGGCTGGTGGGCAACCACTTCACCTTCCTCGGCTACGAAGAGTTCACTGTTGTCGATCAGGCCGATGGCGGCCACATCGAATACGACCAGAACTCCTTCCTCGGCCTGACCAAGATGCTGCGCACCGGTCTGACCAACGAAGACCGCCACATCGAAGATTACGCCGTTGCCTACCTGCGTGAACCGACGCTGCTGTCGTTCGCCAAAGCCGCGCATCCGAGCCGCGTACACCGTCCGGCCTACCCGGACTACGTGTCGATCCGTGAAATCGACGCCAACGGCAAAGTCATCAAGGAACACCGCTTCATGGGCCTGTACACCTCGTCGGTGTATGGCGAAAGCGTGCGTGTCATCCCGTTCATCCGCCGCAAGGTCGAAGATATCGAGCGTCGCTCCGGCTTCCAGGCCAAGGCTCACCTGGGCAAGGAACTGGCACAGGTTCTGGAAGTGCTGCCGCGTGACGACCTGTTCCAGACCCCGGTCGACGAACTGTTCAGCACCGTGATGTCGATCGTGCAGATTCAGGAACGCAACAAGATCCGCGTGTTCCTGCGCAAAGACCCGTACGGCCGTTTCTGCTACTGCCTGGCCTACGTGCCGCGCGACATCTACTCCACCGAAGTCCGCCAGAAGATCCAGCAAGTGCTGATGGAGCGTCTGAAAGCCTCCGACTGCGAATTCTGGACGTTCTTCTCCGAGTCCGTGCTGGCCCGCGTGCAACTGATCCTGCGCGTCGACCCGAGAAACCGCATCGACATCGACCCGCTGCAACTGGAAAACGAAGTGATCCAGGCCTGCCGCAGCTGGCAGGACGACTACGCCGCCCTGACCGTCGAAACCTTCGGCGAAGCCAACGGCACCAACGTGCTGGCCGATTTCCCGAAAGGCTTCCCGGCCGGCTACCGCGAGCGTTTCGCTGCGCATTCGGCCGTGGTCGACATGCAGCACCTGCTGAACCTGAGCGAGAAAAAGCCACTGGCGATGAGCTTCTACCAGCCGCTGGCCTCCGGCCCGCGTGAGCTGCACTGCAAGCTGTATCACGCTGATACTCCGCTGGCACTGTCCGACGTGCTGCCGATTCTGGAAAACCTCGGCCTGCGCGTGCTCGGTGAATTCCCGTATCGCCTGCGCCACAACAACGGCCGCGAGTTCTGGATCCACGACTTCGCGTTCACCGCTGCCGAAGGTCTGGACCTGGACATCCAGCAACTCAACGACACCCTGCAGGACGCCTTCGTCCACATCGTCCGTGGCGATGCCGAGAACGATGCGTTCAACCGTCTGGTGCTGACTGCCGGCCTGCCATGGCGCGACGTTGCGCTGCTGCGTGCCTACGCCCGCTACCTGAAGCAGATCCGCCTGGGCTTCGACCTCGGCTACATCGCCAGCACCCTGAACAACCACACCGACATCGCTCGCGAACTGACCCGGTTGTTCAAGACCCGTTTCTATCTGGCCCGCAAGCTGGGCAGCGATGATCTGGACGACAAGCAACAGCGTCTGGAACAGGCCATCCTGACCGCGCTGGACGACGTTCAAGTCCTCAACGAAGACCGCATCCTGCGTCGTTACCTTGACCTGATCAAAGCGACCCTGCGCACCAACTTCTACCAGACCGACGCCAACGGCCAGAACAAGTCGTACTTCAGCTTCAAGTTCAACCCGCACTTGATCCCTGAACTGCCGAAACCGGTTCCGAAGTTCGAAATCTTCGTTTACTCGCCACGCGTCGAAGGCGTGCACCTGCGCTTCGGCAACGTTGCTCGCGGCGGCCTGCGCTGGTCCGACCGTGAAGAAGACTTCCGTACCGAAGTCCTGGGCCTGGTAAAAGCCCAGCAAGTGAAGAACTCGGTCATCGTGCCGGTGGGCGCGAAGGGCGGTTTCCTGCCGCGTCGCCTGCCACTGGGCGGCAGCCGTGACGAGATCGCGGCCGAGGGCATCGCCTGCTACCGCATTTTCATCTCGGGCCTGTTGGACATCACCGACAACCTGAAGGACGGCAAACTGGTACCGCCAGTCAACGTCGTGCGTCATGACGACGATGACCCGTACCTGGTGGTCGCGGCGGACAAGGGCACTGCAACTTTCTCCGACATCGCCAACGGCATCGCCATCGACTACGGCTTCTGGCTGGGTGACGCGTTCGCGTCCGGTGGTTCGGCCGGTTACGACCACAAGAAAATGGGCATCACCGCCAAAGGCGCGTGGGTTGGCGTACAGCGCCACTTCCGCGAACGCGGCATCAATGTCCAGGAAGACAGCATCACTGTGGTCGGCGTGGGTGACATGGCCGGTGACGTATTCGGTAACGGCCTGTTGATGTCCGACAAGTTGCAACTGGTTGCTGCGTTCAACCACATGCACATCTTCATCGACCCGAACCCGAACCCGGCCACCAGCTTCGTCGAGCGCAAGCGCATGTTCGACCTGCCGCGTTCGGCCTGGTCCGACTACGACACCAGCATCATGTCCGAAGGCGGCGGCATCTTCTCGCGCAGCGCGAAGAGCATCGCCATCTCGCCACAGATGAAAGAGCGCTTCGACATCCAGGCCGACAAGCTGACCCCGACCGAGCTGCTGAACGCCTTGCTCAAGGCGCCGGTGGATCTGCTGTGGAACGGCGGTATCGGTACTTACGTAAAAGCCAGCACCGAAAGCCACGCCGATGTCGGCGACAAGGCCAACGATGCGCTGCGCGTGAACGGCAACGAACTGCGCTGCAAAGTGGTGGGCGAGGGCGGTAACCTCGGCATGACCCAACTGGGTCGTGTGGAGTTCGGTCTCAATGGCGGCGGTTCCAACACCGACTTCATCGACAACGCCGGTGGCGTGGACTGCTCCGACCACGAAGTCAACATCAAGATCCTGCTGAACGAAGTGGTTCAGGCCGGCGACATGACCGACAAGCAACGCAACCAGTTGCTGGCGAGCATGACCGACGAAGTCGGTGGTCTGGTGCTGGGCAACAACTACAAGCAGACTCAGGCCCTGTCCCTGGCGGCCCGTCGTGCCTACGCACGCATCGCCGAGTACAAACGTCTGATGGGCGACCTGGAAGCCCGTGGCAAGCTGGATCGCGCCATCGAGTTCCTGCCGACCGAAGAGCAACTGGCCGAACGCGTTGCCGAAGGCCACGGTCTGACCCGCCCTGAACTGTCGGTACTGATCTCGTACAGCAAAATCGACCTCAAGGAGCAGCTGCTGGGCTCCCTGGTGCCGGACGACGACTACCTGACCCGCGACATGGAAACGGCGTTCCCGCCGACCCTGGTCAGCAAGTTCTCCGAAGCCATGCGTCGTCACCGCCTGAAGCGTGAGATCGTCAGCACCCAGATCGCCAACGATCTGGTCAACCACATGGGCATCACCTTCGTTCAGCGACTCAAAGAGTCCACCGGCATGACCCCGGCGAACGTGGCGGGCGCTTACGTGATCGTGCGCGACATCTTCCACCTCCCGCACTGGTTCCGTCAGATCGAAGCGCTGGACTATCAGGTCTCCGCTGACGTGCAACTGGAGCTGATGGACGAGCTGATGCGTCTGGGCCGCCGCGCTACGCGCTGGTTCCTGCGTGCCCGCCGCAACGAGCAGAACGCTGCCCGTGACGTCGCGCATTTCGGTCCGCACCTGAAAGAGCTGGGCCTGAAGCTGGACGAGCTGCTGAGCGGCGAAATCCGCGAGAACTGGCAAGAGCGTTATCAGGCTTACGTGGCTGCCGGTGTTCCGGAGCTGCTGGCGCGTATGGTGGCGGGGACTACCCACCTCTACACGCTGCTGCCGATCATCGAAGCGGCCGACGTGACCGGTCAGGATCCAGCCGAAGTGGCCAAGGCGTACTTCGCCGTGGGCAGCGCGCTGGACATCACCTGGTACATTTCGCAGATCAGCGCCTTGCCGGTTGAAAACAACTGGCAAGCCCTGGCCCGCGAAGCGTTCCGCGACGACGTCGACTGGCAGCAACGCGCGATCACCATCGCCGTTCTGCAAGCCGGCGGCGGTGATTCGGACGTGGAAACCCGTCTGGCACTGTGGATGAAGCAGAACGACGCCATGATTGAACGCTGGCGCGCCATGCTGGTGGAAATCCGTGCCGCCAGCGGCACCGATTACGCCATGTACGCGGTGGCCAACCGTGAGCTGAACGACGTGGCGCTGAGCGGTCAGGCGGTCGTGCCTGCTGCGGCGACTGCGGAGCTTGAGCTTGCTTGAGTAGCCGTTGAATGAAAAAGCCCCTGCATTGTGAGATGCGGGGGCTTTTTTTGCCTGATGGTTTTATCGTTACTGCAAGTTAGGTCCTTGTTTGTTATCAAGCATCGACACTCTATCTGCCGGTCTGGTCAGCAAATTACTGAGCGACTGGTCAAACTTCTGCAACGCCCGAACCTGAACTTCCTGCTGCTGATTAATATCCGCAACAATCTCCTCCGAACGCTTGAAGTCCGCCCAGATCGGCGTTAACTCTTTCGCCTCGGAGCCTTTCGCCGTCCCGATATAGTTGAACTTGCCGTCATAGAAATCCGCACTCACATCGGCCTTGATGTCCGAACTGCGTGAAGTAATCAACTGGCTGTGAGTATCGACGATCGCTACCACATCCGGATTCGCCGCTCGCAGGCTCTGCATGTCCGGGTACACCGTGACTGAGCCGAACTGGCGTTGCAGCGAGGCTTTCACCCAATCCACCGCCATGTCCGGTTTTGAAGTGGCGACGTAGGCGTCATGAATCGGCTGCACCAGCAGACTCTGACCAAAACCGGTGCCGGCGTTGCTCTGGTAGTCGCGCAGGTATTCGCGGTTGGTCTGGGTGCTCGGGCTGTAGACGACGCCCAGCGAGACACCGGGGCCGCTTTTGACCTGGGTGGCGGTGCTGCGACCCACCGGTTGGGTGAACAGGGTGTCGAGGGAGGAAACCGCTTTCGGGGCGGTAGGAACAGAACAGGCTGACAACGCTAAAACCGATATCGCCAAGGTACTGGCAAAGGCAAGTTTCATGGTGAGTCTCCCGTGAAGCAACTTCAGTCGGAAAGTCAGAGATGTCGGGGTTGATTAAATGCAACCGGCGACAGTTGCCTCAGACTACTCCCGCCAAACTGAAAACAACCTGACAATTTGCTGAATGACTGTCATGCAATAGTTTTATTGGCTGTAAGCGTTCTTGATTAATTGCCGCGGGTAATAAAAAAGGCGCAAATCAATCATTTGCGCCTTTTATTTATGGCTGCTTGAACAACCATCAGTTTTTCAATGGGATCAGCACTTGCTCGTCTGGTGACAACACCATGAACACCAGCAACTTGGCAGGTTTGGTTTTGCTGGCGTTTTTCGACACCAGATGTTCGGAACCGGCCGGCTCGTACCAGTACTGGCCCTTCTTGTAGGTGATCGGTTGTTCGCCCTTGACCTGAGAAGTCACTTCGCCTTCGAGCACATAGGCCATCGCCGTGCCGTCGTGTTTGTGGGCGATGGAGGACTGGCCGGGTTTGTAATCGACTTCGATCATCATGGCTTTTTTGCCGGGGACGTTTTTCAGCATCTGGTCCTGGAGGACCGAGATTTTCTCGGAAGGGGAATCGGTGCCGTGGGCCAGTGCCGAAGCGCTGATGGTGAGGGCCAGAGCGGCGAGCGGGGCGGCAAGCAAGTGCAGGACTTTCATGTGATCACCTGATAAGTGGGGGAGTCGGTCATCACAGTAGTCCGCGTGCCGGGGTATTCAAACGGCCAATATTCGGGAAGTTCGGGTGACCAATCTGGGGGATGTCAGCGCTTTCGAATACGCCATCGCGAGCAAGCTCGCTCCCACAGTGTTCTGTGTCGTTCATATTATTAGTGAACTGCACGAAACCCTGTGGGAGCGAGCTTGCTCCGGGCGGCGTTCCGACGAAGGCGGCGGATCAGACGATAGGAAAGCTGTTGAAATCCACGCTATTGGCCAGACGACTGTCGATCAGGTCGATGAAGCCTTGGGCTTCCGGGCGATTGAAATGCGCCTGCATTGCCGCTTCCGACTGCCACCGGGCGCTGACCGTCCAGCGGTGGCTGTCCTCGGGGCAGCGGTCGACCAGGTAGGAGTCGCAGCCCGGCGTTTCGCGCAGGGTTTCGACGATCTTCTGCAACTGCTTGCCCAGCTCCTCCGATCGGCCGGCGGCAGCCTGCACCTGTACGGTGTTGATCACTTCGTTGGACATTGCTCACACTCCTGAATCAGGCCGGACGAATCCTGCTCATTGAGGGATAACGCTTGTGCAGAATAGGCCTGCGCCCCCGGATCACCAATAACCAATCGGCGGTTAATCATTTAGTCCAATCTAACCAACAACCTGTTGCAGAATGTCGCGCAGGCGGTCGAGCGCGATGTCGATGTCCAGCGTTTCGATAGCACCGAAGCCGAAGTACATCCCGTTTTTTGCCGGTTGCTGGTGATAGAAGCCATTGATGGCGTACAGCCCGACTTCGACCTTTTTCGCCAGTTCGATCACCAGCGGCAAGTCGATTGGCACCTTGCAGAACACCGCCATGTGGAATCCTGCACTGGGCGGCACGGCCTCCAGCCACGGCGACAGGTCAGTGGCCATGCGCGCGAGAATCCGTTCACGGCGCTGGGCATAAATCGTGTGGCAGCGGCGGATGTGCTTGAGCAGACAGCCTTCGGCGATGAACTTGGCCAGCGCCCATTGGGGCAGGGTGGAGGCATGCAAATCGGTGAGTTGCTTGGCGCGGATCACCGCTTCGAGAATTGCCGGCGGCAGGATGGCGTAGCCGAGGCGCAGCTCCGGCAACAGGGTTTTCGAGAAGGTGCCGACGTAGGCAACGATACCGCGCTGATCGAGGTTGTGTAGCGAGTCGGTGGGCCGGCCCTCGTAGCGGAACTCGCTGTCATAGTCGTCCTCGATGATGATCGCGCCGAGTTCATAGGCCCGTTCGAGCAGGGCTTCGCGCCGCGCCTGGCTCATCGGCATGCCCAGCGGAAACTGGTGCGATGGCGTCACGTAGATCAACCGCGTGCCCTCGGGAATCCGTTCAACCTGAATGCCTTCGGCATCCACCGGCACGCCGACCACCGTCGCCCCGTGAGTGCCGAACAGCAGCCGCGCCGGCGGATAGCCGGGATCTTCCATCGCCACCAGACTGCCGGGGCGAATCAACACGCGGGTGATCAGATCCAGCGCCTGTTGTGCGCCGTTGCACACCACGATGTCTTCGTCCTGACAGTTCACGCCACGGGAAAACGCGATGTGCCGGGCAATCGCATTGCGCAGCGCCGGCAGGCCTTCCGGCACGCTGTAGAAACCCTTGGAATTGGCCATCTGCCGCAGGGCATGAGAGACGCAGCGGCGCCAGTCATCCTGGGGAAACTGGCCCTTGCTGGTGGCGCCGCCGATAAAGTCGTAACGCAGCGAGCCCTCGAGCGTCGGATGGCGCAGGAACACCGGCAGATTGCGCCAGCTCTCGATCACCTCGGAACTGGCCAGCTCGGAATGGCTTTGCTTGCGCTGCACCGGCGTCGAGCGGGCGTTGACGTAAGTGCCTTTGCCGATGACACCAGTGAGGAAATTCTCGTAAGTCAGCTGCGCGTAAGTGTCGGAAATGGTCTTGCGCGAGATCCCCAATTGCTCGGCGAGCAAACGACTCGGCGGCAGTTGCGTGCCGGCAGCCAGACGCCCGGACTCAATGGCGCCGCGCAGTTGCTGGTACAACTGACCGGCCAGATCCTTGCGGCCGTTGATCACGACATGAAGTTCCATACCGACGGGGCTCCCGGGGGCGACTGAAGTGTCGGCCAGATTACCCCCGAATGCGGTATCGGCAGAAGTTGCGTAGTGCAAATCCCCCAAATTGGCGCAAAACCCTGTGGGAGCGAGCTTGCTCGCGATGGCGTCAGTTCAGCCACTGTCAAAGGTGAATGACACACCGCTTTCGCGAGCAAGCTCGCTCCCACAGGTTTCGTGTTTTGCCTGGATCAGTGGTCTGCCGGTTTTCCGTGCAATTGGGGCTGTAACCTTGCCGAACCAACGCTTACCGTGAAATCACTCTTCTGCTGCCCGAGGCCCGACCATGTCCCCGCGTCTGGATTACTACAGCGCTTCACCCAAAGCCATGAAAGCGATGATTGCCCTGGAAGCGCTGACCAGCAGCCTGAGCATCGAACCGTCGTTGCTGCACCTGATCAAGATCCGCGCCTCGCAACTCAACGGCTGCGCCTTCTGCACCGACATGCACTCCGTCGAAGCACGGCGGGCAGGGGAGACGGATCGACGGCTTTACGCCATTGCGGTCTGGCGCGACAGCGGCTTCTTCAACCTGCGCGAGCGTGCGGCGCTGGGCTGGACCGAGGCTGTCACGCTGCTGGCCGATAGCCGGGTGCCTGACGATGTTTACCAGCAGGCGCGGGAACAGTTCAACGAGACCGAACTGGTGGATCTGACCATGGCCGTCAGCACCATCAACAGCTGGAATCGGTTGGCGGTGAGCTTCCGTCAGATTCCCAGCGATTGATCACAAGCCATCCATCGCTGCGCCCCCTACACGCTGATCGTTCCCATGCTCCGCGTGGGAATGCCTCTAGGGACGCTCCGCGTCCAGTGACGCAGAGCGTCACAGGCTGCATTCCCACGCAGGAGCGTGGGAATGATCAGGTGAAAGCTGGTTCGGTGGCTGTGGTTTTGATCGTTCCCATGCTCCGCGTGGGAATGCCTCTGGGGACGCTCCGCGTCCAGTGACGCAGAGCGTCACGGGCTGCATTCCCACGCAGGAGCGTGGGAACGATCAGGTGAAAGCTGGTTCGGTGGCTTTGGTTTTGATCGTTCCCATGCTCCGCGTGGGAATGCCTCTAGGGACGCTCCGCGTCCAGTGACGCGGAGCGTCATGGGCTGCATTCCCACGCGGGAGCGTGGGAATGATCAGGTGAAAGCTGGTTCGGTGGCTGTGGTTTTGATCGTTCCCATGCTCCGCGTGGGAATGCCTCTGGGGACGCTCCGCGTCCAGTGACGCAGAGCGTCACGGGCTGCATTCCCACGCAGGAGCGTGGGAACGATCAGGTGAAAGCTGGTTCGGTGGCTTTGGTTTTGATCGTTCCCATGCTCCGCGTGGGAATGCCTCTGGGGACGCTCGCGTCCAGTGACGCGGAGCGTCACGGGCTGCATTCCCACGCGGGAGCGTGGGAATGATCAGGTGAAAGCTGGTTCGGTGGCTGTGGTTTTGATCGTTCCCATGCTCTGCGTGGGAACGATCAAAACTAGTTCGGCGGGCGCTGCGGTTTCACCGACGTGCCAAACGTATTGCCCATCCGCGTACTGGTGGCCGCTGGCGTCGCCAGTCCCACCTGATTCGGCGGGCGCTTGTTGACCGGCACATTCATCGCTTCCTGATTCTTCTGCGCAGCCGCCGCGCCGTCAGGGTTGTTGCCCATCTGCTGGCTCAGGCAGTCGTAATTCGGCGCCTTGTAGCCACCCACCGTCACCTCGACGCAGCCCAGCGGTTCCTCCGCGTGTGCAGCGCTAAACACCGTCAGCAACAACCCGCCGAGGGCGACTTTCCAGACTGATTTCATGCCTGCCTCCTGGCCGGCCCGAAGGGGCCGCTCTGGCTCAAGAGTCTAGTGCAACGGCGGCGCCGATCCCGTGATGGTTTTTTTGCAGTGGCCGTCACACCAGATTCATAAACAGCCCTCAGGATGACGGTTTTCAGGGGTGCATCAGCCGTGCAGCGAGGCCGTGCCAGGGACGAATTTGCGCGCTCAGCGCTCATGCGCCAGCTCTGTCTGGGGCTGCTGCTTGGCTTGTTTCTGAGCCGTGCCAGCGCCGACCCGATGCCGGCGACGATGCGTATGACGCTGCACATCCCGGCCCAGGAACTGGCCCGCGCCCTCGATCAGTTCAGTCGCGCCACCGGCATGGCTGTGCTGGTCGACAGTCAGTTGAGTCGCGGTCGACGCTCGTTGGCGGTGGATGGTGAATTCACCGCCGCCGAAGCGTTGCGGCGGATGCTCGGCGGTAGTGGCTTGATGGCCAAGTACAGCCGCGACGACGCGTTCACCTTGCAGGTCGCGCAAGTCGAAGACGTGCCGCTACCGGCGGAGAAACCGACCCCCGCCAGCGCAGCCGTCAACCGCAGCTACGCCACGGCGGTGCAGGCCGCGATTGAGCGCAACCTGTGCCGCTCGCCGCTGACCCGGCCCGGCAGTTTTCGCGCGGTGTTGCAGCTGTGGATCGGCCGCGACGGCGTGGTGCAGCACAACCGGTTGGTCACCTCGACCGGCGATGTTCGGCGCGATGCCGCGCTGGTAGAAAGTTTTCACACGCTGAAAATCGAACGGCCGACACCCGGCGCATTGCGCCAGCCAGTCACGTTGCTGTTGTTACCCGAATCGTCAGGAAAGCGCATGGAATGCACACAATGGGAAGGAGTTTCCGGGGGATGAAAGACGCCGGACAAAGTTCGATGGTCCAGCTGTTCCTGACGTCCTACGAGGACTTTCGGGTGCGCCTGCGACGCCGTCTCGGCTCGGAGGACCTGGCCAACGACGTGCTGCACGAAACCTACCTGCGGGTCGATCGCATGGAAGCACCGCCGAACCTGCTGCGGCCCAACGCCTACCTCTATCGCATGGCCCTGAACATCGCCGCCGACCGCCGCCAGGCCGATGCGCGGCTGCTCACCGGCAGCGAAGTCGAAGAACTGCTGCAAGTCAGCGACGAAGCGCTCGACCCGATGCGCGTGGTCGGCGGCCAAAAGGAAATCCAGTCCCTGCTCAGCGCCCTCTACGAGCTGCCGGCCCGGCGCCGCCGGATCTTCATCGCCGCACGCCTGGAAGAAGCGCCGCACCTGGAAATCTCCCAGCGTTTCGGCATCTCCACACGCATGGTCGAGAAGGAAATCAAGGCTGCCCTCGGACACTGCGCGGCCAAACTGGAAAGAAAAGTGTTTCAGCGGTTCGGTCGCGGGGCCGGAAAACCGTCTAGTGAATGAAGCTCCCGATCAACCCGTCGAGTACCTGTGCGTTTGAACATCTTCCGTCTGACACCTGCCGAGCCCACGCCTGCCGAGCGTCTGCAAAGCGAAGCCCGCGACTGGCTGATCCTGCTGACCTCCGGCCGCGCCACGGTCGCCGACGCCCGGGCGCTGCGCCAGTGGTGCGCCCAAAGCCCCGAACACGCCCGCGCCTTCGAAGAGTGCAAGGCGTTGTGGCACCTGCTGCAACCGGCGGCGGAAGAATTGCGGGCCCCACGACGGTTTGGACGACGGGCCTTTCTCGGCGGCGCGATTGCCGCATCGGCGGCGTTCCTGCTGGTTCGCGGCACGATCCCGGGCGGGTTCTCCGGCCTTGGCGCCGATTACATCACCGAAGTCGGCCAGCAACGTCGCGTCGAACCGGCCGATGGCTTGAGCCTGGAACTGAACACCCAGACCCGCATCAACCAGCGTTCGGTGGATGAGGGCGTGCAAGGTTTTGAACTGGTCAGCGGCGAAGTCGAAGTGCAGACCGCACGCCTGCCGATGGCGATGCAGGCCGGTGGCGGCTGGTTGCGGGCGAGCAGGGCGCGGTTCAACCTGCGCAACCTCGATCAACAGGTGTGCGTGACGTGCCTCGATGGCGCGGTGGACGTGGAAGTCGAAGGCCGAAGTCTGCGACTGGAACCGGGCCAGCAGTTGACCTACGACGCACAACGGGTCGGCAGCGTACAAAGCGTCGACACCGCCGCAGTAAGCAACTGGCGTCAGCAGGTGCTGGTGTTCAACGGCACGACCCTCAGCCAGATGATCGACGAGATCAACCGCTACCGCCCAGGCATGTTGCTGCTGCTCAACCTCGAACTCGGCCAACGCCGCGTACAAGCACGTTTTTCCCTCGATCAACTGGCCGGCGTAGGCGCATTGATCCGCGATGCCTACGGCGTCAAATGCACCGAGTTGCCTGGCGGCGTAGTCGTCCTCAGCTAACTAACACAACACCCACAAACACCCCATACCCCTTGTGGGAGCCAGCCTGCTGGCGATGAGGCCCGCACATCCGACATCTCATTGCCTGACCCACCGCATCGCCAGCAGGCTGGCTCCCGCAAAGTTCAACGGTGACCGCCGCTACTGCAACGGCCCCATCACCTGCCGATACTTCTCCACCCCCTGCGCCGTCTCCCGGGTCAACCGCACCTCCAACCCCAACGGATCCTCCCGCCGATTCCCGCTCAACTGCCGCCACCCCTTGTCCATCTCCCAAACCCGCACCTGCAAATCACTCACCTCACCCAACACCGCCACCCCAGCCGTAGGCGCCGGCAACGGATACCGACTACGCGCCGGCGCCACCGCGCGATACAACGTATCCCCCTTGAGCCACCAGCGCACCCGCTGCAAAGCCCCCGGCTGATCCGCCGCGCTCCGAATGATGTCCAGCCGAAACCCCTTGCTGTCACTGCTGCGCACCGTAACGGCAGGCGGCGCCGTCGCCGGTTCATCCTCCGTGCCGACCTTCTTCGGCTCCGTCAGCTCGATCCCGGCGCGCATCTCCACATCCCGCTGCATCTGATTCAGCGCCCGCAACAGGCTGTCACTCTGCTCACCACTGGCCTGCAAATGCTTGTCGGCGCGCGTGACACTGTCCAGCCCCTTCCAGGCAATCAGACTGACCACCGCCATCAACAGAATCGCGACCATCACCTCGATCAGCGTAAAACCTTGTTGTCTGTTCATTGCACGCTAATCCGGCCCGAAGCATCGCGCAGCACACTCAACCGATTGATCCCGTCAGACAGCGTCAACTGCAGCGGCGGATTGATCCACTCCGCGTTCAGCACCACTTTCTGCTTCGGCTCCACCCGCACCTCCAGCTTCGGACTCTGCCACGGACGCGGCCGCAACTGCGGGTCCCGTTCGAAATGATCAAAACCCTTGCCACTGTCACTGCGCCGACTGAACCGAAACCCCTTGCCATCGCTCAACCACGCAATCGGCCGCCCATCAGCACGCGCCTCAGCCTGAGCAATCTGCAGCAACTGCGCCACGCGCTCGGCGTCCTTGCGCAGCAACTGCAACGGATCGGGCTTGATACTCAAACTGATCGCCGCACTGGCGATACCGATGATCACCAGCACCACCATCAACTCGATCAGCGTAAAACCCTGCTGCCTGCACCGGTTCATCGAATGCGCACTCCCTTGCGTCCAGCCCCGTCCTAAAAAACCATCCTGCACGGCCAACATGTAAGGCGTGTGAAATAAAACCGTGAGAATTGCCGCGTAGTCTGGTCAGCGGGACTAAAAGGAGATTCAGCCCATGAGATACACCGCACGCTTTTCACCCCCCAAATCATCCAGGCCGCCGCACTGCTGGCCGCCCTGGTCGGCATAGCCACCTGGTCATCCCTGCTCCTGACCACCGCCGAATCCCACACCCCGGCGGCTACGCCGCAACTGCTCGCGGCGCGCAGCGATAACCCGGCGTTGCAGTGGTTTTCCAACCGAACGGCGCAGGTGGAGATCAAGGTGAGTGGCGTGATGGCGGGGAGTCGTGGGGCGGTGGCGATTTTGAGTTTGAACGACGGGCCGCCGAGGAGTTTTTTGCAGGGGGAGCGGGTGAGTCCTGGGGTGAAGTTGGTGGCGGTGGAGGGGGATGGGGTGGTGATTGAGCAGGGTGGGGAGAGGGTGCGGTTGGAGGTGGAGAGGTTGGGGGAGGGGGTGGAGATGCCTAGGTTGGTTAGGCCGTGAGTTGTGGGTAGAGATCAATGATTCGCTGTTTCAGTTGAGAAGTGTGTTCTCAATTGGCAGATATGTGCTTTGCTGCTTTCGGCCAGAAGCAGCTCCTCGTACGAGGCTGCCATGTTGAGATCGATTCAGATTTAGCCGATGCCACTGCACGTTGCGAAACATAAGATGCTCGTCTATGTTGGTGGAACTTGGGGCATTTCGCCATCATACGCATGGGACGCTAGGCATGAGTGCAGAAGAGAGTAACGTAATTTTAGATGTACCTACTGAAGAAGCTGAAGATTTTTATAGCGATGACGATTTGTTTGAAATTTCATCATGGGGTGCAGACTTAAGCTTTCGCGAACTTATAAGTCGCTATGATGACAACGAACTTGTTAAGCCAGAGCTGCAACGAAACTATGTCTGGGATAAGTCAGAAGCATCAAGATTCATTGATTCCATCTTGCTTGGACTGCCGGTCCCAAGTATCTTTCTAGCAAAAACGAATGATGAGAAGCTTTTGATAATTGATGGCTATCAAAGGTTGATGACTGTGCGTGATTATGTAAAGGGGATTTTTACTAAAGACAGTTCCATGTTTAAACTATCTAAAAGCGATAAGATTCATGAGCGCTGGAAAGGGAAGTCTTTTTTAGAACTTCAACCAGAAGAACAGCGGAAAATTAGAAATACCACTATTCATGCCATTGTCTTTATGCAGAAGTCCCCAACTGATGGTGATACTAGTCTTTTTCAAGTTTTTGAACGCATTAACTCTGGTGGTCGATCTTTGTTGCCGCAAGAGATACGTAATTGTGTGTATCAAGGCCCATTCAATTCCTTGTTGTTTGAGTTAAATAAAGATGTAACTTGGCGACAGCTATGGGGTAGGGAGGAAGCTGACTCTAGAATGAGAGATATGGAGTGCATATTACGATTTTTCGCTATTTCTGACTTGGCTTCTCAAGACTCTACTATAGCCCCGTCTAGAATCTCGTTAAAAAAATATCTTAATCAGTATATGGGTCTACATAATCGTTTAGATTATTGTGAAGCATTCCGAAATAGATTTCTATCTGCGATACGTTATATCTACGATCATATTGGAATCGAAGCCTTCCACAATCTGTCACCAAGCAATCCTGAACGGGTAGTCCCAGCATTTAGCGCCACCGTTTTCGATTCAGTAATGATCGCAGTTGATATAGGGATGCGACGTAATATCGCGCGTGATTTTGGAGAAAGTTTGTCCGCACGGCGTAAAAAAGCACTGCAAGACAAAAGTCTTCAAAATTATCTTTCCTTTGAGACCATGCGAACTGAGACCATTCGTAACAGAGTTGGGCTGATGTACCAGGAACTTTTCAAAGGGGCATCTCGATGAGAAATCAAGAGGTGTTACACCAGCTTGAATTATGCGGTCAAGAGCTTGAAGGGATAAGGCAACTTTTAGTAGGTATGGGGGCAGGCGCCAATCCCACGCCTTATATGCGCCGATATGCTGTAATAAGGGCCTCGGGAGCGATTGAAGTCGGATTCAAAAAAATAATTGCAGACAAAGTTGACGCAGAATGCGCTGTGCAGGCGAGAAACTTTGTCAAGAAAAAAATTCGTGACAGCTCATTTAATCCTCGTCTTGGGCAAATTGAAAATATTCTTTCAGATTTTGATTCAAGGTGGCGAAAGAAATTTGAAGAGTTAATAGGCTTAAGTGATAAGCCTAAGTTTAATACTGCATTAAATACACTAGTAAAAGCGCGAAATGAGTTCGCTCATGGCGGATCTCCGAATGTCGAAATTGACGATACAATTGAATGCTATCAGGGTGGGTGTGAGGTATTGCGCATTCTCGATCAAGTTGTTCATCATGAGTTTGAGGAGGGTGAAGATGAACCTGTAAATGAACTAGAATGACTATGAATCTAGAGGGGGCTGATTTGTTCTCCAAAAATAAATCAGTCTCTTTTTTTTGATGCTGGTAGCGTTAATGTAGAGCGATATTATAAGGTCACATTGCAACCAAGCAGTGGTCGAGTGAATCGGATGGCTTGTGTCTAGATAATTAATAAGATTCTTAAGGGTGCAGTTTTTATTTGATGTGGGCGCCGAAGGGGAGCTATTTTGCGAAATATAAATAAATCCATCCCCAATTTTAGTGGTTTTTTGGAAGGAACTATTTTAATGGAAAAGATGTCCGGAAAAAATTTAAAGTTGCGGCTTGTTGAGAGGGTTGAAGGCGTTATTGAAAGCGCCAATAAGCGTGTGAGCATAGGCGTGGGTGGGAGGGATGTAATAATCGTTGGGGCAAATGGCTCAGGCAAGACATCTTTTTTGAGAGGGGTTTTTCATGCCCTAAAGGCAAATATTGTGGACGAGCATCTTTTCAAAAAAGATAGTTATGCAAGCAATATGATAGGTGCGAAAAGGCTAATCGATAATCAGCCGGAATCTCCTAATATGGATGCGTATAAGCAAACATATGCGAGTAATAAAAAGAAACTGGAAAGTCTGACATTTCCTTTTGACTTGTCGTTTAATGATCCCAAGAGTTTTTCTGAGCTTTATAATTCAAAGATGGCTGTGATAAGTCTATTTGAAGCAGATAGGAAAGCTGCCATTAAAAAAGTTACATCTGCTACCGGTCGGTTAGACAATATTCCCGACCAGAATAACTATGGGGTAGACCTGGAACAGCATCTGGTAAATCTTGAGGTCCGCTCAGGTTTGGCCATGAGAAAGGGAGATGCTGAGCGCGTAAAAAAAATCTCTGATTGGTTTGAAGATTTCACTAAGAATCTTCAGTATCTTTTGAAAATGAGCTTTTATATTTAGATTTTGATGATGATAAGTTGCGTTTTCTTATCGGGCAACCAGAAAGGCCGAAGTATTCATTTCAAACGCTATCTTCTGGTTATTTGGCGATATTTGATATTTATGCTGATCTGCTTATG
This sequence comes from Pseudomonas sp. IAC-BECa141, assembly GCF_020544405.1. NCBI lineage: Bacteria > Pseudomonadati > Pseudomonadota > Gammaproteobacteria > Pseudomonadales > Pseudomonadaceae > Pseudomonas > Pseudomonas sp. IAC-BECa141. The sequence goes on along the minus strand of NZ_CP065410.1, from coordinate 3,471,590 downwards.
AGGGCTGAATATAGAGATATTACTCCAGGCGAGCTAATGGGAGTGGTGTTGATTGATGAGATTGACGCTCATTTGCATATTTCTTTACAGCGAAAAATTTTGCCTTTTTTAATAAAATCTTTTCCCAATGTACAGTTTATTGTTACCACGCATTCTCCATTTGTAGTTACGTCAGTTGATGATGCTCTCATTTATGATATTTCTACGGGGACAGAATGTGACGATCTCTCAATGTACTCGATCGAAACAGTCATTGAGGGGCTATTAGGGGTTCCTTCTGTTTCAAGGAAGCTCGAAAATATTGTAAAGTCTCTAGCTGATATGACTTCAAGCTCAGAGTTTAGTCTTGATGAGGTGGAAGCGTTACTTGCCAAGATATCCCCTTATGTAGACTCTTTGGATGATGAGTCGAGACTATTTTACGAGTCTTCGCTTTACAAGTTCAAAAAAAGAAACAGGGGGGTGTAGATGTTTAATGTGATTAGACGTCCCGTCGCGCCGGCCTCGCTAGCGACTAGAAGGAGCTATTCGGAACCTGATGTCGTTAAAGCGCTAAAAGAAGATTTTTTTGATAAGTGTTACATATGTGAAACAAAAGATCCGATGAGTTTGAATGTTGAACACTTTGACGCCCATCAAGGCTCTGAGGAGAAAAAATACGAATGGCGAAATCTATTTTATGCTTGTGCACGCTGCAATAATTTTAAAAGGCATCATTATAATGACTTGTTAGATTGCACTAGCGAAGATACTGATGTACTGCGCCTAATTCGACACGCTCCTCCCATTACGCCTTGGTCCCCGAATGTAGTAATTGAAGCTAAAAGCGATGATCCGAAGACTGTTAGTACAACCAATCTCATATTTAGAATATTTAACGAGAGTGATACTGGTAATAAGGTTGTCACTAGTACCTATCTTCGAAAAAGAGTGTATAAGCGATATGCTAAGTTTTTAGAGTATATAAATATCTTTATTGATGATGATTCGATACGGGAGGAAAAAGATGTGGCGCTCGCGCATTTGAAAAATTTAATGGATAAAGGGCAAGAGTATTCGGCTTTTTTGCGTTGGGCGGTTCTTGATTCGCCGGAGCTTTTGGAGTTGCTTGGGGATTCTATTAATTAGTCTGAATCATCCGTTGCTTGTTTTCGTCAGAAATGGGCGTGGACTTTTTGATTAATGGAATTGCTGGCTAGGAAATTACCACAGGCCCGTCGAGTCAGTACAAAGTCAAAAGTGCGGGAAAAAGTAGAACGTTCATTTGGCCGAGGTCGACAGTCATACCTGACAACCTCGGCCATTTTCTTTTCATCTATTGAGCTACAGCATTCAGACGCTTACGCCTTCACCTCAACATGATCCAACGCCTGATTCACCGCCAACTCGCTCAACATCACCAACTGCGCGATCCCAATCGCAGTCTTGCGGTGAGCGGGCTCCAGCGTCGCAGCAAAGTTATTGAGCATTTCGCTAGCCGATCCTAGTGATTCGCTGGCATTGGCCAGGAGGGATTCGGTGTTGTAGGCCGGGTTGGCCAGGTACATGGGGTCGTGTTTGTGGTGGCTGCCCATGATGCGTTGTTGTGGAGTGAGGTAGTGGTCGAGGGCGCGTTCGGCGGCTTCGTTGAGGGTTCGGGAGTCGGGGAATTTGTAGGGCGAGACCGGATCGGTTTCGGGGGATTGGGTGTCGGCTTGAACATAGATGTAACTCCTCATGCTTCAAAAAGGGAGGCCATCCAAATTCGCTACCAAACGAAGGTGGCGGCCATGCTCAGGTTGGTAGACCGGCACATGAGGAACCCGGCGCACCCGAAGGTGCCCTGTGCATGACCACCATAAAGCCGAGACGAAACAACGCCGCGAATGGTGATGTTGTGCAACTCTCATGTGCGGGCTACCAAACCCGATCACTGTTTTTCAGTGACCCGGAAACGATAAAACCCGCACCCTGGACGCACAAGCCGGCGGATTCTGGCGTAGTCGTAGGCAATGACGCAAGGCGTTGTAGCCTTGAGGAAGTAACGCTGAGTGTCTTTAAACAGAATTCAAAAAAACGGTTAAACAAACGTAGGCTTCAGTCCTGAGGCCTGTTCAACAACGTCTCCAGTCGAGCCAGCGGCGGCGCCTCCTGGTTGCGGTCGAAGACCTGGAGGCCGACCTTGAGCAAGCGGCCGTTTTCCGCGGCAGAGATGATCTGCTCGCAGCGCAGCATCAGCCGCCCCTGATCGCAATCCTGCGCTTTCATGCCCATCGGCAACCTGCCTTCCAAACGCAATTCCGCCATCCGACTCTGCGCCGCAATCATCGCAATCGAGCGATCCCGCAAAACCCCGCTGCTCTGCGTCATCAACCCCGCCACGCGCACGGCGGCGGACATGGCGACGGCGATGATCGCCAGTGCCACGAGCACTTCAATCAGGGTGAATCCGGCTTGCGGGGAGGGGGTGCGCATCGGGGGCTCGGGCAGTCGGGCAGCCCTTGACGCTAACCCCCGTGCTTGACGGCTTGACGACGAAAACACCCGAGGATTTTCAACATCCCTGACATATCTTCTTGCAACACTGCGCGTCGAATCGAATCAAGCCAGGGAATGACGAGATGGATATCGCGCAATTCAAACAGCCCAGTCGACCGAGCCGGATGCCCCGTGGGCAGCAGGGTTTCACGCTGATCGAGATCATGGTGGTCGTGGTGATTCTCGGGATTCTGGCGGCGATGGTGGTGCCCAAGGTGCTCGACCGGCCGGATCAGGCGCGGGCCACGGCGGCGAAGCAGGACATTGGCGGGTTGATGCAGGCGCTGAAGCTGTATCGCCTCGATCACGGCACTTACCCGAGCCAGAGCCAGGGCTTGAAAGTGCTGGTGGAGCGGCCGGCCGATGCGAAGAACAGCAACTGGCGCTCGTACCTGGAGCGCCTGCCGAATGACCCGTGGGGGCGTCCTTATCAGTACCTCAATCCCGGTGCCAACGGCGAGATCGACATCTTTTCCCTCGGCGCCGACGGCCAGCCTGACGGCGAAGGTGTGAATGCCGACATCGGTTCCTGGCAGTTGTAAGGCCGGTCATGAACAGCCAATCGCACCAGCAGGGGATGGCGATCATCAGTGCGCTGCTGATTGCGGCGGTGGTCGCGGTGATCGCTGCCGGCATGCTGACCCGCCAGAGCGTTTCGACCCGGGCGCTGGAAGCCGAACAACTGCGCGTGCAGGGCCGTTGGCTGTTGCACGGCGGGTTGGAGATCAGCCGGCAATTGTTGTGGGATGCGCGGCAGCGCGATCCGCTGACCCGACTCGATCAACCCTGGGCGCAGCGCTTGAACACTCAGGGTTTCGAGGGACGGCTGGAGGACGAGCAGGGCAAGTTCAACTTGCGCAATCTGGTGGCCAACGAGCGGATCGATGATGCGCAGGTGCAGGCGTTCGAGCGTTTGTGCGAGTTGATCGGTGTGAACGGCGGTTTGAGCCGGCGCATCAGTCAGCGGGTGATTGGCTCTTATCCGCACCTGTTGAATGCCCAAGTGGTGGACAAGCCTGTGGCGAAAAACACCTTCGACAGCGGGCGCGCCACGTCGCCGTCCGCGTCGCGCAAGCCGCAATCGCCGACCTTGCCGATGCTGCGCACGCTTGATGATTTACGCAGTGTCGACGGGGTCAACGATGCGCTGTTGGCGAAGCTCGCGCCGTACCTGACGGTGATTCCGGCGACCACCTGGCTCAACGGCAACACGGCCACGGCGCCGGTGCTGGCGGCTTATGTGCCGGGGTTGTCGCTGGAGCGGGCGCAGGCGTTGATCAATGAGCGTGACGCCGGGCGCTGGTTCATCAATCGCGGGGATTTCGTCAATCGCCTGCGCTTGCCGCAACTGGAGATCACCAGCGTCAAGGTCGGTATCACCAGCGACTGGTTCCGGCTGCGCGGGCAGGCGCGGCGCGATCAGCGGCGAGTGAGCCTCGATGCGTTGTTGCATCGCAGTCAGGATCGGTTGCCGCAAGTGATCTGGTCGCGGGTGGGCGTATGAGCCAGTTGCGCGTGAGTTTGCCGCCGTTGGCGGAGCTGAGTCTCGACAGTGAAGTGGGTTGTGCGTGGCTGGATCGTCAGGGGCAGGTCACTCGCCAGGAACGCGTGCGACTTGGCGCGCTGCCGAAGCAGCCGCTGGTGTGCTTTCTGCATCCGTCGGACAGCCTTTTGGCGAGTATTGATCTGCCGCCGTTGCCCGCGAGCAAAACCGCTGCGGCGGTGCAATGTGCGGCGCAGGCCTTGATGCTCGGCGACAGCGCCGAGATGCATATCTCCCATTGCAATCGCAATGAAAGCGGCCAGGTGCAGATTGCCTGGGTGGCACGCAAGGATTTGCAGCACCTCGGGCAATTCGGCTTGAACCTCAAAGGCCTGTATCCGGCGGCTTACAGTTTGCCGGTAATGGCCGGCGGCGTCGGCTGCCTGCACGACGAGCATCTGTTGCTGCGCCACGGCCCGAATGCAGCGCAGGTGCAGCCGATGATCGATGAAGCGTGGCTGCTGGAAACCGGCCTGCCGGCGCACTGGATTGGTGACGGCGCGCCGGAAGCGGTGCAATCGACATTGCCCGACTTGCAGCGCTGCTCCGGCCCGTTGCCGAACTGGGGCCTGCACGGCGGCCTCCAGCAACCGGGCACCGAACATCGCGGCTGGGGCAGGGCGCTCGGTTGCTGTGCATTGGCATTGGCGGTTTGGGTGATCGGCTTGAACCTGTACGCCGCCCGCGAGGCCGCGCAGTGTCAGCAGCTCAAGGCGCAGATGGCGCAACGGGTGAAGCAGGCGTTCCCCGAGTTGCCGGTGATCCTCAATCCGCTGCAACAGGCCCGTCAGCAAATCGCAGCGCGCCAGCAAGGCGCGGTGGATGCGCCGGGTCAGGATTTCACGCGGCTGGTGTTGCAGGCCGGCAGCGGTATGCCGTCGATGGCGGGCACGGTGCAGCGGTTGGAGTTTGTTGACGGCGCGTTGCAATTGAGTTTGCTGCCCGAGGCCCGGCGTTCGGGCAACGACAAGGACTGGCAAGGCACGCTGGCCCAGGCCGGCATCAGCATCAGCCCGAATGACGACGGTTGGGTCCTGCGCCCGGCCGGCGAGGCGACCGCTGCCACTGACACCGACAACGACGACAGCAGCGGAGCCGAAGATGAATAGCCCCTCGCTTGCGAAATACCGTGCCGGTTGGCAGCGCTTCAGTGCTCAGTTGCAGGCCCGTTGGCAGCCGTTGGCCGTGCGGGAAAAACGCATGGTCGGTGGCATGGTTGCGTTGCTCTTGGGGCTGTTTGTGTGGGTGGCGTTGATTCAGCCGCCACTGAAGAAGATCACCGCCTCGCAAGTTGAAACGCCGAAATTGCGCGCTCAGGCCGAAGCGCTGGAAGTGCTGCTGCGCGAGGTCAGCGTGCGCCCGGAAGGGCAAAACCTGGAGCAGTCGCTGCAACAGACCTTGCAGGCCAGCGGACTGGGCGGCCATTACCAATTGGCGGCCGCGTCCGCCGGCTGGCAGTTGACCTTCGACGCGGCACCGGCCGACGCCGTTCTCGACTGGCTGTTGAGCCAACCGCGGAATTTTTCACTGCAAGTGGTCGAGGCCCGTCTGCAACGCGCAGACGACACCGCGACCGATGACACCGCCGGCACTCTGTCGGGCACCGTACGCATGGATCAGGCGCTGGGCGCTAAGGAAGCTTCATGAAGGGGTCAGGCTCCAAACGCATGGCGTTGCCGATGCTGTTGATGGCATTGAGCGCGTGCAGCAACACCACGCCACCGAATCAACCGCCGCTGCTGGTGGACAGCGAACTCGGCCGGCCGCTGGCCAACACCCAGCGCAGTGGCGATGCGGTGCTCGACCGCGAACGGGCGCAGGCTCAGGCAAGACCTGCGCCGAAGCAGTTGCACAACATCACCGAACGCGCCCGCGGTGGCGGTGCGGCCCGGGGCACGACGTTGCCGGCCAATCCGTTGGGCGATCAACCGGTGACGCTGAATTTTGTCGACGCGGATATTCAAGCGGTGGTGCGGGCGTTGTCGCGTTCCACCGGCCAGCAGTTTCTGGTCGACCCAAGGGTCAAGGGCAACCTGACGCTGGTCTCCGAAGGTCAGGTGCCGGCGCATCAGGCCTACGACATGTTGCTGGCGGCGCTGCGCATGCAGGGTTTCAGCGTGGTGGATGTGGGTGGCGTGGCGCAGGTGGTGCCGGAGGCCGACGCCAAACTGCTCGGCGGGCCGATTTACAGCGCCGACAAACCGGCCGGTAACGGCATGCTCACTCGCACGTTCCGCCTGCAATACGAGAACGCGGTGAACCTGATCCCGGTGCTGCGCCCGATCGTGTCGCCGAACAACCCGATCAACGCCTATCCGGGCAACAACACCATCGTTGTCACCGATTACGCCGAGAACCTGACGCGGGTCGCGCAGTTGATTCAGGGCATCGACACCCCGAGTGCCATCGACACCGACGTAGTGCAGATCCAGAACGGCATTGCCGCCGACATCGCGCCGATGGTCGCCGACCTGCTCGATGCACCGGGCAATGATCCAACCCAGAAAATCGCAGTGATCGGCGACCCGCGCTCCAACACCATCATCATCCGCGCCGGCAGCCCGGAGCGCACTGAGCTGGCGCGCAATCTGATCTACAAACTCGACAACGCCCAGAGCAACCCGAGCAATCTGCATGTGGTGTATCTGCGCAACGCCCAGGCCGGCAAACTGGCTCAGGCACTGCGCGGATTGTTGACCGGCGAGAGCGACAGCGGCACCAGCGACAATGCGCGCTCGGTACTCAGCAACATGGGCAGCTCCACCCAATCGGGCGGTGGGCAGAACGGCCAGAGCGGTACGCAAACCAACGGCTCCACTTCGAGCAACAACAGCGGCAGCACCGGCGGCAGTTATGCGCAGGGCAGCAGCACCGGCAGCGGCAACGCGCAGAGCAGCGAACAGAACGTTGCGTTCAGCGCCGGCGGTGTGACCATTCAGGCGGACGCGACCACCAACACCCTGCTGATTTCCGCGCCGGAACCGCTGTACCGCAACCTGCGCGAAGTCATCGATCTGCTCGACCAGCGCCGCGCGCAAGTGGTGATCGAAAGCCTGATTGTCGAAGTCGGCGAGGATGACACCAGCGAATTCGGCGTGCAATGGCAGACTGGCAACCTCGGCGGCAAAGGCGTGATCGGCGGCGCCAACCTCGGCGGCTCGGGGATCAACCTCAACGGCAAGACCAGCCTCGATGTGCTGCCGCAAGGCCTGAACCTTGGTTACGTCAACGGCACCGTCGACATCCCCGGCATCGGCAAGATCCTCGACCTGAAAGTGCTGGCCCGGGCCCTGAAGAGCAAGGGCGGTACCAACGTGCTGTCGACACCGAACCTGCTGACCCTGGACAACGAAGCGGCGAGCATTTTTGTCGGCCAGACCATTCCGTTTGTCAGCGGCAGCTACGTCACTGGCGGCGGGGGCACCAGCAACAACCCGTTCCAGACCGTGACCCGTGAAGAGGTCGGTTTGAAACTTAACGTGCGGCCGCAGATTTCCGAGGGCGGCACGGTGAAGCTCGACATCTATCAGGAAGTCAGCAGCATCGACGAGCGTGCTTCGGCGGCGTCGACCTCGGCGGGGATCGTCACCAGCAAACGCGCGCTCGACACCAGCATCCTGCTCGACGACGGGCAGATCATGGTGCTCGGTGGGCTGCTGCAGGACGGCTATAGCCAGAGCAACGACGCGGTGCCATGGCTGTCGAGCATTCCGGGGATTGGCGCGCTGTTTCGCAACGAACGCCGCTCGATCACCAAGACCAATTTGATGGTGTTCCTGCGCCCGTACATCATTCGCGACAGCGCGGCGGGGCGCAGCATCACGCTGAACCGCTACGACTTCATGCGCCGTGCGCAGGGCGGTCTGCAACCGGAGCGCAGCTGGGCGATGCCGGACATGCAGGCGCCGCAATTGCCGGCCACTGCCCAAGGCGTGCCGGCACCGGTATCCGGCCCGCGCGCGACCATCAAAGCGGTGCCGCTGCAATGAGCGCATTGCCTTACGCCTGGGCCAAGGCGCAGCGGATTCTGCTGCGCGACGGCGTGCTGACGGTGTGCCCGTCGACGCCGGGCTGGTCGATCAGCGAGGTGCGCCGGCAGTTCGGCGCGTCGAAACTGGAGCGGGTGCGCGACGACGAACTCGACGGCTTGCTCGCCACGGCCTACGCCGACACTGGCAGCGCGGCGGCGGTGGTCGGGGCGGCGGAGAACGAAGTCGACCTTGATCGCCTGATGCAGGACATGCCGGAAATCACCGACCTGCTCGACACCCAGGACGGTGCGCCGGTAATCCGCATGATCAACGCCTTGCTCACCCAGGCGGCGCGGGACGAAGCCAGCGACATTCACATCGAACCGTTCGAAACCCATTCGGTGGTGCGCTACCGGGTCGACGGCACGCTGCGCGATGTGGTGTCGCCGCGCAAGGCGCTGCACGGCGCGCTGGTGTCGCGGATCAAGATCATGGCGCAGCTCGATATCGCCGAAAAACGCTTGCCGCAGGACGGCCGCATTGCGTTGCGCGTAGCGGGGCGGCCCATCGATATTCGTGTGTCGACCGTGCCCACCGGCCATGGCGAGCGGGTGGTGATGCGTCTGCTCGACAAGCAGGCCGGACGTTTGCATCTCGAAACGTTGGGCATGGACGCGCAGGTGCTGGCCAAACTCGATCACCTGATCCGCCAGCCCCACGGCATCGTGCTGGTCACCGGCCCGACCGGTAGCGGCAAAACGACGAGTTTGTATGCGGCGCTGGCGCGGCTGGATGCGAGCACCAGCAACATCCTCACCGTGGAAGACCCGGTGGAATACGACCTGCCGGGCATCAGCCAGATTCAGGTCAACGCCAAGATCGACATGACCTTTGCCCTGGCGTTGCGGGCGATTCTGCGGCAGGACCCGGACATCATCATGATCGGCGAGATCCGCGACCTCGAAACCGCGCAAATTGCGGTGCAAGCTTCGCTGACCGGTCACCTGGTGCTGGCGACGTTGCACACCAACGACGCGGTGTCGGCGGTCAACCGTTTGATCGACATGGGTGTCGAGCCGTTTCTGCTGGCCTCGTCGATGCTCGGGGTTCTGGCCCAGCGGCTGGTTCGACGGCTGTGCAATCAGTGCAAGCAGGAAGATCCAGCCACGCCCGGCACCTGGCGCCCGGTGGGTTGTGCGGCGTGCAATCACACCGGATACAGCGGCCGAACCGGCATTCACGAATTGTTCTGCATCGATGACAACATCCGCACCCTGATTCACCAAGGGGCAGGGGAGCAGGCGTTGCGTGCGGCGGCGAGCAAGGCCGGAATGTTCAGCCTGCGTGAAGACGGCGAGCGCTGGATTCGCTGCGGTGCCACGGCGCCGGAAGAAATCCTTCGCGTGACACGGGACGCCTGATGAATCGCTATCGTTTTGAAGCCGCCGATGCCAGCGGCAAGATCGAGTCCGGGCATCTGGAAGCGGACAGTCAGGGCGCGGCGTTTGGCGTGCTGCGCGGTCGTGGCTTGACGGCGTTGTCGGTGGAGAAGGAAAGCAACGTCTCCCAGCACGGCGGCGGTGGGTTGTTCAGCGCCAAGCTCTCGGACAACGATCTGGCGTGGGCCACTCGGCAACTGGCGAGTCTGCTGGGCGCCAGTCTGCCGCTGGAAGCGGCGCTGAGTGCCACGGTCGAACAGGCCGAGAAAAAACATATCGCCCACACCCTCAGCGCGGTACGCGCCGATGTGCGCAGCGGCATGCGACTGGCCGAAGCGTTGACGGCACGGCCACGGGATTTTCCGGAGATTTACCGGGCGTTGATCGCGGCGGGCGAGGAGTCCGGCGATCTGGCGCAGGTGATGGAGCGGCTGGCGGATTACATCGAGGAACGTAACAACCTGCGCGGCAAGATTCTCACCGCGTTCATCTATCCCGGTGTAGTCGGGCTGGTGTCGATCGGCATCGTGATTTTCCTGCTGAGTTACGTGGTGCCGCAGGTGGTCAGCGCGTTTTCCCAGGCGCGGCAGGATCTGCCGGGGCTGACGCTGGCGATGCTCAATGCCAGTGATTTCATCCGTGCGTGGGGCTGGTTCTGTGCCGGCGTCATGGCCGGTGCGTTCTGGAGTTGGCGCCTGTACCTGCGTAATCCGGCGGCGCGCTTGAGTTGGCATCATCGGGTGCTGAAGTTGCCGCTGATCGGGCGGTTTGTGTTGGGGCTGAACACGGCGCGGTTCGCCTCGACGCTGGCGATTCTCGGTGGCGCCGGGGTGCCGTTGTTGCGAGCGCTGGAGGCGGCGCGGCAGACCTTGTCGAATGATCGTCTGAGCTTGAGCGTGAATGAGGCCACCGCCAAGGTGCGCGAGGGCGTCAACCTGGCGGCAGCGCTGAAAGTGGAGAACGTGTTCCCGCCGGTGCTGATTCACCTGATCGCCAGCGGCGAGAAAACCGGTGCGCTGCCGCCGATGCTCGAACGCGCTGCGCAAACCCTGTCTCGTGATATCGAACGCCGGGCGATGGGCATGACTGCGTTGCTTGAGCCACTGATGATTGTGGTAATGGGCGGGGTGGTGCTGGTGATCGTGATGGCGGTGCTGTTGCCGATCATCGAGATCAACCAGTTGGTGCAGTAGGGTGTGTCTGTTGGTTTGATGTTGTCTGTGCCGGTCAGAGCAATAAATAATTCAGGTTTTTTTCAACGACCTCGGCATCACCCGACCCTCATTCCTCCCATCCTCGGGTTCTCCTTTCTGTCATCTGCAACGGCCCTTCAAGGGCTGTGGCCGATTCCCTCGAAATGCCCGCCGCAGACACTCCGGATAGCCCCCGGAACACCCGAGAAAATCCCTCGAAAATCACCCCGCACCTCCCGAGGTTTTTTCCTTTATCTGTCACCGGAAACTGCGAATTTCTCAGTGCGACTTAACCACGGACCCCGCTTGCGAAGGTCAGCGGTGAGTCTTCCCAGTGTCATGCAAGTCCACTGAAAACCTGTGTTCACAACCAACGTTGAAAAGGAGATTCTTCATGTTCAAGCGCACTCTGATCGCAGCTTCCCTGACCGTCGCCGCCCTGGCTTCCGCCCAGGCCATGGCCGCCAACGTCACCGGTGGTGGCGCGACTCTGCCTGCCGCTCTGTACAAAGGTTCCAGCAACAGCATCCTGCCAGCCAACTTCAGCTACGTGGGTACCGGTAGCGGCACTGGCAAGACCGCTTTCCTGACCAACAACTCGGCACTGTTCAGCACCACCGGTTCGGTTCACTTCGCCGGTAGCGACTCGATCCTCAGCGCTTCGGAAATCAGCACCTACAACGCCAACTTCGGCGCTTCGTACGGCCCGCTGATTCAACTGCCTTCGGTGGCCACTTCGGTTGCCATTCCTTACAAAAAATCCGGCCAGACCGCTCTGAACCTGACCAGCGCTCAGCTGTGCGACGCCTTCTCCGGCGCCAAAACCACTTGGGGCGCTCTGCTGGGCACTTCCGACACCACGCCGATCCGTGTTGTTTATCGCAACGTGTCCAGCGGCACTTCGGAAATCCTGACCCGCCACCTGAACTCGGTCTGCCCGACTCAGTTCACCACCAGCTCCACGTTCACCAGCGCTCGTCTGCCAGCCGGTTCGACCCTGCCTTCGAACTGGGTAGGCGTTGCCGGTACCGCTGATGTGGCCACTCAAGTCAACGCGGTTGACGGTTCCATCGGTTACGTCGGTCCGGACGGTGTGAACGCCGCCAGCAACGCAGTGGTTGCTCGCGTCAACGGCGTACAGCCAACCACCGCCAACGTTTCGCTGGCCCTGGGTTCGGCTGCTCTGCCAACCACTCCTTCGAACCCTTCGCAGTGGGTACCGGTCGTTCCTAACCCGGCCAGCGGTTACCCGATCGTGGCTTACACCAACCTCATCTTCGGTCAGTGCTACAAGGACGCCTCGGTGGCCGCTGATGTCAAAGCTTTCCTGACCACTCACTACAGCAACCCGGGCAACAACGCTGCCACCGTGGCGCACAGCTTCACTCCGGTTCCAACCAACTGGAAAGCCGCTGTGACTGCCAACTTCGTCACCAACACCTCGGGCAACAACCTGGACATCAACAACGCCAGCGTCTGCAACGCTGTCGGCCGTCCTTTGTAAGCCTCGCTTCAGCGCAATGAAATGGCGGCAGCCTTAGGGCTGCTGCCATTTTTTTTGGCCGATCTACTCCTCATTCATGAAGTTTGTGTGACATCCGTTCGGTCGCGGCCCTCGCCAACCGCCTATGTCGTAACAGCAGGGGCAAGCCGACCTGCGGCCTCATGTGGCAAACAAAAAGGATCTCGCAGTGATGCTCGCTCGCCCATCCCGTTGCAGTACCCGTGTCCAGCCCTCGCAGCGTATGGCCGCCGATCCGGCGCTGTGGTTGCTCAAGCCCCTGGCGCAGGCGGTTGCCTTGTGCCTGGTGGCGGGCAGTGCCGAGGCGGCGACTGCGTTCAGTTCGGGATGGTTTGCCGCCAAGGGCGCCGCGCAACAGGCTGCCGCGTCACGCTCGAGCGTGGGCGGATTGCCGGGCATGACCCCACCGCTGGCCCAGCAGCAAAAGGCCAATGCGCAGTTGCAGCGCTCGATTCAAACCCTGAACAACACGGTGGCCGCCATTGCTGCCCAACAGGCGGCGCAGGCCGCCGGGCGTGCGGCGGCGCTGGGCACGGTGCAGTGGGTGCCTGACGGTCTGGGCGAGGGCGGGCTGAAGGTCGATAACAGCCTGACGCAAGGTTGGCAGAACGCCAAAGGTCCGCAGCAGACTCAGGTCGATGGCAAGACCACGGTGACGATCGAACAGACCGCCGACAAGGCGATTCTCAACTGGGAGACGTTCAACGTCGGGCGCAACACCACGGTCGATTTCGCCCAGCAGTCGAACTGGGCCGTGCTCAACCGGGTCAACGATCCGAATGCCCGGGCCAGCCAGATTCAGGGCCAGATCAAAGGCAATGGCACGGTGATGCTGATCAACCGCAACGGCATCGTGTTCAGCGGCACCAGCCAGGTCAACGTACGCAACCTGGTGGCCGCAGCGGCCAACATCACGGACATTCAGTTCCGCGACCGGGGCCTGTATTTCGACAGCACCGGCAGTCAGCCGACGTTTACCGAGGCGGCCGGCAAAGTGCTGGTGGAGCGCGGTGCGTCCATCGAGACGGCGCGGCCAGCCAAATCGACCGATGCCGGCGGCTATGCCTTGCTGCTCGGCTGCGAAGTACAGAACGACGGCAGCATCAACACCGCCAAGGGCCAGACCGTGCTCGGCGCGGGCGATCGTTTTTACATTCGCAAAGGCTCGGGTACTGAAGGCAACGCTTTCTCCACGACGTTCGGCAACGAAGTCACACCGGGCTTCAAGACCGGCAGCGCGGCTGGCAAGGTCAGTAACAATGGCCTGATTCAGGCCGCAACCGGCGACATCACCCTGACCGGCCACGAGGTCGTGCAAAACGGCGTGTTGCTGGCCAGCACCTCGGTCGCCACTCGCGGCACGATCCATTTGCTCAACCCGGCCACCGACACTCAGGGCAGCGTGACGCTGGGGCAGGGCAGTGCGACGGCGATCCTGCTCGACAGCAGCGACCTGACCGCCCTCGACAGTCAGCACCAGGCCGCCCTGACCGGCGTTACGCCCAACAACAAAATTCGCAGCGATCAATCGCGTATCGAGATCCAGAGCGGTGGCAGCGTCGAGCTCCAGAATGGCTCGATCACCCTGGCCACCGGCGGGCAGGTCGCGGTGGCGGCGCAGCGTCGCAGCCTGGTGCGTGACGGCGCGCTGATCGATGTTTCCGGTGCCATCGGCGTCAAGGTCGCGATGGAATCCAACAGCATCAAGATCAACGTCCAGGGTAATGAGCAGCGCGATGCGTCGGTCAATCGCGAGAAGGGTGCGCTCAACAGCAATGACATCTGGGTCGATGTGCGTGAACTGGTGTACGTCCCGGCCGGCATCAATGGTTACGCGACGGATCGCTGGTACACCGCTGGCGGTTTGCTGGAGGTCGGCGGTTACCTCGGCACCCAGGGCCACAGCGTCGGCGAATGGATGGCTCAGGGCGGGATGGTGAGTTTTGCCGGCAATGACGTGGTCACCGAGAAGGGCTCGTTGATCAACCTTTCCGGTGGCACGCTGGATGTTCAAAGTGGCGAGATTCGCCAGAGCTGGTTGCGCGGTGCCGACGGGCGCCTGTATGAGGTCTCCAAAGCGCCGGGAGATCTGCTCTACACCGGGCTGTACAAGGGCTATGAAGACAGCAGCCAGCGCTGGGGCCAGACAAATTACTACTACAATCCGTTGATTGCGCCGGCCAGCCGTCAGGAATCGGGCTACACCGTGGGGCGCGATGCCGGGCAACTGGTGATCGGCACCCGCAACGCCGTGCTCGACGGCCAGATGCTCGGCGAGGTTTATCAGGGCGACCGCCAGACCCAGGCACCGCGTGCCGTACTCGATGGCTATGCGCAGAGCCAGACGGCGCTGGCGCGGCGCGGGCAATTGATTGTCGGCAGTTATGACCCGGCGTATGTGGCGGCCTCCGGTGGCTTGCTCTATGGCCTCAATCCGTTGCTCGATCAGGTGCAGATCGGCGGCGAGCGCCCGGTCGCCGGCAATGATCGGGATCTGACCGGTGCCGTATCGGATGCGCGCAACGGCAAGCTGTTTGTCGATGCCGGGCAACTCAGCGACTGGCAACTGGGCGCGCTGAAAGTGGCAGCCAAGGAGCGGATCGACGTGCAAGGCGCGGTCACGCTCGCCAATGGCGGCGACATCACCCTTTACGGGCCGGACGTACAGGTCAACGCCGACCTGACCGTCCGGGGCGGCAGCCTGCATCTGGGCAACGTGCTCAATCAGCTCAGCACCGATCGCCTCACCGACACTCGACTCGTCGCACCGACCGGCAAGGCCACCCGCGTGAGTGTGGCTGAAGGGGTGCAACTGGACACTCGCGGTCTGTGGAGCAACCTGCGCACCAACCCGGATGATGTCGCGAGCCTGGCGTATCTGGACGGTGGGTCGGTGTCGATTCGCAGCAGCGGCGATATCGAGATCGGTGCCGGCAGCCTGCTGGACGTGTCGTCCGGCGGTGCGATTCTTGCCAACGGCAAGACCCGCGGTGGCAAGGGCGGCGACGTGACACTTGAGTCCAGCGCCTTGTCCGCGCCAGGTGACACCCACCTGACCCTTGACGGGCAACTGCGGGGTTACGGTGTGTCCGGCGGCGGCCGCTTGCTGATTCAGGCGGGCGACATCCTCATCGGGCAGGCTGATAAACCCCTCGCCGACAACACATTGCAACTGCAACCGGATCTGTTCGACAAAGGCTTCTCTGCCTACAGCCTGATCGGCCTCAACCGCCTCGATGTAGCGGACAACACCCTTATTGACGTGTTGATGCCGGTCTACCGTTTTGGTGACGCGGCAGCGAATCAGGTCAGCGGCACGGCGCCACGGCAGGCACTCGAACTCTGGACGCCCACGCTCTACCAGGAAAACCCGCTCAAGGCGCAACTGACCCAGCGCGCCGGCGCCAGCCTGACCCTGCAGGCCGGTTCCAGCGAGATTGCGCTGGTGGACCCGACTCGCAACACGTTGAGCCTGGGCCAGGGCTCGCGGATCAGTGTCGATCCGGGGCAGCGCATCAATCTGCGCAGCGCCGGTCAGCTCACGGTCGATGGCGAACTGAATGCCTGGGGCGGCACGATCGATGTCCGTCAGCAGCAATTCGGTTCGATCAATGTCGCCGATTCCTCGCAGACGGCAGACAAGCAAACCCACAACCGTTCGATCTGGATTGGCGAGCACGCGGTGCTGGATGTGGCTGGTCGCGTGGCCACCGGCATCGATGCGCTGGGGCGGGTGTATGGCCAGATCGGCAAGGGCGGCTCGATCGTCATTGGCGGTGAAACCGATGCGAAGAAAGCCACGGCCACGTCGGCCGACGCCTATGTGATCGTGCGAAACGGTGCGCGCCTGGACGCCTCCGGCGCACAGGCGATGCTGGATATCGCCGGGCAGGGGCCAACGCTGGTTGCCACCGATGGCGGGCGCATTTCGCTGAGTTCCTACAACGGCCTGTTCATCGAAGGCGACCTGCGTGCCGCAGCCGGTGGTGCCGGGGCGGCGGGCGGTCGATTGGACATCGTACTGGAGACGCCGAGTTATCTGCGCAGCGATGCGAGCAACGCTGTTCGTGTGCCACGCGAAATCGTCATCGGCCAGGATGCCGGCCCGTCGCTGTTGCCGGCCAGTCTGCAAGCGGGTGACGCCGCCCCTGCGTTGCAATATGGTCGCGCCCGTCTGGGCGCCGATCAGTTAATGGCCGGCGGCTTCGACAACCTGAGCGTGCTGAGCAACGGTCTGCTGTCGTTTGACGGCAACGTCGATCTGCACATGAATCAAAGCCTGAGCCTGTATGCCGGGGCCTTGTCGCTGGCGGATGGCTCGCCAGAAAGCGCGCGGATCAATCTGTCCGCGTCTTACGTTCGCCTGTCGGGGCCGGGCAAATATTTCGAGGCCCCCGGCAATATCCGGCCGCGAGTGTTGAACAATCCGACGCACGCCGTGGCACCGTCACAGTTCACTGCCACGGCGGACCTGCTGGATCTGGGCAACAGTCTGTCGTTCGGCACGGCCGGGTCAATCGTGCAGCTCAGCGGTCCGGCGCTCGAGATCGGGCGGCGTGGTTTTGAACAGGTCACGCTCGACAGCCGAGGTGATCTGCGCTTTCTGGCGCCCACCGGCAACGTCGAGAAAACCGAACTCTGGACACCGGGCGACCTGAACCTGCGTGCCGCGCAGATCTATCCCGCCAGCGATGTCACCGCCGAGGTGCGCGTGGGGTATCAGAGTGTCCAGCGTGACGCCAACCCGGCGCGGACCCTGCGAATCAGCCGTTCCGTGGCCGCGCCTGCGGCGTTGCCTTACTCGGTCTTCGGCAGCCTGACGCTGGCCGCCGGCCATATCGAGCAGGGCGGGGTGATCCGTGCGCCGCTGGGCATGATCAATCTGGGTGACAACCTGGTTCTCGATACTCAGGCATTGCATCTGTTGCCAGGCAGCATCACCTCGGCCAGCGCCGCCGGACTGGTCATGCCGTATGGCGGCACCACCGACGGCATCGACTATCGCTACAACGACAAGTCCGTGCTGCTTCGAGGGATCACCGCCGAAACCGCTGGCGTGACGCTTACCTCGCAATATGTCGATGTGCAAAGCGGCGCGTTGATCGATCTTTCGGGCGGCGGCGATTTGCGCGGTGCCGGTTTCGTTTCCGGCCGTGGCGGTTCCACCGATGCCCGCTACAACCCGCTGGTGCGCAACGCCAGTGACGGCACTTTCAGTCTGCCGGGGCTGGCCAGCAATCCGGTGTACGCGATCGTGCCGGGGAATCAGAGTGCCTATGCGCCGATGCTCGCCGAAGCGGGGGCGGTCGACCCGCGTATCGGTCAGCAGATCACCCTTGGGACCGGTGTTCCGGGGCTGGCGGCGGGCACCTATACGCTGCTGCCTTCGACTTTTTCGCTGTTGCCGGGGGCTTTCCGGGTCGAGGTCAATGGCCAGGCGGCAGCGGGTGCGACCAACGCTGCGCTGCCACTGCGCAATGGTTCGTGGACTAGTTCGGGGCGGATGTCGATTGCCAATACCGGCCTGCGTGACAGCCTGGCGAGCCAGGTCATCCTGACATCCGCCGATGTGCTGCGCCGTTACTCGCAGTACAACGAAACCTCTTTCAGTCAGTTCATCCAGAGCGATGCGACGCGCCGGGGCGTGCCTTGGGCATTGGCGCCCATGGACGGCAAATCCTTGAGACTGAATCTGTCCCGTGGCGCCGCAGCGGGTAACGCGCTGGATTTCAATGGTCAGGCGCTGTTTAAGCCCGCCACGGGCGGCGTCGTCGGGACGGCGGTGGTGAACGGCGCGGCGAACTTCGAAATTCTCGGCGCGGGGCATTCGGGCACTGAGGGTTTTGCGGGGGTGTCGCTGTATGCCGACAGCCTCAACGCGCTAAACGCCGGCCGCTTGACCATCGGCGCGCAACCGACGATCGACTACAACACGTCGGGCAACATCATCGCGTTCAGCGGTGATACTTCAACGATCACCCTGCGTGAAGGCGCTGTGTTATCGGCGCCCGAAGTGCTGTTGCGCACCACCCGGACCGATGGCGGTATCAGTATCGAGGCCGGTTCGGGCATCAACACGCTGGGGCGTGGCAACGCGCCTTACGATTCCAGCACCGGCTTCATCTACAAACCGGGTGCGGCGGGGTTGCTGGTGGTGTCGAACGGCTGGACCAATGTGCTCGCGCCTGAAGTCTCGGTCAGGACATCCGGCTCGGGCGACATCCGCATCGGCAACTGCCCGACGACAGCCTGTAACAACCCGACAGTGCTCTATTCCAATGGCAGCATTACCGCCGCCACCGACAGGCAGTTCGAACTCGACGAGTCGGTGCGCTTCGGCACCCGTCATCTGACGCTGGCCGTGGGCTCCGTCAATGCCGGCAGTGCCGAGGCCTTGAGCGCCGCCGGCAACCGGGTGCCGACTGGTCTGACCCTGAACCAGAATGTCTTGAACCGCCTGTTGCGGGGCGATACCCAGTACGGCGCGCCGACGCTGGAAACCTTGAGCCTGACCAGCCGCGACGCATTCAATTTCTACGGCAATGTCAGCCTCGATACGCGGGATCCGCAGACCGGCGTCAGCAAACTGCAAAACCTGATACTGAGCACCCCGGCCATTTACGGCCTGGGTGAAAGCGGCGACGTGGCGTCCATTCGCACCGCCAACCTGATCTGGAACGGTGCTACTCAGGATCCGGGTGCGGTGATCGCGGATGGCGCCGGCACGGGCCGGGGCGCGTTCAATATTGAGGCGCAACGCATCGAGTTTGGCTACGGCCCCAATCCGCAAGCCAGTGGTCTGGAGCAGAACAAACGTCTGGTGTTGGGCTTTGCCAACGTCAATCTCGCTGCCAGTGATCGCATCACCGCCAACTACAAGGGCAGCCTGGCGGTGTACCAGACGCAGGGTGCTTTCGATCCGGTCAGCGGTTATGCCTACAGCGGCGGCAATCTCACGCTGCGTACGCCGTTGCTGACGGGAGAGGCGGGCTCGGTCAACCGGCTCAAGGCCGGTGACAACCTGACCCTGACGGGGGGCGGTGCAGCGGCAGCCGCCAACGCCCTGGGGGCGGAACTGACCCTCGATGCTCGCAGCGTCCTGCTGGACAGTCGCATCGCCCTGGCCAGCGGCAAACTGGTGGTCAAGTCCAAGGGCGATCTGACCCTCACCCGTGGCGCGTATCTGGACATGGCCGGTCGTACCTTGCCGTTCAACGATGTGAACAAGTACAGCTGGGGAGGCGACGTGGCGCTGTACAGCAGCCAGGGCAACATTCGTCAGGCGGCGGGTTCGCGTATCGATCTGTCGGCGCAGAACAATCAGGCCGGTAACCTGAGTGCGGTCGCCCTGGCCGCCGATGCCGGCATGGTCGATCTGCAAGGCGATATTCTCGGTGCCAGCAGCGGTCATTACGATGCCGGCGGCACGCTTGTGCCGTACAAGGCCGGTGGTGTGGATATCCGCGCGCAGCACCTGAACGGTGATGCGAGCCAGCAGTTCGCGGCGCTCAATCAGCGCTTGAATGCGGGGCAGGTCTTCGGCAGCCGCAGCTTGCAGCTCAAGCAAGGCGATCTGTTGATCGGCGAGGGGCTCAAGGCGGGCGAGGTCAATGTGTCGGTGGACAACGGCCGCCTGACGGTGGCCGGTCTGATCGATGCCAGCGGCGAGCGGGTCGGCAGTATTCGCCTGTCGGCGCAAAACGGCCTGACCCTGGCGGGCAATGCCGTGCTTGATGCCCATGGTCGCGTGCTGCGGGTCGACAGCTACGGCAAGATCATCGATGCACCGAACCGGGCAATGGTCGAACTCAACTCCGGACAAGGTGTGCTGACCCTCGGCGCTGGCGCGCGCATCGACGTGCGCCATGGCACCGAAGCGGTTCGCGGTTCACTGCCGGGGCAGTCCGATGGATTGCTGCGCGGCACGCTTGAGCTGAATGCGCCGCGTCTGGGGGCGGATGACATTGCCATCGATGCCGGCGGCGCGCTGAGCATTCAGGGTGCGCGCTCGATTGGTCTCAACGCCACGCGCCGCTATACCGATGGCAGTGACGGCACGGACCCGGCGGCCAGCGGACGTCCGTATCAGGTGATCGATCAGGCTTATCTTGATCGCCTTCACGGCGACAGCACGGCGTTCATCGACGCGGCGCTGGCCAACAGTCATTTGCTGAACAACAAACTGGCCGGTCTGAACAACGCCACGTACGCCGACGCCTTCCATCTGCGGCCCGGTGTCGAGATCGCCAGCAAAACCGCCGACGGTGATCTGGTGGTGCAGGGTGATGTGGACTTGTCCGGTTATCGCTATGCCAGCCTGAATCCGCATACGCAGAAGACTTCGGTATACGGTTCGGGCGAGGCCGGTAACCTGGTGATTCGCGCCGGCGGCAACCTTGATATCCACGGCAGCCTCAACGACGGTTTCGCACCGCCACCGGAGACCGTGGACGACTCCGGCTGGAAATTGCTGCCGGGGATTCAGCCGTTCGGTGGCGATCTGATTGTGCCGGGGGCGGGCGTTACCTTGGCGGACGGCACGGTATTTCCGGTGGGCGCCACGTTGAACTACGACCTCCCGTTGCAAGCGACGACGCTGGCCAGCGGCACGCTGTTGCCCACCGAGGCGACGCTGGCGGCGCCGTACACATTCGGCGCCGGCACGGTGCTCGCCGGTTCGGTGCGCGATGCCTCGGGCAATCTGTTGTATGCCGCCGGTACGCTGCTCGCCGACAGCGTGACCTTGCCGACGGGCAGCCGGTTGGGAGCGGGGATCCGTTTAAACGAGGCAACCGCGCTGCAAGCCCTGCGCTGGCCCAAGGGCGTGCCGCTGCCGGGCAGCGTCGAGGCTGGTGACAACGGGATCAAGGGCGTGCGCCTGAGCGGTTCTCTGGCTCTGTTGCGCGGCTCGCTGATACCGTCGATGACGAATGTCGTGCTGGCTGACGGTACGTCTTTCATCGAGTTGCGACCCTTGACCGGCACGACTCAGGGGCGCAACTGGGCGGTCGCCAGCATGTTGCCGGCGGGCAGCGCGTCCTGGTCGATGCGCGTGGTGGCGGGGGCCGATCTGGGCGCTGCGGACAGTCGGGCGATCAAACCGGTGTCCAGCGATGGCAACCTGCGCTTGGCCGACACTCACTACGGCCTGACCGTCACCGAAAAACCACCGACCCTGGTCTGGGGCGAAGGCAACCTGGGCGGTTTCACGCCGGGCGAGCCTGTCCCCGAGGATCAAATGATGTGGTGCGACTGGGCGCCGAATTCCTGTGTGCCGGCGCCGCGTTGGGTCTGGGCACCGGACAACTGGATGGGGATGCCGCCCGGCTCGCCGATGACCGACGATGATGTACTGGCCTGGTGTGGCGCCTTCCCGGAACTGTGCGTGGAAAACAAACCGGGGACCACCGTCAAGACCCACACCCAGATGTTCAGCGTGCTGCGGACCGGCACCGGTGATCTGGACGTGCTCGCCGCCGGCCACCTGAGCATGGATTCGCCGTACGGCGTCTACACCGCTGGTACTCAATCGCCAGACATCGATCCGCGCTTCAATCAGCCTCGCGGAAAACTCTCGGACAACCGCTCGGTGCTGGGCAGTGCCGGCGGCGATTACGAAAAATGGGTCAGTGGCAGCGACAGCCTGTATCAGGCCTGGTACCCGCAAATGGGCGGCAACCTGACCATCAATGCCGGTGGCTCGATTTCGGGTGATGTACTGGGCCGTCGCGGCTTGTCGCAAACCATGGACACCCGTGAGCAAGTCCCGAGTGTGGCCGTGGGCAACTGGCTCTGGCGCCAGGGCACCGGCAATAGTGATGTGCCGACTGCGTGGTGGATCAACTTCGGCAGCTATGCGACGCAACCGTTGCCGGATCAAAGCGTTGATACGGGCCCGTATCTGGTCGGTTTCACCGGTTTTGGCACCTTGGGTGGCGGCAATATCAGCCTGCGTGCCGGGGGCGATGCCGGCATGCTCAAGGCGATGGGCGACGGTAACAAGGTCAATCTTTATCCGCGCGGGCAGGGGCTGGTCGTGGCGGTCGGCAGCACCGGTCGCGTGGGCAGCGACGGCAGCCTGCAATTGACCGGTGGCGGTGACATGGACATCCGCATCGGCGGATCGGTGAACCCGTCATTGCAGGCCCGGGCCGGAGAGAATGGCATCGGTGTGGCACAACACGACCTGCAAGGCGCGTTGATCAACCTGCGCGGTGCTGCGCGACTGGCCGGCGGCGCGTTGGGCGGGATCAATCTGCAATACGGCGCCGCAGCCTCGACCCAGGATCCTCGCGAAGTGCGTCCGTTTGACCCGTTCACGTCCACGATGGGCAGCGCCTCCGGCGGGCTGGTGCTGATTCCGGGGGATTCCGGGATGAGCCTAAGCACCCGTGGCGATCTGGTGTTGGGCGGGGCGGCGGATCCGGGCCGGGTGCGGCTGCAGAACTCCACACCGTTCACCACTGACGACGGTGTCGTCCACGAGGGCGGCGGTTTGACGGGCTTCTCGTTGTGGACTGACCACACCGCGATCGACCTGTTTTCGGCAGGGGGCAATCTGACGCCGAGTACGCAACTGGGCGAAGTCACCGGCCAGGGGCCTGTCACCGGGCGCAATACGTCGCCGACCGACGGGCGCTTCCTGTACCCGTCGATCCTGCGGGCGGTGGCGGCGCAAGGTTCGATTTATGCCGGACCTTCAGCGGTCTACAGCCAGGGCAGCGGAACAGTGCCGGCAACCGGGTATTCGCTGTTGCTGGCACCTTCCAGCACTGGGCAACTGGAGTTGCTGGCACACGACTCGATCTACGCCGGCGGCTATGCGATCAATCAGTCGGGCGCCAGTCCGCTGGCCATCGCCACGCCGTTCGCGCCAGCCTTCAACGGTTACGGCAACAACACGTCGGCCACGCCGATCATGAGCAACCGCAACAGCGACGGTATCGCGCCGGACAAGAACCTGCGTTATCCGTTGTTCGCTTTCGGCGCCAACAGTTACTCGGGCTTGAATGACGTCCAGACACCGGCGCGGTTTTATGCCCTGACCGGCGATCTGGTGGGCGTTCGCAGCGGTGAAACGCTGACGTTCAGCCTGTCGAAACGTACCTGGCACGAAGCGGCAGGCCCGGTCTGGATGCTGGCGGGGCGCGACATCGTGGCGTCGGGTACTTTCCTGGGCAATCCGACGACCGTGCCTGACGCCGAGATGGGCGTGCCGACGACAGAAAGCATCACGTCGACCGGCAACCTGTTCGTGCATGACGATCCTCGGGATGTTTCGCGGGTCTCGGCAGGGCGTGACATCCTCTACAGCAGCTTCGATATCGCCGGCCCCGGCGTCCTCGATATCACAGCCGGGCGCAATATCCTGATGGAAGATCGTGCCAGCATCACCAGCCTCGGATCGCTGGTGGCGGGTGATCAGCGACCGGGTGCCAGTGTGGTGTTGCAGGCCGGTGCGGGCGCGCAGGGGCCGGATTACTCGCGGTTCATCGCCCGTTACCTGAACCCGCAGAACCTCGCCGACCCGAATGCTTCCCTCAACGGGCAACCGGGCAAAGTGGTCAAGACTTACCTCGACGAACTGCAGAGCTGGCTGAACCTCGGCTATGGCTTCAGCGGCAACGCCGAACAGGCGCAAGCGTTCTTCGCTGCGCTGCCGAGTGCCGAACAAGCGATCTTCGCCCGCCAGGTGTACTTCGCCGAATTGCGTGCCGGCGGTCTTGAGTACAACGATGTCGACGGCCCACGCAAAGGCAGTTATCTGCGGGGGCGCAACGCCATTGCTTCGCTGTTCCCGACCACCGATGTGGCCGGCAATCCGATCCGTTATGACGGCGACATCACGCTTTATGGGGGCGCCGGGGTCAAGACGCTGTTCGGCGGTGACATCCAGATGCTCACGCCGGGTGGCGGTCAGGTGTTCGGCATCGAAGGCGCGGCGCCGCCCTCGACGGCGGGGATCATCACCCAGGGCTCGGGCAACATTCAGCTCTACTCCGAGGGCAGTATTTTGCTGGGGCAGAGCCGGATCATGACCACGTTTGGTGGCTCGATTCTGGGCTGGTCGGCCGAGGGCGACATCAACGCCGGTCGCGGCTCGAAAACCACCGTGGTCTACACGCCGCCGAAACGCGTGTACGACACCTGGGGCAACGTGACCCTGTCGCCATCGGTGCCGAGCACCGGCGCCGGCATCGCCACGCTCAACCCGATTGCCGAAGTGGCCCCGGGCGACATCGACCTGATTGCGCCGCTGGGCACCATCGATGCGGGCGAGGCGGGGATTCGCGTCTCGGGCAACGTCAACATCGCCGCGCTAACGGTGGTCAACGCCGCCAACATCTCGGTGCAGGGCAAGGCGACCGGGGTGCCGGTGGTCTCGGCGGTCAATACCGGGGCGATCACCTCGGCCAGTTCCGCTGCGTCGTCGGCCACCCAGGCGGCGGAAGACGTCGCCCGTCAGCAACAGGCCGCGTCACGACAGAACCAGGCCTCGGTGTTCACCGTGCAGGTGTTGAGCTTCGGCAACGAACAACTGGCCCCAAGCCGCGATGGCGCCAGCCGTGCACCGACACCGGGCTACAACCCCAACAGCCCGGTGCAGGTGCTGGGCGCCGGAGCCCTGGATGAACAGGCGAAACAGCAGTTGACCGAGGAGGAGCGGGGGCAGCTGACGTTGTAAAAGGACTCTCGTGCAGTACGTTTCGGGCGGCCATTTGGCCGCCCTTTTTTTTAGGTTGATGAGGTTCGTGGGTATTGTCGTCGGGTGTGGACTAACGTCAGTATTTTGATGTGCCCGTTCACTCGATAGACCAGCAGATAGTTTGGATTGACCACCATTTCCCGAGTGCCTGGCACTCGACCGGACCGGTAACCATAGGGAATTGATGAAAGCCTTTGCGTCGCTGCACCAACCTTGTGCTGCAGAGCCGTTGAAGCGTTTGAGTTGTATTGTTCAACGTAGTCGATAATGCCAGCCAGATCGTCCAGAGCTTGATTGCTCCATTCAAGCGGCAGCGGGTCGATTCTTGCGTTTCTCTTCTAATAGTTGGTCGAGCCGCACCATGGCTTCTTTATGGGGAATGCCCGGGCGAGGGTCATCCAGTACAGCCTGCACCTTGGCGCGAAACCAGCGATCGTAGCTCTCGGCCTCTTCTTCGGATTCAAAGTCAGAGTAAAACGGGGAAAGCAATATGCTCATAGTGATCTCCGTGTTCAATCTCGGCAGTTTAAGGGGGAATGGCCCATTGTCGTCACTGGCAGACGATGCACCCCATGAGCCCTTGAGGAACCATGAGGTAGCGGGACTCAGTATCTGCAAGCCCCCCTTTCAAATCTGCCGGACGTTTCCCTCCGTTGTCCGGCAATCTCGACCACCGCTGTAGGCCTATTCCCACCCTCTGTTTTTCAGGTTTCCAGCCTACAAATCCGCGCGCGCCTTCCTACAAATGCACTCAGAACGCATAGGGAATACTCACCTTCGCCCACAACATTTCCCCCTCCGGCCGGTTCTCTACGTCGAATTCCTTGGCCCAGCGAATCTCCGCGCTGGCGTACTTGAGGAAGGTGAA
The DNA here is from genome assembly GCF_020544405.1 of Pseudomonas sp. IAC-BECa141. Lineage (NCBI taxonomy): Bacteria > Pseudomonadati > Pseudomonadota > Gammaproteobacteria > Pseudomonadales > Pseudomonadaceae > Pseudomonas > Pseudomonas sp. IAC-BECa141. The sequence goes on along the minus strand of NZ_CP065410.1, from coordinate 3,445,831 downwards.
GTGCAGCGCGGGACCTATGGCGAAGACTTTGCCGCGCACACCGTCATCAACGTCCTGACCGGCGAACTGCACGGTGTGGCCGAACTGTTTGTCGTCGGTGGTCTGCTTGAGGTAGTAGCCGTTGATGCCGAGCATCAGGTCATCGGTGATCTTGTAGCTGGCCGAGTAATCGAAGTGGAAGATCTGCCCGGACTTGTAGTCGGTGTCCTTGTTTTTTCGTTGAAGCTGTAGGTGGTCTTCATCGACACCTCGGTGCGTTCGGTCGGCAACCAGGTGAAGGAGAACAGCGGTTTGTAGGTGTAGAAGTTGTTGCTGGTGTTGGCCAGCCGATCGACGCTGTATTCGCCGGTGGGTAAGGTGATTTCAACGGCTGCGCCGAGGGTCAGGTTCTTGCCCATGTCCCACAGGATGATCGGCGCGATGGTGGTATCGCCCATGCCTTCGCGGGTGTCGCTGAGGCCGAATACCGAAACCTCCTGCTTGAGCCACGGCTGGGCGATGTAGCCGGCCAGGCGTCCGCCGAAGATCCGCACCGGGCTGAGGTAATCGAGGCGCGGGATGACCGCGGTGGATTCGATCTCGACATTCGGCACTTTGCCGCCGAGTGAGCTGATATTGAGCTTCGTCGATTTGTAGTGGTTGTAGTAGAGGTTGAAGGCGACCATGTTCTCCGGAAGGCTGTCGACTTCCAGCGGCAACATGAAGAAGCCGTCGGTTCCGGGGCCGATGTTGTCGACGCCGGCTTCGGTAGCCAGCACCGGCAGGGTCGCGGCGCAGCCAAGCAGGCTCAGCGCCAGTTGCACAGGGAAAGTCGCGCGGTTCGGGGTCATGGCCGTCCTCATTATTATTGTGTTTGGGCGCAACGCCGGCGCGCAGGGCGCCCGGCCACTATAGAAATAAGCCCTTGGCGCACGCCGGGGCAGGGTATTGGCGGACACGGAAGGGGGCTTCTGCGGACAGTCGGTCAACCCTGTGCTAACTTCCTTCGACATAACCGGTTACAAAAATAACAATTCAACGTGATCCGGAATGTCAGCCCCCATGAACGTAAAGCTCCAAGACCCCACCTTCGATCTGGCGCTGGTGTCGCCATTTCTGTTGCAGACCCTGGCCGAAGTCGTCGCCGGCAAGGGCATCGAGCCGCAGAGCCTGTGCCGTGGCCTGGGTTTTGATTTCGAAGACCTGCAGGATCCGGCACAGCGGATTTCCTACCGGCAGGCCGTGGCCATGATCCAGCGGGCGCTGAAGGTGTTGCCCAATCAGGGGCTGGGCCTGTGGGTCGGCGCGCAGAATGTGCTGGGTACGCTGGGGCTGCTCGGGCATGTGCTGTCGCTGTGCAAGACTTTGCGCGACGCGTTCGAAATCGGGGTTCGGCATCAGCACACGTCCGGCGGGATTGTGGTTTCCAGCGTCGATGTGGTGGGTGATCAGGTGTATGTCGACGTTGAATGCCGGTTGCCGTTTGCCGAGGTGCAGGTGTTCGCGGTCGAAGAGTTTTTCGCCAGCCTGCTGGTCTACGGCCGGGCGCTGGTGGGCGAGACATTCAAGCCGATTGCCGTGGAATTCATGCACGCCGCGCCGGATTACGTCGATGAATACCGGCGGCTGCTGGGGCCGGACGTGCGCTTCGGCTGCCTGCACAATCGCATGCTGATCGACGTGCAGTGGCTGGATGTGAATTTGCCCAACCACCATTCGCTGGCGCTGCGTCAGGCGGTCAAGTTGCTGGAGCTGGAAGCGGCGCAGGTTCATCAGAAACTTGATCTGATCCAGGCAGTAGAGCGGGCGATTGCCCGGGACCTGAGCCGGGGCAGCCACATTGAAAAGATCGCTGGCGACTTGAATATGAGCAGCCGTACTTTGCGTCGGCGGCTGACCGAGCACTCTCTGACTTTCGAGGCACTCCTGGAGCAAGTGCGCCAGGCGCGAACCATGAGCCTGCTGGCCAATCCCGACATGCCGATCGAACGCATCACCGAGGAGGTCGGCTATAGCGACGTGCGCAGTTTTCGGCGGGCGTTCAAACGCTGGACGGGGAAAAGTCCGAGTGCGTGGCGCAGCGAGTGCGTCATCTGATCCCACACAAATCTTCCGCCTACAGTTAAACTCCGCGCTCTTTCCAAGGAGTCGACATGAGTTACTACCAGCCGGGCATCCTCGCCACCCCAGTTCCGCCGCAAGCACGTCACCTGTTTTTCGCCCTCGAGTCGGTTGAAGCGCTGCCGCAGGCGATCGACAACCTGCTGAATCTGGTGGACGGCAAGTCGGCGGTAATCGGTTTCGGTGAATCCCTGGCCAAGGCTCTGAATGTGAAGATCGACGGCCTGCGCAGCTTCCCGGCGCTGACCGGCGTCGGCGTGGAAAACCCGTCGACCCAGCACGCCCTGTGGGTCTGGCTGCACGGCGTCGACCGTGGCGAACTGCTCAACCGCAGCACCGCACTTGAGGCCGCACTGGCCCCGGCACTGCGTCTGGTGCAGATGCAGGAAACCTTCCGCCACAAGGACGGCCATGACCTCACCGGTTATGAAGACGGAACTGAAAACCCGCACGACGAAGCCGCCATCGCCGCCGCACTGCTAAGTGAAGGTGCGGACGGTCTGGTGGGTGGCAGTTTCGCCGCGATCCAGCAATGGCAGCACGACCTCAAGGGTTTCCATGCGCTGTCCGCCGAAGACAAGGACAACATCATGGGCCGTCGCCTGAGCGACAACGAAGAGATCGACGACGCCCCGGTGTCCGCCCACGTCAAGCGCACCGCCCAGGAAAGCTTCGCCCCGGAGGCCTTCGTCTTGCGCCGTTCGATGCCGTGGATCGAAGGCGACCGTGCCGGCCTGATGTTCCTCGCGTTCGGTTTCTCCCTTGACGCGTTCGAAGCGCAACTGCGCCGCATGAGCGGTCTGGAGGACGGCATCACTGACGGCCTGTATCGCATCAGCCGGCCGATCACCGGCGGCTACTACTGGTGTCCGCCGCTGCAAAACGGTCACCTCGACTTGCGCGCACTGCGCATTGGCTGAGGCACAAGAATGAAGGTGGTGCGTTGGGGCATGATCGGTTGCGGCAGCGTCGCCGAACGCAAGAGCGGGCCGGCCTTCTACAAGGCGCCCGGCTCGGCGTTGGTGGCGGTGATGGGGCGACGCCTCGAAGCCGTGACCGATTATGCCGCGCGCCACGGCATCGCCCGGATCTGCACCGACGTCGATGCCCTGATCAACGACCCTGAAGTGGACGCGGTGTACATCGCCACACCCCCCGACAGCCATCACGCCTACAGCCTGAAAGTCGCCGCCGCCGGCAAGCATTGTTGCGTGGAAAAACCCATGGCCCTCAATGCCGGGCAAAGCCGCGAAATGCAGCAGGTGTTCGCCGAGGCCGGTCTGCACCTGTTCGTCTCCTATTACCGCCGTTCGTTGCCGCGATTCCAGCAGGTTCGGCAATGGCTGGAGCAGGGGCGGATCGGCGAGGTGCGGCACCTGAGCTGGACGTTGACCAAAGCGCCTTCACCGAAGGATCTGGACGGCAGCGCGAACTGGCGCACCGATCCAACGGTGGCGGGTGGCGGGTATTTTGCGGATCTGGCCAGCCATGGGTTCGACCTGTTCCAGTATCTGCTCGGTGACATCGTGGAAGTCGCAGGTTTCACGGCGCGTCAGGCCGGGCTGTACGCGGCGGAAGATGCGGTCAGCGCCAGTTGGCGATTCGCCTCGGGCGCATTGGGCATGGGCTGCTGGAGCTTTGTTGCGGATCGGCGCGAGGATCGGGTCGAGATTATCGGCAGCCAAGGGCGGATCGGTTTTTCGGTGTTCGACGAGCATCCGGTCGAGCTGCATGCCGACGAAGACATCAGCCTGGAAATCCCCCATCACGAGCACATCCAGTGGCACCACGTACTCGGAATGAACGCGCAGATTCGCGGTGAGTCGCAGCACCCGGCAGTCGCCGCCGAAGCGCTGAAAACCGATTGGGTCATGGATCAGATTCTCAAGCGCCAATAATTCCCCAGACCACACCGTACCCCCTGTGTGCGAGCTTGCTCGCGATAGCGTCCTGTCAGTCAATAACTTGGGTGACTGATACACCTCTATCGCGAGCAAGCTCGCTCCCACAGGGGATGGTGTTGGACATCTAACCTTATGCTCATTCGGTATTTCTCAAGCTTGTCATAACGTCTCTAAGATCACGTCATAACTCGTTATAACAAGTGATCCCGTGATGACCGATAACGCTCTCTCCTCAAGCCCGCTCTCCTTATCAAGTGTCCCGCTGCACACCCAACTGCGCGACGTGCTGCGCGCCCGCATTCTCGACGGCGAATACCCGCAAGACAGCCAGATGCCGTCCGAAAGCGAGCTCGGCACGCTGTTCAAGGTCAGCCGCATCACCGTGCGTCAGGCCCTGGGCGATCTGCAGAAGGAAGGGCTGATCTTCAAGATCCACGGCAAAGGCACCTTCGTCGCCAAACCCAAGACTTTTCAAAACGTCAGCACCTTGCAAGGCCTCGCCGAGTCCATGACCGGCCGTGGCTACGAGGTGATCAACCGCCTGCGCAGCTTCAAATTCATCGCCGCCGACAAACGGGTCGCCGAGCGCTTGCAGGTCGCCGAAGGCGAAATCGTCGCCCAGATCAAACGCGTACGGCTGATCAACCGCGAGCCGATCTCGCTGGAAATCACCTATCTGCCCAAAGCCATAGGCGAGCGGTTGGAGAAGGCCGATCTGGTGACCCGCGACATCTTCCTGATCCTGGAAAACGACTGCGGCATTGCCCTCGGCCATGCCGATCTGGCCATCGATGCGGTGCTGGCCGACAGCGACCTGACCCAGGCGCTGAACGTCGAGGCCGGCTCGCCGATCATGCGCATCGAGCGTCTGACCCACGATGCTCATGGCCAGCCGCTGGACTTCGAACACCTTTACTACCGTGGCGATGCGTTCCAGTACCGCCTGCGGATCGACCGGCAAAAAGGGGAGCAGGCATGAGTCGAACGACACTCGAACAGGAATACGACATCGTCGTGATCGGCGGCGGCACCGCTGGCCCGATGGCCGCGATCAAGGCCAAGGAAAAGAACAAGGAACTGCGCGTGCTGTTGGTGGACAAGGCCAACGTCAAGCGCAGCGGCGCCATCAGCATGGGCATGGACGGCTTGAACAACGCGATCATCCCCGGCCACTCGACGCCCGAGCAGTACACCAAGGAAATCACCATCGCCAACGACGGGATCGTCAACCAGGCGGCGGTGTACGCCTACGCCACCCACAGTTTCGAAACCATCGAGCAGCTCGACCGCTGGGGCGTGAAGTTCGAGAAGGACGAAACCGGTGATTACGCGGTGAAGAAAGTCCACCACATGGGCGCCTACGTGCTGCCGATGCCGGAAGGGCACGACATCAAGAAGGTTCTTTATCGCCAGTTGAAACGGGCGCGAGTGAACATCACCAATCGCCTTGTCTGCACCCGTTTGCTGACCGACGAGGAGGGCGCCGTCAACGGCGTGATGGGCTTCGACTGCCGCACCGCCGACTTCCATGTGATCAAGGCCAAGGCTGTGATCCTTGCCTGCGGCGCGGCCGGGCGTCTGGGCCTGCCGTCCTCGGGTTACCTGATGGGCACCTACGAAAACCCGACCAACGCCGGCGACGGTTATGCGATGGCCTATCACGCCGGCGCCGAACTGGCGAACCTGGAGTGCTTCCAGATCAACCCATTGATCAAGGATTACAACGGCCCGGCCTGCGCCTACGTTACCGGCCCGCTCGGCGGTTATACCGCCAACAACAAGGGCGAACGCTTCATCGAGTGCGACTACTGGAGCGGGCAGATGATGTGGGAGTTCCACCAGGAACTGGAAAGTGGCAACGGCCCGGTGTTCCTCAAGCTCGATCACCTGGCCGAAGAAACCATCCAGAACATCGAGGAAATCCTGCACAGCAACGAGCGCCCGAGTCGCGGCCAGTTCCACGCCAACCGCGGCACCGATTACCGCACGCAGATGGTCGAGATGCACATCTCGGAAATCGGTTTTTGCAGCGGTCATTCGGCGTCCGGCGTGTGGGTCAACGAGCGCGCCGAAACCTCGGTGAAAGGTTTGTACTCGGCCGGTGACATGGCCGCCGTGCCGCACAACTACATGCTGGGCGCGTTCACCTACGGCAGGTTCGCGGGCAACAACGCGGCGGAATTTGTCGCCGGGCGCGAATTCTCCGCGCTGGATGCCGAGCAGATCGCGAAGGAAAAGGCCCGGGTCTACGCACCGCTGGACCGCGAGCACGGCCTGCCGCCGGCCCAGGTCGAGTACAAGCTGCGGCGCTTCGTCAACGACTACCTGCAACCGCCGAAAGTGACCAGGAAGATGGAAATCGGCCTGCAACGCTTCAGCGACATCGAACGCGATCTCAACGAGATGAAGGCCAACAACGCCCACGAACTGATGCGTGCAATGGAAACCAGCGTGATCCGCGACTGCGCCGAAATGGCCGCCCGCGCCTCGCTGTTCCGCGCCGAAAGCCGCTGGGGCCTGTACCACTACCGCGTCGATCACCCACAACGGGATGACCGCGAATGGTTCTGCCACTGCCACCTGAAGAAGGGCGAGGACGGGCGCATGACCAGTTTCAAGAAAGCCGTCGAGCCTTACATCATCCCGCTCGATGCCGAGGAAATGCAGGCCTACGACCGCCTTCGGGTTGGCGCTTTCGCCGCTTGAGGCATCACCAGAGAGAGTCCGAACCATGGCCTATCAAGCCCAGGAAATCTTCTTCCGCTCCAATGCCCCCGTCACCGTGGACGAGGACAAATGCATCGCCGAAAAGGGCTGCACCGTGTGCGTCGACGTCTGCCCGATGGACCTGCTGGCGATCAACCCGGCCACGCAAAAGGCCTACATGGCGTTCGATGAATGCTGGTACTGCATGCCGTGCGAAAAGGACTGCCCGACCGGTGCCGTCAAAGTGGACATCCCTTACTTACTGCGTTGACCGGTCGTCCGCTATCGCGAGCAAGCTCGCTCCCACAGTGGATAGAAGTCAGCCGCAAATAATGAGTAAACCGACGATCATGTGGGAGCGAGCTTGCTCGCGAAGATGCCCACACAGACAGTCCCAAAGCCATCCGTAAACCCCGGACGCTGGATTCACCAAACACCCCTCGTTTCCCACCGCGCCCTGATCGCGGCGGAGACGAACATCCTGAAAATGATTCGAGGGGATTCAACCATGTTGCGTGCAGCAATCGCCGGTCTGGTACTGGCTTCGTTCACCTTGTCGGCCTCGGCCGAAACCATCCGCATTGCCATCGGCACCCAGGACACCACCATCAACTGCGCCGCTGGCGGGCTGTTGATTCGTGAACTGGGCCTGCTCGACAAATACCTGCCTCACGACGGTGCCTACAAAGACGCCAAGTACGACGTGCAGTGGAAGAACTTCACCAGCGGCGCACCGCTGACCAATGAAATGGTCGCCGGCAAACTCGACTTCGGCGCCATGGCCGATTTCCCCGGTGCCTTCAACGGCGTGGCGTTTGAAACCGCCGGCAAACACAGCCTGTTCATCAGCGTGCTGTCGGGCAGCATCAAGGGCAGCGGCAACGGGATCGTGGTGCCGAGCGCGTCCGGCGTGCAGTCGCTGAGCGAGCCCAAGGGCAAGACCATTTCCGTGCCGTTCGCCTCCACCGCCCACGGCATGTTGCTGCGCGCCGTGGCAGAGCAGGGCTGGGATCCGCTGAAAGATGTGAACATCATCGCCCAGCCGCCGGAGGTCGCAGGTTCCGCGTTGCAGGCCGGCAAGATTGACGCACACGCCGACTTCGTACCGTTCGCCGAACTGTTCCCGAGCCGTGGCTTCGCCCGCAAGATCTACGACGGCGCCCAGGCCAATGCGCCAACCTTCCACGGTGCACTGGTGGATCAGGCCTACGCGAAAAAGTACCCGGAAATCGTCGTCGCTTACCTGCGCGCCAGCATCGAGGCCAATCAACTGCTGGCCGCCGAGCCCGAGAAGTACAGCGAACTGATCGCCAGGGTCACTGGCGTCGATGCCGAGGTCAATTATCTGTTCCACGGCCCGCTCGGCGTGCAGACCCGCGACCTGAGCTGGAAGCCGGAATACCGCCAGGCTGTGGGCACCGCGATCGACACGCTGAAGTTGCTGAAGAAGGCCGATCGCGGGCTCGATCTGAACACCTTTATCGACGATCAGTACATCCGTGCCGCGTTCAAGGCCTCGAATCTGGATTACACGGCGCAACTGGCCAATTACGCGCAGACGCCATTGAAGTCTGTCGATGCGGCGATTGGAAACACCATCAGCGATTTCAGCCATGTCGCGGAAATCTGGGTGCGGGGTGAGGACAAGGTCCGGCGCTATGCCTCGGCAGGAGAGGCATTTACCGCACTGGCGGGACTGAAGTCGGAAGGCAAGAGCATCCGGGCGGTGTATGCGCAGGCGAGTGACAGCGGGATCAAATTGCTGGCGGAGCAGGCGTGGTTTGCCAGTGATGGGAAGGGGCGCCTCAGCGCGTTTTTGCTCAAAGGCCAGGCCCAGCAATTTGCCTCCGCTCAGGGCGGGAAAGTCTTTGATTTCACCGACGCCACGACCCAGGCCGTTGCCACCCGTTAACTCAAGCGAAGATCGTTCCCACGCTCTGCGTGGGAATGCATCCCGTGACGCTCTGCGTCACAGTGGACGCGGAGCGTCCATGGCGGCATTACCACGCAGAGCGTGGGAACGATCAGAGGTGATATATGTTTTCACGCTGGATCCCCCGAGCCGCCTCACTGCTGCTCTGCCTGCTCTTCTGGCAACTCGCCGCCAGCCATCACTGGAACCTCGGCCTCGTCACCTTCGCCAACGTCCCGACCCCGTTGGCCGTGATCGAAGCCGCCCTCGGCCTCGGCGACTCCGGAAAGCTCATCCAGCACCTGAGCGCCAGCCTCGGCCGGGTCTTCGCGGGCTACCTCGCCGCAATGGTGGCCGGCATCGCCCTGGGCCTGGCCATCGGCCGTTCCAGGTGGGCCGAAGACCTGCTGCTACCACCCCTGGAAGTGCTGCGCCCGATCCCCGCCGTCGCCTGGATTCCACTGGCCATCCTGATGTTCCCGTCGTCTGAACTGTCGATGGTGTTCATCACCTTCACCGGCGCGCTGTTCCCGATCCTGCTCAACACCGTGCACGGCGTCGAAGGCGTCGACCCGCGCCTGATCGCCTCGGCCAAAAGCCTTGGCGCCGCGCGCCGGGCGATCCTGCTGGAAGTGATTCTGCCGGGCGCCGCGCCGAGCATCATCACCGGACTCGCCATCGGCATGGGCACCTCGTGGTTCTGTCTGGTGACTGCCGAAATGATCTCCGGCCAGTTCGGCATCGGTTATTACACCTGGGAGTCCTACACCATTCAGAACTACGCCGACATCGTGGTCGGCATGTTGCTGATCGGCGTGTTGGGCATGGGCAGCAGCCTGCTGATCAAACGCCTGGGCGGGCTGTTCACGCCCTGGCATCGACCACGAGGAAAAGCCTGATGAGCGTGATGCAAACCCCGGATGGGCGGATCATCGAAGACCTGCGCCTGGATTTTCCCCGGCCACGCACCACTGAACTGGTGACCAGCCATGCGTTCTCGCGCCTCAAGCGCCACTGCCTCGACCTGCTGCGCCACGACAACGACCGACCGCTGCCGCGCCTCAATCCGCTCGGCTTACCTCCTGAAAACCCCTTGCCGAGATTTGCCCTATGACCTCATTTTTTGCGGTGACCGATAACGACGACATTCTCTCCCTGCAACCGCGTCTGACGGCCGATGACGCCGGGGTACGGCGGATTGCCCTGATCGACCTGGCCGACCTCGAAGAACCGGACGGTCTGCTCTGGCTGGTCGAGCGCCTGGCCGAAGACCCCGCCGAAGAAGTGCGTGCCGAAGCGGCGCGCCTGTTGGAGGCCTGGGAAGATGAGCCGGTGGTTGAAGCGCTGTGCCAGGCGCTGACGGATCCGTCGCCGGCGGTGCAGGCCGCTGCGGCGCAGAGTCTGAGCCTGCTCAAGACCGAAGCGGCGGGCCGGGTGATTCTGCCGTGGACCGCCCATGTCGAAACCGGCGTGCGGATTGCCGCGTTCCGGGCCTTGCGTGAGTTGCGTTTCCCCGGCGCTGCGTCGGCCGCGATTCAGGCGCTGAACGATGCCGATGCCAGTGTCCGCCGCGAAGCTGTCGGGGTACTCGGCTGGCTCAAGCAGCTCGACGCACTGCCGGCCCTGGCCCGCTTGGCGAGTGATGACCCGGACACCGAAGTACGTCGCGCCGCCACCGGCGCCCTGGGCCTGGCGAGTGATGCCGAGGTGCTGCCCGCGTTGCGTCAGGCCTTGCAGGATCAGGCCTGGCAAGTACGCGAAGAAGCCGCAACCACCCTTGGCAAGGTCGGCCATATAGATGCGGGCCCGGCGCTGATCGAAGCCCTGGATGACGATTACTGGCAGGTTCGTCTGCGCGCGACCCGCAGCCTCGGCCGTTTGCGCTATGTGCCGGCACTCGACGCCCTGATCGACACCCTCGGCCATCGCATCAGCAACCTGCGCAAGGAAGCCGCGCTGGCCCTCGGCGAATTGAATGATCGCGGGGCGGTGGCGGCATTGCAGGCCGCGCAGGGCGACGGCGACCCGGAAGTGCGCAAAGCCGTGCGGATTGCCTTGAGTCAGCTGCAATGAATCCGCTGTCGGTCGGCAATTCCCAACGTGAGCACCGGTTACGGCTGAGCTGGCCGGATGGCCGCGAGCAGCTGCTGGATCATGCCGAACTGCGCCGCCAATGCCCGTGCTCGCAATGCCGGGCGTTTCGTCAGCGGGGCTCGCCGCCAATGATTGACCCGCGTGTGCGGGTCATCGAATTGAACGCTCAGGGGTACGGTCTGCAACTGGTGTTCAGCGACGGCCATCAGCGCGGGATTTACCCGTGGGCCTATCTGGCGCAGCTGGAGGGGATCACTGTCCCGCCGTCATTGGCGGCCGACAGCCATGGAAAATATCCAGCCCAGGCTGATACAGCGACGTCCTGACCTCGAACAACCCCAGCACCGAGTGAAACAGATTGTCATGGCTCAGACCCGGCTGGCTGCTTTTGCCTTGCAGGCAGCCGCGGTCGATGCCGAGTTGCGCCAGGGTGTTGTTGCCGAACCACATCACCATCGGCACATGGGTCTGCGCTTCCGGCGCCAGCGCATAAGGCGCGGCGTGCAGGTACAGACCGTTCTCGCCCAGCGATTCGCCATGGTCGGAGACGTACAGCATCGACGTATCGAGGTGATCCTGATTGCGTTTGAGCAGTTCGATTACCTTGGCCAGGAAATGGTCGGTGTAGAGGATCGTGTTGTCGTAGACGTTGACCAGCTCGTCACGGCTGCAACTGCCCAGCTGGTTGGTGTGGCAGATCGGTTTGAAGCGCTCCATGTCCTTGGGGTAGCGCTCGTAGTATTCCGGGCCGTGGCTGCCGTCGGCGTGCAGGACGATGATCGCGTTGCCCTTGAGGCTGTCGATGTAGCCTTGCAGGTCGGCCAGCAGCGCTTCGTCGAGGCAGTTGTTGCCGTCGCAGAACGGCCCCGGCTGGTTCTTCGCGATGTCGCGGTTCGGCACGCGCAGGCAGGTGCCCTTGCAGTCGCTGTTGTTGTCCAGCCACAGCACCTGCACGCCGGCCCGTTGCAGGATGTCGAGCAGGCCTTCGTAGGTTTTGCCTTTCTTGTCGCTGTAGTCCTCGCGCGGGAACATCGAGAACATGCACGGCACCGACACCGCCGTCGAAGTGCCGCAGGAATGCACCTGGGTGAAATTGAGGATGTCGAGTTTGCTCAGCTGCGGATTGGTCTCGCGCTCGTAGCCGTTAAGCGAGAAATGGTCGGCCCGGGCGGTTTCGCCCACTACGAACACCATCAGCGATTTCTTCTCGCGACTGGCTGCCTTGGCGCTCATTACCGCGTCTTCGCCGATGGCCTGCACCACGAAATGCTTTTTGATCCCCAGCCGTTGTTTGGTGTATTTGCTGATCGCGTAGATGTAGTTGGTCGGGTTGATGAAGTGGGTGAGCTTGTCTTCCTCGCGAAAGATCGGCGCGTAGGTCGAATAGAACGCGCCCACCGAAGCGCCGATCACCAGCACGCAAGCCGCGATCACCAGCACCTTGTTCAGCAAGCCCCGAAAGAACGGTCGATAAACCACCGGCCAGCGCCAGATCAGCACGGCCGGCAACACGCCGAGCAACAGCACATAAGCCAGCAGTTTGCCGCTGAACAGCGCGGTGGCTTCCTCGGGATTGGTTTCGAACACGTTCTGGATCATCACCGTGTCGATGGTGATCCCGTATTCGTTCATGAAATACGCCGCGCAGGCCGAGAGCAGGGCCACCAGCGTCAGCGCCGGTTTCAGCGTCCAGCGAAACGACACCAGGGTCAGCAGCAGCGTGATCGCCGCCCAGAGAAACAGCCCGAAGGACGCGAAAAACGCCAGTTTTTGTGCACCTTGCAGGGTAATCAGTGTTCCCAGCGCCTTCCAGGTCGCCAGGTTGTACAGCGCCACCAGTGCCAGCGAAAACAGCAGCACCAGCCGGGTCGGAGTGATGGACGGTAAACGCAGTCCTTTGCCCAAAGCCATTTCGATACTTTCCTCTACGTCAGTCGAAACCCATGCGGTTACGCGCGTAACTGTAGAAGGGCATTGGTAAAAATTCCGTAAACATCCAGTAACAAAATCACGCTGAGTGCAAAAAAAATGTGGGGCCAGCAATCTGGCCCCCACCAGAGTTTTGCGCTCGGTCAGAAAGATTTGCTGACGCTGGCGACGACCGTCGCCGTGCACACGTCCTTGAAGCCCCAACTGCTCAGGCACTGGCTCTGCGAGAGATCGGTGTCGATGTAGCTCAGACCCAGCACCACGCCGGCCAGGTTGTGGGTCAGTTTGACTTCCCACTCCCGGTAGGACTCATCGCTGTGTCCGGACGCTGAATACATATGCGGGTCCTTGAAGTCCATGTTGCCGTAGCGCAGTTTCAGCCCGGAATCGAACGGCAATCCGGTTTCATAGCCGATGTAGCTGTAGAGCGAGCTCTGTTTGCTGTCGATGCCCGGCGCGTCACTGGAGTAATACGCCGCGAGTTTCACGCCGTAAGCGCTGAGAATCGAGTACACCTCGCTCTGGTTGAACTGGCTCTCCTTGGGGTACGCGTATTTGATGTAGCCCAGATCCAGACTCACGGCTTCGGTCGCCTGCCACAGCCAGCCGGCGTAGTAGTCGACTTCCTGACGGGTTTTCAGGCCACCGCCGAAATCGACGTTCGAGCTCCACGCGCCCAGGTACAGGCCGCTGCTGTGGGCCAGGGTCAGACCGGCCTGCACGGTGGGATCGTTCTGGGTCTGGGAGATGCCGCGGGTGCGGTAATCACTGGCCAGGGTCAGGTCGACCAGCACCGCAAAATCGTCGTTCAGGGCAATTGCGTGGCTGCTCAGGGGCAGCAGGCTCAAGGAAGTGAGGGCGAACAGGGGCAAGGCTTTCATGTGAAGTCCCGTTGTTGTGGTTGTTATGGGGCAGAAAGAGAAAACTTGTGGGAGCGAGCTTGCTCGCGATAGCGGTGTATCAGTCGCCATCATTTTTAATGGTCATACCGCTATCGCGAGCAAGCTCGCTCCCACAGGGGAACAGTTGTTGTCATTGGGCGGCGGTATAGACCTGACGGCCGGCGAACCAGGTTTGCAGGACCTGGGTGTCATGCAGGGCTTTGTCATCGACGCTGAACACATCGCGATCAAGCACGATGAAATCGGCCTGTTTGCCGGGGCTCAGCGAGCCGATCTGTTGTTCCAGGCCGATGGTCCGCGCGGCGTTGGCGGTGTAGGCGTAGAACATGGTTTCGCGATCCAGGCGTTCGTCGGCGTTGAGCACGCCCAGCGGCCCGGTGCGGGTGATGGCCTGGGCCATGGCGTTCCACGGGTTTGGCGAGGACACCGGCCAGTCGCTGGCGCCGGCAATCGTCGCGCCCTGCTTGAGCAGCGAATGTGCCGGGTATTGATAGCGGAAGGCGAGGGCGCTGACGTAAGGCTTGATCATGTCGGTGGTGTAGTCGTCGGCGCTGGCCCAGAGCAGTTGCATCGAGGCGATCACGTTCAGCGGCTTGAAGCGGGCGAACTCCTTCGGGTTGACCATTTGCAGGTGGGTGATCGAGTGCGTCACGCCGCTCTGCCGGTCCTTGCGCGCCTGGGCGATGCCGTTCAGTGATTCGCGCACGGCACGGTCGCCGATGGCGTGGATGTGCACCAGCCAGCCGCGCTGGTCGATGGCGCTGACCAGTTCGCCGAAGTGCTGCGGATCGATCAGCAGTTCGCCCTGTTTGTGCGAGTTGCTGTAGGGATCGATCATCGCCGCGCTCTGGGCCGGGTATTCGATCACACCGTCAGCGAAGATCTTGATCCCCGGCAGCGTCAGGTTGGGGATGCCCTGGAACTGCCGACGAACCTTGTCGAGGGTGTCGAGATCGGCCGGGACGCTTTTCGAGTTGGCCACCAGCAGCGCGGCGACGTGGGCGGTCATGCCGCCGCTTTCCGACAGGGCTTTGTAGGCCGGCAATACGCCGACGGTTTTCTCGGTGGGCTTGAGGGCGAACACCGGCTCGCCCGGCGCGGCGTTGGCGGCGGGGTCCATCCACGCGGTGATGCCGAGGCTGTTGTTGAAGCGCACCGCCGATTGCGCAGCCTTGAGCAGGTCGGCCGGGCTCGGCGCCGGTATTTTCGAGGCGACGCGATCCCAGCCGGCATCGACCACAAAACCGTTCGGCTCACCGCTGGGCAGTTTGCCGATGGTGTCTTTTTCCGCGTCCGGCAGGGTTTTCAACAGCGCGGCGTCGATTCCCGCACGCTTGAGCATCACGTTGTTGGCCCATGCGGTGTGGTGATCGCTGCCGGTGAACACCACCGGCACGTCGGCCCATTCGCCATGGTTGAAGAGGTTGCCCAGCGCTTCAGCCCTGGCCCAGTACGCCGAACTCATGCCGGCCACACTCAATACGTCGCCATGCCGGGCCTTGCCGTCGTCACGCCAGTCGCGCAGGCGTTTTTCCAGTTCATCCAGACCGACCACTTCGTCTTCCATGTTGGCCGAGACCATTTCCAGTCCGCCGAAAATCGCGTGGGAGTGGCTGTCGATCAGGCCGGGCATCAGCGTCTGGCCTTTCAGGTCGATCACTTGGGTGCCGGGTTCGATCAAGGCCTTGATCTGCGCATCGCTGCCGACTTTCAACACTTTGCCGTTCTCCACGGCCAGCGCCTGAGCCTTCGGTTGAGCGCGGTCGGCGGTGAAAATCTTGCCATTGAGCAGCACCAGATCGGTCGCGGCCATGGCTTCCATCGAGGCAAAACTCACCGCGGCGATCAGCACGTTTTTTGCGAAATGCGGGATGAATCTTTTCATTGAACATTTCCGTGTTATTGCGTCTGATGGCCAGATTAGTGGCTGCCAACGCCCGACAGAACGCCTCCCTCACGAAAAACGTTTTTGCCTGAATGGAAAAAGCATGGACAAGCTGGGTGCACTGAAAATGTTCGTCGTCACCGCGCAGCTCGGCAGTTTCAGCCGCGCTGCCGAGCAACTGGGCAAGACTCCGTCGGCCCTGACCAAAGCGGTCAATCATCTGGAATCCGAGCTCGGCGCGCGGCTGTTCGAGCGCAGCACGCGGCGGATACTGCTGACTGAAATCGGCCGGCTCTATCTGGAAACCGCACGCCAGGTGCTGCAACGGCTGGACGAGGCCAGCGAGGAAATCGAGCAGTTGCAGCACGGCCTGCGCGGCAGCCTGAAAATCACTGCGCCGCTGGCTTACGGGCGGGCGTTTCTCGATCAGGTGTGCGACGGCTTTTTGCAGCAATACCCGCAGATCAGCCTGCAAGTGGATTTGTGCGATGAATTCGTCAATCTGCTGGAAAGCGGCTACGACCTGGCGCTGCGCGAAGGGCACGATGATTTGCCGGGGCTGATTGCCCGGGTGGTCGGCAGCAATCGGCTGGCGCTGTGTGGCAGCCCCGAATACCTGGCGCGCAAGGGTTTGCCGGTCACACCGCAGACCCTCGATCAGCATGAGTGGCTGCTGTATCGGCATCCGTTGCTCAGCCGCGAATTCTGGTGGGCCGAGCGCGACGGTCAGCGCCTGAGCCTGGCGCAGCCGGCGGCACCGTTGTTGCGCAGTGACAATTACGATTTGCTGCTGGCCAGCGCTCTCGCCGGACGCGGTTTGTTGCATACGCCGCTGTGGAGCGCCGCGCCGTATATCGCCGACGGGCGACTGGTGCGGGTCATGGCCGATTACGAGATCGACCCGGACAGTTTTGGCCCGCACATTCTGGCGGTGTACCCGAGCCATCGGCGGGCGACGGCCAAGGTTATGGCGTTTATCGACTACATCGCAGGGTTTCTCGCCAAACGCGGTTTGAGCTGACAGAGAGATCGTTCCCACGTCGAGGCGCCGAACCGTCCGCTTTGATCGTTCCCACGCTCTGCGTGGGAATGCCTCTAGGGACGCTCTGCGTCCAGTGACGCGGAGCGTCACGGGCTGCATTCCCACGCAGAGCGTGGGAACGATCATCAGTAGGTTTGAGCTGACTGGCGGTGCTTGTCAGGAAATTCCCACAAGAGTACAAATGTACTCCATGACAAATCTGACTCCCCGCCGTACCGCCATCCTGACCTTTATCCGCGAACGCATCGCCGAACACGGTCAGCCCCCAAGCCTCGCTGAAATCAGCGAGGCTTTTGGTTTTGCCTCCCGCAGCGTGGCGCGCAAGCATGTGCTGGCGCTCACCGAAGCCGGGTTTATCGAGGTCAATCCGCATCAGGCCCGGGGCATTCGCCTGCTCGGGCAGCCGGCGCGGCCGGAACTGCTCGAAGTCCCGGTACTCGGCCGGGTCGCTGCCGGTGCCCCCATCGGCGCCGATGCCGACCTGCACAATCGGCTGATGCTCGACCCCGCACTGTTCTCCCGCACGCCCGACTACATGCTGCGGGTGCAGGGCGATTCGATGATCGAGGACGGCATTCTCGACGGCGATCTGGTCGGCGTACGCCGCAACCCCGAGGCGCTCAACGGCCAGATCGTGGTGGCGCGACTCGACGGTGAAGTCACCATCAAACGCTTCGAGCGGATCGGCGATGAGGTTCGCCTGTTGCCGCGCAACCCGGCGTACCAGCCGATTGTGGTGCGGGCCAATCAGGACCTGGCCATCGAAGGGGTGTTCTGCGGTCTGGTGAGGCAAGGCTGATGGGTGCCGTCGTTGCGCTGGATACGCTGTTCAATGGCGGCCAGGTCTGGAAGGGCCGGCCTGCGCCACCCACCTCCAGCCCGCAACCCACCGGGCACGCGGCACTGGATGCGGCCTTGCCCAGTGGCGGCTGGCCGGAAGCGGCGCTGAGCGAAATCCTCCTGGCCGGGCCCGGCGTTGGCGAACTGCAACTGGTGTGGCCGACGTTGGCGCGGCTGTCGGCAGCGGGCGAACGCATCGTGCTGGTGGCGCCGCCGTTCGTGCCATACCCGCAGGCGTGGGCCAATGCCGGGGTCGATCTGCGCCAGTTGTCGGTGATCCAGGCCAGTGAACGCGATGCCTTGTGGGCGGCGGAACAATGCCTGCGCTCGGGCAGTTGCGGCGCGGTGCTGTGCTGGCCGCACAAGGCCGATGACCGCGCCTTGCGCCGTTTGCAGGTGGCGGCGGAAACCGGCCAGACCCTGGCGTTCGCGTGGCGCCCCTTGAGCGAAGCGGTCAACCCGTCGCCGGCCGCGCTGCGCATTGCCATCGATGCCCGCCCGGCGCAATTGCGCGTGCTCAAGTGCCGGGGCGGTCTGGCGCGCAGCGCACCGATCGCCTTCGCCGTGGGGCATTGAGGTCGCCATGCGCTGGGTTTGCATTCTGTTCCCGCAATTGGCCCTCGACGCCGTGCTGCGTCAGCGCCCCGATCCCGAACAACCCCTGGCGTTGCTCAGCGGCCCGGCCCAGCGCCGGGTGCTGCAAGCGGTCAACCCGGCGGCGCGGGCACTGGGCTTGCGTCCGGGGCAGTCGATGACCGCCGCGCAGGCCATGAGCAAAGGATTCGCCACCGTCGATTACGATTCGGCCGAGGTCGAGCACTGGCAGCAGTTTCTCGCCGCCTGGGCCTATCGTTTCAGCGCCCAGGTCAGCGTGCATTACCCGCGCACCGTGGTATTCGAGATCGAATCGAGCCTGGGGCTGTTCGGTTCCTGGGCGCAGTTCGAAGCACGGTTGCGCACGGAGCTGTCCGAGCTGGGCTTTCGTCACCGGATCGTCGCCGCGCCCAACCCGGTAGCGGCGCGAATACTGGCCAACGCCTACGACGGATTGGTGGTGCCCGACGGTGAAGCCTTGCGCCACCACCTCGGGCAATTGCCGGTCGACCGTATCGGGCTGGAACCGAGCGTGGCCACGGCGCTGTCGCGCATGGGCCTGCGCAACCTTCATCAGGTGCAGAACCTGCCGCGTCAGGCCCTGGCCCGGCGTTTCGAGGCGCCGATGCTCAAGCATCTGGACACGCTGTTCGGCGCACGGCCGCTGGCGCTGGCTTTCTATCTGCCGCCGGACCGTTTCGACGTGCGGATCGAACTCAATTTCGACGTGCAATCCCATCAGGCGCTGCTGTTTCCATTGCGCCGCCTGACGTCCGATCTGGCGGCGTTTTTGTGCGGGCGCGACAGCGGCGTGCAGCGCTTCGATCTGCATCTGGAACATGCGGGGCTGCCGGATACGCTGATCAAGGTCGGCCTGCTCAGCGCCGAGCGCGATCCGGCGATGCTCTTTGAACTGGCCCGTGGCCGACTGGAGCAGGTGCAGGTCGAAGCCCCGGTGCGCGGCTTTCGTCTGCGCGCCGAGGATCTGCCGAGTTTCGTGCCGCAGTTTCAGGAACTGTTCGACGACCGACCGCAGCAGACCTTGCCCTGGGAGCAACTGCGCGAACGCCTGCGCGCGCGGCTGGGGGATGAGGCGGTCCAGGGCCTGCGCTTTCAGGCCGATCACCGTCCGGAATGCGCGTGGCAGAACGCCGACGACAAACAGCGTTGCCCTGCATTGCCGGGCGTGCAGCGTCCGGGCTGGTTGTTGGGTGAGCTGCAGTCCGTGCCCGAAGGTTCGGCGCGCATTCTCATGGGCCCGGAACGGATCGAGTCCGGCTGGTGGGACGGTGATGACGTGCGCCGTGATTATTACCTGATCCAGAACCGCGCCGGCCAGCAAGGCTGGGCGTACCGGACAGTGGGTGAGGGCGGCCCGTTGTGGCTGCAAGGCTGGTTCGCGTGAATCAGGGTTATGCCGAGCTGCACTGCCTGTCGAACTTCAGTTTCCAGCGCGGTGCGTCCAGTGCGCTGGAGCTGTTTCAACGTGCAAAAAAACACGGCTATCAGGCGCTGGCGATCACTGATGAGTGCACGCTGGCCGGAATTGTCCGTGCCTGGCAGGCAGCGAAGTCGGTTGAGTTGCCGCTGATCATCGGCAGCGAAATCCGCATCGAGAACGGCCCGAAACTGGTGTTGCTGGTCGAGAACATCGAGGGTTATCAGGCGCTGTGCGGCTTGATCACTCAGGCCCGAAGGCGCATGCAGAAAGGCCAGTATCAAGTGCTGCGCGAGGACTTCAGCGAGCCATTGCCGGGATTGCGGGTGCTGTGGGTGCCGGATACGGTCGATGACGTGGAAGAGGGTCGCTGGCTGAAGCAGACTTTCGGTGAACGGCTGTGGCTGGCCGTGCAGTTGCATCGAGGGCAGAACGATCAGCAACGGCTGGCCGCACTGCTGAGTCTGGCGGATGAGTTGCAGATTCCAGCGGTGGCCAGTGGCGATGTGCACATGCACGCCCGTGGCCGGCGGGCCTTGCAGGACACCATGACTGCGATCCGCCACCACGTCCCGGTGGCCGAGGCCGGGTTGCGTCTGCATCCCAACGGCGAGCGGCATTTGCGCAGCCTCGATGTGTTGCGCGAGTTGTATCCGCAGACCTTGCTGGACGAATCGGTGAAACTGGCCCGGCGCTGCACGTTCGATTTGAGCCAATTGCGTTATCAGTATCCGAAAGAGCTGGTGCCCGATGGACACTCGGGTCGTTCCTGGCTGCGACAGTTGACTAAACAGGGCATCGCCTGGCGCTGGGAAAACGGCGCGCCCTTCAAGGTCCTGAGGCAGATCAACAAGGAACTGAAGCTGATCGCCGAACTCGGCTACGAAAGCTACTTCCTCACCGTGCACGATGTGGTGCGCTTCGCCCGCAAGCAGAAAATCCTTTGCCAGGGCCGGGGGTCGGCGGCCAACTCGGCGGTGTGTTTTGCCTTGGGCATCACCGAGATCGATCCGGATCGCACCACGCTGCTGTTCGAGCGTTTCATGTCGAGAGAGCGCAACGAGCCGCCGGACATCGACGTGGATTTCGAGCACGAACGCCGGGAAGAAGTCCTGCAATACGTGTTTCGTCGTTATGGTCGCCGTCGTGCGGCGCTGACGGCGGTGGTCAGCACTTACCACGCCAGCGGCGCGATCCGCGATGTGGCCAAGGCGCTGGGCTTGCCGCCGGACCAGATCAATGCGCTGGCCGACTGCTGCGGCCACTGGAGCGATGAAACACCGCCCGTGGAACGCTTGCGCGAAGGCGGTTTCGACCCCGAAAGTCCGCTGCTGCACCGGGTGCTGAGCCTGACCGGGCAACTGATCGGCTTCCCCCGACACCTGTCGCAGCACCCCGGTGGTTTCGTGATTTCCGAGCAACCGCTGGACACGCTGGTGCCGGTGGAAAACGCCGCCATGGCCGACCGCACGATCATTCAGTGGGACAAGGACGACCTCGATGCGGTCGGGCTGCTCAAGGTGGATATCCTCGCCCTTGGCATGCTCAGTGCGATTCGTCGCTGTTTCGATCTGCTGCGCCGTCATCGTCATAAGGATCTGAGCCTGGCGACCATCCCGGCTGACGACCGCCCGACCTACGACATGATCAGCCGCGCCGACACCATCGGCGTGTTCCAGATCGAGTCCCGGGCGCAGATGTCGATGCTGCCGCGTCTGCGGCCGCAAACTTTCTACGACCTGGTGATCGAAGTGGCCATTGTCCGGCCTGGGCCGATCCAGGGCGGGATGGTCCATCCGTATCTGCGCCGCCGGAACAAGGAAGAAGAGGAGACCTATCCGTCACCGGAGCTGGAAGTGGTGCTCAAACGCACCCTCGGCGTGCCGCTGTTTCAGGAACAGGTGATGCAGATCGCGATTGTCGCCGCCGATTACAGCCCCGGCGAGGCCGACCAGTTGCGCCGCTCCATGGCGGCGTGGAAACGCCACGGCGGGCTGGAACCGCACAAGGAACGGCTGGCCGCCGGCATGAAGAAAAACGGCTACAGCCCGGAATTCGCCGCGCAGATCTTCGAACAGATCAAGGGCTTCGGCAGTTACGGCTTTCCCGAGTCCCACGCCGCCAGTTTTGCCTTGCTGACCTATGCCAGCTGCTGGCTCAAGTGCCACGAACCGGCGGCGTTCGCCTGTGCGCTGATCAACAGCTGGCCGATGGGTTTCTACAGCCCGGATCAGATTCTTCAGGACGCGCGCCGGCATCATTTGCAGATCCGCCCGGTGGACGTGCGCGCCAGTGACTGGGATTGCAGTCTGGAGCCGATTGCCGGCGAGCAACCGGCGATTCGCATGGGGTTGCGCATGATCAAGGGCTTTCGCGAAGAGGATGCGCGGAACATTGAAAGCGCTCGGGCGAGGGGCGCGTTTGCCGATGTCGCCGATCTGGGCGAGCGCGCCGGGCTCGACAGTCGCGCTCAGGCGCTACTGGCGGATGCCGGCGCGCTGCGCGGCCTGGCCGGTCATCGCCATCGGGCACGATGGGAAGTGGCCGGGGTGCAGAAACAGCTTGGACTGTTTGCCGGGTTGCCGAGTCAGGAGGAGCCGGATGTGCTGCTGCCGACGCCGAGTGTCAGCGAAGACCTGTTCACCGATTACGCCACCCTCGGCACCACGCTGGGGCCGCACCCGTTGACGTTGTTGCGCGACGAGTTGCGGGCGCGGCGCTGCCGCAGCTCCCGGGAGTTGCTGGAGGTCGAGCATGGCCGGCCGGTCAGCGTGGCGGGGCTGGTGACCGGTCGCCAGAGGCCGGGCACCGCCAGTGGCGTGACGTTCGTGACCCTGGAGGACGAGTTCGGCAACGTCAACGTGGTGGTCTGGCGCGATCTGGCCGAGCGCCAGCGTCAGGTGCTGGTGGGCTCGCAATTGCTCAAGGTCGATGGCCGCTGGGAACGGGAAGGCGAGGTGCGGCATCTGATCGCCGGACGCTTGAGCGATCTCAGTCCGTTGCTCAACGGGATTCGGGTGCAAAGCCGCGATTTCCACTGACACGCCGTAGTGATCGTTCCCATGCCCTGCGTGGGAATGCCGCCATGGACGCTCCGCGTCCACTGTGACGCAGAGCGTCACGGTATGCATTCCCACGCGGACGGTTCGACGCCTCGACGTGGGAACGATCGGTAGCTGACGGCAGCTGATCGCTTCAAAAGCCAATTTGCTGACGTCAAAAAAACCTGTCCTCGCTGATGGCACTTTGGCATAATGCCGCCCCTTTCCCGATCCCCCACGACTTCGCCGTGCCGGGACACATCGATTTTCAGAAGGAATGCAAAGTGAGAATGATCTCCCGGATGTTGGTCTCGGGCATTGCGATTGCCGTCCTCGGCACTCTGGCCGGCTCGCTCGCCGGTTGCGCCACCGAAAGCTCCCGCGCACTGCCGGTGGCCAAGGTGGAAAGCGCCGCTCAGGCCTGGTCCGGCGTGCGGATCCCGATGGCCGTGGGCAAGTTCGACAACCGTTCGAGCTACATGCGCGGAATCTTCTCCGACGGCGTCGACCGTCTCGGCGGCCAGGCCAAGACCATCCTGATCACCCACTTGCAGCAGACCAACCGTTTCTCCGTGCTCGACCGCGACAACATGGGCGAAATCCAGCAGGAGGCGGCGATCAAGGGCCAGGCCCAGCGTCTGAAAGGCGCCGATTACGTCGTGACCGGTGACGTCACCGAGTTCGGCCGCAAAGAGACCGGCGATCATCAACTGTTCGGCATTCTCGGCCGTGGCAAGACCCAGGTTGCCTACGCCAAGGTCAACCTGAACATCGTCAACATCAGCACCTCCGAAGTGGTGTATTCGACCCAGGGCGCCGGCGAATACGCCTTGTCCAACCGCGAAATCATCGGCTTCGGCGGCACCGCTGCCTACGACTCCACCCTCAACGGCAAAGTCCTCGATCTGGCCATGCGCGAGGCGATCAATCGCCTGGTCGATGGCATGAACGCCGGCGCCTGGAAACCGGGCAACTGATAGACGCCCATCGCAAGGAGCAACACACCATGAATCTGTCCCTGTCCCGGTCGCTGATGGCCCTGGCTGCCGGCGCGCTGCTGGCTGGTTGCAGCAGCCCGCAAACCCTGTACCAGTGGGAAGGCTACCAGCCACAAGTCTACGAATACTTCAAAAGCGAAACGCCGAAAGAGGCCCAGGCCGAAGCGCTGGAAGCCGATCTGCAAAAGATCCGCGCCAGTGGCAAGCCGGTACCGCCGGGTTACCACGCACACCTTGGTCTGCTGTACCTGAGCATGGGCAAGGACGATCAGATGGTGCAGCAATTGCGCACCGAGAAGACCCTGTTCCCCGAGTCCGGCACGTACATGGACTTTCTGCTTAAAAACGCCAAGACCGGAGATGCGCAATGATCTCGCGTGCCTTGAAAGGGCTGGCCGCAGGCCTGGCGCTGACCGTTCTGGGTGGCTGCGTTGCACCTAAAACCGTGGACTACTCGGCGTACAAGCAAGCGCGGCCGAAATCCATTCTGGTACTGCCGCCGCTGAACACCTCGCCGGACGTCAAGGCGTCCTACAGCCTGTTGTCGCAAGTGACTTTTCCGCTGGCCGAGGCCGGTTACTACGTGCTGCCGATCACGTTGGTCGACGAGACGTTCCGCCAGAACGGCCTGACTACGCCGGATGACATCCATGCGGCACCGGCCAACAAGCTGCAGGAAATCTTCGGTGCCGACGCGGCGCTGTACATCACCGTCAGCGAGTACGGCACGCGTTACATGGTGATCAGCAGCGAAACTGCCGTCACCGCGAGCGCCAAGCTGGTGGACCTGAAAACCGGCGTCACCCTGTGGACCGGTGCGGCCCGGGCGTCGAGCGAAGAGGGCGGCAACAACAGCGGTGGCGGCCTGATCGGCGCGCTGATCACCGCGGCGGTGAAGCAGATCATCAACAGCTCCACCGATGCCGGCTACCCGATTGCCGGTGTGGCCAGCAATCGACTGCTGTCGGCCGGACATCCGGCGGGCCTGCTGTACGGGCCACGGTCGCCGAAGTACGGCACTGATTGATCGACCTGTTTCGCACTGATCGTTCCCACGCTCTGCGGCTGCTCGGGATCGTTCCCACGCTCTGCGTGGGAATGCCGCCATGGACGCTCCGCGTCCACTGTGACGCAGAGCGTCACGGTATGCATTCCCACGCGGACGGTTCGACGCCTCGACGTGGGAACGATCAGCACCTCGGTGGGCCGCTGTTTTATCTGGCAGGCCAAAACCGCTCGCCACCTCCCGGCGCTTCCGTCCACGCTTGCAACGAGCGGGTCGGCAAATCGAAGTAATCCCGGGTCCGCGCATAACCATGGCCGCCCATGCGTCCGATCGCATCCAGCCCCAATTGATCGATGTACAGGGTTTTCGGGTCGATCAACTCGTCGCGCACATGCGCCATCAACACCTCGCCAAAAATGATCTCCCGCGACTGGCCGATGTTCAGCGCCATCATCCGCCGACATTCCAGCGCCACCGGTGCTTCGCCGATTCGCGGGCATTTGACCGAGGTGCCGGGAATTGCCGTCAGGCCCGCTGCGGTCAACTCATCGAAACCCGGCGCGAACGGCACGGCACAGACGTTCATGGCTTCCACCAATGCGTCGCTGACGATGTTGACAGTGAATTCCTGATTCATCTGGATATTGCGCGTGGTGTCCTTTGGGCTCTGGTCGCCATAGTTCTCCACGCCGAGCGCGAGTATGGGCGGATCCGCCGACAGCGCATTGAAGAAGCTGAACGGCGCCGCATTGACCCGGCCTTCGCCGTCGATGGTGGTGACCAGTGCAATCGGGCGCGGCACCACGCTGCCGATCAGAATCTTGTACTTTTCCCGTGGGCTCAGTTGGCTGAAATCGAAGCTGTGCATGGCAGTGTTCTCTAAAGAAGTGGATCGATGGCGCTCAACGGCGCTTCGGCGCTGTAGTCGTCGGCGAACGGAATGGCCGGCTGGAACAGGGTTTTCCAGTCCGGTCGGCCAAAGGCCCGGTCGCTGTGGCTGCGCATCAGTTTTTCGTATTGGCGTTGGGCCTGACGTTGCAGCGTGGGGTAGTCGACGCCGTTGACCTGACCGTCGTGCATCACGCAGCGACCGTCGATGAAACTGGCGATGCAGTCGTCGCCGCGTCCGGCCAGCAGCAGGTTTTTCAGTGGATCGAATAACGGGCCCAGGTGCAGTCCGCGCAGGTTGAACACGGTGATATCCGCCTTGGCGCCGGGTGCCAGGCGACCGAGGTCATCACGGCCCAAGGCCTTGGCACCGCCGAGGGTGGCGGCGTTGTACAGATCGAGGCTGCTGGTCAGCGTGGGCCCGCCTTCCATCAACCGGGCGATGTTCAGTCCGTGGCGCATGTTTGCCAGCAAATCCGCTGGCCAGGTGTCGGTGCCAAGGGCGAAGTTGATGCCCTTGGCGCGATAACGGCCGAACGAGTTCAGTGCCTCGCCGTCACGGGCGAACACCAGCGGGCAGTGCACCAGACTCGCGCCGCCGTCGATGACCCGTTGCAGATCGTCATCGCCCGAGGTGTAGATGCCGTGGGGTAACAGACTGCGCGGAGTGAGCAGGTCGAGTTGCTGCAACCAGCCCAGCGGCGTGGTGCCGCGCAACTGTTCGACCATCGCCACTTCGCCAGGCGCCTGACAACAATGCAGACGCATCGGTGCATTCAGCTCGCAGCTCAATGCAGACGTACGTTGCAGCAGTGCCGGGGTGCAGGTCTGGATGCGATCCGGCAGCAACGCACCGCGAATCAACCCCGCATGCGCGCCATCGAAATCCTTGAAGAACCGTTCGGCCGCGTCCAGCCCGGCCAGCCCCCGGGCCTCATCCCAGTGGTGGGCGAGGCTGCCGTCGGCACGCCAGTAACTCATGCCGCTCATGTAGCAGGGGCCGAGGTACGTGCGCAGCCCCAGTTCGCCCGCCACGTCGGCGACAGCGGCAAACTCGTCGTAGGTCTCCGCCCATTCGCGGTAGTACATCGAGGTGATTGGCATCGCTGTGGTGATGCCGTTGCGGATCAACTGGGTAAAGGCGTAGCGGTATTTGAAGACTTCTTCTTCCAGGCTGAACGACTCACGCGGGCCGCTCGCCAGGTACTCCGCCGACCACATGCGGCCCATCGCGCGTTCGTCGCCGTTGTCCAGGGTCAGTACCGTGGAATCGAGATCGCCGAGGGCATCCAGATCAATGAAACCGGGCCCGATCAGCGCATTGCCGTAATCGATCCACTGATCCAACGGCTCTTGATAACCGCGCCCGACAAATTCGATGCGCGAGCCGGCAAATACCACTTCGCCGTCACGCCACAGCACATGCTGCGTGCCGTCGAAACCGACCACGCAAGCGGCCTTGAGGCCGATCCGTTTCACAGACGGCTGCCCAGCAAGCGACCGCCGCTGGCGATCAGTTCGCCGCCGCGATAGACCTGACGCACCGGCCGCGCGACGACAGCCTCGCCAAGTGTTTCGACCGGCATCAGCAGAAAGTCCGCAGGCTTGCCGATGGCGAAGCCGTAACCCTCGATCCCCAATGCGCGCGCTCCGTTCACCGTTGCCGCGTCGAATGCCGCCGCCAGTTCATCGTCCTTGCCCAGGTCGAAACGGAACGCCAGCAACATCGCTCGTTCGAGCATGTCGCCATTGCCCATCGGCGACCACGCATCGCGGATGCCGTCGGAGCCGAGGCACACGTTGACACCGGTTTCACGCAGCGCCAGAAACGGCGGCACCGCGCAATCGGCCGGCGCCGAACTCATCAGCGAAATCCCCAGCGCCGCGAGGCGTTCGGCAACGGGTTTGACCTGACTCCAAGGCAACATGCCCAGGCAATAGGCATGGCTGATCATCACCCGGTTCTGCAGGTTGAAGCGCTCGGTGTAATCGGCGATCCGGGCGATCTGCCACAGGCCCAGTTCGCCTTTGTCGTGCAGGTGAATGTCGACGCCACGCTGAAAGTCGCGGGCCAGGTTGAACACGAAATCCAGTTGCGCAATCGGGTCGTTGTCGATGCCGCAGGGGTCGAGTCCGCCGACGTTTTCCACGCCCAGGGCCATGGCTTCGCGCATCAGTTCCGCGGTGCCGGGGCGGCTGATCAGGCCGGTTTGCGGGAAGACCACCAGTTGCAGGTCGATCAGGTCGTTGTAGGTTTCGCGCAGTTGTTGCATGGCCTCGACGTGACGCAGGCCGAATTCCGGGTCGATGTCGACGTGGCAACGCATCGTCAGCGAACCCCGGGCGATGCAGTTTTCCAACAGCGCACCGGCCCGTTCGGCAATCGGCGCTTTCACTTCGCGCAACACGCGGCGTTCGTTGCTGATGTAATCCTTGAGCGTCGGGCCCGCGCTGTTCGGGCGCCAGGGCTGGCCATACAGGGTCTTGTCGAGGTGGACGTGGCTTTCCACCAGCGGGGCGGTCAGGAGCTGGTTCTGGCCGTCGATGTCGGTGGCAGCCAATGGAGCATTGGAGGCCGGGCGGCGCTGGGTGAACTTGCCGTTTTCGATCAGCAGGTCTTCGGCGGGGGCGCCGTAGGGGCGGATGTTTCTGAGCCAGCGGGGATGGGACATTGCATACCTCTGTTTCTATGTTGTCTGGGCGGGCCTCATCGCTGGCAAGCCAGCTCCCACATTGGAACTGTGAGCGCCACCGATCCTTGTGGGAGCGAGCTTGCTCGCGATGGCCGCAACTGGGTCTTGAGTCAGGCGATCAACCCTTGAGCTTCGACCAGATCCGATCCTGCAGCTCCCGCGCCTTGTTGCTGCATTCCTTCTCCGGCCGCAGCCGCGAGGCGTATTCCTCGGGCATGTTGATCGCGTCCATGACCTTCCATTTCGCATCCAGCAACTGATCGCTCTGAATCCCGTTGGCATAGGCAATCGCGTTGGACACGGCCGCCGCGTTCTCGGGCTTCATCATCCAGTCGATAAAGATCTTCGCGTTGCCCGGATGCGGCGCGCTTTTCGGTACGGCGAAGTTGTCCTGGAACATCGCCAGGCCTTCTTTCGGGTACACGTATTTGATCGTGCTCTTTTGCAAGGTGGCGCGGGCGGTCGAGCCGTTCCAGTTCTGCATCATGATCACTTCGCCCGAGGCCATGCGGTCGACGGTGTTGTCGGAGCTGTACATCTTCAAAAACGGTTTCTGCTTTTGCAGCAGTTCAAGGATGCGCTTGGCGTCCTGCGGGTTTTCCGTGCATTCGTCGATGTTCAGGTAATGGCTGGCGGCATTGATCACGCTGCTGGAGGTGTCGAGGGCGGCGAGTTGGCCTTGCAGTTCCTTGCGCGGTTCGAAGAACTCTTTCCACGAATCGTCGAGCCTGCCGCCCGGCACCCGGGCGCTGTCATAGGAAAAACCGGTGGTGCCCCACAGATACGGCGCCGAATATTTGCGGCCCGGATCGAAGCTCGGATCGCGGAACGGCCCTTTGACGTACTGGAAGTTGTTCAGGGTCGGAGCGTCGATTTCCAGCAGCAGATCCTGTTTGATCAGCGTCTGCATGATCGACTGCGACGGCACAATCACGTCATACGCCGCGCCGCCGGCCTGCAACTTGGCGAGCAGGGTTTCGTTGCTGTCGTAGCCGTCCATGGTGACTTTGATCCCGGTCTCCTTTTCGAACTTGGCCAGCAGGTCCACCGGGTAGTAATCGGTCCAGTTGTAGAAGAACAACTCCTTGGGCTCGGCGGCGTGGGCGCTGAACGCGGTGAAACAACTCAGGGCCAGACCGGAAATAGCCAGACGCATGCTTTTGCTTTTCATGAACAGAGCGCTCCAGGTTTATTGTTGTTTGCCGCGTTGGCCAAGCCAGAAGGCCAGCACCACGAGCACGATGGAAATCACCAGCATCAGGGTCGAGATCGCGTTGATCTCCGGCGTTACGCCGGCCTTGATCGCCGAGAAGATGTACACCGGCAACGTGGTCGAACCGGGCCCGGCGACGAAGAAGGTCATGATGAAATCGTCGAGGCTGACCACGAATGCCAGCACCGAACCGGACAACACCGCCGGCCACAGCAGTGGCAGGGTCACGCGGCGGAACACCTGCCACGGATTGGCGTACAGGTCGTTGGCGGCTTCCAGCAGGCTCTTGTCCAGATCGTTGAGCCGTGCGCGGATCGGCAGGTAGGCGAACGGAATGCAGAAGCCGATGTGCGCGACGATCACGGTCATCAGCCCGAGCTTGATCCCCAGTGCCATGAACAGCAGCAGGGTGGCCACGGCAGTGACGATCTCCGGCAGGATCAGCGGCAGGTTGATCCCGCCCTCGACCATTTTCTGCCCGTAGAACGGCCGATAAGTCGCCAGCGCCGCCAGCAGTGCAATCGTCGTGGCGCACACCGTGGCGATGGTCGCGACGATGATCGAATTCAGCGCCGCGGTCTGGATCGACGGGTTGGCCAGGATCCGCCCGTACCAGGCGAACGAGAACTCGGTCCACACCGTTGCCGAGCGGTTGGCGTTGAAGCTGTAGACGATCAACACCAGGATCGGCACGTACAGATAGGCGAGGATCAGCAGGCTGATTTCCCGGGTCGCCGGGAGTTTTTTCAGGTGCAGAGAGATCATGCTTTCGCTCCCCGATTCAGGGTTTTCGCCGCGCTGCGGCTGTAGAGGGCGTAGAGCACCAGGGACAACAGCAGAATCCCCAGCAACAGGAACGACAGCGAACTGCCCAGCGGCCAGTTGCGCGCGGTGCCGAATTGCTGCTGGATCAGGTTGCCGATCATCAGGGTCTTGCCCCCGCCGAGAATCGCCGGGGTGATGAAGGCGCCGAGGCTCGGCACGAACACCAGCAACGCGCCGGCAATCACGCCGGGCATCGACAGCGGCAGGATGATCCGGCGCAGTGCGTGCCAGCGGTTGGCGCCCAGGTCATAAGCGGCTTCCACCAGACGCCAGTCGAGTTTTTCCAGGGTCGAGTAGATCGGCAGGATCATGAACGGCAGGAAGCTGTAGACCAGACCGACGCTGACCGCGAAGTCGTTGTAGAGCAGGGTGATGCCGCCGGCATTCGGGAACAGCGCGTTAAGGCTCTGGGCGACCCAGCCCTGTTCGCGCAGGATGATCAGCCACGCGTAGTTGCGGATCAGCAGGTTGGTCCAGAACGGAATGGTGATGAGCAACACCATCAGGTTGCGTCGGCGTGGGGTCAGGCTCGACATCCACAATGCCACCGGAAACCCGAACAAAAAGCACAACACAGTGGTGCCGCCGGCCTGGAACACCGAGCGCAACAGTGCCTGGGCGTAGACCCAGTTCAGCTCCAGTTCGCCGTCGAAACCTTCCTGGAAAAACAGCTGCACGTAACTCTGCAACTGCCATTGCGCCTGCCAGTCGACGCCGCCGTAGGTGTTGCGCGGCAGCAGGCTGATGTAACCCATGATCCCCAGCGGAATGGCGATCAGGGCGAGCAGGGTCAACACCACCGGGCTGAGCAACAGCGCGCGGTTGAGGGAGGGGGAAGTGCTGCTGACGCTCATCTCAGGCCTCCATCAACAGGCAGGCCTGAGGTGGCAGATGCACCGCCACGGGCTCACCGACTGTGCGACAGGCGCTCAAACCTTCGTTGTTTTCCCGCAGCATGACTTTGATGTCGTTGTTCAAACGGCACTGGTACAGCGTCGCGGTGCCGACATACAGCACGGCTTCGATCACCCCGCGCAAATGATGCGGCTGGTCCGCCGCGACCAGTTGCGAGCGCTCGGGACGAAACGCCAGTTGTACGCTGCTGCCATTGACGCCTTGCGGCGGGCAGGGAATTTCCACCGGCATGCCGCTGGGCACGAAGAGGTTTTCGTTGTGTTCGCCACGCTTGAGCTGGCCGGGGAGGAAATTGATGTCGCCGATGAACTGGGCGACGAAGCGGTGCTGCGGGCGCTCGTAGATGTCGGTCGGGGTGCCGATCTGCAGGATCTTGCCGGCGGACATCACCGCGATCCGGTCGGACAGGGTCAGGGCTTCTTCCTGATCGTGGGTGACGAAGATGAAGGTGATGCCGGCTTCCTGCTGCACGCGCTTGAGTTCGACCTGCATTTCCTTGCGCAGTTTCAGGTCCAGCGCCGACAGCGGCTCGTCGAGCAACAGCACTTTCGGTTTCGGCGCCAGGGCCCGGGCCAGAGCGACGCGCTGCTGCTGGCCGCCGGACAGTTCCGCCGGTTTGCGCCCCGCCAGGTGCTCCATCTGCACCAGCGCGAGCATTTCGTCGACCCGTCCGGGAATCGTCTTGCGATCAAGACCCTGCATCTCGAGGCCGAAGGCGATATTCTGCGCGACACTCATGTGCGGAAACAGCGCGTAACTCTGGAACACCGTGTTGACCCGACGCTTGAACGGCGGCAGGTGATTGACCGTTTCGCCCGCCAGACGGATCTCGCCGTCGCTGGCGTGTTCGAAACCGGCGATGGTGCGCAGCAGGGTGGTCTTGCCGCAGCCCGAGGGGCCGAGGAGGGTGAAGAACTCGTTGTCGGCGATGTTCACCGACACGTTGTCGAGGGCTGGCGCCAGGCCAGGATCATCAGAATACCGCTTGGATACGTTACGCACTTCAATGGCTATTGGCTGACCCATAATGGTGCAATCCTCTAATTATTGTATGCAATATCTGAATGCAATTTAGAAATACCCGGATTAATCTGCTGGCGCAACCCCCCATTTCCCCGACTGAGTCGTTCGTCGGGCAGCGTTGCCAGCATTGAAGGAGTTTTCAAATGACCGAGAAAAAAACGGAAACCACGGTCGACCGCGTCTACCAAGGGGTTTACGAGGCGATCAGCAAGCGTTCGCTGCGTCCGGGGATGAAGCTGGGCGAGGCGTCGCTGGCGGAGTTGTTCAATGTCAGCCGCACGTCGGTTCGAGCCGCGCTCAAGCAACTGGAGGCCGACGGATTGGTCACCACCGAGCCCAATAAAGGTGCGTCGGTGTCGCTGCCCAGCGATGAAGAGATCCGTTCGCTGTTTGAAACCCGGCGCTTGATCGAGATCGGCATCGTCACTGAACTGTGCCGGCGCAAGGACTCTGCCGCGATGCAGGACCTGCGCGATCACTTGCTGCTGGAAGACGAGGCTCACGCAGCCGGCGACCACGAGCGGCTGATTCACCTGCTCGGCGAGTTCCACATCAAACTGGCCCGCAGCCTGAACAACCCGGTGTTGCTCGACTGGTTCCAGAAGCTGATTTCCCGCGCCTCGCTGTATGCCGCCGCGCTGGACGATGACAGCCACGAAGCCTGTCGCGACGACGAACATCTGCGACTGATCGAGTACATCGAGGCCGGCAATCAGAACGCCGCCATTGAGCTGACCTGTATGCACCTGGACGGCATCCAGAAGGCCATCCTCGATGTCGCTGCAAAGATGAAGACCGGCTACCATCCGCTCAAACACCTGATCGAAGTCTGAACGTCGAGCAGGGGTGAAATCGGCTATACCTCTAATGAAACCATCGCTGCCCAGCGCGCTCGAAATAGACGGGCGCGACGCTTGACCGCGCAGCGATTGAACCGGACCCACCACAAGGCGTTAAAGCAGCCGATGCAGTTTTTATCCGATAGCCATGGGTGTGACGGCTGGCAAGGCGAGATGGCCGGGCGAATCCGTGAGTTCGACTGGAGCGGCACGGATCTTGGCCCGCTCGAAACCTGGCCGGCCAGCCTGTGCAGCACGGTCCAGTTGATGCTGGCCTCGCCGCTGCCGATGGTCATGCTCTGGGGCCATGCCGGTTACATGATCTACAACGATGCCTATTCCCGATTCGCCGGCGGACGGCATCCGTACCTGCTTGGATCACCGGTGGAACTGGGTTGGCCGGAGGTCGCCGATTTCAATCGGCATGTGGTCGACACCTGCCTGGCGGGCGGCACCCTGGAGTACCGCAACAAGGTACTGGTGTTGTTGCGCGATGGCGTGCCCGAGGACGTCTGGCTCGACCTTTATTACAGCCCGGTGGCCAACGATGCCGGCGTGCCTTCGGGTGTCATGGCGATGGTGGTGGAAACCACTGAACTGGTGTTGTCCGAGCGTCTGCGCCAGGCCGCTGAAGATGCCTATCGTGCCGATAACGAGCGGGTGCGACTGGCCCTCAATGCCGGCGCATTGATCGGCTCCTTTGTCTGGGACGTGAAAAACAATGTGCTGTCGGCCGACGAGCGTTTTGCCCGGACATTTTCCTTCCCGCCGGATCAAGACCTCACCAACCTGCCGCAGCACATTGCTGAAGCACACATTCATCCCGATGACCGTCCCTGGGTGCAGGAGTGCATCGAAAATTCGGTGCGCACCGGCGAACCCTACAACGCCGAGTACCGCGTAATACGCGCCGATGGCAGCTTTCTATGGGTGTTGGCCAGTGGCTGCTGCGAGTTCGACGAACAGGGCCGGCCGTTCCGTTTTCCCGGCGTGCTGATCGATATTCACGAACGCAAGATCGCCGAAGAATCCCTGCTCAAGTTCACCCGCAATCTCGAGCAGCGTGTGGCAAATGAAGTCGAAGCGCGCCTCGCCGCCGAAGAGCGACTGCGACAGTCACAGAAACTCGAAGCCATCGGCGGCCTCACCGGCGGCGTGGCCCATGACTTCAACAATCTGCTGCAAGTGATTGCCGGCAACTTGCACCTGCTGGCTCGTCACGAGCCGAACAACGCCAACGTGCAGCGTCGGGTCAGCGCCTCGCTGGCGGCGGTCGAGCGCGGTGCCAAGCTGTCCTCGCAACTGCTCGCGTTCGCCCGCCGCCAGCCACTGTCGCCGGCGGTGTGCAATCCCCGGCAGATCTTTGAAGGCGTCGGTGAGTTGCTGCAACGGGCGTTGGGCGAAATCATTCAGATCGACGTGCAGTTGCCGGACGAACCGTGGCACATCAACGTCGATCGCAATCAACTGGAAAACGCCATTCTCAATCTGGCGATCAATGCCCGCGACGCCATGAAGGGCGAGGGCACAATTGTGCTCGGCGCCGCCAACCTCTCGCTGGATCAGGCGTTCTGTTCGGGCAAGGGCATCGTGCCGGGGGATTTCGTCCGGGTCTCGGTCAGTGACAGCGGCGTCGGCATTGCGCCGCACATGCTCGAGCAGGTGTTCGAACCGTTTTTCACCACCAAGGCCGACGGCCAGGGCACCGGTCTCGGCTTGAGCATGGTGTTCGGTTTCGTCAAACAGAGCGGCGGCCATGTCGAGATCGACAGCCAGGTGGGCCAGGGTACGCGAGTGCAGTTGTACTTTCCGCGCAGCGTGCGACCGGTAGATCATGCGGCGCCCAGCGTGGAGAAACGCCTCACGGGTGGCAACGAGACGATCCTGGTGGTCGAGGACAACGAAGCGGTACGCAACTCCGCCGTCGAGCTGTTGCGTGAAGAAGGCTACCGCGTGCTGATCGCCGGCAATGGCGATGCGGCCATGCAGATGCTGATGGAAGGCGCTCGGGTCGACCTGATCTTCACCGACGTGGTCATGCCCGGCCTGATCAAGAGCTCCGATCTGGCGGCGTGGGCCAAGGTGCAGATGCCACCGGTGGCGGTGCTGTTCACCTCGGGCCACACCCGCGACATTATTTCGCGCAATCACCAGCTCAGCCCCGATACCCATCTGCTCGGCAAGCCTTACGGCCCCGAAGCGCTGTTGCAGATGATCCGAACCGTGCTCAGTGCCTGAGCTTCGAATCCCTTGATCAAGGCTGGCCAATGACCTCCAAGCGCAGCTCCAATTCCGCCGCCGGCATGGTTCGCGTGCGCGGCGCCCGTGAACACAACCTGAAGAACGTTGATGTCGATATTCCCCGTGATGCGCTGGTGGTGTTTACCGGTGTGTCGGGTTCGGGCAAGTCGTCGCTGGCGTTTTCAACGCTGTATGCCGAAGCACAGCGGCGCTATTTCGAATCGGTGGCGCCCTATGCGCGCAGGCTGATCGATCAGGTCGGCGTGCCGGACGTCGACTCCATTGAAGGCCTGCCGCCGGCCGTGGCCCTGCAGCAACAACGCGGCACGCCGAGTACGCGCTCGTCAGTCGGCAGCGTGACCACGCTGTCGAGCCTGATCCGCATGCTTTACTCGCGCGCCGGCAGCTACCCGCCGGATCAGCCGATGTTGTATGCCGAGGATTTTTCACCGAACACGCCACAAGGCGCGTGCCCCGAGTGCCATGGACTGGGGCGGGTTTACGAGGTGACCGAGGCGCTGATGGTGCCCGATCCGGAACTGACCATTCGCCAGCGCGCCGTGGCCGCCTGGCCGCTGGCCTGGCAGGGACAGAACCTGCGCGACATCCTGGTGACCATGGGCATCGACGTCGATATTCCATGGCGCAAACTGCCGAAAAAGCAGCGCGACTGGATCCTTTTCACCGAGGAAGCACCGACGGTTCCGGTGTACGCCGGGCTGACACCGGAAGAAACCCGCGTCGCCCTCCAGCGCAAGATGGAGCCCAGTTATCAAGGCACCTTCACCGGCGCACGGCGCTACATCCTGCACACCTTCACTCATTCACAAAGCGCGTTGATGAAGAAGCGCGTGTCGCAATTCATGCTCGGCAGCCTGTGCCCGTTGTGCGACGGCAAGCGCCTCAAGCGAGAGGCGCTGTCGGTGACGTTTGCCGGGTATGACATCGGCGAGTTGTCGCGGATGCCACTGTTGCAAGTCGCCGAAGTCTTGAAGCCGGTGGCGGATGCGAGCTGGCTGGAGCACGCCGATGAAACCGGTGAAACCCTGACTCACCGCCAGACCCGCGAAGCCCGCCAGCAGCGCGTGGCCCATGGCGCCAGCGGCCACGCCAACGCGCCGGACGTGCGCCATACGCCGAACCTGTCGCTGGAGAAGCGCCTGGCCGCGCAGCGCATTGCCGAGGACTTGCTGGACCGGGTCAGCACCCTGACCGATCTCGGCCTCGGTTATCTGGCCCTGGAGCGCAGCACGCCGACGCTGTCGTCCGGCGAGTTGCAACGTCTGCGGCTGGCCACCCAACTGGGTTCGCAATTGTTCGGTGTGATCTACGTGCTCGACGAACCGTCCGCCGGCCTGCACCCGGCTGACGGCGAGGCGCTGTTCGAGGCTTTGCAGCGTCTGAAGGCCGACGGCAACAGTGTGTTTGTGGTCGAACACGATCTGGACACCATGCGCCGCGCCGACTGGCTGATCGATGTCGGCCCGGCAGCGGGCGAAAAGGGCGGGCAGATTCTCTACAGCGGCCCGCCACCGGGGCTGGCGGCGGTCGAACACTCGCAGACCCGCGCCTACCTGTTTGCCGAACAGCAACGGCCGACCCGCACCGCGCGCAAACCGTCGGGCTGGCTGAAGCTCGACGGCGTCACCCGCAACAACCTGAATAACCTCAGCGCCGAATTTCCGCTGGGCTGTTTCACCTCGGTCACCGGTGTCTCCGGTTCCGGCAAGTCGAGCCTGGTCAGTCAAGCACTGCTGGAACTGGTCGGCGCGCAACTCGGGCGCAGTGTCAGTGACGCCGAGCCGGAAGAACTCAATCTGGAGGATGAGACCCCGACAGCCAGCACCGGCCAGGTCAGCGCCGGGCTGGAGTCGATCAGGCGTCTGGTGCAGGTCGATCAGAAACCGATCGGTCGTACTCCGCGTTCGAATCTGGCGACCTACACCGGGTTGTTCGACAACGTACGCAAGTTGTTCGCCGCGACCGACGAGGCGAAAGCGGCGGGATATGACGCCGGGCAGTTTTCCTTCAACGTCGCCAAGGGGCGCTGCCCGACCTGTGAAGGCGAGGGGTTTGTCAGTGTCGAATTGCTGTTCATGCCCAGCGTTTATGCGCCGTGCCCGACCTGTCATGGCGCGCGTTACAACCCCGAGACCCTGGCCATCCTCTGGCAGGGATTGAGCATCGCGCAGGTATTGCAGCTGACGGTGGACGAGGCGGTGACGGTGTTTGCCGAGCAACCGGCAATTCGCCGTTCGCTGGAGGTGCTGCGCGATATCGGCCTCGGTTACTTGCGCCTCGGGCAACCGGCGACCGAGCTGTCCGGCGGCGAAGCCCAGCGGATCAAACTGGCCACGGAGCTGCAGCGCAATCAGCGCGGCGCGACGTTGTACGTGCTGGATGAACCCACCACCGGTTTGCACCCTCGGGATGTCGACCGCTTGCTCGAGCAGCTGGATACGCTGGTGACGGCGGGGCATACGGTGATCGTGGTCGAGCATGAAATGCGCGTGGTGGCGCAGAGCGACTGGGTGATCGACATCGGACCGGGAGCGGGGGATCAGGGCGGCAAGATCGTCGTGGCCGGGACGCCGCAGAAAGTGGCGGCGAGCAAGAAGAGCCGGACTGCGCCGTTTCTTGCCCGGGCCTTGAGACGATAACGGCGTCGCCTGGGCCGGCCTCATCGCGGGCAAGCCCGCCCCCACTGAGTCTGATGTGTTCACGAATGTGTGTACGGCAATAAGACTGTGGAAGCGGGCTTGCCCGCGATGGCGGCGTATCAGGCGCCGTCGAGCGTGCGGCGCACCTTGTCCAGTAATTCACTGATGTGGAACGGTTTGACCAACATCTCCATGCCAGCCCCGAGGAACACCTGGCGGTTGATCGCCGTTTCCGCGTAACCCGTCATGAACAGGATCGGCAACCCTTCGCGCCAGCCCCGGGCAACGTCCGCCAGTTCGCGGCCGCTCATGCGCGGCAGGCCGACGTCGGTCAGCAGCAGATTGATCGATGGATCGTTCTGCAAGCACTCCAGCGCGGTTTCGATATCGCCGGCCTGGGTGCAGCGGTAACCGGCGTCCTCCAGTACCTCGGTGACGAACAGTCGCACGCCCGGCATGTCTTCGACGATCAGCACGTGTTCGCCGCTGCCTTTGGCATCAATCGTCGGGATGGGCACATCGACGGCGGTCGGGTCGTTGCTGGCTGGCAACATGATCGTCACTTCGGTGCCGCGCCGCGCCACACTGCGGATGTGCGCATCGCCGCCTGACTGGCGGGCGAAACCGTAGATCGTCGACAGTCCCAGCCCGGTGCCCTGGCCCAGCGGTTTGGTGGTGAAAAACGGCTCGAATACCTTGTCGATCAAACTGTGCTCGATACCGGTGCCGTCATCGCGCACCGACAGCGCTACGTAGGAACCGTCGGTGAGGTTCGGATCACCGTGGGAGTACGCCGCGTAGGTGCTGACCCAGATATTGCCGCCCTGAGGCAACGCGTCCCGGGCATTGATCACCAGGTTGAGCACCGCGCTTTCCAGCTGGATCGGGTCAACCAGTGCAATCGCCGGTTTGGTGGTCAGCTCCAGCTTGAGGGCGATGCGTTCACCGATGGTGCGCACCAGTAATTCTTCGAGCGAACGAACGTGCTCGTTGATGTCCACCGGCCGAGTGTCGAGCGGCTGTTGCCGGGCGAAGGCCAGCAAACGATGGGTGAGCGAGGCCGCACTCATGGCCGAGTTCAGAGCCGCTTCGGCGTAGAACCGGACCTTGTCCGGACGGGCATCGGCGACGCGTTTCTGGATCAGCTCAAGACTGGTGATGATCCCGGTCAGCAGGTTATTGAAGTCATGGGCGATGCCGCCGGTGAGTTTGCCCAGCGCATCCATCTTCTGCACTTGCAGCAGTTGCGATTCGGCGCGTACCCGGTCGGCGACTTCCTTGGCCAGTTGCGTGGTAGTGTCGTCCAACTGAGCCAGGTGCGAGCGTTCGCGATGACGGTGCTCGGTGACGTCTTCGACGAACACCAGGCTCAGCTTCGGGGTGCGATAGGGTGAAATCTGCCACTCGGTCTCGCGGATCTCGCCCTGCACGCGCATGTTCAGCGTGCCTTTCCAGCGCTCGCCGTCCACCAGACGCAGGCGCAACTCGCGAAGGATCGCACCTTGATCGTCAGCGAAACACTCGTTGAGTGCCTCGGAGTCGAGGTTGTCCTGGATCAGTTGGGAGAAGGCGTGATTGCACTCGTGGACCTTGAGTTCGGCATCGAGTACCGCAATCGGAGCCGAGACATTGACGAAAATCTCGCGAAAACGCGCCTCGCTTTCACGCAACGCACTCTCCGTGTCGCGTACTCGCAGCAGGGTGCGCAACGTTGCCAGCAGCACATCGGGATCGACCGGGTGAATCAGATAGGCATCGGCTCCGGCGTCGAGGCCGGTGATGATGTCGCCTGTCTGGATCGACGCGGCCGACACATGGATCACCGGGAGCAGGGCAGTGCGAGAGTCGGAGCGCAGTTCACGGACGATGTCGAAACCGCTCATGTCCGGCAGGTTGACGTCGAGAATCAGCGCATCGAGCGGTTCACTGGCGATCAACGCCAGACCTTCGCCGCCGGTGCCGGCTTCGAGCACTTCGTAACCGTGGCGCTCCAGGCGCCGGCGCAAGGCATAGCGAGTGGCGACGTTGTCATCGACGATCAACAGACGGATGTCATGTTTCATCGACGTTCTCCTGGGCGATCGCCAACGGAATGATCACGAAAAAGCTTGAGCCCACGCCCGGTGTACTCTCGACACCGACCTCACCACCGAGCAATTCGGCGAAGCGCTTGCACAGGGACAAGCCGAGCCCGGTGCCGCGCAGGCGCTTTTGCAGCGGTGAGTCGACCTGTGAAAAATCTTCGAACAAGGTGCCGTGCAATTCAGGGGCGATACCGATGCCGGTGTCGCTGACCGCAAATCGCACTTTGTCCTGGCCTTCGAGGCGCGCCGAGATCCGGACTTCGCCACGGGTGGTGAACTTCAGCGAGTTGGAAATGAAGTTGCGCAGGATTTGCGCCAGCTTCTTGTCATCCGTGAAGAGTCGCGGCAGGCCCACGGGTTCTTCGAAAATCAGGTCCACCGCCGTGGCGTCGACAATCGGCCGGAACATTCCCCGCAGGGCGGCGAACAGATCGAACATGTCGAACCACGCCGGAGAAATGTTGATGCGTCCGGCCTCGATCTTGGCCAAATCGAGCAGGTCATCGACCATGTCGCTGAGTTCCCGGGCGGCGCTGCTGACAAACGCCACCTGCTTGTGTTGCTCCGGGCTGAGTGGGCCGTCGAGTTCGTCGGCCAACAGGCTGTTGATGCTCAGAATCGAACCCAGCGGGGTGCGGAACTCGTGGCTCATGTACGACAGGAAGCGGCTTTTCAGGTCGGAGGCCTGACGCAGTTGTTCGGCCTGGGTATCGAGTTCGGCGTACAGGGCGAGCACGCCCTGATTGGTTTCGTCGAGTTCGTCACGCAGTGCCGCCGTTTCGCTCTGCAACCGGGCGATCAACGCAGCCTGTTCGGCGCTGTTCAAGGTCGGCGACTCAGCCATGGGCGGCCTCCAGGGCAATGACCAGCACCGTTACATCGTCGCGCCCGCGACAGAAGTCGCGGTGCAGGACGGTGGCTATCACGGCAGGATGACGATGCACCAGGCCGGGATAGTCTTGTAGATTCCAACGGGACTGCAAGCCATCGCTGTACATGATCAATAGATGTCCGTTCACGTGAGCATAGTCAAAGGGCTGGGCTTTTCGGTACTGGCCGCCGACGATTCCGGGGTGCGAGGCCAGTCCGCGGGACTTGTCGGCCGTCACCAGGCTGGCACCGATGTTGCCGACACCGGCATAGGTCAGGCTGGCGCGCTGGCCATGGAACTGCGCAAACGCCACCGCGCCGCCACGGGTGCCGATCATTTCCCGGTGCAGGTCCTCCATCAGCGGCACCGGGGAGCCGAAGGGGTTCAGGGCGAAGGCTTTTTCTCCGGCGCGGCCGGCGCGCTCGGCGTCTTCGCCATGGCCCAGGCCGTCGATGATCAGGGCGCTGATATCCGGCCCGTTGAACGCCAGATGCCACACATCTCCACATGCCGGGTCGTTGTGCAGTGAATGCTGACTGACGCCGAAGCGCAGATCCGGCTGCCGATCACTGCGCGGATACAGCCGTGCCAGCAATACGGCGCCCCGAGCGTCGGCATACACATCAAACACTTCGGTCTGGCGCGACACCGCGCCGAGGCCGATCCCCTGAGTGCCGCCCGTGGAAAAACCATCGGCCATGCACGCATCGAGATCGAAGCCACCGGCGCGGTCGACCGCGAGCATTTCGAGGCCGAAACCCTCGACGCGCTTCAACACGCGCAGGTGCAATTCACCGTGTGTCGCATGCTTGAGCACGTTGCTCGCCAGTTCCGTTGCCACCAGCGCAACACGTCCGGCATCGCGCTCATCGAAGCCATGCTGCTCGGCGAGTTGCTGCGCCGTGCGCCGGGCATGGCCGATCTGGCTGCTGTCTTCAAGGAGCAGCACTCGGGTCAGACTCCCGCTGAAATTCATGTCCATCGGGTGATTGTTATCCGGGTGCCTTTACCGGGCGCGGTGTCCAGTTCGAATTCGTCGACCAGTCGCTTGGCTCCGGTCAACCCCAGGCCGAGGCCGCTGCCGGACGTCCAGCCGTCGGTCATCGCCAGTTTGATGTCGGCAATGCCCGGGCCTTCATCGCGAAAAGTCAGACGCAGGCCGACCTTGTGGTTGTCGTCGAGGATCTGCCAGTCCATGTCGCCGCCACCGCCGTAGACCATGGTGTTGCGCGCCAGCTCGCTGACCGCGGTCACCAGTTTGGTCAGGTCGATCAGGCGCATGCCGCATTCGGTGGCCAGTTTGCGTGCCTGTTGCCGGGCCAGCACCACGTCCTGCTCGATGTGAATCGGTTGGGTACCGCTGCTGCGAACGGTCATTGCTGGCGTACTCGTTCCTGCAACAGTTTCATTCCGCGCTCGACGTTCAGCGCGGTGCTGACGCCTGGCAGGTTCAGGCCGAGCTCGACCAGGGTGATCGCCACCGCCGGTTGCATGCCGACCAGCATGGTTTCGGCGTCCATGATTTTCGACAGGCCGGAAATGGTGCCGATCATCCGGCCGATGAACGAATCGACCATGTCCAGCGCCGAGATATCGATCAGCACCCCACGGGCCGAGGTTTTGCTGATGCGCTCGGACAAGTCGTCCTGCAGGGTGAGGGCGAGTTGGTCATGCATGTCGACCTGAATGGTCACCAGCAGGAAGTCGCCCATCTGAAGAATCGGGATACGTTCCATTGATCAAACCGTCTTGGTGAGGGTGGTACCCAGACGGGTCAGCGCCAGTTTCAAGGCATCGGCCAGATTGGCTTTGGTCACCACGCCTTGCAGGTCGAGGCCCAGGTGGACGATGGTCTGGGCGATCTGCGGACGCACGCCGCTGATGATGCAATCGGCGCCCATCAGGCGGATCGCAGTGACGGTTTTCAGCAGGTGCTGGGCCACAAGGGTGTCGACGGTCGGCACGCCAGTGATGTCGATGATGGCGATTTCCGAACCGGTGTCGACGATGCGTTGCAGCAGCGACTCCATCACGACTTGGGTGCGTTGCGAGTCGAGGGTGCCGATCATCGGCAGCGCGAGCACGCCTTCCCACAGCTTGACCACCGGGGTGGACAGCTCCAGCAGTTCTTCCTGTTGACGCTTGATTACCGCTTCACGGGATTTCTGGAAGGTGCGGATGGTGTGCAGGCCGAAGGCGTCGAGCAGTTCGGAGATTTCCCAGAGCTGTTCGGCGAGCAGCGCCGGCTGTTCACGGTAATGGCTTTGCAGCAAAGCGAATAGCGGACCTTTGAGGGCGAAGATGAAACTGGCGGTCTGTTGTGAATCCTGACCGAGCAGGGCACGACTGTGAGACAGCTTTTCGAGGAACTGGCGGATAGCCTCCCAGCCCGGTGCGGCGATGTTGGTGCCGTTGTCGTTTTCCAGTCCGCTGACCACCAGTTGCAGGAACTCGCTGGTCTGCTGCTGCACGTCGTGTTCCTTGAGATTACGGGTGGCGCCGCTGTCTTGCAGCCCTTTGATCCATTCGCCCAGCAGTTGTGCCTGTTTGTTTTTCATCGCATCAAGTGTGCTGTTCTGCAGTGCTGCCATGTAGATGTTGCTCCATTGCGAATTGGGGGCCGGTTCTTCGATAAATGACCGGCGCGAAGTGAATGACCTTGGCCATTCGAAATAGTTGTTCGTACCCGCGAGGATATTTTAGATCTGCCGCATGGAACGCACCGGTAACTCTAGTCGGCGTGACGGCGAATGCTGGCATTTTGCGCGCAACAAGACCTCAACGCAAAGAGGCCGCGTCCAATGGAGGCGGCCTCTTTGCATTTATGGCGGTTACTTGCTGGGGTGTTTGGCCTGCAGCTCTTTGGCGGCCGCCAGGTGTTTCTCCAGACCCGGCAACATTTTCTGCGCAAAGGCCTTGAGTTCAGTGGCGCCTTTGACCTTGTCGTCAGTCACGGTGTTGGCTTGTTTCTTGAAAAGCTCGATGGTTTCTTCGTGGGCCTTGACCTGATTGTTGGCGTACGCCGCATCGAAGGATTCATCGCGCATGTCCAGGATCTTTTCCTTGGCCTGCTT
The DNA here is from genome assembly GCF_020544405.1 of Pseudomonas sp. IAC-BECa141. Taxonomy (NCBI): domain Bacteria; kingdom Pseudomonadati; phylum Pseudomonadota; class Gammaproteobacteria; order Pseudomonadales; family Pseudomonadaceae; genus Pseudomonas; species Pseudomonas sp. IAC-BECa141. Next base: position 3,402,114 of record NZ_CP065410.1, on the reverse strand, counting down.
GACCAGCGTCGTAGTGTCCGGCACTTCAATGTCGTTGGCCTTTGCAATCGTCGCCAGCTCATCGTTGGCCTTGCCATGGTCGGTGATCATCATGTTGGCGAAGGCCTTGATGTCGGCCGACTGGCTTTTTTCCAGCGCCAGGCGGCTGGTTTCGATTTCAGCGATGCCACCGGCCGCGGCGTTATCGACGAAGTCGTTATCGGTGGCGGCGAAGGCCGAGCCCATGCCGGTGCTCAAAGCCACGGCCAGAAAAAGATGACGCAGTTTGAATCCGTCCATTGGTATTACTCCACGCAGGTTTTTGTGAGCGTTATTCAATGGAGGGAAATCGCCGACAAAAGGTTTTATCGCATTTGCGAAAGGGCGACGAACGGGCACCGCTGGTCTGACAGGAGGTCGACAGAACCGGTCAACCGAGGCCATTCTGATACCTGGCCAGCGCAATCGAACGCGTTGGCTGCCGATCAATTGACGGAGGTGTTCCATGCCGGTGACCCATGATTTGTTACAGGACTTGAAACTGACAAAGGAAGAGATCCAGCAACGACGCACCGCGGATCCACATCTGGATGCACTGATCAACAAGTATTTCCTGGCGGACGCCGAAGTCGTCAAGGCCGAGACGGCGACCTCGGATGCACCCAGCGACGACACCCTGAAGAAACTCAAAGAGAAGCGCTTGCAGGTCAAAGACAGGATCGTCGAGCAATTACAGGTTCGATCCTGACCGTCAGTCGCGCCACCGGCCCTCGGTGGTGAAACGACTGGAACAACAGCCCCGACCGGCACCTCGAACGTTAAGAGTTTTCACATAGCGATTCTCAGCGAGGTGCCTTATGAAAGATCCAAAATTTCCTAGTGAAGAGCAGGGCGCATTCGACCCGGTTCCCACGCATCCCGAGCCCAATAGTCCGGCGCACACCGTCCGTAATCCTGAAGAGGAACGCAAGAGCGAGGAAGTGCCGGAGGATGAAGATCCGGACAAGTTCGATCGATCCAGTAACTGACCGGCTGCCATCGCCTCACTTCAAGGCTGCCTCGAGAGGCAATCGCGCCATGTGCGTGGCCTTCAGCGAGCCGAAATACAACCACTCGCCATACTCGCGCGCCGTGGTGATCGGCGAGTAATTGCCGGCACTGGCGTCCTGCAGATTGGCGATCACCTTGCCGTCCAGATCCAGCCCCAGGACAAACCCGCGTTTTTCCACCGGCTTGGGCAGCACAGTCATCGCCCGCACGATCATCTTGCGCACGAACGGGTGTTCAGCCGTGCGATCCAGCAGCGGATTGCGCGGCGTGTACAGCGCCACCCAGAAACGATCGCGGCCATTGAATGCGAGGTTGTCCGGCAGCCCCGGCAGGTTGTCGATGAACAGGTCGTGGGTGCCGGCCTTGGGCCCGGTCAGCCAATAGCGGCTGATGCGGTAGGCGCCGGTTTCGTTGACCAGCACATAGGCGTCATCCGGGCCGAGGGTCACGCCATTGGCGAACTCCAGTCTGTCGAGCAGCACGACAGTCTTGCCGGTCTGGAAGTCGTAACGCAGCAGGCGTCCGTCGCCGCCATGCTCGATGATCGCTTCGCCATCGTGGCCGTAGCCCCAACGACTCGAAGCATCACTGAAATAGGCGTAATGCCCGGACTTGTCGATGGCCACGTCATCGGTAAACCCGAACGGCAGGCCATTGGCTTCGGTGGTCAGCGCCACGAGCTGACCCTGCGCGTCGAGCGACAGCAAACCCTTGACCCCGTCAGCGATCACCAGCAAACCGTTGGGATGCCGCGCCAGCCCCAGCGGCCGTCCGCCGGTATCCGCCAGCACCTTGCGCTGCTGGCCGTCGAGGCTGGTGCGCAGCAGGCGACCGTCGTGCAGGCCGGTAATCAGAAAGTTGTTTTCCAGCAACAGCGCTTCCGGGCCTTCGATGTCGCTCGGGCCGACTTGCGCTGCGCCCTTGAGCCGCTGGTTGACAGCGTATTGGCCTTCGGTCAGCGAGGGGGCCTGTTGCGGCGTCCAGGCCACGGGCTCGACCTTGGTCGGCAGCAACAGCAGAAAGGCCAGAACCGCGACAAACAGCAGCAACACCAGATAACGCCATCTCACACGTGGGCTCCTGCGAGAGACAGGTGCCGGGTCGCCATGTCACGCAGGGCGAGCATCGAAGCCGCCGATTCGCGATCGATGCGACGCTTGAGCAGCAGGTGGTTGGCAATGCGCAGGCCGATGCCTTCGAACTGATAATCCAGGGTGCGCACGAACCGCGTGGCATCGTTGTGCGCCGAGCATTCATAGGTCAGCAGCAACGACAGCCCCTGATCACCCTGGGCCCGGGCACACCAGCGCCGACCGGGCAGGTACTCGGTGACTTCCCAGCGCAAATGCCCCTCACGCCCGCCGGCATGGATGTCCTCGTCGAATCGCGCACCGGCATGCAGCGCACCGCTGGGGCCGTCGATCTTCAGCGAAGACGGGTGCCACTCCGGCCAGCGACTGACGGTGGCGGCGTAGGCGAGGACGGCGATCGGGTCGCCGGCGATGTCGACTGTGTGCTGCATGCGGGTCATGGGCATTCTCGAATCGGTCAGAGGGGCGATTTCCGGCTCCCAGTAGAGGGTGCCGAACAAGTAATCCATCAGCGGAAAAACGATATTGAAATTGCGTTCCTGCATGCGTTCGCGACGGTGATGCAGTTCGTGCAGGCGGCGCATCTGGCGGATCCACGGCAGGCGGGTCAACGGGTTCTGCGGCGGCAGATGCTCGCAGGCGTGAAACACTTCATAGGTCAGGTACCCGAGCACCATGCAGCCGCCGAACAGACCGGCGACGTTGCTGTTGACCTGCGCGAACAGCCACCACAGGGGCAGGGTGATCGCCAGCGTGTGCAGCACGATCAGCCAGGCGGGGAACAGAATCACCCGCCAGTCGCGGGCGCCGTCGTAGGTCATGTGCCCGGGGGTGAAGAAGCTGTGATGATCGCCGGCATGCCGGGCGTAGAACATCCGCGCAAAGCTCTTTTTGTGATGGCCGAGGTGGCGGTGCACCATGTACACGCCGAAATTGAAGAACAGCAGGGTCAGCGGCACGGTCAGCCATTCCAGCGGCCGTACCTGCTGCACGCTGCTCCAGAACGCGCCGATGGCCAGCACGCCGAACAGCAGCACGAACGCGCCGTGCAGCCACGGGTTGTAGCGGGGATGGATCGCCGCACGGTAGCGGCTGCGAAATGCCTCGGTGGTCTGCCTCACTGCGGTCACCTGCGGATATTTTTGTTATCCCGGCAGATTAGCCGATCCCGCCGTTTGTGCAGGGGCAACCTTCAGGTCACAAGTGCCATGCTCCGGTACATAGCGGCGGTCAGCTCAACGGGTTCCAGCGCTGCGACCAGTCGTCATCGGCCCTGATCACTTCGCGCAGCAGATCGAATGCCTGTTGCAGGATCGCCGAGTCGCGGTCGCGGGAGTAGACGAGGTAGGTCGGATAGCCGAATTCCGGGGCCTTGGTCACTGGCTCCAGTGCGCCGCTTTCCAGATAAGTGCGCACCACCCGGGTGCGGAAATAGCCGCTGCCGCCGTTCTCCAGAATGTACTGCAGGGCCAGCGGGCCGAGGTTGAAGCTCAGGGCGGCCTTGGCCTTCTCCGGCAGCGCCGCGTCGTGCTGGCGGCGGAAGTCCGGGCCCCAATCGATGTAAACGTAGGGAGCAGGGCGGCCGGGTGTGGTCACCAGAATCAGTTTCTCTTCCAGCACCTGCTCGACCTGCAGCCCCGGCCAGTATTCCGGTTGATAGACCAGTGCCGCATCGAGCACCCCGAGTTCGAGCTGACGCAGCAGGTTTTCGCCGTCGCGAATATCCATACGCAAGGCGTGGCCGGGGATTTTCTCCCGCAGTTCTGCGGCCCAACTGAGCATCAGCGGGTTGCACAGACTGACCTCGCCACCGATGTGCAATACGTTGTGATAACCCTCGGGCAAGGGCAGGTCGCGGCGCGCCGCTTCCCAGGTCTGCACCAGTTGATTGGCATAGACCACGAAGGCCTCGCCGTTGGCGGTCAGCCGCGCACCGGCGCGGTTGCGCACGAACAGCGTGCTGCCCAGCTGGCTTTCGAGTTTCTGGACCCGGGCGGTGATTGCCGTTTGGGTGACGAACAGCTTTTCAGCCGCCGCGGCGAGGCTGCCGTGGCGGACGATTTCCAGAAAGGTGCGGGCGAGGTCGATGTCCATGGGCGGGCCGGTGGTTGAGGTGCGCGCATTGTAAGGCAAAAGCGCCCTCAACCTGACCCTCCCGAAACGCCGGACCGGCCCGAGGGAGAGGGCCAGGGTGAGGGAAAAAGCAGACGCCGCGGACTAACCGGCCAACTCAGCCTCCCGCACTCGAGCCCAATCCTCCACCAACCGCGCCGGCGTGCAGCAAGTCTTGCGCTTATACACAAAATTCCGGCACTTCTCGGCGAACTGATTGCGGTTGTACAGCATGTCTTCCTGCATCTCTTGCAGCTCCGCTTCGCGACACTGACGAATCAACACGTGATCGACCCGCAACTTGCGTTCCCGCACCGCTGCATAAGTCGGATCACTCAGCACACTGTTGGCCCGTTGCAGCAACCACAAACCAAACTCGTCCGGGCAGCGCGGGCCGATTTCCTGAACCATGCCCAGTTGCAGCGCCTGCGCAGCGCTGACCGGCAGACAGGCCTGGGTCAGTTGTTCGGTCATCGCCGGGCCGACGGCGCGGGGCAGGCTGTAAGTCCAGTATTCCGAGCCATACAGTCCCATGCTCTTGTAATGCGGATTGAGCACGATGTCGGCGCGGGCAAACACGATGTCAGCCGCCAGTGCCAGCATCACACCACCGGCGCCAGCATTGCCGGTGATCCCGCTGACCACCAGTTGCCGCGCGTTGAGCAATTCTTCGCAGACATCATCGATGGCCTGGATATTGGCCCAGGCTTCGGCGCCCGGATCCTCGGCGGCCTGAATCACATTCAAATGCACGCCGTTGGAAAAACTGCCGCGTCCGCCCTTGATCAACAACACCTGAGTGTCGCGGGATTTGGCCCAGCGCAGCGCCTCGACCATGCGCCGGCATTGCTCGGTGCTCATGGCGCCGTTGTAGAACTCCAGCGTCAGTTCGCCGACCTGCCCGGACTCGCGATAACGGATGGGTTGATAGGCTTCGTCGCTGAACGGCGCGTTGGCGACCGACCAGTCCAGCACCGGCACGTTCGCCAGTTTTCCGGCCAACACGTGCCGCGCCGGACGCTTGAAGGTTTCTTCACCCGGTTGCGGTTTGCGTCGCAGCGAGCCGATCCACAGGCTGTGATCACCGGTGGCCACCAATACCGCGTCGTCGTGCACGGCGAGAATCTCGCCGGGAATGCCAGTGCGCTGATCGAGATGCGCGTCGTAGACGTAATACTGACCGCCGGCGAGACTGGCTAGCACGCCAGGCTGGCCGTCCGCCGCGTCAATGCAGCGTTTGATGTAACGCGAACAGTCGTGCCAGCTGAAGGTGCGGTCGTCCTGTTTCATGTTCGGTTGCAGGCAGCCGCGAACCTTGGGATTGGTGTAATCCAGTGGCACCGGCACAAAGCCGTCGATGAATTTTTCCACCACCTCGCGGATGCAACGGATCGCCGCGTCACTGACCCGGCCGTTGTACAGCTCGGATTTGCGCAGGCCCGCCGGCAGGTTGAATTCGCAGGTGGCCCAGACCGGGCCGGCGTCCATTTCCTCTACTGCTTGCAAAGCGGTCACGCCCCAGGATGGCAACTCGCGCATGATCGCCCAGTCCAGTGCGCTGGCACCGCGATCGCCGACGATGCCGGGGTGAATGATGACCACCGGACGCTGGGTGTTGCTCCACAGCGCGTGAGGGACACGGTCTTTGAGGAACGGGCAGATCACCAGATCAGCGCCGCTGTTTTCGATCTGCTCGCACACGGCGGTTTCGTCGGTGAACAGCACCACGCTGGGTGAATGCCCGGCCTGACGCAGTTCCAGCCAGGCACGCTGAGTCAGGCCGTTGAACGCCGATGACAGAAGAATGATGTTGAGTGATCGCATGATTGCTCTTCCTTGAAAAGGTCAGCCGCAGGCTCCCGGTGAGCCGTCCGTGGCTATCGATGGAGGCGCAAGGTTAGAGACTGGCGTGGCGGGCGCCACTGATCGAGATCAACGTTGTGTCAGCCAATGTTGCAGTGGCGACGATCTGCCTTGTCCTAAATGGTTTGGGCACTGAGTTGGCGGCGTCGTTTGCCGGTTTGAGCGCCTGAAACGACAAATCCCGCCACAGGGGCGGGATTTGTTTGCAGACGGGCTGCGGTCTTAAGCCGGGAACAGCTCGGACAGTTTCATCGACAGCATCATGTCGCCTTCAACGCGCAGCTTGCCGCCCATGAAAGCCTGCATGCCGTCGGTTTCGCCGCTGACGATACCTTTGAGGGTTTCGCTGTCCAGCACCAGCGTGCAGTTGGCGTTCGGGTTTTCGCCTTCCTGGATGTCGCAGGTGCCATCTTTGACGATCAGGGCGTATTGCTTGTCTTCGTCAGTGATGTTGAAACCGAAGACCAGATCCAGACCGGCAGCGGCGGCTGGGTTGAACTTGGCTTGCATTGCTTTTACGGCATCAGCTACGGAGGTCATGGTTCGATCCTTTTTGGTTGATTGCAGCAGGGTCACAGTAATCCGGACTCAGCGAAACGTGATGAGTTCCGGTGCCTTCAGCAGTTGCAGGTGTGCATGACTGTTGAAGGAAGCCAAAGCCACCTCGCGACCGCGGAACTTCAGCTGGTTGAGCGAGGTGTTGACGATTTGCCAATTCAGTTCAAAGGCCTGTCGTGCAGGCATTTGAGTGATGAGATGGAGCAGGGCGGTGATCGTGCCACCGGAGGTGAACACGGCAATTTTCTGGGTGTTGTCGGCCTGTTCGAGAATCCGCTGCAGCCCGGCCTGTACCCGCTCTACGAACGCCAGCCAGCTTTCCAGGCCCGGTGTGTCGTAGGTGCCGGCGAGCCAGCGTTCGATGATCAGGGCGAAGATGCGCTGGAACTCGCCACGGTTTTGCGCGGCGTTGCGCAGGATCTCCAGGGCTTCAGGCTCTTCGGGCAGCATGGCCGGGAGCAGTGCGCGGATCACGGCGTCGGCGTCGAATTCGTTGAAAGCCGAATCGATTTCCAGAACCGGAACCGGCAAACCGACGGCGGCGAACTGTTCCAGCGCGCTGTTGGCCGTGTGTTGCTGGCGGCGCAGATCGCCTGACAGGCAGCGGTCGAAGCTGATTCCGAGTTCGGCGAGGTGACGGCCGAGGATTTCTGCCTGGCGTACACCGGTCGGCGACAGGACGTCATAGTCGTCTGCACCGAAGGAGGCCTGGCCATGTCGAATCAAGTAGATGCTGCCCACGTCCGCGTCATCCCGGTACGTTGAAGGTTGTGGCGAGGTTATGGGGATGGCGGTGAGCTGTCAATGAAAAAACATACGCTTGTTTGAAATGCCCGTTCCAGCCTTGTTGCCGGAGGTTTCACGGCTGGCCGACGGGCCGGTGCATGGGTATGCTGGAGCCCATTCCCGCGCAGGTTTCACGACCGCGCATCGTTTGAAGGAGTCACTGTGGAGTTTTTGACTGAATACGCCAGTTTCCTGGCCAAGACCGTGACGCTGGTCATCGCCATTCTGGTGGTGCTGGCGAGTTTTGCTGCATTGCGCAGCAAGGGCCGGCGTAAATCCGCGGGCCAGTTGCAGGTCAGCAAGCTCAACGATTTCTATAAAGGCCTTCGTGAGCGGCTGGAGCAGACCCTGCTCGACAAGGATCAGCTCAAGGCCTTGCGCAAGGGCCAGGCCAAAACCGAGAAGAAACAGAAGAAGAAACCCGACGCCAAGCCTCGGGTGTTCGTGCTGGATTTCGACGGCGACATCAAGGCCTCGGCCACCGAAAGTCTGCGTCACGAAATCACCGCGCTGCTGACGCTGGCTACACCGAAGGACGAAGTGGTCCTGCGTCTGGAAAGCGGCGGCGGCATGGTCCACAGCTACGGTCTGGCGTCGTCGCAACTGGCGCGCATCCGTGAAGCCGGCGTGCCGTTGACCGTGTGCATCGACAAGGTCGCGGCCAGCGGTGGTTACATGATGGCCTGCATCGGCGAGAAGATCATCAGCGCGCCGTTCGCGATTCTCGGCTCCATCGGTGTGGTGGCGCAGTTGCCCAACGTCAATCGCCTGCTGAAAAAACATGACATCGATTTCGAAGTGCTGACCGCCGGGGAATACAAGCGAACCCTGACCGTGTTCGGCGAAAACACCGAGAAGGGCCGGGAGAAATTCCAGGAAGACCTGGACATCACCCACCAGCTGTTCAAGAACTTCGTCGCCCGTTATCGCCCGCAACTGGCCATTGACGAGGTCGCCACCGGTGAAGTCTGGCTCGGTATCGCGGCGCTGGACAAGCAACTGGTGGACGAACTCAAGACCAGCGACGAATACCTGGCCGAGCGTGCCAAACAGTCCGAGGTCTATCACCTGCACTATGCCGAGCGTAAAAGCCTGCAGGAACGTATCGGCATGGCGGCCAGCGGTTCGGTGGATCGCGTGTTGCTGAGCTGGTGGAGCCGTCTGACTCAGCAACGCTTCTGGTAAAGACTTCACACGCTCGTGAGCTGTCAGGCTCGCGGGCGTGCTGCATTTTCAGCGGAAGAAAGTGCGGTACATAGTTATTTTATAGTTGCCTATTGTTGTTGTTTTGCCGGTTGATTCATCAATTAATTGCGCTGTATTGAAAGAAGCTGAAACTTTACTCTGAGCGCTCTTCTCAGAAATAAAGTTGCTAAACATGGATGTTAAAAAAAGTAATTCGAATACGCCTGTCATGACGCCTGCTCAACAGGGCGTTTTTTTTGACCTGTATAAAAAGCAGATCCCGAACTGGTTGCTTGAGTCTTCGGAAACTGCTCGAAACGATCTCTATGAAAGTTTCAAGAAAAGTTTCAAATCCCGTCACGCCGCGCGGGAAAAATTGCGCGCACTGAAATCCCCTCAGAGTTTTTGCACGCCACTGCTGGCCAAGGCCATGGCCGAGAAACTGGGCGAACCCTTTGAGGTCGAAGGGGCGATATTTCAGCATGTCCGCTCTGCGTCGAGCCTCTTGGGGCTGCATAGAAAACTGGTGCTGCCCATCAATCGCGATTTGTTGACCGCGGCTTGCGAGAATTTCGAATTGTCGGAAACCCTGGCCAGCACGTATCACGAGAGTTCCTTGCTGTACATCCCGGAGCGGATAACCGGACGGAACAATAAGGTATTGTCGATACAGCCTCACGAATTTGCCAGGCTTTGCCGGTATCTGGATCTGGGCAAGCAATACCAGAAACATATTGAGGGGTTCTTCGGCAGCGACAGTCAAATCGCAAGTTTGCAGGAGTCCGCTATTGCATATTCCAGGGATCAGTTTGATGTCGAACGGCACATCGCTTATATGCGCGGGCATATCAGTTCCGATGTTCACCAGATGCTTGGATCGGTGAGGAACTCGAATCCTGCAATCAAGCTGGGCAAGAACACCCTGGGTTATCAAAGCCTTGAAATTCTCGGAGTACAGCTCAAAGGCCCGATGTTCATCGGTCCGGTCAGCGAACATGCGGATGACGATTACCGTTGTGTCATCTATATGCCTGGCGATCCCGATCGTCCTCTCAAGGAGTACCCCAGTTTCCAGAAGTTCGAGCTCGAGTTGAGCGGGCGTTTACGCAACTCGCAGTTTCGCAGTTTTTTCATGCGCTTCATCCCGATGAAGGATCGCTCGGTTTTCCTCACGGGACTCGACGTACGTCTGTTGAAAGCCCGACCGAACCAGTTCCCCGTTTCCACGACCTTTCTTCCGCTGAATGGGATCGATCTCCAGGGGGACGCAAGAGATAACCTGTTTCTCGCGATGTTCCAGCACCGCGCGGAGCAGGTTCGGGCCGATACTCGCCTGCTGGTAGTGCCGACGGATGATGAAGATGAGAAAACCCGCCTTGCCAGGCAGGACTCCTATAAAGCCATCGGGCTGAATACGCTGTTGTTCTTTGCGTCCTTCGTGCCGGTTCTCGGTGAGGTCATTTGTGCCGTCGCCGGGATCCAGTTGCTCGGTCAGATCTACGAAGGCATCGACAGTTGGGCCCACGGTGACCAGGAACATGCCACCGATTGTCTGTTCGATACGCTTGAAAACCTGATCCTCATGGCGGGTTTTGCCGCAGGCGGTCTTGCTGTCGGCAAAGCCTACAAAGTCGTGCGTTCGTCGAGTTTCATCCAGGGACTTCGGCGCGTTCAGGTTGGCCCAATGTCTTATCGCCTGTGGAATCCGGACATGAAGGCTTACCGTCAGCGCGAGTCATTGCCGCGCAGTTTTGCTGCGGATGCGCAAGGGCTGGTATGGCGTGCAGACAACCGCTATTTGCCGCTGGGTCCCGACGCGTATGCGGTGCGTCCGTTGACCGGCACCGGTTTGTGGGAGGTCCATGACCCGCACTTGCCCGGGCGTTATTCACCGTTGCTTGAGACCAATGGAGCTGGCGCCTGGCGTCATGACTCCGAGCTGCCCCATGATTGGAGTTCGTTGACCCTGTTCCGTCGTCTGGGTTTTCGCGAGGACAGGATTTCGGACATCCGTGCCCTGCAAGTCATTGCGGCCAGCGGAGTCAGCCAGGCGGCCATGCGCAAGTTATTTGTCCAACGCAGCAAGCCAATGGCGATGCTCACAGACTCGGTCAGACGGTTTCGTGCAGATTCCGACGTCAGTGAGTTCATGGCGCAAATTGACACGCCCGCGTCTGCTTCATTGGCGGATGCCGATCTGCAACTTTATTCGCTGACAGCGGCAGGTCGCTGGCCACGGGATATGGGCATCCTTGTGAAGGACATTACTGGAAACGAAGTGGCCCGCTATGGCGCAGACAAGACTGAACGCCAGGTGAGCATCAGTGAGGATGCACTGCGCAACGGTCAGTTTTATACGCCTCTTCTGGCGGCACTCAACGACAGTGAGCGCACACACTTGCTGGGTTCGGCCACTGTGGAGTCGAAAAACCAGATAGCGTTATTGGGTAAACATATTGCCGGGCTGGCGCCGCGGATGCGCATGGCGATGTTGGAGCGGTTGTTCCGGCGAACCGATGTCTGTGAGCTTTCCGCAGGCGAGACGATCATCAAGGCGTTTCCAGGGCTTTCAGCCAGTGTTGCCGACGAACTGGTGCAACATGCCGATGCGCGTGAGTGGGCGCAGCTTGAATCCGACACCGTACCGTTGCGTCTGGCCGAGGAAGCCAGGCGCTATCAGCAGGTACAGCGACTGAACCGCGCGTACGAGGGGTTATACCTGGACGCCGCCAGCGGGCGCGATGCAGACATGCTGGTACTCGATACCCTGAGCCACTTGCCGGGCTGGCCTGATGATGTATTTGTCGAAATCCTGGATTGGGGAGTGTACGCCGATCAGCGGGCCGTCATTGGCCCGAGCGATGCCCCACACAAAGTGCTTGTCGAAGCCTATGCCGAGCGCTATCAGGTCCAGGATCCGCGTAACAGTAGCGTGTCCAGTCATCCGGCACGCACCCGGGCGAATTTTTTCCAGGCGCTGTGGGAAAGCCTTCCAACCCACAGTCGCAAGGCCATCGGCGTTGACGCGCAAGTTGACGGCACGGGCTTGCGACAGAAAATCACTGCATTGGCGCTGCAGCGGCGCGAAGCCTTCGCCAGGGTGCTGGAAATTGCACCGGTGCGATCGAGTTATCGTTCACCCATGGGGCTGGCAGATCCCCGGATCGAACAGGTCACTGTCGAGCAATCGGCACCTTCAAGCCATTCTTCTCCTGGCATTTCCCCCGCGCCCGCGCTCGTGCGTCGGGCGCAGGAGTTGTACCCGAGCCAATCAACCGCACAGATCAAACGTTTCGTGACCTCACTGGGCACCGATGAAGTACTGGCCATCAGATCGCTTGAGCGGTTGCACGAGCAATACCGAACGATGGTGGAAACCCTGGAGCGCTGGACTCATCGCAATACGTACTATCAGGATGAAGAAGGGCCCAGGCTCAAGGTGCCAGTCCACAGCAAAGCCCGGGCAATGCAAGCCATTTTGCGCGCGTGGCGCAAGGAAACCCGCGACGCGTCGCATCCGGGGCATCCGACCTACAGTCTGACCCTCGATCCGGCGCCGTTAGGGGAGATGCCGACCCTTGTCGGTGACTTTGCCCACATCACCGCGCTGGAAATGAGCGGCGTGGGCGCCAGTGCAGGTTTGAACAGGTTTCTGCACAACTTTCCCGGATTGCGGGTGCTGAATCTTTCGGGGAACGGACTGACACGCATCCCTCTCGCGATCGGGGACATGCCGGGGCTGACGGGGCTGGACTTGAGCAACAACCGCATCCGGCTTACCGGGCAGACGATTGTGGAGCTGGCCAGCAAGCAGCACCTGCGTACGCTGGATATGGGTTTCAACCCGCTCCTGGGGCGCACTCCGGATATCAGGGCGCTGCGCAATCTGCGTCACCTGAACCTGCGCAACACCGGCATTAGCGAATGGCCCGCAACCGATGCGCTTGCGCATCTGGAAACACTCGATCTGCGCAATAACCAGATCGTCGATATCCCGCCATCAGTGTTCAACTCTCGCGCTGTACTGAACCGGGGTACCGCCATCGACGGCAATCCGCTGTCGACAGAGAGTTTGCAAGCCATCGCGGCGTACCAGCAGTCACAAGGTATCAGTCTGGGCGTTAGCACCACCGAGTACGCCCGCGCCGCGCGGTTGGCCGGAGGTCGGGAAGGGACCGCGTGGGTAAATGGCTTGCCGACGGTGGAGGTTGAGCGGGCGAAGCAAGTACTGTTGTCACTGTCGGCTGATCCGGACTCTCGGGATTTTTTTGAAGTGCTCATGCAACTGCGTGAAACCTCCGATTTTGCCCGAACCCGCGAACAGCTGGGCCAGCGTGTGTGGAATGTGCTGGAGGCTGCCTGCGAGGACGACTCGTTGCGTCGTGCGCTGTTTCGCATGGCCCGCGCAGGCTGGCTCAGTGCGCCCAACGTTGCTGGACTGTTCAGCGATCTGGAAGTCAGGGTTCTGTGTTATCGGGCAGCGGCAGCGGCCCGCACCGGCACGCAGACTCTGGAAGGCGATCTGGTTCGCCTGTTGCGCGGGCTGTTTCGTCTGCAGCAGGTGGAAAAACAGGCGTTGATCGATAGTGCGCGGCGTTCCCGCGCAGGCACCTTCACCCAGCGTCAGGCGCTGGACATCAGTCTTGTTTACCGGGTACGACTGGCGCAGCGCCTGGCATTGCCTGCACAACCCACGGAGCTGAATATGCCACTGGATGTCGAGGTGACCGATGCGCAGATCGATCACGCGTATCTGGAGGTCGTCAGGGCCGAGCAGACGACGCAACTCTCTGAGTGGGTCAACAGCCAGGAATTCTGGACCGAGTATTTGCTGACGACGCATCAGGACGCATTTACCAGTGTGTTCGATCGCAGCGCTCAAGCGTTTGCGCGACTGGAAGCGCAAGCCGGACTGTCTCGTGAAGCCGCCAGTCAACAAATGACGACGATTTTAGACAACTTCAGAAATGACAGCCTGGAGCTGCGTAAACAGTTGACCATTGCGGCGCTGGCGAGGCATCCGGGTCTGAGCTTGCCGGTCACGCCGGAATCGAACGAATTGGTAAAAACGCAGGGATAAGCAGCAATACCCGAGCCCGCGAATGCAGGCTCGGGTACACGGTCAACGGCGACGGAACAGCGGCAGCGGTTCGTCAGTGGCGGCCTGATAGGTCACCGAGAAGTCCTTGAGGCTTTCAAGGGCGTCGTACGGGTCTTTGTCCGCACGCAGGGCGAAGGCATCGAAACCGCAACGGCGCATATAGAACAGCTGATCGCGCAGCACGTCGCCGATGGCCCGCAGCTCGCCTTTGAAACCGTAACGGTCACGCAGCAGGCGGGCGTTGGAGTAGTTGCGACCGTCGGTGAAGGCCGGGAAGTTCAGGGCAATCACCTGGAACTCGTTCACGTCGTCACCGATTTCCTCGGCTTCTTCGTCGGCATCCAGCCACACACCCAGACCGCCGTCGCGGGCCTTGAGCATGCGGGCGTGCTCACGCCACAGCTGCAGCGGGACGATCAGGTCGTCGCAGTTGCTGATTTCGTCGATGTTGAAATCCTTGGGCAGCAGGTGCCAGGTCTCGTCGACGACCTCGTTGTTCTTAATGATTCGCTGCATAGACGCGTTCCTTGAAGAGGTCGATGCCAATACGCTGGTAGGTGTCGATGAAACGCTCGTCTTCGGTGCGTTGTTCCACGTACACGTCGATCAGTTTGGAGATCACGTCCGGCATGTCTTCCTGAGCGAAAGACGGGCCGAGGATCTTGCCCAGGCTGGCGTCACGGCTGGCGCTGCCGCCGAGCGAGACCTGGTAGAACTCTTCACCTTTCTTGTCCACGCCCAGAATGCCGATGTGGCCGACATGGTGGTGACCGCAGGCGTTCATGCAACCGGAGATGTTCAGGTCCAGTTCACCGATGTCGAACAGGTAGTCCAGGTCGTCGAAACGGCGCTGGATCGATTCGGCAATCGGGATCGACTTGGCGTTGGCCAGAGAGCAGAAATCGCCGCCAGGGCAGCAGATGATGTCGGTCAGCAAGCCGATGTTCGGCGTGGCGAAGCCGCTTTCACGCAGCTCGCCCCACAGGGTGAACAGCTGGCTCTGCTCGACGTCGGCCAGAATGATGTTCTGCTCGTGGGAGGTGCGCAATTGACCAAAGCTGTAGCGGTCGGCCAGGTCGGCGACGGCGTCGAGCTGTTTGTCGGTGATGTCGCCCGGTGCAACGCCGGTCGGCTTCAGGGACAGGGTCACGGCCACGTAGCCCGGCTTCTTGTGCGCCAGGGTGTTGCGGGCGCGCCAGCGGGCGAAGCCCGGATGCTCTTTGTCGAGAGCGGCCAGTTCGGCGTCCTGATTGCTCAGCGCCTTGTAGTCCGGGTCGACGAAGTGTTTGGCGACGCGATGAACTTCGGCTTCGGTCAGAGTGGTCTGGCCGCCGCGCAGGTGTTCCATTTCGGCATCGACTTTCTGGGCGAAGACTTCCGGAGTCAGCGCCTTGACGAGGATCTTGATCCGCGCCTTGTATTTGTTGTCACGACGGCCGTAGCGGTTGTAGACCCGCAGGATCGCGTCGAGATAGCTCAACAGGTCCTGCCATGGCAGGAACTCGTTGATGAACGCGCCTACGACCGGAGTACGACCCAGACCGCCGCCCACCAGCACGCGGAAACCGAGTTCGCCAGCCGCGTTGTGCACTGGCTCAAGGCCGATGTCGTGGACTTCGATGGCCGCACGGTCGGAGGTCGAACCGTTGACGGCGATCTTGAATTTGCGCGGCAGGTAGGCGAATTCCGGATGGAAGGTCGTCCATTGACGAACGATTTCGCACCACGGACGCGGGTCGATCAATTCGTCGGCCGCAACACCGGCGAACTGGTCGGTGGTGACGTTGCGCAGGCAGTTGCCGCTGGTCTGGATCGCGTGCATCTGCACGGTGGCCAGCTCGGCGAGGATGTCCGGGATGTCTTCGACCGCCGGCCAGTTGAACTGCACGTTCTGGCGCGTACTGATGTGGGCGTAGCCCTTGTCATAGTCGCGGGCGATTTTGGCCATCATGCGCATCTGACGCGAAGTCAGCTGGCCGTAAGGCACCGCCACGCGCAACATCGGCGCGAAACGCTGGATATACAGGCCATTTTGCAGGCGCAGGGGGCGGAATTCTTCTTCGCTCAGCTCACCTGCCAGATAGCGTCGGGTCTGATCACGGAACTGCTTGACGCGGTCCTCGATGATCCGCTGATCGTACTCGTCGTATACGTACATATAAGTCCTGTTCTCAGGCTTGGGCCACTCGGAAAACGCTGCGTTTTCGCTTGCTGGAGTCCGATGGTTCCTCTGCAATTCTGCGCGCACGGCCGCGCACTCCTTGACGGAGCCGGGGCAATATACCCGTTTGCAGTTATGCGCAAAAGTGATGTTTGAGTATATGGAAAGAACCAAATCGCCTAACGAGAATTACTGTCAACTAACCCACATTTGTCGTGCGGTCAATCATCGTCTTAACTGTGGTCGAGTCTTTCTGCAATCACCGACAAAACCGACAAGAGGCGATGCAATGAGCAACCCAACCAAGGCAAGGAAAAGCGATAGCAGCGTCGATGCATGGGCCATTCTGTTCCTGATCATTCTGGTCGTTGGAACAGCGGTGTTCTGGGTCAGCCATCAGTAAAACGACTCGTCCGGGCCCCGCTTGCGACGATTGTCGGACAAAAGGCGGGATCAAGCGCCAAAGGTCAGGCGATCAATGGCTATAATGCGCGGCCATTTTTCCCTGGGCCCGGATGTTTCATGTTCAAGCTTCTCCACATCAGCCTGCTCCTGTTCGGCGCGGTTTTCGCTACCTGCGCGCGTGCGGAGTCGGTGCTGTTCCTGAATCCGGGCTCGACTCAGGAAACGTTCTGGCTCAGCTACTCGCAGTTCATGCAGGCCGCTGCCCGGGATCTGGGTGTGGACTTGCGCATCCTTTACGCCCAGCGCAATCCCGAACTGACCCTGGCCCAGGCGCGCCTGGCCCTGCAAGGGCCAGATCGCCCGGACTATCTGGTGTTCGTCAACGAACAGTACGTGGCGCCGCAGATCCTGCGCATGGCCAATGGCAGCGGCGTGAAGCTCTTTATTGTCAACTCGGCACTCACGCCCAGCCAGAAGGCGCTGATGGCAGATCGTGCTGATCATATCGGCAGCCTGGTGCCCAACGATGAAGAGGGCGGCTATCTGATGATGAAGGAGCTGATTCGCTTGCATCCACCCGTGGCGCCCGGTGAAAGCATTGATCTGCTGGCCTTTTCCGGTCTGAAAATCACCCCTTCGGCGCAACTGCGCGAAAAGGGCATGCAGCGGGCGCTGGCCGAGCACCCTCAGGTGCGTCTGCGACAACTGGTCTACGGTGGCTGGACGCAGCAACGGGCCTACGAGCAGGCCAGACAGTTGCTGGTCCGTTATCCCGACGTTTCGTTGGTGTGGGCGGCCAACGATGAAATGGCCTTCGGTGCGATGCGCGCCGTTTCCGAGGCCGGCAAAGTACCGGGCAAGGACGTATTGTTCAGCGCGGTCAATACCTCGGCCAAAGCTTTGCAGGCGGTAGTGGATGGGCGCTTGAGCGCCTTGCTCGGCGGCCATTTCACTCTGGGCGGCTGGGCGCTTGTCGAGTTGCACGATCACGCGCAAGGCGTCGATCTGAACCAATATGGCGGTCGTGACCGGCAGATTCCTTTGTTACAACTGATCGACAGGGATCATGCCCGCCGAATTCTTGCCATGGGCGCCTCGCCAGACTACGGCGTGCACTTTCGCAAACTGTCGGCGAAGGGCCGTCCGGTTTCGTATCGCTATCCGTTCAACCTGCAGACCCTGATGCACTGACGCAGATCAGACGCCCGCCAGATGCACCACCAGTTGCACGATGCCGAACAGCGTCAGGGCGAACACCGCCGTGAACGCGATGCCCAGGAAGATGAAGTGGCTGGGCTTTCCATGGGTGAAGTCCCTTGCCCGGTTCTTGCCGCTCTGCACCCCGAACGCCGCTGCCATGACGCTGTGCAGCATCTGCCAGAAGGTCGGTGGCTTGTTGTCGACTGGATCGTCCATACATCCCTCGTCTTAAAGTGTGCCTATTGAGCATAGTCAATCGGCTGGCTGCGCGAGAAACCATTGGAAACCCCTCGCTGACGCCGACATAACTATCTACCACGGCTGGCCGCCTTCGAAATGGTGTGCTGATGCTTCACTTTCACAGGAGAAGCGTTATGTCATCGATCCCGGCTACCGGAATGAAGCCAGCCGCCTCACAGAGCATCCACGGTGCATTTCTCGAACAGGCCATTCCCGATTGGTTGACGGACGCCACCGCGCAGCGCCGCGCAGAACTCAAAAGCGCCCGTGCGACGCTGCCGCCTGGCTATCGGCAAGCCACCCGGGCGCAGCGTCGAGCCCTGAATGACGGGTTTACCGCCAGCTTTGTCGCCCAGTCCCGGCTGGACAGACAACTGTCATCCCTGCAGGACATCGACACGTTTGCCGAGCCTCTGCTGATTGAAGCGTTACGAGACGAGTTCGGCATCGAAATGGATGTCAAAACGATCTATCTGCGCCTGAACAAAGCTGTCGAGGCCGGTATTTTCTCGATTGAAGTGGGGGTTTATGAAGTCTCCACACTTTCGTTACTGCAGGCGGCCCTGCATAACTTCGAAGACTCGGAATGCGAACCGGGGGCCTTTCACCGTTCTTCCGGTTTTCTGGTCGAACGGAGGAAACCCGGAGAGTTGCTGCCCCTGACAACGCCGATGACCGTCACTCGATTCACGGCTTTATGCCGTTCGCTGGATATCGGTGCGAAGTATCAGGCCTATCTCAAGAATTTTTTTGATTCCAAAGATGCGCAGGCCGCAACGGCACTGCGTGAGACATTCATCGGCGCTGCCAAAGCCGATCTGCACGCTGCTGCGCAGTACGCGTTGTCCTGTGGGGATATTGAACCCGAGGATTACACGATGATCCTGTCGGTCATCGATGGAGACCTTCATCCGCGTCTGGGCCGCAAGAACGTCTGGTTTCACGATCTGAGCCTCATGAAGCATCGAATGACAGGCTGCGTCTGTTTTTCGATCAGTGAAGACGAGCGTTATACCGATGATCTACTGCTCTACATTCCCCATGACCCTTATCACCCGTTGAAGCGTTATACCCGCAGACAAATGGAGGCGATGTTCAAACGAAGATTCACTGAACGCGACGGCTTGTCGTCTGAAGATACGGTGCCGACGGCCTATCAGCGGTTTTTCAGTCGTTTCGTGGCGTATGCGGATCGTGGGGACTATTTCAGCCGTTTCTTGCACGACTCATCGTCCACGGCTCATTTTTCCGCTGATGCCATCGCACTCCTCAATCCTTTCGGGGGCCTCTGGCGCATTCATAACAGGCCTCCCGCCGTGGAGACAAAGTCCCCCGAGGATGACCCTTTTCTGGCCCCCACCGTTATTCCACGGGAGGGCGATAATCCCACCTCTGAAAATGTCGATCTGTGGAACTATCTCTTTGAACGGCACCGTGAGCGGACCATTGCCGATGCCCGCAGTCACGCCGTGCCCACGGCAGATGTCGACGAAAAGGTACGCAGCAGGAAACTCGCGACATTACTGAACATCGGCATGCTGGTGTTGACCACCGCAGCGGGTTTTGTACCGGTGCTGGGTGAGATCATGACGGCGGTGATGGTTGGCCAGTTGCTGGAGGAATCCATTGAAGGCGTCATCGAGTGGAGCGAAGGCGATCGCAGGGCCGCCAAGGCGCACCTGATCGATGTTGCGGAGAACCTGGCTCTGTTCGGTTTGCTCGCTGGCGCCGGTAAAGTCCTGTCCCGCCTCAAGCCGGCCACGGCTGCGCCGGTCATAGAAAAACTGCGGCCAGTCACATTGGCTGACGGTCAAACACGGTTGTGGAACCCGGATCTGACGGTCTATGAAAGCCCTGTTGAACAGCTTCCCCAGGGCGGGCCTAATGCTCAGGGCCAATTCATTGCACAGGAACGAGCCTGGATCCGGTTGCAGGGCCGGGTCTACGAAAAGAACTGGGACAGGGCATCCCTGCGCTGGCGTATCAGGCATCCCCGTGATCCTGATGCCTATCAGCCGATACTGAGCCACAACGGTGCCGGCGCCTGGCGATCCACGCTGGAGCGCCCGTTGTCCTGGGATCGCTTGACACTTTTGCGCCGGATCGGTCACAGCACCGAAATGCTGACCGACGAACAATTGCTGGCCATCGCCGACATTGGCGCAGTCAGTGACGACAGCTTGCGCAGAATGCACGTGGACAACCTGCCGCCACCGCCTGAACTGGCCGATGCGTTGCAACTGTTCGACGCGCAACGTCAAACCGCCACACCGGATGCACGGCTCCTCAAACTGCAACGGGTATGTCCGGGGCTCGGTGAAAACGCTGGCCGGGAAGTTCTTGCCCATGCAGACGCGGAATCACTGGCGGCTTTGCAAACGTCGACTTCAGTGCCGCGCCGCCTGCTGGAGGAGGCACGCTGGTACGCCGGACAGGGAAGGGCGGCCCGAACCTATGCCGGCCTGCATCAAGAGCATCCCTCCCTCGACAGCTGCCGGCTGGCCTT
Organism: Pseudomonas sp. IAC-BECa141; assembly: GCF_020544405.1. Lineage (NCBI taxonomy): Bacteria > Pseudomonadati > Pseudomonadota > Gammaproteobacteria > Pseudomonadales > Pseudomonadaceae > Pseudomonas > Pseudomonas sp. IAC-BECa141. Next base: position 3,381,877 of record NZ_CP065410.1, on the reverse strand, counting down.
GCGATTACTCGAAAAGTTGCCGGGCTGGCCGGACGATGTGCGGCTTGAACTTCGTGATTCACACATTCACGGGCCGTTGCTGGAGGCGATTGGCGGCCAGTCGGTCACGAACCGGGTGTGCGTGGTCAAGCAAGGGCCGCTGTTTCAGGCATTCAGTGACCATGGATGGACGCAGAACGGCCAGCTCGATACCTTTTTTCCCTCGCTCATGCGCGCCTTGCCACAGGAAGCCAGTCAAGCTCTGGGGCTGTCTGGAAGTGAAAGCAGCGCTCGCTTGCAGCGGGCAATCATCGACTATGCAACCGCGCATCCTGAGCAGGTTCGTACGGCCGTGGCCCTCTCAAGTCCGAGCAACCGTACGTACCAACCTCCGATACGCCTCAAGAATCGTCGATTTGGGTATCTCGCCAGTGGCGAGGGCGCGCTGGGGCGCCCGGGGATCAACACTTCACTCGCGGTGCAAGTGCTGGAACTCTATCCAAATCTGGATTTCAGACAGGCCAACGGAGTTGTGCTGCGAGCGATGCGAGAGGGGCAAAGTGATGTTCAGATCATGCAGTGGCTCAACGAGCGTGCTCAGGAATGGGAACGCCTTGAATCGACCCTCGATCACTGGGCGGCCCCCGGCCCCGGCCTTGAAGAACGTTTGAGAGCCGCGCATGACTTGAAACGCTGCTGGCGTGAAGCCCCCTTGGCTGCGAGCAATCGCGGCTACGACCAATTTGTCTGGGTCTGCGATGATCCGCTGCCGTCGCTGTCGGCGAGCTTTCCCCACGTCAAGTCCCTGCTTGTGCAATCGCGTCGGTCGGAAACAGGTCAGATCCGCAATTTCCTCCGCGCTTTTCCCGAGGTTCGATATCTCGACCTCAGTGACTGTGCGCTGACAACCAACCCGATCCCGACGGATATCCGCGCCAGACTGGTCGAACTCGACCTGTCCGGCAATCCGATTTACAGGTTGGATATGTCGAGCATGCCGAACTTGAAGGCGCTGAGCCTTGAAGGCACGCAGTTGCAGCAGTGGCCACGGGGCGCCGAGGACCTTCAGGCGTTGCGCTGGCTGGATTTGCGAAACACCCGCGTTACCTCGCTGCCTCCGCAGGCTCTGGCCCGTGATGACCTGCTGATCAACATGCTTCTGACGGGGGCTCCCCTTGGGCCAGACACACAAATTCAGCTGCAGGCGGCCCGGTCCCGGGTCGAGTCGACGCTGGGGCTGCCGGAGGGAGCACTGGCGAGATTTGCCGCTGAACCCCTGCCCGACAGGAGCGCGCAACCCATGGAGACCGGATCCCGTGTGGCATCGCGGTTGTTGCAGTTGCCACCGGCGCCGCCTGCCGAAGAAAGTCTTTCTTCCTTCATCAGCCGCTTGCAGCGGGTGATTCCCGGTCTGTCGGAGGAGGACGCGATTGACGTGGTCGAGTACCTGCGCTTCGGGGCTACCGACGCGCAAGTCAATGCTCGTATCAATGACTGGAACCAACGGTTCGAAGCGCTGACGCGCGAGCTCAATGGCTGGATCTTCGTGCGACGCAGTGTCGACATGCGTTTCAGGCAGCCGCGGATTTCCTCGAAAGGCCGGGCGCAGGCGGCGCACAGAATCATGGAGTGCTGGCAAATGGGCCTGTTTGGCGAGGCCGGCGTAACCGACTATGTGCTGGATCTGGAGGGTATTCCCGGAGTGGGGGCGTTGCCCGACCTGCCGGAAGCCTTTCCTCATGTAAAGGGTCTGAACCTCAGGGGGCTGGAGCTGAGCGAGCAGGGACTGCAAGGGTTTCTCACGTCATTCAATCAAGTGGAAACCCTGGATCTGGCCGCCAACGCGCTGCGAGACCTGCCGCAAGCCATTGGCGATATGGAGCGACTGGAGCAACTGGATTTGTCCGCCAATCGGTTGCATGACGCTCATGCAGCCGAGCAATTATTAGGTTCGCTGAACCATCTCAAGCGCTTGCGCCTGAACCTCAACCATTTCAGAGCCTTCAGTGCAGCGTCTCTTGAGGGGTTGGAACTGCTGGAGTTGAACCACAACCGGATCCGCTACTTCAACGAAGCGATCCCGCCCTGGCTCGAAGCGCTGCATTTGAGCGGTAACGACCTGAGGGAATGGCCGGCACAAGTTTTACAGGCCGAACACTTGCGCACACTGAGATTGTTGGGCAATTCGATCAGGGATATTCCGGAGCAGCTCTTTGACGGCAATCATGACGAGCTGCTGCTCGACACCCGTTTATCCGGAAACTATCGCTCACTGTCGACTGCCAGTCTGCAACGGATCCGTGACTATTTTGATCGTACGGGCTACCAGTCGGCACTGGGTATTACCCGGGAGACGCTTGAACAGTGGATGGCAGACACGGACTGGGAGGAACCCGGTGGTTCCTCCTCTTCCGGAGGGGCTGATCAGCACTGATTGTTCAGTTGTCGTAACCCAGGTTCGGCGCCAGCCAGCGCTCGGTCAGGCTCAGTTCCTGGCCCTTGCGCGAGGTGTAGCTCTGGACCTGATCCTTGTCGATCTTGCCCACGGCGAAGTACTGCGCCTGCGGATGCGCAAAGTACCAGCCGCTGACCGCTGCCGCCGGGAACATCGCGTAGTGCTCGGTGAGGAACACGCCGCTGCGGCCGGCGCGCATTTCCTGCGCCTCGGGGTCGAGCAGGGCGAACAGCGTGGCTTTTTCGGTGTGATCCGGGCACGCCGGGTAGCCCGGTGCAGGACGAATGCCTGAGTACTGTTCTTTGATCAGCGCCTCGTTGTCGAGGGCTTCATCCTTGGCGTAACCCCAATGCTCCTTACGCACCTGCTGGTGCAGCCATTCGGCGCAGGCCTCGGCCAGACGGTCTGCAAGTGCCTTGACCATGATCGAGTTGTAATCGTCGCCAGCGTCCTGATATGCCTTGGCCACTTCTTCGGCGCCGATCCCGGCGGTGGTGATGAAACCACCGACATAGTCGGTCACCTCGCTGTCCTTCGGCGCGACGAAGTCGGCCAGCGAGAAGTTCGGCTTGCCGTCGGTCTTGATGATCTGCTGACGCAGGTGATGCAGGCGGGCCATGGGCTTGCCGTCATCGCCGTACAGCTCGATATCGTCGTCATGCACCTGATTGGCCGGCCAGAAGCCGAATACCGCACGGGCGCTGATCAGCTTTTCGTCGATCAGCTTGGTGAGCATCTCGCGGGCGTCCTTGTACAGCGAGGTCGCCGCTTCGCCGACCACTTCGTCTTCAAGGATGCGCGGAAATTTGCCGGCCAGGTCCCAGGAGATGAAGAACGGCGTCCAGTCGATGTATTCGACCAGTACGTTGAGGTCGATGTTGTCCAGCACGCGGGTGCCGGTGAAGGTCGGTTTGACCGGGGTGTACGTGGCCCAGTCGAACTGCGGCTTCTTGGCGATCGCGGCCGCGTAGCTCAGGCGCTCGGTGCGGGCACTGCGGTTGGCGGTGCGCTCGCGGACGTCGATGTACTCTTCGCGGGTCTTCTCGACGAAACCGGCTTTCAGTTCCTTGGACAGCAACTGCGTCGCCACGCCCACGGCGCGGGAGGCGTCGGTCACGTAGACCACCGCGTCATTGCTGTACTTGGGCTCGATCTTCACCGCCGTGTGCGCCTTGGAAGTGGTCGCGCCGCCGATCATCAACGGCAGGTGGAAGTCCTGACGCTGCATCTCGCGGGCCACGTGGACCATTTCGTCCAGCGACGGGGTGATCAGGCCGGACAGGCCGATGATGTCGCATTTTTCTTCGCGGGCTACCTGCAGGATCTTCTCGGCCGGCACCATCACGCCGAGGTCGACGATGTCATAGCCGTTGCAACCCAGCACCACGCCGACGATGTTCTTGCCGATGTCGTGCACGTCGCCTTTTACCGTGGCCATCAGGATCTTGCCCTTGGCTTCCGGCTTGTCGCCTTTTTCCAGCTCGATGAACGGGATCAAGTGGGCCACGGCCTGTTTCATCACGCGGGCGGACTTCACCACCTGCGGCAGGAACATTTTGCCGGCGCCGAACAGGTCGCCGACGATGTTCATGCCCGCCATCAACGGGCCCTCGATCACTTCGATCGGGCGGGCGAAGGACTGGCGGGACTCTTCGGTGTCTTCAACGATGTGGGTGGTGATGCCTTTGACCAGCGCATGCTCCAGACGCTTGTTGACGTCCCAGCCGCGCCATTCTTCGGTTTCGGCTTCCTTGACGCTGCCGTCGCCCTTGTACTTGTCGGCGATGGCGAGGAGGGCATCGGTGCCTTCAGGCGTGCGGTTGAGGATCACGTCTTCGACGGCGTCGCGCAGTTCCTGCGGGATCTGATCGTAGATCTCCAGCTGACCGGCGTTGACGATGCCCATGGTCAGGCCGGCGCGGATCGCGTACAGCAGGAACACCGAGTGAATCGCCTCGCGCACCGGGTTGTTGCCGCGGAACGAGAACGAAACGTTGGACACGCCGCCGGAGCTCAGGGCATACGGCAGTTCGTCACGGATGTAGGCACAGGCGTTGATGAAATCCACAGCGTAGTTGTTGTGTTCTTCGATGCCGGTGGCCACGGCGAAGATGTTCGGGTCGAAGATGATGTCTTCCGGCGGGAAGCCGACTTCGTTGACCAGAATGTCGTAGGAACGTTTGCAGATTTCTTTCTTGCGCGCTTCGGTGTCGGCCTGGCCGGCTTCGTCGAACGCCATCACGACAACTGCCGCGCCGTAGCGTTTGCACAGCTTGGCGTGGTGGATGAACTGCTCGACGCCTTCTTTCATGCTGATCGAGTTGACGATGCCCTTGCCCTGAATGCATTTGAGGCCGGCTTCGATCACGTCCCATTTCGAGGAGTCGATCATGATCGGTACGCGGGAGATGTCCGGTTCGCCGGCAATCAGATTGAGGAAGGTCACCATGGCCTTCTTCGAATCGAGCATCCCTTCGTCCATGTTGATGTCGATCACCTGGGCGCCGGCCTCGACCTGCTGCAGGGCGACTTCCAGGGCTTCGGTGTAGTTGTCCTCACGGATCAGGCGGGCGAATTTCGCGGAACCGGTGATGTTGGTCCGCTCGCCGACGTTGACGAACAGCGAGCTGCGATCGATCGTGAACGGTTCCAGACCCGACAGGCGGCATGCCTTGGGAATGTCCGGAATCTGCCGTGGCGCGTAGCCGGCGACGGCTTTGGCGATGGCTTCGATGTGGCCTGGTGTGGTGCCGCAGCAACCGCCGACGATGTTGAGGAAACCGCTTTGGGCGAATTCTTCGATGACCTTGGCAGTGTCCGCCGGCAGCTCGTCGTACTCGCCGAATTCGTTCGGCAGGCCGGCGTTCGGGTGGGCGGATACGTGGGTGCTGGCCTTGTCCGACAGCTCTTCCAGGTACGGACGCAGCTCGCGGGCGCCGAGGGCGCAGTTCAGACCTACCGAAATCGGTTTGGCGTGGGCCACGGAGTTCCAGAACGCTTCGGTGGTCTGGCCCGACAGGGTACGGCCGGAGGCATCGGTGATGGTGCCGGAAATCATGATCGGCAACTCGAAGCCCAGTTCTTCGAACACGCCTTGTACGGCGAAGATCGCAGCCTTGGCGTTCAGGGTGTCGAAGATGGTTTCGATCAGGATCAGGTCGGCGCCGCCCTCGATCAGACCCTTGGTGGCTTCGGTGTAGTTCTCCACCAACTCATCGAAGGTGACGTTGCGATAGCCCGGGTTGTTGACGTCCGGTGACAGTGAGCAGGTGCGACTGGTAGGACCGAGCACGCCGGCGACGAAACGCGGCTTGTCTGGCGTCTCGAGGGTTTTCGCATCGGCGACCTTGCGCGCCAGCCGGGCGCCTTCTACGTTGAGTTCGTAGACCAGTTCTTCCATGCCGTAGTCGGCCATGGAAATCCGGGTGGCGTTGAAGGTGTTGGTTTCGAGGATGTCGGCGCCGGCATCCAGGTAGGCTTTTTCGATGCCACCGATCACGTCCGGGCGGGTCAGTACCAACAGGTCGTTGTTGCCCTTGACGTCACTCGGCCAGTCGGCGAAGCGTTTGCCGCGATAATCCTGTTCTTCGAGCTTGTAGCTCTGGATCATCGTGCCCATGCCGCCGTCGAGAATCAGGATGCGCTCTTTGAGAGCTTGCTTGAGTGCTTGAAGGCGAACGCTGCGATCGGACATTGGGACTACTCGGAAAAAGACCATGACGAAGGGCCGGGATCATAACAAACCTGTGCGGTTTTAGAGCATGTGGCGCTTTTGCATGAATATCGCTCATGTTGGTACGGTCGTCATAACGGTAGAATCGCGGCGTTTTTCTTCTGGATCAGGATCAGGGACATGTCGTACCGCGTCATCAGCATTGCATTGCTGTTTTTAAGCTTTGGCGCGGCGGCGCAAAGTCCTGCCGTTTCTCCCGCTATTTCTTACACTCGCGATATCCAGCCGATCTTCACCGAGAAGTGCGTGGCCTGCCATGCGTGCTACGACTCCGCCTGCCAGCTCAATCTGGGCAGCGGCGAGGGCGCTGCCCGTGGTGCGAGCAAGATGCCGGTCTATGATGGCGAACGCACCCAGGCGGCACCGACCACGCGGCTGTTCTATGACGCCTTTGGCAAACGTGCCTGGCAGCAGAAAGATTTCTATTCCGTACTCGATGCTCAAGGCAGTCAGGCCGCGCTGATGGCGCGCATGCTGGAGCTGGGGCACAAAACGCCGCTGACGCCCAACGCCAAACTGCCGGAAGACATCGTGCTGGGGCTCAATCGCGAGAACCTGTGCGCGATGCCCGCCGAGTTCGACGGTTATGCCAGCGCCCATCCGAAAGAGGGCATGCCGCTGGCGGTGACCGGCCTGACCGATCAGCAATATCAGACGTTGCAACGTTGGTTGGCGTCCGGTGCGCCGATCGATGAGCAAGGCCTGGCGCCGAGCGCCAAAGAGGCGTTGCAGATCGTTCAGTGGGAAAACCTGCTCAACCAGCCCGGCGCGCGGGAAAGCCTGGTCGGGCGCTGGCTGTTCGAGCACTGGTTCCTGGCGCATATCTATTTCAAGGACGGCGAGCCGGGGCATTACTTCCAGTGGGTGCGTTCGCGCACACCGACGGGGAAGCCGATCGATCTGATTGCCACGCGTCGCCCGAACGACGATCCGGGTACCCAGGTTTACTACCGCCTGTGGCCGGTGCAGGGCGTGATCGTGCACAAGACCCACATCACTTATCCGCTGAGCGCGGCGAAGATGGCGCGGGTCAAAAGCCTGTTCTACAACGGCCACTGGCAGGTCAATGCCTTGCCGGGCTACGGACCGCAGAGCCGGGCCAACCCGTTCGCGACCTTTGAGGCGATTCCGGCGCAGGCGCGCTATCAGTTCATGCTCGATAACGCCGAATACTTCGTGCGTACATTCATTCGCGGGCCGGTATGCCGCGGGCAGATCGCAACCGACGTGATCCGCGACAACTTCTGGGCGCTGTTCCAGGCGCCGGAACACGACCTGTACATCACCGACCCGAACTATCGCGGCCAGGCCACGCCGTTGCTGGCCATGCCGGGGCAGAACGACGATGTCGGCAGCGTGCTGAGCCTGTGGCACAACTACCGCAACAAGCGAAACAAATACGAAGCCCTGCGCCGTGACAGCTACGCCGACCTGCCGGCACCGAGCTGGTCGACCCTGTGGGCCGGCAACGACAACGCCTTGCTCAGCATCTTCCGTCACTTCGACAGCGCCTCGGTGACCAAGGGCCTGATCGGCGAAGTGCCGCAGACGATGTGGCTGTTCGACTATCCGCTGCTGGAGCGCACCTATTACCAGTTGGCGGTGAATTTCGATGTGTTCGGCAACGTCTCCCATCAGGCGCAAACCCGCTTGTATTTCGACCTGATCCGCAACGGCGCCGAGCAGAACTTCCTGCGTCTGATGCCCGCCGATTCTCGCGAGGGCTACCTCGACGATTGGTACCAGAGCAGCGGCCAGTTCAAGATGTGGCTCGATTACGAAGCCATCGATGACGACAAGCCGACCGCGCTGAAGCTCGACGAGAAAGACCCGAAACACGATTTCGCCATGCAATTGCTGGCGCGCTATGGCGACCTCAACGCGCATCCGGATCCGATCAACCGCTGCGCAGACGCCTATTGCTCGCGTCCGAACATCGACCCGGCCCTGCAAAACGCCGAACAGGCGCTGAGCCGCCTGACTTCACGCCCGGCGGCTGGCTTGAAAGTGATCGATCAATTGCCGGAAGCGACCATGCTTCGGGTTGAAACCCGCAGCGGCAAACGCGAGGTCTACAGCCTTATGCGCAACCGCGCCCACAGCAACGTGGCGTTCCTGCTCGGTGAATCGCTGCGCTATCAACCGGGGCTGGACACGCTGACGATCTATCCGGGTGTGCTCAGCAGCTACCCGAACTTCATGTTCAACATCCCGGCTGATCAGGTGGCGGCGTTTGTCGATGCCATGGAAAACGCGAAGGATGCGCCGCAATTCGAGAAGATCGTCGAACGTTGGGGCATCCGCCGCAGTCATCCGCAGTTCTGGTTCTATTTCCACGACTTGAGCCAGTACATCCACGAGACCGAGCCGGTGGAAGAGGGCGTGCTGGATATGAACCGGTACGAGAATCTTTGATCGTTTGAACGATGGCGGTTGTCCCAATCCTGTGATGTACGGAATCGGGAGCGCCATCGATGTTGATTTCAGTGCAGGCCCTGCGCGGGCTGGCCGCGTGGGCAGTGGTCTGCCATCACTTCATGCAGATTTTCTTCGACTTCAAGGCGCGCGGGCCGATAGGGCAGCTGTTCATCGACAAGGGCGCGGTGGGCGTCGATATCTTTTTCGTGATCAGCGGGCTGGTGATTTTCCTGTCCACCGAAGGCAAGGCGTTGCCGCCGACGCGGTTTCTACTGTATCGACTGTTTCGGATTGTGCCGGCGTATTGGCTCTACACCGTTCTGATGGCGTTGCTGGTGGTGTTCGCCCGGCCATTGCTGCCGGATCAGACAGTGGACTGGAGCCATTTGCTGTTGTCGCTGCTGTTTATCCCGACCGAAAACCCCGGTGGCTACGGGATCTACCCGACCCTGAACGTCGGCTGGACCCTGAATTACGAAATGCTGTTCTACGTGTTGTTCGCCTGGGCGCTGTTGTTCCGGCTGCAAGTGCGCTTGCTGGTGGTCGCGGCGCTGCTGTTTGCGGTGTGCCAGGCCTGGACCGGGTTTGGCTGGGTCAGCGAGTTTTATCGCTCGGACATCGTTTATGAGTTCCTGCTGGGGATCGGCCTCGGCATGCTTTACCGCCGCGGCTGGATCGGGCCGGCGCTCTGGCTGCCGTTACTGGGGATCGGCGCGGCGTTGCTGGCGATCTATCACCTGCCACCGGAACCCCGATTGCTCAACTGGGGCGTGCCCAGTGCCGTGCTGGTCATGGCCAGCATTGCGCTGGAGCGACATGTCGAGCGCAACAGGTTGCTCAAATTGCTGGGCGACTGTTCGTACTCGGTGTACCTGATGCACGTGCTGGTGCTGTCGGCCGGCGGGTATCTGGCCCGGCGCTATGGGATCAACCCGTATTTGATGTTTGGCGCCTGCGCACTGGCCATCGGAATCGGTTCGTGGCTGAGCTACGAATGGGTGGAAAAGCGCAGTTATCAGTGGCTTAAAGCTCGGATCGACGGCGAACGTGGCGCTTAGCCGATTTGCGAACTATTCCTACGTAAATACTAGGACTTTGTGCCGCGCGCCGATTGGCGTAAACTCCGCCTCAAGCCTGCGAGGAGTCTCCATGACCGCTATTACCATTACCGACGCCGCCCATGATTACCTGGCCGATCTGCTCTCCAAGCAGAACACTCCGGGCATCGGCATCCGCGTTTTCATCACCCAGCCTGGCACCCAATACGCCGAAACGTGTATTGCCTACTGCAAGCCGGGCGAAGAAAAACCTGAAGACACGGCGCTGGGGCTGAAAAGCTTCACTGCTTACATTGACTCGTTCAGCGAAGCGTTTCTCGATGATGCCGTCGTCGACTACGCCACCGACCGCATGGGCGGCCAGCTGACCATCAAGGCGCCAAACGCCAAAGTCCCGATGGTCAACGCCGACAGCCCGATCAACGAGCGCATCAACTACTACCTGCAAACCGAAATCAACCCGGGGCTGGCGAGCCACGGCGGTCAGGTCAGCCTGATCGATGTGGTTGAAGACGGCATTGCCGTATTGCAGTTCGGCGGCGGTTGCCAAGGCTGCGGCCAGGCGGACGTGACCCTGAAGGAAGGCATCGAGCGCACCTTGCTCGAGCGCATTCCGGAGCTCAAGGGCGTTCGCGACGTGACCGACCACACGCAGAAAGAAAACGCCTACTACTAAGGCGTTCGCTGCGGCATGAAAAACGGCGCCCCGTGAGCGCCGTTTTTTTTGCGTGAAATTTGATCGTTCCCACGCTCTGCGTTGGAATGCAGCCCGGGACGCTCCGCGTCGCATTCATGGTCGATAAAGGTGCGCATGCCCCGCGCGATACAGCGATGACTCACCAAAGTGATCGCTACCCAAAACCCGCCCAACCAGAATCAACGCCGTACGCCGAAACCCCTTCGCCGCCACCTTCGCGACAATGTCCTCCAGCGTCCCCACCACCCAATCCTGATCCGGCCACGTCGCCCGGTGAATCACCGCGATCGGGCAGTCCGCGCCGTAATGCGGGAGCAACTCAGCCAGAATCTTCTCCAGATGATTGACCCCCAGATGAATCGCCATGGTCGCCCCGTGCTGCGCCAGATTGCCGAGTTCTTCACCGGCGGGCATCGCTGTCTTGTCCGCGTAACGGGTCAGAATCACGCTTTGTGAGATGTCCGGCAGGGTCAGTTCAGCGCCCAGCAGCGCGGCGCACGCAGCCGTGGCGGTCACGCCGGGAATGATCTCGAACGGAATATCCAGCTCGCGCAAATAACGGATCTGCTCGCCAATGGCGCCATACAGACTCGGATCGCCCGAATGTACTCGTGCGACGTCCTGGCCCCTGGCGTGGGCGGTCTTGATCAGGTCGATGATCTGTTCCAGGTGCAGCTCGGCGCTGTTGACCACGGTTTCAGCGCAATGACCCTCCAGCACCGCCGTCGGCACCAGCGAACCTGCGTAGATGATCACCGGGCAACTGCGGATCAGCCGCTGGCCTTTGACGGTGATCAATTCCGGGTCGCCGGGGCCGGCGCCGATGAAGTAAACGGTCATCGCTGGATCCTGTAGAAAAGGGCAGTGCAGTGCTTCACAAGCCCTTCAGATGAAGAATGCTCATGATCGAAAGCAGGAATTATCGGGAATTTACGCAGCGCCGGCCAATGCCAGAGTTGCCTGCGCGTACTTTTGCCGGGAAATCAGCAGTTTTGCCGGGCCACTGATCAACTGTTCGGCGAGTGCCAGGGCGGCACTTTCCGCCACGCCGTAGCAACCGGTGCGTTCGAAGGCGATTTGTGAATGATGACTCAAGCGTTGCTGATAACAGGCCAGCTCTTCGCTGCTGAAATACAGCAACGGCAGCGCCAGTTGTGCGGCGAGTTCCTGCAGGCCGGGTTCATCGCGCTTGAGGTCGATGCTGGCCAGCGCCTTGACCTTCTCAAGATCAATTCGATGCGCCTGTAGCGCCTGATCAAGCAATGCGCGCAGCGTGCTGGCCGGGCAGCCGCGCTGGCAGCCCAGGCCGACCACGAAGGTCGGCGCTGCGCTGTCATCGGTCATGCGTGGTACTGGCCTTCGCTTTTGCGGCGGAACAACCAGGCGCTGATCAGGCCCAGGGCCAGCCAGAACGCGACGTTGGTCAACTGCGAAGCGATTTTGAACTGCGCTTCCAGAGCTTCCGGTGCGAGCATCGAATGCACTTGCGGTTGTGGCGCGCCGATCACATGCGGCACGGCAAGGATCGCTACGCCGAGGATCTTCATCAGCCAGCTGCGGCTGAACGCGATCAAGGCCAGACCGACAGCGGTGGAGGCGGCAGTGCCGATCCACCACATCTGACGCGAGGCCAGGTCGGCAGCGGCGGTGCCGGGCAGCTCGGGCGGCAGACCCATGGTCGGGGCGAGCACGAAGGTCGCGTAACCGGCCAGGCCCCAGAGCAGGCCTTGGGAAGTTTTGGTCGGCGCCCGCAGGGTGTACAAACCCGCCAGCATCAGGGCAAAGCCCACGGCAACCACCAGATTGCCGCCGGTTGTGGACAGCACACGCTGCCAGCCGTCCTCCGGCTCCCAGGCTTCGGCATCGTGAGTGTGGGCGGCGGTGCCGGCGGCGTGTTCGTGAACCTCGACCACCGGTTCGGCTTTCTCGAAGGTTTCGGCCTGCAGAATCAGTGGCGAAACCCAGAAGCTTTGCAGCAACGTCAGGAGCAGGGCGGCCAGAAGGCCGGTGAAACCTGCGGTCTGCGCAATACGCTTGATCATGTCGTCAGGTCTCAGTGGCACGGGAACGCGGCGCTGTGACGGGTATCGTGGGCGGCGTTGTGTACCGCTTCGATGTGCGAGAAACCGGCGAAATACACGAGGCACGCACCCAGGATCGACGCGCAGACGGCGGCGGTCAGGCGTTGGCTCAGGGTAGTGGTGCTGGAGATCTTGTCCGAATTGCTGCCGGTGCTGCTGATGATCGACATGGCGCTTCCCTCTGGAGTGTCAGCGGGTGAACAGAGCGCATGAAAATCCCTGCGAGTCAGGCACGCAGAGGTTCGAACAGCGCCCGCCCACCGCGGGTTTGTTATGTTCAGTAACGCAGGATGCGCACTGTGTGTTGCGGGCCGGTCTCCGGGCTCACGAGGGGCTGGCGTCAGGCCGACCTGCAAGCGTCACCTTCCCATGCCATCGGCACAGTGGATCTGACGCTTCGCTCGCTTACCGTTGCGGGGGCAGCACCGGACTGACATGGCTTTAGAGTAAAGCACATGATTCACCGGTTTCCCGTTTCACCCTGTGAAGGGCACCCGTAACAAGTTGTGTAGGAGACCATGGGCGGGGGATTCGCGTCAATCGACGGCGCTAAAGCGTCGCGAGTGCCACGTACACCGCCAAGGCGATCAGAAACGCGTAATAGGACTTGATTGGCGTCAGGCTCAGCAGCCAGGCCAGCGTTACCGGCACAATCCACTGCATTGCAGCGGCGTGCTGCTTGGTCAGCGGAAGGAGTGACCCCGCCAGCAGGCTGACCAGCATCGCCACCGACGTGTACTTGCCAAGGCGACCGATGAAGCTGCGGGCACCGCCGGACAGCCGCTCGACATAGACCGCCAGCGGCAGCAGCCGGCAAATCGCGGACACCAGTGCGCAGATCAGCACATACAACCAGAAAGTACTAGGTTCGGTCATAGACATAACTCGTCAGGACTGTGACTGCCAGGACCAGCAGCAGGCTCACTTCGCCCAGCCAAAGCAAGCTGGCGGCGGTGGCCAGGCCGGCGATCCATTGCGCGTGGAAGCTGTGACGCTCGCGGGCCATCTTGCCAAGCGAGGCGCTGATGAAGACGGCGATCACCACGCTGACGTGATCCATCACGGCGTTGTCGGCCAGGCTCGCAAAGCAATAGCCGGCGATGGTGCCGAGCAGGGCGGCGGCATACAGCAAAAAGCACACGGTGTTGGCGTACGCTCGACTGATCGGCTGCTGTTCCTTGCGGATCGACATAAGCGTGAATGCAGCATTGGCCATCACCGCCAGCGCCGGAACGAACGCCTTGATCGGCCCTTCAAGGCTGGATTTCAGGCTCAGCGTGAAAACCAGAAAGCGCAGGTTGATGCTCAGCGCAGAGACCAGCACACCAAAGGCGTTCAGCAGATGCGCGGGCGTTTCCAGCAGCGTCAGTTGCAATGGCGAGGCCATCACCGTGCCGCTGAACACCACCATGGCCGGCATGTCCAGGCCATGGCGGCGCCCGAGCATGCCGATCAGGGTGAAAGTCAGCAACAGCGAGAACACGAACGGCAGCGCATCGCGAATGCCGGTCGCAATCTCGTTGTGCGACGCCGTTTTTGCCAGCGCGGAATCAACCGGCATGGGTGCTTTGCCGCGTGCCGGCGAGCAGTTCCTCGACCCCTTTCTTGTAGGCCAGGGCCTTCTCCAGGTAGTACTCGGTGGAGAAGCGCGGAATGAACTCTTCCACCACCGCGACCCCGCGATAGCCGTTGACCGCGAAACGATTGAGCACGTCGCTCAGGCGCAGGTTGCCTTCGCCGATCGGCAGATGCTGGTGGTGCGTATCGTTGAGATCGGCAATGTGCAGGTGCCGAGTGATCGGCGCCAGACCGGCGATGGCTTCGAACAGGCTTTCGCCATACGGCAGCAGCGAACACAGGTGCGTCACGTCGATGGTCACGAAGCATCCGGTTTCCTGGTGGAAGCGCAGGTGTTCCTCGACCGTGAATACCGGAAATTTCGGTCGCTGTCCGCCCATGTTTTCCAGGCACAGGGCAATGCCATCGGTGTTGCAGCGTGTTCTGACCTGATTGATCGCGTTGATCAGGTTGTCCAGCAACTCGGCATTTTCCAGCTGATCCTTATAGCCGGGGTGGAAGGTGACACTGGTGGCACCCGCCTCACGGGAAAAATCCACGGCGGCGCTCAGGCAGTCGACCGCCTGGGCGCGTTCGGCCAGATCCGGGGAGCACAGGTTGTACTGGCGTCCCCACCAGCCGGCATGCACGGTCAGGGTGATGCCATTGTGCTCAGTGAAACGGCGGATCTGCCGGGCCAGATTGACACGTTCCTCGGCGCTGAGTGACCAGAAGACCTGTTCGGCGTCTTCGCCGATTTCGAACTCCACGGCCTTGAAATGTCGGGCCAGATCGGTGATTGAGCCGAAGATATCCGCCGGGTTGTCGTAGACATTGGTGGAGAAGGAGATCAGCGGAAAATCCTGGCTGATCGGGCCATCGATACGGTACAGCGTTTCATTCGTGGTCATTGCGCCTGTCCTTGGGTAGTGAACCGTGGGTGGGAAATCGCAGCGTTGAAGGCTGCCTGGTCGTCCGCGTCGCTACAGCCCAGCAGCACGTAGCCGTGACGGTCTGCAGAGCGGCGGATGGGCCGGCCGAACTTGTCATGGTTGAGGATCGCGCGCAGCGCAAACGGCTGTTGCAGCAGACGCCCCTGCAGCGGTTTCGGGTCGGTGGTGTGGTCCGCTTCAATGTAGCGAATCGCCATTTTCACGTAGGGTTTCTCGATTTCCGGCAGTGCAGAGCCCGTCATTGCGGCGATGGTGCTGGCCGCCAGATGCACGCCGGTGGTTTTCCAGACCATTTCCCATATCTGGTCGCCGCCGAAGCGAGTCTGGGTCTCGATGAAGTGCAGGCGTGAACCGTCGAGCTTGATCTCGGTGTGAGCCGGGCCCCAGCGGTTGCCCATGCGTTCGAGCAGCCACAGCACGGCTTCTTCGATTTGCACGCGGCTGTCATCATCGAGCCCGGCGGGAAAGTCGTGGCCGGTTTCGACATACCCCGGCGCACCGCTGGTGTGTTTGCGGGTGATGCCGAGAATCTGGTGCCGGCCATCCAGACTCAAGGATTCGACACTGTATTCCTCGCCGGTGGCGAAGGCCTCGATCAGATTGCAGCCCTCAAGCGGCAGTTGCGCGACATCCTCTGGCCGGTCGATGGCGTAGACGCCTTGGCTGCCGGAGCCGTTGACGGGTTTGACAATGGCCGGGCCGTGACGGAGCACGAAGGCACGAACCTCCTCGCGACTGTTGACGGCGGCGGCCGGCAATTCGTAGCGGCTGCCTTGCAACAATTGACGAAACAGCAGCTTGTCGCGGCTGACTTCGACACTGCCCAGGCTGTTGTGGGCGATGCCCAGTTGTTCGCCCAGCCGGGATGCCGGCAACAGGCCCAGTTCCGAAAATGACACCACGGCATCGAACGGGTGCTGACGGTGCAGTCGCTCGATGGTTTCGCTGTAAGCGTCCAGTTCTGCGATGTCCGGCGTCAGTACCGGTGTTGCGTGCTTGCGCTGATAGTCAGACAGGTCACCAGGCTGTTGGACGAGGGTAAAGCGAAACTGCCTTTGTGTATCCCAGTCCATTCCCGAATCGCGGCCGCCGATGAGCAGAATGTGACGGATGCTCGTCGCGACGGGGACTTCGCCGTAGACATCGATGTCGGCGACGGCCAGCAAGGATTCGCGCAGGCTGGCGGTATCGGGTTGCTTGAACTCGATGTACAGGTAGTTCTGGAAACCGTTGCTGACCGGTCCGATGGCATCGCCCGGCTTGACATAGGCATACCGGCGCTGGAATCCCGCAAGGCGTTCGATGCGCTCGGCGTGGTGCAGTCCGTCATAGAACCGGTCGGTGCGGGCGAACGGTGTGGCAATGCCGAACGCAACGGGGGGCGGCCGGAAAGAGGCTGCATTTCAGCGGACAGTGTCCGGTGGTAGCAGACGTCCAGGTGCAAGCCCCAGGCTTGGCGAATCACGTGAATCCGGCTGCCGCCGGGGCGCGCGCCGACTTCGAGAATCTTCGGTCCGCTGGCGGTGAGAATGAACTCGACATGGGCAAACGTGCCTCTGAGTCCCAGTGCGTTGACGGCGTCATGGGCCAGTCGGTGGCAGCGTTCTTTCAGGCCGGCATCGGGTTCCAGCAGCGATGGCGTGTAGCGGGCGAAATGGTGGAAGTCACCACGCCCGATATCGACACCGGCAATCACGTCGACAATCGGAAAACTGTGGATCGAACCATCCGCAGCGATTGCGCAGTCGATGGAGTGGTTGGAGCCCTGGAGGAACTCCTCCAACAGCAACTGCTCGGTTTCGCGGCTTTTACCGGCCACATAACGCTGCAGCGCCGGCCATTCGTGGCGAGCATAGTCGAGCAGATCGTGGTGAGTGTGGATGCAACGAACGAACAGGCTGCTGTAGAGGTTCGCGGGTTTCAGAATAAACGGGTAGGGCAGTTCATCGGAGTGTGCCAGCAGGTCGTCGATTCGTACTTCGCGGGACGGCACGTGCAGGTCAGGGTTGTCCGACTGCTGGAAGTGTTGGCGCTGCAACGCCTTGTCCAGCGTGTTTTCCACGTTTTGATGCAAGTGAGCCAGTGTTGGCAGCGCCGCGCACAGGCGGGCTGTGACAGCAACATAGCCTTCGCGGAAATTCAGCACGCTGGTGAACCCGTGTTCATCGAGCAGACGTTGCGTCAATCCGATCAGATCCGCCGTCAGCCCTCTGGAAAAATCGTACTGTGCCACTGGCGAAATTCTTGTCGCGTCAGCGATCTTGCTGGTTTTACGGCTGTCGGCGATCAACAGCGGAGTAATGCCCTCGGCAATCAGGCCTTCGTACTCACCTTCGCGGATGTTGCCTATGATCAGGCAGGCGCTTGCTTTCATCGGCAAACCTCCGGGTCGAAGCTGTAATGGATTCGGTTCAGGCGCTGGCAAATGTGCGACAGACGGATCCGATCCACGCCGTTCGCACCGCCGCTCAAGACATTGCGGATTATGTGGGCCAAGGCATCCAGGTCCTCGCTGCTGATCCCCAGGCGAGTGATTTCCTGAAGGCCGAAGCGCAGGCAATCGCGTCCATGGACTTGTTTGTTGTTGACCCGGATGCCCAGTTCATTGAGTTCCTGCGCCGCTTGCCGCGCCAGGGGGCCTTCAAGCAAGAGCAAGTGCGTGTCGGTGGGGTGTAGCGTCCAGCCCGGCAAGCCTTTCAGGGCATCATGTAGTTGGCGGGTGTTGGCGCACATGCGCTGGGCATAGGCCTGTCCGTAGTGCCGGGTTTCCACCAGGGTGACAAACAATTGCAGCAGGCCGGGCAGGTTGGGCGAAGAGACCAGACCGCTGCTGAGCGTCTGTTCGATTCGCCAGGCCAGGTCGGCGCTTCGGCAGACGATCAGTGCCCGGTGCGGGCCTGCCAGGGATTTGTGGGTATTGCCTTGAAGAATATCCGCGCCTTCGTCAAGCGGGTTGGGAAAGGCCTGTCCGGCGATCAGGCCCAGGGTGTGCGACGCATCGTAAATAATCAGTGTCCGCTCCAACCCGCGGCGGTTCAGCAACGTACGCAATGGCTCGATTGCGATTGCCCGAGTGGTCAGGCCGTGATCGAACAGCACGGCTGCCGGCGCTGTACCGAGTGCCTGAAGTGTCTGATCGACAGCTTCGAGATCGACCTGTCCGTCCGCCGTCAGCGTGAAAAATGCGCTGCGCCTGCCGATTTTCTGCACCAGTGGCCCGGTCGCAAAATGCCCGCCGCTTTCCGGCGCAAGCGACAGAATGGTATCGCCCGGCTCGGTCAGCGCGCTCAGCACGCTCAACGTACAGTGCACGCCGGACAGCACCCGGTACTCGACGAATGGAGCGTTGAACATTGCCTGCACAGCCTGGGTCGCCAGCGTCTTCAAGGCTTCGACTTCCGGGAAGTGCTCAACGTGCATGCCATTGAATTGGGCGGCATAGCGTTGACCGTCGATGGCTTGCGCGTTGAATAAATAACGCTCGTAAAAACGGTTCTGTCCGAGCGTGCGCGCCGTCTCGGACAATATGTTTTCGTTGGCGGTCAACGACAACGTTGAAACTCGTCGAGCACAGGCTTGTTGGAATTGCTCAATAATAAAGTCATGTGCGCCGGGTGGGCTGGCTGAAAGTGCATGCGTCAAAGAGTTCATTAGTAGTCCGCCAGGTCGAAATCGATTATCAACATGTCGCGGCTGCCGCGATTCGAATTAATGCTTGATGTTTGCAGTGGGGAAACTTCGTGCAGAAGTATTCGGTCATTCAATACGGCTGTTTCCATGTAATCCGTCAAAGTTGCCTTGAATACACAGTCGCCACTTTCATTGAATATCCGACTTTCACCGCCGATGACGTCCTGGCGTTGAATCAGATGTTGAAAGACAAAATCGTGTCCATCGCGATGGCGGCCCTCGGGTGTGGCGAGGCCGGCATTACGCCGGTCGCAAAGGATGCGGAACTGGTGACAGGTCACCAGCCAGTCGCGCGGGCCGACTGCCAGATCCATCAGCGCCAGGTCAGCAGCGAGCACGGTTTGCAGGACCGGAGACTCGATAAACGTTGACTCGCTGCGGCTGTAGGTGCGCTGGACGCCGCCCAGCAGCGGGTTGTGAGCCTGGGCTTGAAAGAAATGGCAGTCTTGCAGCGGTGTCCACTGGCGCTCACGTTGGCGATATTCGAACTTGCAGATGCGCCGTTGGCGTATGCCGTTCTCCACGCTCAGGTAGGTATCGGGGTGCAAATGCTCCCAGGTCGCGTTGAACGCCTGAGACACATCGTGACCCAACAACCCGACCTGGACCGCCGGATATTGGTAACTGTGCGCGTAGTGGCAATTACGCAGTAGTTGGGACAGTTCCTGCAATACGGTGCCATCAGATTGCCGCAATGCATTGTCGGCGCTCATATTGCAGGCGCGTAAGCAGGATGGGCAGGAATAAAAAGCGTTGAATACTGATAGTAATCAGGCATGCAAGAATTCCTTTCTTGTAGAGTGCAGCGTCCTTTTGAATCTTCATGTTTCATATCTTGTTTTAATTTATCAATTCGGTTTTTGTAAAGATATGTAATTTGAGAGTTCGAGCGCTCTATTTCAAGGTCGAGCGTCGTGATGGGATAGTTGGTGGCTAGATGATATGTAAGAGATAACCTACAACTAATTTTTTAACTGAGAACTGTTTTCGATCAATATATTAAAGAACGATGTCCATATAACGAAATTGCCGCAGACGTTGACCCGCCTTGCGCGCATGCGTAGCCTTGCGCTTTCGAGGTTCTTCGGCCCACGCCGAAGCTAAGAAGGGAACGCGGTCCAAGCCGCGGCTGCCCCCGCAACTGTGAACGGTGCTGTTCGCTGCCACGCCACTGCCAACTCAATCCAGAGCCAGCGGGAAGGCGCAGCGAATACCGGGCCAAGGCCCGAACACCGTCAGCCAGGAGACCTGCCTCGTCACAGATTCTCACTTTCAACCGGGCGGGGTGATCCGGTGGCGAATTCTCCAGGCACGCACCCGCGTTGCCGGTCTCGTCCCGTATGCCCGCCACCTTGCCAAAGGGCATCCGATGAAAACACTGGCCAAACTTCCCGTCACCATCGTCACTGGCTTCCTCGGCTCGGGCAAAACCACCTTGCTGCGGCACATGCTCGACAACGCCCAGGGCCGCCGCATCGCGGTGATCGTCAACGAGTTTGGCGAGTTGGGCATCGACGGTGAAATCCTCAAGCAATGCACTATCGGCTGCACCGAAGAAGAAGCCACCGGCCGCGTCTACGAACTGGCCAACGGTTGCCTGTGCTGCACGGTTCAGGAAGAGTTCTTCCCGGTGATGCGTGAACTGGTGGCCCGTCGCGGCGACCTCGACCATATCCTGATCGAAACCTCGGGTCTGGCTCTGCCAAAGCCGCTGGTACAAGCCTTCCAGTGGCCGGAAATCCGCAGCGCCTGCACCGTGGACGCGGTGATCACCGTGGTCGACAGCCCGGCCGTGGCCGCCGGCACCTTCGCCGCGTTTCCGGATCAGGTCGACGCCCAGCGCAAACTCGATCCGAACCTGGATCACGAATCCCCGCTGCACGAACTGTTCGCCGATCAACTGGCCAGCGCCGACCTCGTCATCCTCAACAAGGCCGACCAGACCAGCCCTGAAGACCTCGCGCGCGTACGTGTGGAAGTCGCCGAAGAACTGCCGCCAGCAGTAAAAATCATCGAAGCCAGCAACGGCCGTCTGCCGCTGGACGTGCTGATCGGCCTGGGCGCCGGTTCCGAAGAACACATCGACAGCCGCCACAGCCACCACGATCACCACCACGGTGAAGGCGATGACGATCACGATGACCACGATCACGACGCCTTCGACTCGATCTCCATCGAACTGCCGCAAGCCGACGAAAGCCTGCTGCTCGATGCGCTGACGCAACTGGTGGTCCAGCACGGCATCCTGCGGGTCAAAGGTTTCGCGGCCATCCCGAACAAGCCGATGCGTCTGCTGATTCAGGGCGTGGGCACGCGTTTTGACAAGCACTTCGACCGCCAGTGGAGCGCCGATGAAGCGCGTATCACCCGTCTGGTATTGATCGGTCAGGAACTGGACGCTGCCCAGCTCGAAGCGCAACTGCGCGCCGCGCTCAGCGTTTAAACCATGCACCTGCTCAGGACTCAGCCCGGCGGTTTCGTGTCGGACGACAACATTGCCGACCTTGGACAAACCCCCGCCGAGCTGGTGATCCTGTGCAGCGGCGATTCCAGCCTCGCGCTGCTCGCCGAAGCGGCGCAGCAACTGCCCGAGGATTACCCGAGCGTACGCCTGGCCAACCCGATGCAGGTGCAGAACCATGCGTCGGTTGACCTGTACGTCGATGAGGTGCTGCGCCACGCCAAGGTGATTCTGATCTCGCTGCACGGCGGCATCGCTTATTGGCGTTATGGCGTCGAGCGGCTGGTGGAGTTGTCCGAGCGTGGTGTGCAGGTGATTCTGGTGCCGGGCGATGACCGGCCCGACCCGGAGCTCAGTGACCTGAGCACCGTCGGTGCCGAAGATCGTGACCGACTCTGGCAATTCTTGCGTCAGGGCGGCATGGGCAATGCGCTGGACTTCTTCCGCTGTCTGGCCAACCGCTGGCTGGCGCGGGATTACGTGTGGGGCGAGCCGCAGACGCTGCCGCGCACGGCGATTTACCACCCGAACAAAAACACCGCCGCACTGAGTGACTGGCAAGCCGATTGGCGGCCCGGTCATCCGGTAGCGGCGGTGCTGTTTTATCGCTCGCATTTGCAAGCGGCGAACACGGCGTTTATCGACGTGTTCTGCCAACGGCTTCAGGCGGCCGGACTCAATCCGCTGCCGATCGCCGTGGCCAGTCTGAAAGAACCCGGCTGCCTCTCGGTGGTCGAGGACTGGCTGGATGAGGTTGACGCTTCGGTGATCCTGAACACCACCGGTTTCGCTCAGTCCAGTCCCGAAGCGCCGCATCTGCGGCCATTCCGTCGAAACATTCCGGTGATCCAGGCGATCTGCGCCCAGGACAATGAACCCGGTTGGCGCGAGAGCGAGCAGGGCCTTGGACCGCGGGACCTGGCGATGCACATTGCCTTGCCGGAGCTCGACGGCCGGATCATCAGTCGGCCGATCAGCTTCAAGGACCTGGCGTGGCGCAGCGAGCGCAGTCAGTCCGATGTGGTGTGTTATCGGGCACAGCCCGAGCGCATGGATTTTGTGGCCGAACTGGCGCGCCGCTGGGTTGATCTGGCGCGGGTGCCGAACGCTGAAAAACGCATCGCCCTGATCCTCGCCAACTACCCGACCCGGGACGGGCGCATCGGCAACGGCGTCGGCCTCGACACGCCGGCCGCCGCGCTGAATATCCTGCGCGCGTTGCAGGTCGAGGGTTATCCGCTGCCGGCTGAACTGCCGGAAAGCGGCACTGAACTGATCCGGCAATTGCTTGGCGGCGTCAGTAATGACCTTGACACCCTCGATCAGCGTCCATGCCAGCAAAGCCTGGCGATGAACGATTATCTGGCGATGTTCAACGCGCTGCCTGAAGCCAATCGCGCGGCGGTGCTGGAGCGTTGGGGTTCGCCGCAGAACGATCCGATGTGCCGCGACGGGCGGATGATGATCGCCGGCCTGCGTTTTGGTCTGACTTTCGTCGGCATTCAGCCGGCACGGGGTTATCAGGTCGATCCGAGCGCGGTGTATCACGACCCGGATCTGGTGCCGCCGCACGCGTACCTCGCGTTCTATTTCTGGCTGCGCCAGACCTACGGCGCCCACGGCGTGATTCACGTCGGCAAGCACGGCAATCTCGAATGGCTGCCCGGCAAAGGCGTCGGCCTGTCGGAGAACTGCTGGCCGGACGCGCTGCTCGGGCCGCTGCCGAACATCTATCCGTTCATCGTCAACGATCCGGGCGAAGGCGCCCAGGCCAAACGTCGCACCCAGGCGGTGATCATCGACCATTTGATGCCGCCGCTGACCCGCGCTGAAACCTACGGTCCGTTGCGCAATCTGGAGCTGTTGGCCGACGAGTATTACGAAGCCCAACTGCTGGACCCTCGCCGCGCCCGTGAGTTGCAGCGCGACATTCTGCAACTGGTGCGTGACACGCAGATTGACCGCGAACTGCAACTCGACGAAGCCCTCGACAGCGATGCCGATGCGGCGATCTGGCTGCCGCGTCTGGATACGTATCTGTGTGACTTGAAGGAATCGCAGATCCGCGATGGGCTGCACATTTTTGGCGAGTCGCCGACCGGACGTTTGCGTATCGATACCTTGCTCGCGTTGCTGCGGATTCCGCGTGGCGATGGCAAAGGGTCGCAATCGAGTCTGTTGCGGGCGTTGGCCAAGGCGTTTCAGTTGGGGTTTGATCCGCTGCATTGCGCGTTGGCCGAACCCTGGACTGGCCCGCGTCCGATGGAGCTGCAATCGCTGAGCGATGAAGTCTGGCGCACGGCGGGGGATACCCGCGAACGCCTTGAGCTGTTCGCAACGGAGTTGATCACGCACGCTGTGAGCGATTCCTGTGGGAGCGAGCTTGCACGCGAAGGCGTCTTGTCTGCCAACACTTCTGGGACTGACACACCGCAATCGCGAGCAAGCTCGCTCCCACAGGGTCCTCACTGGTCTGAAGTCGGCGTAATCATCGACCATCTTCGTGAAGTCGTTGCCCCACGCCTCGATGCCTGCGGTCCGGCCGAAATGCGAGGTTTGCTCGACGCCCTGAGCGGCCGTTTCGTCCCGGCCGGCCCGAGTGGTGCGCCGAGTCGCGGTCGTCTTGATGTGCTGCCGACCGGGCGCAATTTCTATTCGGTGGACGTGCGCAACCTGCCGACCACCACTGCGTGGCGAATCGGTTTCCAGTCGGCAACCCTGATTCTCGAACGACACCTTCAGGATCACGGCGACCACCTGCGCCAACTCGGCCTGTCGGTCTGGGGTACCGCCACCATGCGCACTGGCGGCGATGACATCGCCCAGGCCATGGCGCTGATGGGCGTGCGACCGGTTTGGGCCACGGGTAGTCAGCGAGTCGATGATTTCGAGATTCTGCCGCTGAGCCTGCTCGACCGGCCTCGGGTCGATGTCACGCTGCGGGTCTCCGGATTTTTCCGCGACGCGTTCGCCAACCTGATCCGCCTGTTCGACGCCGCCGTTCAAGCCGTGGCGGAACTGGACGAACCGGACGATCTCAACCCGTTGGCCGCCAAAGTGCGTGCCGAGCGCGAGGCGTTGCGGCAGTCGGGTCTGGATGAGGACGCTGCGCGTCGTCAGGCTGGCTGGCGGATTTTCGGTGCCAAACCCGGTGCTTATGGCGCGGGTGTGCAGGGCGCCATCGATGGTCGCCTCTGGCAAACCCGCGAGGATCTGGCCGAGGTCTACCTGAGCTGGGGCGCCTACGCTTACGGCGGTTCTGACGAAGGCACCGCCGCCCGCGAACAGTTCGTCCAGCGTCTGAGCCAGGTACAGGCCGTGCTGCAAAACCAGGACAACCGCGAGCATGACCTGCTCGATTCCAACGACTATTACCAGTTTCAGGGCGGCATGCTCGCTGCCGTGGAAAGCCTGCGCGGTGAAGCGGCGGCCAGTTATCACGGCGATCACAGTCAGCCGGATCTGCCGAAGATTCGCACCCTGAAAGAAGAGCTGAACCGGGTGATCCGTTCCCGGGCGGCGAATCCGAAATGGATCGACGGGGTCAAGCGCCACGGCTATAAAGGCGCGTTCGAACTGGCGGCGACGGTCGATAATCTTTTTGCCTTCGACGCCACCACGCAGTTGATCGAGGATCACCAGTACGCCTTGCTGGCCGATGCGTATTTGCTGGACCCTGCGACCCGCGAGTTCGTGCGCGAGCATAATCCCCACGCCTTGCGCGACATGACCGAACGCATGCTCGAAGCGCAGCAGCGCGGGATGTGGCAGGAGCCGGGCGCCTACAAAGAGGCCCTGGAAAACCTGCTGCTGGATATAGAAGAAGAGAGCTGAGACTGAACATGACCGACACCCCGCATTTTCCGCTCTGCGCCGTGGTCGGCGCCGATGACCTGAAACTGGCGCTGTACCTGACGGCCATCGATCCAAAGATCGGCGGCGTGCTGATTGAAGGCCCGCGCGGCATGGCAAAGTCCACGCTCGCCCGGGGTCTGGCGGATCTGTTGGCCAGTGGTCAGTTTGTCACCTTGCCGTTGGGCGCCACCGAAGAGCGACTGGTCGGCACGCTGGATCTGGATGCGGCGTTGAGCGATGGTCGTGCGCAGTTTTCTCCCGGCGTATTGGCCAAGGCCGATGGCGGCGTGTTGTATGTTGATGAAGTGAATCTGCTGCCGGACCATTTGGTGGATCTGCTGCTTGATGTCGCCGCCAGCGGCACCAACCTGATCGAGCGTGATGGCATTTCCCATCGGCATTCGGCGAAGTTTGTGTTGATCGGCACGATGAACCCGGAAGAGGGTGAGTTGCGTCCGCAATTGCTGGACCGCTTCGGTCTGAACGTTGCGCTGAGTGGCCACACTGCGCCGAACGAGCGGGCTCAGATCATTCGTCGTCGACTGGATTTCGATAGCGATCCGCAAGCGTTTTGTTCGCAGTGGGAGGCTGAGCAGCAGGTTCTGCGTCAGCGCTGCGAGAACGCCCGCAAGGTTTTACCGGCTATTGCGCTGGATGACGCGGCGCTGGCGCAGATCACCGAGCGCTGCTTCGCCGCAGGCGTCGACGGTTTGCGCGCCGATCTGGTCTGGTTGCGTGCCGCGAGGGCACATGCGGCGTGGCGCGGTGCCGAAGCCATTGCCGAGCAGGATATCGATGCCGTGGCTGAGTTTGCCTTGCGTCACCGGCGTCGCGAGCAGTCTGTGGCGAGTCCGCCGCCACCGGCGCAATCGCCGTCCGGCACTGACGCCGAGCTGGGCGAAGGGCAGGGCCAGTGGGGCGAAATGCCGGCTCCGGCCCTCGCAACCGGTGCCCGCCGTGAAGTCCCGACCTGGCCGCCACACCTACAAAAAAAGCCTTAGGCATTCGCCCCCGATCTGACGCGGGGGCGAATGCCAGACCCCGGGCCGGACGGCTCGATAACGGCCGACAAGGCAAGCGGCACGCGGCTCGCAGCGGCTCGGTGAACTGGCCCGGAACCTTGCTCAATGGCCTCCCGAAAGTCCGCGCGGACCTGCTGTTTCAACTGCGTACCCGCACGCCCCATGAACTGTGGCTGGTGGTCGTCGATGCCTCCGCTTCGACCCGTCGCCATCAGGCATTGAGCGATGCCAAGGGCTTGCTCGCGCAACTGTTCGACGACGCTTATCGGCAGCGCGCGCGTCTTGCGTTGCTGACCGCAAGCGGCGCGGCGCCGAAATGGCAGGTGCAAGGACTGAAGGCCTCCAGCGGGTTGCGCGCATGGCTCGATGGGTTGGGCGCGGGAGGCGGCACGCCGCTGTTGGCGGCGCTGACGGAAGCCGGGCATTGGCTTGCGGTGCGGCGCAAGCGTTTTCCCGTCGAACAACAACGGTTGCTGGTGATCACCGATGGCCGGTTGAAAGACTGTCCGCAAATGCCAGCGCTGGTGTGTCCCGGCCTGTTGATCGATATCGAGCGCGGGCCGATCCGGCTGGGCCGTGCAAGGCAATTGGCGACAGCGCTGGACGCCGATTACCGGCATATCGACGAGTTGTTGTCGGTCTGAGAGCTATGCTGCAGTGGGGCCCAATCACAAGGAGTGAATCATGCGCGTACTGGTCGCCAATCCGCAGGACGATTTTCGCGTCAAGGCCTACGCCGGAACCAATGGCGTGCTGCTCGCCATGGACCTCGCCGAATCCCGCCGCAAAGGCCTGCTGGGATTTGCCATCGAAAAGCAGCAGGGCGCCAAACCGTGGCTGTTTCTGTTCAATAGCCTGACCTTTCCCGACAAGGCCCATACCTTCCCGCAGTTTCACGCCACGCCCAGCGACAAGGCACCGCTACAGAAATTTCGCTGGGCCGATTACGCAGTCAATCCGGGCATGACGATCCACTATCGCGTACACCTGGCGTATGGCTCGCCGGATGCACCGCAACTGGGCGAAGCGCTGGAACTGACGATTCGTTCCGACGACGGTCACCCCGCGAATCAGAGCGTGATCTTCAACCGCGCCGTGGCTGCGAGCCAGGCGTTTCAGCGCAAATTCCCCGAACTCGACGCCTTGATCAGCGCCAACAAAAAACTGCCCATCGAAGCCTGGCCCGATGCGGCGCGTCAGTGGCTGGAGAACGGTCTGCTCGGACGCCTGCAAGGGTTTATCGAACGTGCAACGGACGGTCAATGGGCGCTGGATATCGCGATCTACGAGTATCAGTTGCAAGCCATCATCGACACGGTGAACGCGGCGTTCGATCGGGGTGTTCAGGTGCGGGTGCTGTATCACGCCCGGCCCGATGACGAAGACACGACGATCAACGAAGCGAGCCTTGCGAAACTGCCGGCGACCAGCAAACGCGGGCGGGTCACTCACAACATTTTCCATAACAAGTTCATTGTCCTCAGCCGCCTCGACGGAGGCGGCGAGCGCCACCCGCAAGCGGTGCTGTGCGGCAGCACCAACTTCACCGCCAACGGCGTATACCGCCAGGCCAACGTGGTGCATGTGCTGGACGATTCGACGGTCAGCGCGAGTTACCTGAAAACCTTCGAGCAGATCTGGGCCGAGCCGGCGGACGTCGGCGCCACCCGCGACTGGATCACTCAACACAACCCGATGAATCCGGCACAGCCCTTGTTTGCCGGGTTCTCCCCGCGCACCGGCGGTGCGGATTTGCGGGAGTTCGTCGACATCATCGAGGGGGCGAAGAAAGACCTGCTGTTCGTTACCGCCTTCGCCTTGCCCGACGCGATTCTCAACGCATTGCTCGGCCAGCCCCACGACGACATCCTGCGGTACGGCCTGCAAAACACGGTCAGCCGCATCACCGGGTTTCACGCCGACCGAACCGCCGAATTCGCCGCCACCGCATTGCTCAACACCGGGCTGGAAGGCTGGCTACGGGAAAACATGAAAGGCCAGAAAGGCAACCTGCTGGTGCACACCAAAGCGGTGGTCATCGACTTCACCAGCGACAGCCCGACCATCATCAGCGGCAGCCACAACCTCAGTACCTCGGCCAGCAACGGCAATGACGAGAACTACCTGATCATTCGCGGCGACACCGATCTGGCGGATCGCTATGGCCTGGAACTGCTGCGGTTCTACGAGCATTACCGTTTTCGCTACTTCGCGAAAAAACTGGCGTTGAAACAGGTGCAGCCGTTGGCGGCGGATGACCGCTGGACCAACGACTACTACGTCGAGGATGACCTGCGTCAGTTGTCGCGCCTGCGGTTTGCCGGGCGTTAGGCGTTCATCGCCTGTCGGTACTGGCGGGTCCGGCGGCTGAGGTACAACCGGTCGCGGATCAGCGCCCAGAGTGCCGACACCTCGGGCTTGGGCTGGCGGCCACGGCTCAGACGGGACATCTGGAAGCGAACCACGGCCATGTTCGCCAGTGCGGCCAGCGGTTTGCGTTTCCAGCGGATCGGTGGCAGTTGCGGCTCGCTGTTACGGCCTTCGCGCCAGTGTTTGACCAGGTTTGGCTCAATGGCCAGCGCAGTAGCGATGCCGGCCATGTCGATGCCGCTGTCGAGCACTTGTTCGACCACGGGCAGGCGGCGGATACCGCCGGTGACCATCACCGGCATGCGCGCGACGCTGGCCAGTTCGGTAGCCATTTCCAGAAAGAATGCCTCGCGGGCGAGGGTGCGTCCGTCACGCGCTTCACCTTGCATTGCCGGGGCTTCGTAGCTGCCGCCGGACAGTTCCAGCAGGTCGATCGGCTGCTCGTTGAGCCATTCGATCACCTGAAGTGCGTCGTCGGTGTCGAAGCCGCCGCGCTGGAAGTCCGCCGAATTGAGTTTCACGGCCACGCAGAATTGCGGCGACACCGCCTGGCGGATGGCCTCAATCACCGACAGCAGCAGGCGCGCGCGGTTTTCCAGCGACCCCCCCCAGCGATCGGTGCGGCGGTTGGTCAGCGGCGAGAGAAACTGACTGAGCAGATAGCCGTGCGCAGCGTGGATCTGCACCCCGGTGAAACCGGCTTTTTCGGCAAGGGCGGCACTTTTTGCGAACCGTTGAATGACTTCTTCGATATCGTCCTCGGTCATTGGCCTGGGCTCGGCGAACAGTTTCGAGAATGAGCCCATTTCCAGTGCCACCGCCGATGGCGCCAGCGCTTGCTGGCCCATATTGGCAAAGGTCTGACGACCGGGATGATTGAGTTGGACCCAGACCTGCGCGCCGCCGCTGCGTGCGATTTCGGCCCATTGGCGGAAGCGCTCCAGATGCCGCTCGTCTTCAAGCACGACGCCACCGGGCCCGGTCATGGCGCGGCGGTCGATCATCACATTGCCGGTCAACAGCAAACCGGCGCCGCCGTCGGCCCAGGCTTGATACAAACGGAACAATTCGCGGGACGGTGCCTGGTTTCGGTCCGCGAGGTTTTCTTCCATCGCGGCTTTGGCAATACGGTTGCCGACGGTCTGGCCGTTGGGCAGATTCAAAATCTGGAAGGGTGACATTGCTTGACTCCTCAACAGTGATGGAGCGAGGCTAAGATTAAAGTTAACTTTAATGTCAAGCGGGCAAATCGAGGCTGAAATGAAAATCGGTGAATTGGCGCAGCAGAGTGGCTTGAGCGCTTCGAGTATTCGTTTTTATGAGGCTCAGGGTCTGATTCCCAAAGTGGAGCGCCAGGGCAATGGTTATCGGCGCTACCCGCCACAAGTACTGCAAACCCTGAATATCATCCGCAGCGCCCAGCAGGCCGGGTTTTCCCTGGAAGAGCTCAAGCAGCTGTTGCCTGCCGCCGGTACCGGTGAGTTCAAACACGATGAGCTGGTGGCGGGTCTGACGCGCAAGGTCGAGCAGATCGAAGTCATGCAGCAGCATCTGGCTCAGAGCAAGGCGCGGCTGCTGGAGGTGATCGAGAATATTCAATCCAAGCCTGAAGGCATGAGCTGCGGTGCCAATGCGGACCGGGTGTTGTCGACGCTTTACCCGTAAAAGCCCGGAGACAGGTGCGGCGTACAGATTTTGAAATGATTTCCAGCTGTAGGAAAAGTTATCTGAGCCTGTACGCTTCAAGGCCTTTTTTCATTCAGGATTTGCATGAACACCCTCTCGGAGCCTCCCAGTTCTATTCTAGGAATCCCATTCCCCTCGCGCTGTCGCGCGGTCTTGACGCACTCGCAACATCCGGTCTTCCGACTACCGACTATCGTTGTTGGCGCAGCCTTCGAGCTTTCGCGCCGCACTTTGCCGTGCCCGGCAGCCTGAAATCACTGAAGAGAGATAGAGACAGAATATGGAATGGTTAGCGGATCCCACGGCATGGCTGGGCTTGTTGACACTGATCGTGCTGGAACTGGTACTGGGTATCGACAACCTGGTGTTCATCGCAATCCTGGCGGACAAACTGCCGCCCCATCAGCGCGATCGTGCGCGGATCATTGGCTTGAGTCTGGCGTTGATCATGCGTCTGGGTCTGCTGGCGAGTATTTCCTGGCTGGTCACCCTCACACAGCCGTTGTTCGAAGTGTTCGACAAGAGCTTCTCCGGCCGTGACCTGATCATGCTGTTCGGTGGTGTGTTCCTGTTGTTCAAAGCAACCATGGAGTTGCACGAACGTTTGGAAGGCCACGTCGGCGAGCGTTCGACCAATACCGCTTATGCGCTGTTCTGGCCGATCGTGGCGCAGATTGTCGTGCTGGACGCGGTGTTCTCTTTGGACGCGGTGATCACGGCGGTGGGCATGGTCGATGAACTGGCGGTGATGATGATCGCGGTGGTCGTGTCCATCGGTGTGATGATCGTTGCCAGCAAGCCGCTGACCCGCTTCGTCAACGCCCATCCGACGGTGATCATGCTGTGTCTGGGCTTCCTGATGATGATCGGTTTCGCGCTGACCGCCGAAGGCCTGGGCTTCCACATTCCGAAAGGTTATCTGTACGCCGCGATTGGTTTCTCGATCCTGATCGAAATCTTCAACCAGATCGCCCGCGCCCGTCGCAAGCGCTCGATGCAGGGATTGCGCCCGATGCGTGAGCGCACGGCCCATGCGGTGATGCGTCTGTTGGGCGGTCGCAAACTGGCAGTGGAAGAGGTCGGCGAGGAAATTTCCGACTTGCTGGACAACGGTGAAGCGCCGAGCGCGGAGCTGTTCGACCGTCGCGAACGGGTGATGATCAGCGGTGTGCTGCAACTGGCTGAACGGCCGATTCGCGCTCTGATGACGGTGCGCGCCGATGTCGATCACATTGATCTGGCCGACGATGCCGAGGCTATTCGCACGCGACTGATGCATTCGTCCTACTCGCGCTTGCCGCTGATTCGTAACGGCGCGGTGGATGAGCCGCTGGGCTTCGTGCACAAGAAGGAACTGCTCAAGGAATACCTGGCCGGCAATGAGCCCAACCTTGAACACCTGGCGCGCAAGACCGTCAATCTGCTGGACAGTTATTCGATCCTCAACGCACTGGAGCAAATGCGTGCGGCCTCGACCCACATTGCCTTTGTGGTGAATGAGTTCGGTGACTTTGTGGGTGTGTTGACCATGACCGACATTCTTGAGTCGATCGCCGGCGAGCTGCCGGACGCCAGCGAAATCGCCGGCCCGGACGTGGTCGAAGAGCAGGGCGGGTTCATCGTCAATGGTGCGCTGAATCTGACCCGCATCCGTGAACACACCGGTTTTCGCGCCGAGCCGACCGAGGATTACCAGACCCTGGCCGGGCTGGTGATGAGCCTGCTGGATCGCCTGCCGATGAAGGGCGATCGACTGGAGCATGAAGGCTGGGGCATGACCGTGATGGCGGTCGAAGAGCGTCGCGTGACACGGGTGTTGCTGGTGCGTGAGGCCTGACGGCCTCACTGATGAAAGGTGTAGCGGTCCTTGCCGGTATGCTTTGACTCGTACAACGCTTCGTCAGCCTTGATCAGCGCCTGGTTGAGGGTGTCCCCGTCTGCAACCCGGGCCACCCCGATGCTGATGGTCACCGGGTGCCGGGTGGTTTGCTCACGCACCACCCGGCATAACTCACCGGCCAATGCCTCGACGTCCTCGCGGCGAACGCCCGCCAGATAAATCGCAAATTCCTCGCCACCCAGTCGCGCGTACTCGAACGGTGCCATTACCGCTTTGATGTCTGCCGCGATCCGCTTGAGCACTTCATCGCCGATGTCGTGGCCGTACACATCATTCACTTTCTTGAAGTTGTCGATGTCGATCATCGCCAGGTAATGGTCATGCTCGCGCGGTACGGCTTGCAGGGTTTTTCCGACGCTGGTCATGAATGAGCGGCGGTTGGGAATTTCGGTGAGCGTGTCGTTGTAGGCCTGATCCAGCAACAGCTTGGACATGATGTAGTTGTAGAGCTTGGCCTCGCGCAGCTTCAGAAATGTATAGATCGTCAACGCACAGAGAAAAACGCTGTAGGCGATGGTCATCACACCTTTGAGCTCGAGCAGGTCGATGCCGGTGTTCATGAAAGGATTGAGCATCAGCCAGGTGACGACCTGTGCAGCGAAGAACGACCATCGGCTGAGCGGGAGCACGGAGGCACTGTAAAGCGTGGTGGCGGCAGCGAGTACCAGCCAGATGCCGTGAAACGTCGGCGGCAAGCCGTTGATCACCATTCGGATGCCGAGTGTGATGATCACCACGAATGTCAGGTTCAGCCAGTCGAAGTGTCGGGCCTTGCGGGTGAACATCAACACCACAGCAAGAATCGCAAAGGCTGCGATGAACACCATCGAACGCCAGGTGAATCCCTGATTGCCGATGAAGCTGACGATCAGGTCGAAGGCCAGCCAGATGCCGATGCTCGCCAGGTAGATCAACAGGCAGAACGAATGCAGCCGCTCGAATTCATGCTGGATGAACTCCTCCCACACTTCGGCGGGCGCGGTCTTCTTCAGGACTTCGTCTTCAATGGTTTTGTACATTGCTGCCCGGATGCTTGCGTTGGTTATCGAGGATGACCGAACCCCACGGTCGATAGCGTAGGGAAAACACCGCGTTCTGATGGCAACCGGTAGAGGTCGCATCCGGGGTGGCCGGTTCGGCACGGAAGGGCTCGCCCTCGCGGCTGACCTGCCGGAAGGCTTCGCGCACGATACCCACGGAGCAGGGCAGTGCGCTGACGTAACCTTTACGCACCAGCGGTGACAAACGGCCGGTACCCGCGCCGTCCTGCCACCAGACGTGCGCCCCGGCTGCCGTCAATTCGCCCAGCCATTGACCGTTGACCGCCGGGGCCAGCTTGCCGGCACTGAAAGCGCTGACATGCAGCGGCGCGTCCAGTTTCGCGGCGAAGTCCTTCAATTGGCGCTGAAGCGTGGCCCGCCGATCTGCCGCCAGGAAGTGCAGGTCGTCCAGCTCCAGCGGCAGATACCAGCCGCTGACCGGCAGCTTCCAGTCCTGGCGCAGCTTCTGCTGCCGGGCCAGTGACTGACCCAGTTGTGCCTGCCAGTAGGCGCCGAGACCGGCGCTGTCCAGTTCATCAATGCGCGTGTAGAAGGCCGGGTCCATCGCCAGGCCGAGCACCAGTTGCAGACCTTGCCGCTGAGCGAGTTTCAGGCTGTTGGCGAGCCAGCCATTGGCGCCGCCGAAGTCCGAGTCGCCATAGGCCGTCCACTGCACGATCACGGTTCGCGTGCCTTGTTTCGCGGTGTCTTGCCAGACTTTCTGCCACTGCGCCTGGGTCAGGCCGGCATCGACATTCAGCGGCTGATAGAACACTCGCTCATCGGCCGTGGCGACGGTGGCACTCATCAGCAGGCACAAACACAACATCCATCGAACCATCAGAAATTCCACTCCACGCCCAGCAGCACACCGTTGCCACCTTCATACAGATTGCCGCCCAGCGACTGTTGATATTCGGTGCGAACCGTCAGTTTCGAGCGGTAGGCGTTGTAGCGATCCTCGTCGTACCACCATTGCCAGCGCAGGCCGACACCGGTTCGCAGGTCCTGGCGCCAGTCGTTGCTCGGGTCCTGGCTGGCAAACTCGAGAAAGCCATAAGGCATGATCGTCTGGGCTCCGCTGAACGGCAGTTTCCAGGCGTGACCTTGCTGGAAGCGCGACAGCCATTGGTGATCGCCAGCCTTGGTCCACCAGGCTGCATCCAGGTAGAGAAAGCGCTCGTCCCAGTCGTTTTCGTCGACCCGCCAGTCGTTGCGGTACTTGCCCTGATCGAGGAAGGAGGCGGTGGCGCGCAGCAGGTAGTCGGTGGTGGTGTGACCGTCCTTGCGATGATCGTTGACCTGATCGAACAGTTTTTCCGGCACCAGCATCTGGCCGAGGCTCAGGTTGTGACTGTCGTCATCGTTGAACTGGCTCTGCTTGTAGATCTCGCCGTAGAAGTTGATGTTCTGTGTGCCCCACGGTTTGTAGCGCAGGCCGACACCGGCGGCGAGGGACTCGGCGTAACTGGAGCGACCTTGTCCGCCCAGCAGCACGCGACCGTACACCGACAGCGTGCTGCCGGCGCGGCTTGGTTCTTCGCCCAGGGCGTGGTCCCACATCGCCAGTTGCACATTCTGCGAATCCGAGCGACGTCGTGAGCCTTTGCTGTCGTCCGGGCGCACGAAGTCGTTGGTCGAGATTCCGGCCGGCGACCAGGTGCTGGCAATCGTCCGGCTGTCACGCCGCGACAGGGTTTCATGGGCGCGGCGCTGGCGGTAACGCCGGGCCTCCATGCTGCCTTCTTCATCATCGGCCGCCACCGGGTTCTGCTCCAGATCGATCACCCGGCGCAGCTCCTTGCGCGCGGAGGCGCTGTCTTCCACTTCGTCGTAGCGCCAGGCCAGGGTTTCCCCGAGGCGGTAATCCTCGGGGAAGTCACGGGTGGCCTGTTGCAGATACGGAATCGCCGTGGCGCGTTCTTCGCGGGTTTCGGCACCGGCCAGACGCATGCCGTAGTCGGCGCGATAACGCGGGTTGTTCGGCTCGCGGCGTACCGCTTCGGCCAGCCATGCAGTGCTTTGCGGCAAGTCTCCGGCTTTTTGCGCGGTGACCGACGCGGCGTAGAAATGCCCGGCATCCGGGGACTGCTGCAGGGCCTGACGCTGACGTTGCAGTGCCTGGGCGTGATCGCCCCGCGCGTCGGCGATGGCTGCGCCGAGTGCCCATTCATTGGCACCGCGAGTGGTGCTTTGTTGCCAGTAGGTTTCTGCGGTCTGGCTGTCGCCGACGTTCAGCGCGCTGCGACTGGCCGTCAGACGCGCGTTGTCGCTGAGTTCGGCGGTCGGAAAGCTGCGCCAGATGGCCAGTGCGCCAGTAGAATCACCGGCCGCTTCGAGGGCATAGGCCAGCGGCAGGCGACTGCCGCGATCACCGAGCTTTTCAGCCTGCTGGTAATAGACGACGGCTTCACCCGGGCGATCAGGCATGGCGCAGCGACCGAGCGCGCGGTAATCGCCAGCTGCCTGTGGGTGGCTGCCGATGGCTTGCTGCACAGCGTCGCATTGGCCGGTTTCCGCGAGTTGCGCGAGCATTTGGCCGCGCGTCGCGCCGTCCACTCGGTTGAGCAGGAGCGCCATACGCCGCTGTTGCTCCGGTGTCGTGGAGGGTGCTGCGGCATACAAACCGGCCAGACGCTCCAACGCCGTTGCCGGCAGACGCCCGCCATGACGATCGAACGCGGATTCCAGCAATTGCTGGGCATGCGCGCGATCACCCGCTTTCACCGCCAGATAGGTGGCCTGATTCAGCGAGGAAAGATTGCCGGTTTGCCGGTAATGCAATTCCCACAGAGTTTGCGCTTCGATCATCCGTCCCATGCGCTGCGTCAGCTCCGCTCGGCGCTTGACGATATCAGGCGTCTGCTTCTGACCGGCCAGCCAGGCGTTGACCTCAGTGCTGCGACCTTGCTCCTGCCAGATGTCGAGCACCTGCGTTTGCCGACGGCTGTCCCAAGGCTCCGGCAGACGGGTGCTTTGCAACAGGTCAGTGGCTTGCAGGCGCTGGGCGAGTATCAGCCAGGTCTGTGGATCGTCTGTCGGTGTACAACTGCGCAGTTGCTTGAGTGCCGTTTCCGGATCCTGACGCGACAGCCATTCGGCGGTTTCCAGGCAGGGCCGCTGCAGATCGTTGCTCAGGCGCTGCACGGTAGGCACGTCTTCGGTCTTGCGCGCCAGCTCCCACAGGCGCTGGCGCTGCGCCGGATCGGCGAGGTCGCTGGCGGGCAGGGACTGCATCCAGCGTTGGGCCTGTTGCTCGTGGCCCATGGCGATGGCGCGGTCGACCATCGCCAGTCGAACGTTACGCGCGGCCTCGGGACTCGGCGCCTGTTGCAGCAGTTGTTGCAGCGGCTTCTCATCGAGGCGTTGCACGTAAGTGTTAGCCAGCCGTTGCCAGCCTTCGGCGTCCAGTTGTTTGCGTGCGGCCAGCGGCGCCAGTTGGTCGATGGTGCCGCTCCAGTCACGCAATTGCTCCGACCAGTTGGCGCGGGCCAGGCGCAAGATGTTGTCGTCACCCTTGGGCGCCAGTTGTGCCAGCCAGTCGTGGGCCTTGGCTGCGCCGCCGAACTTGGCCAGGCTCAGGCTGTAGGCCTGCCAGAGACGTACACGGTCATTCAGGTTGCTGGTGGCCATCCAGCTTTCTACTTGCGTGCTGGTGGGCGGATCCTGTTCGATCCAGGTCAGGCGCAGGTCGAGCAGGGCGTTGCTGTCGTCCGGCAATGCTTGCAGCGCCTCCTTGTACCGGCGTTGCCTGGCCAGGGACTCCACCAGCAGTGCCCGGGCCTCGTCGTTCTTGGGGACCTTTTCCAGCAAGTGGCGCATCAGTCGTTCGACTTCTTTCCAGTTGCCCTTTTTCGCCTCGCGATAGCTGCGGTCCATGTAGGGATAACTGCGGAACTGTTCGAAGTCGCTCAGCGGCGCTGCCTGCAGCGGACAGGCGATGCTCAGGCCCAGCAACAGGCTGCCCATCAGCAAGGTTTGACGATGCACAGACATCATGCGACCTCCCGGACAATGCGGTAGGCGGCTTGCTGTTCACTGGCCTGATCGGCCAGGGCCTGTTCCAGCACTTCCTGGGTGATCATGCCCCGGGAAATCAAATGCTCGCCGAGGGACGTCTTCTCGGCGTCGAAGTCGATCAGCGCCTGATTGAACAAAGTGGGCGGCACCATGCCGCGCACCTGCAACAGATTGCCCAACAGCACCTGATGGCGGCTGACTCTTTCCAGCAGGGTTTCATCGTCCTGATGGCGCTCAAGCACTTCGAGCATATGACGCACTTCCTCATTCTGGCGGGGGCTGGCGTACCAGTAACGAATCCCCAATGTGACGCGGCCCTGAGGTGCGAGACGGCTGCGCACCGGGCGTTTCAATTGTCGGCTGATAGCGCCGAGCGAGACCTGACTGACCGGGCCTTCGGAGGCCAGAATCAGCGTGTCGCCATCTTCTGCCACCGGCAGAACTCCGTAGTGGGAGGCGACCCGGCGCGGCACCGTATCGATCAAGCGTTTGTCGAGCTTGAACGGATTGAGTGGTGCCCATTCCAGGTCCAGCTGCTCGGCCAGTGTCTCGACCAGTTGAGTGCTGTCGATGTACTCACGCAGCAACAGTTCGCGGCCCAGTCGACGGCGCACGGGGCTGGTGATCGCTGCATCCAGTTGTTCCTCGGTAAGCAGGCCTTTTTCCACCAGCCGATGGCCCAGCGGAGTGCGCTGCGGCTGGGTGAGCGCCGGGAATTCGTGGGTGGTCTTGTCCCAGGCCACGCGCCGTGAATCGCCCATTTC
Source organism: Pseudomonas sp. IAC-BECa141 (assembly GCF_020544405.1). Classification (NCBI taxonomy): domain Bacteria; kingdom Pseudomonadati; phylum Pseudomonadota; class Gammaproteobacteria; order Pseudomonadales; family Pseudomonadaceae; genus Pseudomonas; species Pseudomonas sp. IAC-BECa141. Next base: position 3,344,138 of record NZ_CP065410.1, on the reverse strand, counting down.
CATGACCTGACGCAGGGCACGCAGGTTGGCGAAAAAGTTGACGAAGTTGCTCCACATCATGCGCGGCGCCGACAGCAGACCTTCAACCAATCCGTAGTAACGAGTGACAAACCAGCCACGCTGGAACAGGCGATTGAGCAGCATCAGGCCGTTGAGCCACAGCAGCACCGAGAGCAGCGAGCTGTCGGCAAGGATCGAGGGGTAGCGCCACGAGTCCGGGGAAATGACCGTCACCGCCCACATCGCCAGCAGCACCAGGAACAGCAGGTTCACCAGAAAGCTCAGCAGGTACGCGATCAGCCCGCGACGATCGCGCCACAGAAAGTAATTGAGCAGACCCTTGCGGCTCCAGCCGAGGTTCTTGGTGCCCTGGAATACAATGCCGACAATCCACCGGGACTTCTGCCGGATTGCGTGTTGCAAGTCGCGGGGAAAGTGTTCCCGGACGCAGATCACCTGAGAGAACTCGCGGTTCATGCCGAACACCCAGGGTTGCTCCAGCGCCAGTTTCGGATCGCTGACCGAATAGCGGGCGAAGATGCATTTCATGCCTTTCTGCTTGAGGCGGAAGCCGATGTCGTAGTCCTCGGTCAGACTCTGCACATCGAAGGCAATGCCGTCGCCGTCTTCCAGCAGGGCGCTGATGGCTTTACGGCTGAAGCAGGTGCCGACACCGGCGCTGGGCACCTGACCGGTGAGGGCTTCGCGGACGATGACGTCCTTGCCGTGGTTTTCCGCGAACTCATCGACGTAATGCCCGGCGGTGAAGCCTTTCCATTCCGGCGCGTAGGGATAGACCGGAATCTGGATCAGGTCCTTGTTGGGCAACAGGTAGTTGAAGAGGCGCAATTCCATCGGCGAAATCACGTCTTCGGCGTCGTGCAGGATGAACCCGGCGAACTGGATTTTCGCCTCGCTCTCGAAACGCAGGATCGCGTCGATGATGTTGTTCAGGCAGTCGGCCTTGCTGGTCGGACCGGGGCGGGCGCAGACCACTTTATGCACGTTGGGGTAGTGCTGGCAGACCGCATCGACGTCTGCCTGGGTTTCGGCATCGTTGGGGTAGGTGCCGACGAAAATCTGATAGTTCTCGTAGTCGATGGTCGAGGCGGCCAGACGCGCCATTTCGCCGACCACGCCGACTTCGTTCCACGCTGGCACCATGATTGCCAGCGGTTTCTCGGGAATCGAATACAGGCGTTCCTCGTCGGCGCGCTTGAATTTCTCGTAGATCCGCCAGCGCCGGATGAACTTGCGGCCCCAGTACACAAGGTCGATGAACAGGTCATCGAGGCCGAGGATGAACATCAGCAGGGCGAGGGCAATCGCCACATATTTGAGACCGAACAGCACATACGCGAAGAAATCGACCCAACCCAGACTCATACCCCGTTACCCGCCGCCGAGCGTGCGCTCAGCCAAGCGTGGAGGCGGGTGGCGATCAGTTCGCTGGCGTGACCGTCGCCATAGGGGAAGTGCACGCGGCTCATGCGCGCATAGGTGTCCGGATCGTCCAGCAATTGTCGGGCTTGCTTGACGATGCGTGCCGCGTCGGTACCCACCAGCAGCATGGTGCCGCTCTCGAGCACGGAAGGTCGTTCGGTGACGTCGCGCAGCACCAGCAGCGGTTTACCGATGGCCGGAGCTTCTTCCTGCACGCCGCCGGAGTCGGTCAGGATGAAATGTGCGCGGCCCATGAGCCAGACGAAGTTCGGATAGTCCTGCGGTGGTACCAGGTAGATGTTCGGTTTGTCGTCCAGCATGCCGTACACCACTTCCTGCACCAGCGGGTTGAGGTGTACCGGATAGACAAATTGCACGTCCGGGTATTGCTCGGCCAGCTCAGCCAACGCCTGGCAGATATTGCGGAAACCGTCGCCGAGATTTTCCCGTCGATGGCTGGTGACCAGAATCATCCGGTGCTGATCGTCCAGCGCCGCCAGTGGCGAATCGGCAGGCGGATGCCAATCGATTTCCTGCTGGTGCTTGCGCATCCATAGCAAGGCATCGATCACGGTGTTGCCGGTGATTTCAATGTTGTCTTCGGGTACGCCTTCGCGCAGCAGATTGGCGGCGGACTTGGAGGTCGGCGGGAAGTGCAGGTCGGTAATCACGCCGGTCAGGCGTCGATTCGCTTCCTCGGGCCAGGGCGCGCGCAGGTTGCCGGTACGCAGGCCTGCCTCGACGTGACCGATTGGCAATTGACGATTGAAGGCGGCGAGGGCGGCGATGAAGCTGGTGGTGGTGTCGCCGTGCACCAGCACGATGTCCGGTTTGACCCGCTCGTAAGCCTGATCGAGTTGGGCGAGCAGATGTTGCGACAGACCGTTCAGGGTCTGGCCCTGGGTCATGACTTGCAGGTCTTCGTCGACCGTCAGTTCGAACGCATCCAGTACCTGAGTGAGCATCTCGCGATGCTGGCCGGTGGAGCAGATGTTGAGTGTGATGTCGGGCCACTGACGCAGAACCCGGGCCAGCGGGGCCATTTTGATGGCCTCCGGGCGAGTACCGAAAACCATCATGACTTTAAAGGACATTGACCCCTCCTTGGACGAAGCAAGGCTGCGACCAAAGGGCCAGCAGCACTCTTCACTTTCTGAGAAATAAAGAAAAGCAGCCGGATTGGAGCTTGTCCAATCCGGCCTCGGGACTCGTTGTTACAGATCAATTGGAACGAGAGTGCCATTGCCTGATGGCTTTTGGGTGGCACTTTCAGGAAAAGTTCCATCGTCTTGCGCGGGGGATGGTGCAGAGGGTGCTGAGGGTGTGGCGCAGCCACTTCAGGTCATGGGCTGGTTTGCGCGCAGTGGCGCAGGTTCTGGATTTGCCCAGGTGTTGGGTGAAGTCTTGCAGCAGGGATTCTTCCGTACCGATGCCTTTCAGTTTTTTGACCAGAACGCCTTCCTTATAGAACAACACTGTCGGGGTCCCCGTGACATCCGGATGCCGGCACGACTGTGCGGTATCGAGCATGAAGATATCCATCCAGGGTCGGAAAGGTTTGGCGATATCGAGGAACACTGGACCTGCGAAAGCGCAGGCGCCGCAGTGCTCGTTGAAGAAATACAGGACGACAAGGCGCCTGGCTTTCAAGACCTTCCGGTACGTCGGCGGCAACGCTGAATATCGAGTCGGCGTCGTCATTGGAGCCTCCTTTATTCAATGTGTTGGACAGCACGACGTTAGGGGCGCTGTGGCCGTTGCTGCAACTGTCAGAGTTGACAGGTGCAGCCCGCTCCCAATCGTGTATCGCGCACCAGGATGTGGCCCGGATACCCGCCATGTGTGACGCAAAGTAGCGAAATGTGGAGTCGCGTCTGGTTACACCGTTTCCCGGGCTATCGCCATCTCGTTGATTCAAAACAAATTTCAATCCATTGCAGATTCCCCGCGAATCCTGTGGCACACTTTCTGCTGTCTATTCCGTAGTAACAAACCGAATTCCGGTATAGCGGAATAAACAACTTCCTGGAGTGCTTGCCATGCATCGCCGACCTTCCTTGTTCAAAGCGTGTGTTTTTGTTCTCGCGGCTTCGTCCGCTGTCATGGGTATGGCCCAGGCGGCCGACAGCAAGCTCGACAGCGTCCTGGCCCGTGGAAAACTGATTGTGGGTACCGGCAGCACCAATGCGCCGTGGCACTTCCAGGGCGCGGACGGCAAATTGCAGGGCTTTGATATCGACATCGCCCGGATGGTGGCCAAAGGTCTGTTCAATGACCCGAGCAAGGTCGAGTTCGTGGTGCAGTCGTCCGACGCGCGGATTCCCAACCTGCTGACCGACAAGGTCGACATGAGCTGCCAGTTCATTACCGTTACCGCCAGCCGTGCGCAGCAAGTGGCGTTCACCTTGCCGTACTACCGCGAAGGCGTCGGCCTGCTGCTGCCGAACAACAGCAAGTACAAGGAAATCGAAGACCTGCAGGCCGCGGGTGACAGCGTGACCGTGGCGGTGCTGCAAAACGTGTACGCCGAAGAGCTGGTGCACCAGGCACTGCCCAAGGCCAAGGTCGATCAGTACGACAGCGTTGATCTGATGTATCAGGCGGTGAATTCCGGTCGCGCCGATGCGGCGGCCACCGACCAGTCTTCGGTCAAATATCTGATGGTGCAGAACCCTGGCCGCTACCGCAGCCCGACTTACGCCTGGAGCCCGCAGACTTATGCCTGCGCCGTCAAGCGTGGCGATCAGGATTGGCTGAACTTCGTCAACACCACCCTGCATGAAGCCATGACCGGCGTTGAGTTCCCGACCTACGCCGCGTCGTTCAAGCAATGGTTCGGCGTGGATCTGCCATCGCCCGCCATCGGTTTCCCTGTCGAATTCAAATGATCCCGTGAGAGTGGGGCGCCCTGACGCGCCCCGCTCAAGGTACTGCCGACCATGAACTATCAGTTGAACTTTGCCGCCGTGTGGCGCGATTTCGACACCTTGCTGGCGGGGCTCGGTCTGGGCCTTGAACTGGCGCTGGTGTCGATCGCCATCGGCTGCGTGATCGGCCTGCTGATGGCGTTTGCCTTGCTGTCCAGGCATCGCGCCTTGCGGGTGCTCGCATCGGTGTATGTGACGGTGATCCGTAACACGCCGATTCTGGTGTTGATTCTGTTGATCTACTTTGCGTTGCCGAGTCTGGGGATCCGGCTGGACAAGATCCCTTCGTTCATCATCACCCTGTCGCTGTATGCCGGGGCGTACTTGACCGAAGTGTTCCGCGGCGGCTTGTTGAGCATTCCCAAGGGCCAGCGTGAAGCGGGGCTGGCGATTGGTCTGGGCGAGTGGCAGGTGAAGGCCTACGTCACCGTGCCGGTGATGTTGCGCAATGTGCTGCCGGCGCTGTCGAACAACTTCATTTCGCTGTTCAAGGACACCTCGCTGGCCGCCGCGATCGCGGTGCCGGAGCTGACCTATTACGCGCGCAAGATCAACGTCGAAAGCTACCGGGTGATTGAAACCTGGCTGGTGACCACGGCGTTGTATGTCGCGGCCTGTTACCTCATTGCCATGCTGCTGCGTTACCTCGAGCAGCGTCTGGCAATCCGCCGATAGGAGGCTGCGATGTACGAATCCCCCAGTTGGTTGCATGAGTTGTGGGTTGCCCGCGAAGCCTTGTGGCAAGGCTTTCTGACCAGCGTGCAGGTATCGGCGCTGGCGATTCTGTTCGGCACGGTCATCGGCGTATTGGCCGGGCTGGTGCTGACTTACGGCAAGTTCTGGATGCGCGCGCCGTTTCGCTTGTATGTCGACCTGATTCGCGGCACGCCGGTGTTCGTGCTGGTGCTGGCGTGCTTCTACATGGCGCCGGCGCTCGGCTGGCAGATCAGCGCGTTTCAAGCCGGCGCACTTGGATTGACGCTGTTTTGCGGCTCGCACGTCGCCGAGATCGTGCGCGGTGCGTTGCAAGCGTTGCCGCGCGGGCAGATGGAAGCCGGCAAGGCCATCGGCCTGACGTTCTATCAGTCCCTCGGTTATGTGCTGTTGCCGCAGGCGCTGCGGCAGATCCTGCCGACCTGGGTCAACTCGTCCACGGAGATCGTCAAGGCCTCGACCTTGCTGTCGGTGATCGGCGTGGCCGAACTGCTGCTCAGCACCCAGCAGATCATCGCCCGGACGTTCATGACCCTGGAGTTTTACCTGTTCGCCGGTTTTCTGTTCTTCGTCATCAACTACGGCATCGAATTACTCGGCCGGCACATTGAAAAGCGGGTGGCCCTGCCATGACTCAAGCTCAAGTTTCCAACGTCCAGAACGGCCAGCCGCTGCTGGACATCCGTGGTCTGCACAAACAATACGGCGCAGTCGAAGTGCTCAAGGGTGTCGACCTGAGCATGCAGCGCGGCAACGTCGTGACCCTGATCGGCTCCAGTGGCTCGGGCAAGACCACGCTGCTGCGCTGCGTGAACATGCTCGAGGAATTCCAGGGCGGGCAGATCCTGCTCGACGGCGAATCCATCGGTTATGACGAACTCAACGGCAAACGCGTGCGTCACCCGGAAAAAGTCATCGCTCGCCATCGCGCGATGACCGGCATGGCATTCCAGCAATTCAACCTGTTCCCGCACCTCACCGCGTTGCAGAACGTCACGCTCGGCCTGCTGAAAGTCAAAAAGATGCACAAGGACGAAGCCGTGGCCCTGGCCGAAAAATGGCTGGAGCGGGTCGGCCTGCTGGAGCGGCGCAATCACTTTCCCGGCCAGTTGTCCGGCGGTCAGCAGCAGCGCGTGGCGATTGCCCGGGCGATTGCGATGAACCCGAGCCTGATGCTGTTCGACGAAGTCACCTCGGCCCTCGACCCGGAACTGGTCGGCGAAGTGCTGAACGTGATCAAGGGTCTGGCCGAGGACGGCATGACCATGTTGCTGGTGACCCACGAAATGCGTTTTGCATTCGAGGTCTCGGACAAGATCGTTTTCATGAATCAGGGGCGCATCGAAGAGCAGGGGCCTCCCAAGGAACTGTTCGAGCGCCCTCAATCGCCGCGGCTGGCGGAATTTCTCAAAAGCACGCGGTTCTGACTTTTCACGTTTTCAATCAGGAGAAACATCCATGAGCATTACTCGTTACGGCACCGGCAGCACCGCCGCTGGCGGCCAGCCTCGTCCATTCGCCCGCGCCGTTGAAGCCGATGGCTGGCTGCACGTTTCCGGGCAGGTGCCGGCGGTGGATGGCGAGATCATTGTCGGTGGCATCGTCGAGCAGACGCACCAGACCATGAAGAACCTGATCGCGATTCTCGAAGAGGCCGGTTATGGCCTGGAAGATGTGGTACGCGCCGGTGTGTGGCTGGACGATCCGCGGGATTTCACCAGTTTCAACAAGGTCTTCGGCGAGTACTTCAAGCCTGAACACGCGCCGGCCCGGGCCTGTGTGCAGGCGAGCATGATGGTCGACTGCAAGGTCGAGATCGACTGCATCGCTTACAAGAAAAAGGCCTGAGCGTCGACCGCTCCCGCGCAGAGCGTGGGAGCGATCTTTCGCGATAAACTCCCGGCACTTTGAATGGGAACCACTGAAATGACCGAAGACACCATCAAGCGCCGGGCACGCGGTCTGGACCGGGCGTTCGATATCCTCGATTTCCTCAAGGAGATCGGCCAGCCACTGCGCCCGAACGACATCGCCAACGGCATCGGCAGCCCGAAATCCACGGTCTACGAACTGGTGGCCTCGTTGCTCGAACGGCGGATTCTGGAGCCGGTGGGCAAGGACGGTCACGTCTATCTCGGTCGTCAGCTGTATTTCCTCGGCCAGGCGCACTTGCGGCATTTCGACCTCAGTCGCGAGGCCGATCACGCCTTGCAGGAGATCGTCAGCCAGACCCGGGAAACCGCGCAGATGTGCCTGCTCAACGGGCGCAAATACACGGTGGCGCTGATGAAGGAGGGCGAGCGGCATTTCCGCATTTCTTCCGATATCGGCGAGAACGCGCCGATCCCGTGGACCGCGTCCGGGCGTCTGCTGCTGGCGCACTTGAGCGACCAGCAGATCAGCGACCTGATCGACCCTGACGACTTCATTTTGCCCGATGGCGAACGCCTGCCGATGGAGACGTTTCTGGCGGAAATCCGTCAGGCCGGCATCGACGGTTTCTTCTCCTTCGACAGTGTCGCCGACACCTTTACCCATTGCTTCGCCGCCCCGGTCAAAGACCCTCAAGGCGTTGCCATCTGCACCCTGTGCATCGTCGCCCCGCGTGCCGATGCCAAGACCCATTACAACGACTATCGCCGGGTCTTGATCGAGAGCGCCAACAGCCTCGCCCGGCGAATCAACGAATAACCGCGCCTGCCTGCGGGCGCGACTGTGAGGAGTTCGACCATGACGACTGCCAACAACACTGCTGCCGTGGAAAAGGGCGATGCCGCCCTCGGCGCGCAACTGGTGCGTGACATCAGCTTGCCGGCGCTGGTGCTGCACCGCGAAGCGTTGGAGCACAACATCCGCTGGATGCAGAAATTCGTCAGCGACAGCGGCGCCGAACTCGCGCCCCACGGCAAGACCAGCATGACCCCGGCGCTGTTTCGTCGTCAGCTCGACGCCGGCGCCTGGGGTATCACCCTGGCCAGCGCCACCCAGACCCGCGCCGCTTACGCCCACGGCGTGCGCCGGGTGCTGATGGCCAACCAACTGGTCGGCACGCCGAACATGGCGTTGATTGCCGACCTGCTGGCGGCCGATTCGGGCTTCGATTTCTATTGCATGGTCGATCATCCGGACAACGTTGCCGATCTGGGCGCCTATTTCGCGTCACGCGGCGTACGCCTGAACGTGATGATCGAGTACGGCGTGGTCGGTGGCCGCTGCGGTTGCCGAAGCGAGCAGGAAGTCATCGAACTGGCCAAGGCCATCGGCGCGCAGCCGGCGCTGGCCCTGACCGGCATTGAAGGTTACGAGGGCGTGATCCATGGTGATCACGCCGTCAGTGGCATCCGTGAATTCGCCGCCTCGCTCGTGCGTCTGGCGGTGCAGTTGCAGGACAGCGGGGCGTTTGCCATCGCCAAGCCGATCATCACTGCGTCGGGGTCGGCCTGGTACGACCTGATCGCCGAATCGTTCGAAGCGCAGAACGCTGGCGGGCGTTTCCTCAGCGTGTTGCGTCCCGGCAGTTACGTGGCTCACGACCACGGTATCTACAAGGAAGCCCAGTGCTGCGTGCTCGACCGTCGCAGCGACCTGCACGAAGGCCTGCGCCCGGCGCTGGAGGTCTGGGCCCATGTGCAGTCGCTGCCGGAGCCGGGTTTTGCGGTGATTGCTCTGGGCAAGCGTGACGTGGCATTCGATGCCGGCATGCCGGTGCCGCTGTTGCGTTACAAGGCCGGTGTGCTGCCGGCGGAGGGCGACGATGTCGGCGCCTGCAAGGTGACGGCGGTAATGGATCAGCACGCGTTCATGACCGTGGCGCCGGGCGTCGAGTTGCGCGTCGGCGACATCATTTCCTTCGGCACTTCGCACCCGTGCCTGACCTTCGACAAATGGCGCGTGGGGCTGCTGGTGGACGAGCAGCTGGCGGTGATCGAAACCATGGAAACCTGCTTCTGATGAATACGCTCAGTCCATTGGGGCCGAACACCCCGCGCATCGCCCTGATCGGCGAATGCATGATCGAACTACAGCAACGTGCCGACGGAAGCCTGCAACAGAGCTTTGGCGGTGACACGCTGAATACCGCGGTCTATCTGTCCCGCGCCATGGGCGACAAGGCGCAGGTCGACTACGTCACGGCGCTGGGTGATGACAGCTTCAGTGACGCGATGTGCCGCAGTTGGGCCGATGAAGGCATTGGTCTGGATCTCGTCCAGCGTCTACCCGGTCGCCTGCCCGGTTTGTATTGCATCCAGACCGATGCTGCCGGGGAGCGGCGCTTTCTGTATTGGCGAAACGAGGCCGCCGTTCGCGACTGCTTTACCACACCGGCGGCCACGCCGATTCTGGCGGCGCTGCCGGATTACGACGTGCTGTATTTCAGCGGCATCACGCTGGCGGTACTCGGTGCGCGGGGGCGGGAGAAACTGATCGAGACCTTGATCGAAGCCCGCCAGCGTGACGCGCGAATCGTCTTCGACAACAACTACCGTCCACGCCTGTGGGCCTCGGTGGAGGAGGCGCGGGCGGCCTATCGCAGCGTGTTGCCTCATGTCGATCTGGCGTTGCTGACGGTGGACGACGAGCAGGCGCTGTTCCATTTCGAGGACTGTGAGGCGGTGTTTGAAGCGTACGCGCAGATCGGCACGCCGGAAGTGGTGCTCAAGCGCGGCGCCGAAGCCTGTCTGATCCGTTGTGACGGGGAAGCGTTTGAAGTCCCGGCGCAGAAGGTCGAGAAGGTGGTGGACACCACGGCGGCAGGGGATTCGTTCAGTGCGGCGTATCTGGCCAGTCGCTTGCTTGGAGGGAGCCCGACGGAAGCGGCGCAGGCCGGCCATCTGCTAGCGAGCCGGGTTATTCAAGTACCCGGAGCTCTGATTCCGAAGTAATCGGTGAATGGCCGATTGCTGCGCAATCGGATCGCGAGCAAGCTCGCTCCCACAGTGTTTGGTGTCGTTCACAGATACTTTGTGGGAGCGAGCTTGCTCCCGAAGTCAATCACTCAGTCGCGGAAAAACACCTGCACCAGGTGATACCCGAACTTGCTCTTGATCGGCCCGTGCACGGTGCGCAGCGGTTTCTTGAAGATCACCGCATCGATCGCACCGACCATCTGACCCGGCCGCACTTCACCCAGATCGCCGCCACGCTTGCCGGACGGACAGGTCGAAAATTTCTTCGCCAGCACATCGAATGCTTCACCGTTGGCGATGCGTTGTTTGAGTTTTTCAGCCTCTTCGGCGGTCTTCACCAGAATGTGGCGGGCTTGGGCTTTCATCGTGCAATACCTGTAGCGGGGTGACGGCGGGGCGCGGATTATGCCTCAAGTCACGGGGTTTGGCTGAACATCGCGCGGATCTTGCCGGCCAGCTGTTCGATGGAAAACGGCTTGGCGACCATGTCCATGCCGTCCTCGAGAAAGCCCTGACGCTCGGCGGCTTTCTGCGCGTAACCGGTCATGAACAACACTTTGAGCCCCGGACGATGCTGGCGAGCGATCTCCGCCATTTGCCGGCCGTTCATGCCCGGCAGGCCGACGTCGGTCACCAGCAGGTCCACCCGCAGGTCCGATTCGAGTAGCGGCAAGGCACCCTTGGCGTCTTCGGCCTCATGGGCGTGAAAACCCAGCTCCTTGAGCAGGTCCAAGACCAGCATGCGCACCGCCGGATCGTCCTCGACCACCACCACGGTTTCGCCGGTGGCGACAGCAGGGGTCTCGGTGACTGTTTCGATCTCCGGCCGCTCCGGTTCCAGTGCATGCAAACGCGGCAGGTACAGGCGCACGCAGGTGCCCTGGCCCGGCAGGCTGTCGAGGCTGACGTGCCCGCCGGATTGCTGGGCGAAGCCATAAATCATCGACAACCCGAGCCCGGTGCCCTGGCCGATCGGCTTGGTGGTGAAGAACGGATCGAAGGCTTTCGAGCGCACCGACGGCGTCATGCCGGTGCCGTTGTCGCTCACCGCGAGCATCAGGTAGTCGCCGGCCTTGACCGGTTCGAGTGTGGTGATGTCGTTGCCGTCGAGGTAAACGTTGGCCGTTTCGATCAGCAGCTCGCCGCCGTCGGGCATGGCATCACGGGCGTTGATCACCAGGTTGAGCAGGGCGTTTTCCAGTTGACTGACGTCAGTGCTGACGGACCAGACATGGTCGGCCAGGCGCAACTTGAGCTCGATCGGATCGCCCTTGGTGCGGCGGATCAGGTCTTCAAGTGAATGGACCAGCTCGTTGACGTCGATAGTCTTGCGATCCAGCGACTGACGCCGGGAGAACGCCAGCAGACGGTGGGTCAGCGCCGCCGCGCGGTTGGCCGAGGACACTGCCGCATCGGTGAAGCGGCTGATTTCATCGGTGCGGCCGCTGGCGATATAGCGTTGCATCAGGTCGAGGCTGCCGATGATTCCGGTCAGCATGTTGTTGAAGTCATGGGCGATGCCGCCGGTGAGCTGGCCCACCGCTTCCATTTTCTGCGCGTGGCGCAGGGCGTCTTCGGCACGCTCGCGTTCGAACATTTCATTCTGCAAACGCTGGTTGGCCTGGGCCAGTTGTTCGGTGCGCGCACTCACGCGTTCCTCAAGGGTTTCGTTGAGGTTACGCAGGGCTTCTTCGGTTTTTTTACGTTCGGTCTCGTCGATCACGAAGATGTAGAAACCGTTCACCGCGCCGTCCGCGCCGTGGCGTGGCAGGTAATTCATCAAGGCATGCCGCTGACTGCCGTCGCGGTGTGGCGTGTACAGACTGAACGAGCAGGGTTGGCCGGCGAGCGCTTCGGCAATGTACGGCGCCCGCAGGAAATAGGCCTCTTCGCCGATCACTTCGCGGATCGTGCGGCCGTACAGCTCTTGCGGCGTGAGCCCGTACCAGTCCAGGTACGCGGCGTTGTTCAGGCGAAAGCGTTGTTCGTGGTCGACGTAGCTGATCAGAATCGGCATGGCGTTAATGATCAGTTGCAGCTCGGTCTGGCTTTGACGCAGTGCCTGTTCGGTGTGTTTGCGTTCGGTCAAATCCAGCGCGGCGCCCAGAAAACGCATCGGCCGGCCATGATGATCCTTGTAGCAGCGCCCGCGGGCGAACACCCAGCGCAGCTCGCCATTGGCTTGCAGCAGTCGATACTCCTCGGCGTATTCGGTGCCGTGGGTGATGCAATGCTTGATGCTGCGGGCGATCAGCGCGCGGTCTTCGGGGTGCACGCCGTGCAGGTATTCACTGATCGGCAATTGTCCGGCCAGCGCTGGGTCGACCCCATGCAACTGGGCGAAATGCGCGTCGGCGATGAAGCGGTCTTCGCCGATATCCCAATCCCAGGTGCCGACCGCATCGGTGGCCGCCAGCGCCAGTTGCAGGCGCTCTTCGCTTTCGCGCTGGGCCTTGAGGCTGTCTTCGGAGCGCTGCTGCAGTTCCAGGGCGATGCGTCGGCGTTCGTTGGTTTCAATGGCGGTGACCAGGATCCCGGCCACTTGCGCGCTTTCGTCGCGGATCGGGCTGTAGGTCAGATCCAGCCAGAAGTCGGAATCCTTGCCGTCCCGTTGCAGGGTAAAGCGTCGTTCGCTGTAGGTTCGCACCTGGCCTTGTAGGACGGCGCTGTAAATCGGGTCGGTAAAGTCCCGAAGTTCCGGCCATATCTGGTGCGCCGGCTGTCCGAAAGCGTGCGGATGTTTGCTCCCGGCGAGCAGCGCAAAGCCGTTGTTGTAGATCTGGGTCAGTTGCGGGCCCCACAACAGCAGCATCGGCATCGGCGAGTGAATCACGATGTCCACCGCGGTGCGCAGGCTTTGTGGCCAGGTGTCGGCGCTGCCCAGCGGGCTGCGACTCCAGTCGGTGCGGGCAATCAATGCCTGGGCGTCGTTGGTGTTTGGTACAGCGTTCATCACATCAATCCTGAACATCGGTCGGTGAGGCGGCGTCTACTATCCTAGTGCGGTAGACGCTGTAAGACCCGTCGCGTCACGACGCACGGTCTTGTGTTCATTGAAAGCTTCGCAGGTGCTTTAGGCCATGGAAATCGATGCATTGCTCAAACAACTGGCGAGCCGCCACGGTTCGGATCTGTTCCTGTCCACGGGCGCACCGCCCAGTGCGCGGTTCGACGGGGTGTTGACGCCGTTGAGCGAGCAGCCCTTCAAACCCGGTGAGGTGGCCACTGTCGCAGCTTCCCTGATGGACGCTGAACAACGTCGGGAGTTCGACCGGGATCTGGAAATGAACCTGGCGATTTCCCGCACCGGCATCGGTCGCTTTCGGGTGAATATCTTCAAGCAACGCAACGACGTGTCAATCGTGATCCGTAACGTCAAACTCGATATTCCGCGATTCGAAGACTTGAAACTGCCGTCGGTATTGCTCGAATCGGTGATGCTCAAGCAAGGGCTGATCCTGTTCGTCGGCGCCACCGACTCGGGTAAATCCACGTCGCTGGCGGCGCTGATCGATCATCGCAATCGCCACAGCAGCGGTCACATCATCACCATTGAAGACCCGGTGGAATACATCCATCGCCATAAGAAGTCGATCATCAACCAGCGCGAAGTCGGAGTCGACACGCGCAGCTTTCACGCTGCGCTGAAAAACACCCTGCGCCAGGCCCCCGACGTGGTGCTGATCGGCGAAATCCGTGACCGCGAGACCATGGAACATGCGCTGGCTTTCGCCGAAACCGGGCACCTTGTGTTGTCGACATTGCATGCCAACAACGCCAATCAGGCGCTGGACCGGATCATCAATTTCTTCCCCGAAGAACGCCGGCCACAATTGCTGCATGCCTTGGGCAATCACCTCAAGGCGTTCGTCTCCCAGCGTCTGGTCCGAACCCGGGACGGTCAGCGCCGGGCCGCTGCCGAGGTGATGCTCGGCACGCCGACGATTGCTGACCTGATCCGGCGCAATGACTTTGGCGAGCTGAAAACCATCATGGAGAAATCGGCCGAACTGGGCATGCAGACCTTTGACGGTGCACTGTTTGCGCTGGTGGCAGAAGGGGTGATCGATGAAGACGAGGCCCTGAAAAACGCAGATTCGGTCAACAACCTGCGCCTGCGTCTGAAGCTCCACGCCGACACCATGTCGTCCCCACCGCCATCGACTGGCGAGTGGGGGCTGATGGACTGACAGGCGTCAGTCGCGAAGTTCGACCCGATTGCGAAACTGCTCAAGTGCTTGCGGGTTGGCCAGCGCGTCGGTGTTTTTCACCGGCTCACCGTGCACCACATTACGCACGGCCAGCTCCACCACCTTGCCGCTGATGGTGCGCGGAATGTCGCTGACCGCGACGATCTTCGCCGGTACATGGCGCGGTGTGGTGTTGGCGCGGATCACCTGGCGGATCTGCTGTTGCAGCGCCTCATCCAGCGTTACGCCTTCCTTGAGGCGCACGAACAGCACTACTCGCACGTCATCCTGCCACTGCTGGCCAATGGCGACACTGTCCAATACCTCCGGAACCTTCTCCACCTGACGGTAGATTTCAGCGGTACCGATGCGCACGCCGCCGGGATTGAGCACGGCGTCGGAGCGGCCGTGAATCAGCATGCCGCCGTGGGGCAGTTGTTCGGCGTAGTCACCCTGGGCCCAGACGCCGGGGAACTGGCTGAAATAGGATTTGCGCAACTTTTCGCCGTCGGGATCGTTCCAGAGTCCGACGGGCATCGCCGGGAATGGTCGAGTGCACACCAACTCACCTTTTTCGCCAATCACCGGCTGCCCGGCGTCGTTCCACACTTCGACGGCCATGGCCAGACTCTTGCCCATGATCTCGCCCCGGCGCACTGCCGACATCGGGTTGCCGTTGACGAAGCAGGACACGATGTCCGTGCCGCCGGACATCGAGGACAGGCAGACGTCGGGTTTGAAATCGCGATAGACGAAGTCGTAACTCTGCGGCGACAGCGCGGAACCGGTGCAGAGCAGGGTTTTCAGGTGGCTCAAGTCGTAGCTTTCACGGGGCTTGATGCCGCTGTTTTCCAGGGTCGCGAGAAATTTCGGGCTGGTGCCGAACACGCTGACCTGCTCGTCGTCCAGCAGCTCCAGCATTCGCTCGTTGTCCGGATAAAACGGTGAGCCGTCATACAGCACCACCGCGCTGCCGACCGCCAGCGCCGACACCAGCCAGTTCCACATCATCCAGCCGCAAGTGGTGTAGTAGAACAAGCGGTCGCCGGGGCCCAGATCGACATGCAGCCCGTGTTCCTTGGCGTGTTGCAGCAACACGCCGCCGGTGCTGTGAACGATGCATTTAGGTACGCCGGTGGTGCCGCTCGAATAGAGCACGTACAGCGGATGGTCGAACGGCACCGGGACGAAGTGCGGTTCATCGCCCGGTTCGTAGAAGTCGTCCCACAGCGTGACGTTGGCGGGTGTCCGGTAATCCGTGGCCTGCGCCTGAGGTCGTGCGTAAGGCACGATGATCAGCTGTTGCAAGGACGGCAACTGCTCGAGGATTTCGTTGACCTTGACGGTCTGGTCGATCGCTTTGCCGGCGTAGCGGTAACCGGCACAGGTAATCAACACTTTCGGTTCGATCTGGCCGAAGCGATCAATCACCCCGTGGGTGCCGAAGTCCGGTGAGGAACAGGACCAGATTGCGCCGAGACTGGTGGTCGCGAGCATTGCCACCAGGGTTTGCCAGGTGTTGGGCATGCAGGCCGCGACCCGGTCGCCGACCACGACGCCGGCCGCTTGCAGGCTGGCCTGGAACCCGGCGACGTGTTGGGCCAGTTCGGCCCAGGTCAGCAATTCTCGCTGACCGTTTTCCCCGATGGCGATCACGGCGATTGCATCGTCGCGTCGGCTCAGCAGGTGTTCGGCGAAGTTCAGGGTGGCGCCGGGAAACCACTGGGCACCCGGCATTTTCAGGCCGTCACGCAGAACGGCGTCGGGCTGGGTATGAAAACGGATATCGAAAAAATCGACGATCGCCTGCCAGAACGCTTCGCGCTGGTCGATGGACCATTGGTGCAGGGCCGGGTAGTCGTCGAGGTGCACGTGGTGACGCTGGATGATGAAGCGCCGAAAGCCGTCCATGCGGGACCGGGCAATACGTTTGCCATCGGGCTGCCAGAGAATGTCGGACATGGTTTGCCTCTTATTGTTTGTCAGAAAGCTCCCACCGCAACGTGGGAGCGATCAGTTGCAAGCTTACTGCGCGAGCCACCCGCCATCGATATTCCACGCCGCGCCACGCACCTGGCTACCGGCTTCGCTGCACAGGAACAGCACCAGTTCACCCAGATGTGCAGGGGTGACGAACTCCAGCGACGGCTGCTTCTCGGCCAGCAAGTCGTGTTGCGCCTGCTGTGGGTCGACACCCTTGGCTGCGCGATCATCGATCTGCTTCTGCACCAGTGGCGTCAGCACCCAGCCCGGGCAGATGGCGTTACAGGTGACGTTGCTGGCGGCGGTTTCCAGGCCGACCACCTTGGTCAGGCCGATCACGCCATGTTTGGCTGCCACGTACGCGGCTTTGCCGGTGGAACCGACCAGACCGTGCACCGAGGCGATGTTGACGATCCGGCCCCAACCCTTGGCGCGCATGCCCGGCAAACTCAGGCGGGTGCTGTGAAACACTGACGACAGGTTGATCGCGATGATCGAATCCCAGCGCTCCACAGGAAACTCTTCAACCGCCGCAACGTGCTGGATGCCGGCGTTATTGACCAGAATATCCACGCCGCCGAATTCGCGTTCGGCGTAGGCGATCATGTCGGCGATCTGCGCCGGGTCGCTGACGTCCGCCGGGTGATGGCCGACTTTGCCGCCGAACTGTTCGACTTCGGCAATCACCTTTGAAGCATCGCCAAAGCCGTTGAGGATCAGGTTGGCGCCAGCCTTGGCCAGCGTCAGGGCGATGCCCAGCCCGATGCCGCTGGTGGAGCCGGTAACCAGTGCGGTCTTGCCAGAAAGAGTCGTCATCAATACCTCACACAATGCCAGTGGCGTAGAAAGTGCCGATCACCACGAAAACCGCCAGGGTCTTGATCAGCGTAATACAGAAAATGTCCTTGTAGGCCTCACGGTGAGTCAGGCCGGTGACGGCGAGCAGGGTGATCACCGCGCCGTTGTGCGGCAGGGTGTCCATGCCGCCGCTGGCCATTGCGGCCACCCGGTGCAGCACCTCCAGCGGAATATTGGCGGCGTGGGCGGCGCTGATGAATTGTTCGGACATCGCGGCCAGCGCGATGCTCATGCCGCCCGAAGCGGAGCCGGTGATACCCGCCAGCAAGGTCACGGTGATCGCTTCGTTGACCAGTGGATTGGGAATGCTCTTGAGCCAGTCGGCCAGCACCAGAAACCCCGGCAACGAAGCGATGACAGCGCCGAAACCGTATTCCGACGCGGTATTCATCGCCGCCAGCAGCGCACCGCTGACCGCGCTTTTGCTGCCCTCGGCGAGCTTGCTTTTGATGGCTTTAAAACCGAATGCCAGCACCATCAGGATGCCCACCAGCAAAGCCGCTTGCACCGCCCAGATCGCCGTCAGTTTGGCGATTTCGGTGGTGACCGGCGCGGCCATGCCCGGCAGCGCGAGGCTGTGGGTTTTGCCGTACCACTGTGGAATCCACTGGGTGAACAGCAGATTCATGATGCCCACCGCCAGCAGCGGCGAAAGAGCAATCCAGGGGTTCGGCAGTTTGAGGTCTTCGGCGGTTTCCGGTTCGTTGCGCAGTTCGGTGCCGTAGCCTTCACCCGCACGGTGAGCTTTGTTGCGTTGGCGCTGCAAGAACAGCATGCCGGCGCAGAACACGAAAATCGTGCCGATCACGCCCAGCCACGGCGCCGCCCACGCGGTGGTGTTGAAGAAGGTGCTGGGGATGATGTTCTGGATCTGCGGCGTGCCGGGCAGGGCGTCCATGGTGAACGAGAACGCGCCGAGGGCGATGGTCGCCGGGATCAGGCGTTTGGGGATATTGCTCTGGCGAAACATTTCCGCCGCGAACGGGTAAACCGCGAACACCACCACGAACAGCGAAACGCCGCCGTAGGTGAGCAGGGCACAGACCAGCACGATCACCAGCATCGCCTGGCGGGTGCCGAGCAAGCGAATCGCTGCTGCGACAATCGAGCGGGAGAAACCCGACAGCTCGATCAGCTTGCCGAACACGGCGCCGAGCAGGAACACGGGAAAGTAGAGTTTGATGAAGCCGACCATTTTCTCCATGAACACCCCGGTGAAAGCTGGGGCGACTGCGGAAGGGTCGGTGAGCAGTACGGCGCCGAGGGCGGCGATCGGGGCAAAGAGGATAACGCTGTAGCCACGGTAGGCCGCAAGCATCAGCAGCGCCAGGGCTGCCAAGGCGATGATCACACTCATGGTGTGCTCCTTCGATTGTTATTTTTGTGGGTGAAACGGGTGTGGGAAGGGCTATAGCGAGATCTGTGCCAGATGGTTAAGTTGTTGAAATAAAAGGAATTAAGTTGATGTTTGGTGGTGGTTTTCGAGGTTTTGTCTCTGTTTTGAGACTTCTATGGCTGTGAGGACGCTTTCGCGGGCAAGCCCGCTCCCACATGGATACCCATATCTCCTGTGGGAGCGAGCTTGCTCGCGAAGCTTTTGATCTTGTCCCGTTACGGAGATTTATGTCTCTCTATTGAGACTCTGCAATGCCCAGCGCAATCATCTTCTTGTAAAGCGTCGAGCGTCCAAGCCCGAGCCTCTCAGCCGCCTCGATCACCTTGCCCCCGCATTGCGCGAGGGTGGACTGAATCAACTGCCGGTCAAACCGCTCACGGGCCTGACTGAAGGTCTCGCTGGTTAGCGGCTCTGACAGAGGCGCCAGCGTCCGTTCAACCGGTGTAAACGTGCCAATCGCCGCACGAATGTCATCCGCCGTCAGCATCAAGTCATCACTGAGCAACGCCGCTCGTTCCAGCACATTGCGCAGCTCGCGGATATTCCCCGGCCAGGCATGCTGACCCAGCAGCTCCAGCGCTTCGCGATTCAGCTCGTGTTGACTGCGCAGCTCTTCAAGAATCGCTTCACTGAGCGCCGGCAGATCGTCCAGCCGTTCGCGCAGTGGGGGCACCTGAATCGGCAGCACGTTGAGCCGGTAGTACAAGTCCGCTCGGAACTCGCCGCGCTTGATCGCCGCTTCCAGGTCTGTCGACGTTGCCGCAATCACTCGCACATCGCTTTGGATCACGTCGTTGGAGCCGACAGGTTCGAACTCCTTTTCCTGCAGCACCCGCAGCAATTTGCTTTGCAGCGGCAGAGGCATGTCGCCGATCTCGTCGAGAAACAGCGTCCCGCCCTGAGCAATCTGCAACTTGCCGGTGCGGCCCTTGCGGTCGGCACCGGTGAAGGCGCCGGGAGCCGTTCCGAAGAACTCGGCCTCGAGCAGCGCCTCGGGAATCGCTGCGCTGTTGATGCTGACGAAGGCTTTGTGCGCACGAGGCGAGGCGCCGTGGATCGCTTGAGCCAGCAACTCCTTGCCGCTGCCGGTCTCGCCCAGCAACAGAACCGGCGACTCGGCACTGGCGCTGCGACGGGCACGGCGCTTGACCTCGAGGCTGGCAGCGCTGGTGCCGATGAAATGGGCAAAGTTGTATTTGGTCTGCCGGGCACGCAGCAGCGAGCGGGTCGAGGCCAGTTCTTCCTGCATGCTCAGGTAGCGCTTGAGCATCGGCGAGAGGGTGCGCAATTCGTCAAACAGGGCAAAACCGATGGCGCCGATCACCGCGCCGGCGTCGTCGTGGATCGGCAGGCGCATCACCACCAGCGGTTCTTTCGGGGTGTCCTGCATGTCCAGCAGGATTGGCCGCCCGGTGCGCACCACTTCGCGCAGCAGGCTGCCGGGGATTACGCTTTCGCAGGGTTTGCCGATGGCGCCGGCCGCAGAGTCGAGACCAAAACGTCGGGCGTAGCGCTCGTTCATCCAGACGATGTTCGCGTCGCGGTCGACAATCACCGTGCCTTCACTGGACTGCTCGATGATCTCGAACAACGAACGGATGGCCAGCGTGCGAACCCGTTGGTAATCCTTGAGGCTTTCGGTGGTGTTCATGGCGGCGTCCATTGGCGGAAGTCAGGTGGCGCGATTATGCCTATCCCGGATGCGCTGCGGCCAACAGCTCTTTGGTGTACGGGTGCTGCGGTGAGTCGAATACGTCATGGCTGGCGCCACTTTCGACTACCTTGCCGTCCTTGATCACGATCATGTCGTGGGCGAGGGCGCGTACCACTGCAAGATCGTGGCTGATGAACAGGTACGTCAGGCCGTGTTTTTCCTGAAGCTGGCGGAGCAGGGCGACCACCTGTTTCTGCACGGTGCGATCCAGCGCCGAAGTCGGCTCGTCGAGCAGGATCAATGCAGGCTTCAATACCAGCGCCCGGGCAATGGCAATGCGCTGACGCTGGCCGCCGGAAAACTCATGGGGGTAGCGATGACGGCTTTCGGGATCGAGCCCGACCTCCTTGAGCACGCGGATCACCTGGTCGTCGCACTCGTCGGCGGTGGACTGGCAATGCACTTCCAGCCCTTCGCTGATGATCTGCGCTACCGACATGCGCGGGCTGAGGCTGCCGAACGGATCCTGAAACACCACCTGCATCTGCCGGCGCCATGGCCGCATCTGCTTCTGGTCGAGACCGTCAAGTGCCGTGCCCTGGAAGCGAATACTGCCCTTGGAGTCGAGCAGGCGCAGGATCGCCTGGCCGAGAGTCGATTTGCCCGAGCCGGATTCGCCGACGATGCCCAAAGTCTTGCCGCGCTGGATGTTCAGGCTGATGCCGTCCACCGCGCGCAGGTATTGCTTGCGCCGGAACAGTCCGCCGCCCACCGTAAAGTCGACTCGCAGATCATCGACTTCCAGCACGTTTTCACGTTCGTCCCGGGGCAGCGCCTCGCCCTCCGGTTCGGCGTTGAGCAACACGCAGCTGTAAGGGTGTTGCGGTTCGGTGAACAGGGTTTCGCACGGCGCCTGCTCGACGATTTCGCCGGCCTTCATCACGCATACCCGCTGGGCAATGCTGCGCACCAGATTGAGGTCATGGCTGATCAGCAGCAGCGACATCCCCAGGCGCCGTTGCAGGGATTTGAGCAGCAACAGGATCTTGCGCTGTACGGTCACATCGAGGGCGGTGGTCGGCTCGTCGGCGATCAGCAATTCGGGTTCGCAGGCCAGGGCCATCGCAATCATGACTCGCTGGCGCTGGCCGCCGGACAACTGATGCGGATAAGCCTTCAGTCGCTCTTTCGGCTTCTGGATGCCCACCAGTTCGAGCAGTTCGAGGATCCGCGCCTGAGCTTCCTTGCCGCCGAGGCCACGGTGCAGCAACAGGGTTTCGCCGATCTGTTTTTCAATCGTGTGCAACGGATTGAGCGAGGTCATCGGCTCCTGGAAAATCATGGCGATGCGGTTGCCGCGCAGATCGCGCAGGGTCTTGGGGTCGGCGCCGACCAGTTCCTGGCCACGATAGCGAATGCTGCCGGTAGTCCGGGCATCGCATTCCGGGAGCAGTTGCAGAATCGAATGGGCGGTCACCGACTTGCCCGAGCCCGACTCGCCGACCAGTGCCAGGCACTCGCCGGGGCGAATGTCCAGGCACAGGTTGCGCACCACGGTCTGGCCATGGAAGGCGACGCTGAGGTCACGGATTTCGATCAGGTTGTCAGTCATATCAAAGGTCCGTTCATGAGCGCGGGTCAAAGGCATCGCGCAGCGCTTCGCCGATGAATACCAACAGAGAAAGAATCAGCGCCAGGGTGAAAAACGCGGTCAATCCGAGCCACGGCGCTTGCAGGTTCTGCTTGCCCTGACCGATCAACTCGCCCAGTGACGCGCTGCCGGCGGGCATGCCGAAGCCGAGGAAATCCAGCGCGGTCAGGGTGGAAATCGCCCCGGTCAGAATGAAAGGCAGGTAGCTCAGGGTCGCGTTCATCGCGTTGGGCAGGATGTGCCGGACAATCACTTTGCGATCACTCAAACCCAGAGCCCGCGCAGCCTTGACGTACTCGAGGTTGCGCCCGCGCAGAAACTCGGCGCGTACCACGTCCACCAGCGCCAGCCAGGAAAACAGCGCCATGATCCCCAGCAGCCACCAGAAGTTGGGCTCGACGAATCCCGAGAGAATGATCAGCAGGTAAAGCACCGGCAATCCCGACCAGACTTCCAGCAAACGCTGGCCAAGCAGATCGACCCAGCCCCCGTAATAACCCTGCAGGGCACCGGCCGCGATGCCGATCAGGGCGCTGACGAAAGTCAGCATCAGGGCGAACAGGATCGACACCCGCGCGCCGAAGATCACCCGAGCCAGTACGTCGCGCGCCTGATCGTCGGTGCCCAGCCAGTTGACCGAAGTCGGCGGGCTCGGTGCCGGTTTGTTGAGGTCGTAGTTCGGGGTGTCGTCACTGAACGGAATCGGCGGAAACAGCAGCCAGCCACCGTCCTTGCGGATCAGCTTCTGCACGTAATCGCTGCGGTAGTCGGCCTGGAACGGCAGTTGTCCGCCGAACTCCTGTTCGGTATGGCGCTTGAACACCGGGAAGTACCATTGGCCCTGATAACTGACGATCAGCGGCTTGTCGTTGGCGATCAATTCACCACCGAGGCTGATCACGAACAGACCAATGAACAACCACAGCGACCACCAGCCCCGGCGGTTTTTCTTGAAGCGTTCGAAGCGGCGACGGCCCAGAGGCGAGAGCTTGAACATCAGGCATTCCTCGCGGCGAAGTCGATGCGCGGGTCGACCAGCGTGTAGCACAGGTCGCCGATCAGTTTTATCAGGAGGCCGAACAGGGTGAAGATGAACAGCGAACCGAACACCACCGGGTAGTCACGGGACACGGCGGCTTCGTAACTCATGCGCCCGAGGCCGTCGAGGGAGAAGATCACTTCGATCAGCAACGAACCGGCAAAGAACACGCTGATGAACGCCTGGGGAATGCCCGACACCACCAGCAGCATCGCGTTGCGGAACACGTGTCCATAGAGCACCCGGTTTTCGCTCAGGCCTTTGGCGCGCGCGGTGACCACGTATTGGCGGGTGATCTCATTGAGGAACGAGTTCTTGGTGAGGATGGTCAGGGTGGCAAAGCCGCCGATCACCAGCGCCGTGACTGGCAACACAAGGTGCCAGAAGTAGTCGGCGATCTTGCCCAGCGTCGACAGTGATTCGAAGTTGTCGGACACCAGACCGCGCACCGGGAACCAGTTCAGCGAAGTGCCGCCGGCAAACACCACGATCAGGAACATCGCGAACAGGAATGCCGGCATGGCGTAGCCGATGATGATCGCCGTGCTGCTCCAGATATCGAAATGACTGCCGTGGTGCACGGCTTTGCGGATGCCCAACGGGATCGACACCAGATAGGTGATCAGGGTGGCCCATAGTCCGAGGGAGATGGTCACCGGCATTTTCTGCAGGATCAGGTCGGTGACCGTTGCGCCACGGAAGAAACTCTTGCCGAAATCCAGCTGCGCATAGTTCTTGAGCATCAGCCACAGGCGTTCGTGGGCCGGTTTGTCGAAGCCGTACTGCTTTTCGATGTCCTTGATCAGTTGCGGATCAAGCCCGCGACTGGCGCGAGACGTGCCGCTCATGGTTTCGCTCGCACCGCCGCCGACGCTGGCGCCGCCGATGCCTTGCAAGTGGGCGATGGCCTGTTCCACCGGGCCACCCGGCGCAGCCTGGATGATTACGAAGTTGACCAGCAGAATGATCACCAGCGTCGGAATGATCAGCAGCAGGCGCCGCAGTATGTAAGCCCACATCAGTGCGGCCCTCCGGGTCTGCCACGGCTGATTTTCTCGGCCGTCATCTGCTGGTTGGTCAGCGGTGTACTGCTGATTTCCCACCAGCTCTCGATCGCTTCGTCATTGCTCGCCTGCACGGTGGGAATGCCGAAACGGTTCCACCACACGGTCGACGTGCCCGGCGGGTAATAGTTGGGAATCCAGTAGTAGTTCCATTGCAGCACCCGGTCCAGCGCATGGGCATAACGCAACATGTCGGCCTGGGTCGAGGCGCGAATCAGGCCGTTGATCAAGGTGTCGACCGCCGGGTTCTTCAGCACCATGTAATTGTTGGCGCCCGGGTCGTTGGCCGACGCCGAACCGAAGTAGTTCAACAGTTCGCCGCCGGGGGAGGTGGTGACCGGGTAACCGGTGACGATCATGTCGTAGTCGCGGCTCATCAGGCGGTTGACGTATTGCGAGGAATCGATGCGACGGATGTCGAGGTTGATGCCGATCTGCTTCAGCGTGCGCTTGTATGGCAGCAGCAGGCGATCCATGCCGTTCTGGCTGACCAGGAAGGTGAAGCTCAAGGGTTCGCCACGGTCGTTGACCAACTGGTCGCCATCAGGTTTCCAGCCGGCCTGCTCCAGCAGCTCCAGCGCTTGCAGCTGTTTGTCGCGGATAAGGCCGCTGCCATCGGTCTTCGGTGCTTCGAAGACCTGGGTGAATACTTCGTCGGGAATCTGTCCGCGCAAGGGTTCGAGAATCTTCAGCTCGGCAGCATCCGGCAGCTTGCGGGCGGCCAGTTCGGTGTTGGAGAAGTAACTCTGCTGGCGGATGTACATGTTGCGCATCATCTGCCGGTTGCTCCACTCGAAATCCCAGAGCATGGCCAGTGCCTGGCGAACGCGGCGATCCTGAAACATCGGCTTTTGCAGATTGAACACGAATCCCTGGGCCGACTGCGGCGCCTCGGTGGCCAGATGCGCCTTTTGCAGGCGACCGTCGCTCAGGGCCGGGCTGTCATAGCCGATGGAATAGCCAGTGGCGGAGAACTCACGGTTGTAGTCGTAGGCGCCACCACGCAAGACCTGGCGGGCGACGTCGGTGTCGCCGAAGTACTCGATGCTGAAGTGATCGAAGTTGTAGAGGCCACGGCTGACCGGCAGGTCCTTGCCCCACCAGTCGGGATTGCGTTCAAAGGTGATGCTGCGCCCGGAGTCGACCTTGCCGACTCGATACGGGCCGCTGCCCAGCGGCGGTTCATAGCCGCCACCGCCGGCAAAATCACGGGTTTTCCACCAATGTTCGGGAAATACCGGCAGGGTCGCGATGTCCAGCGGCAGGGTGCGGTTCTCGTTGCTCCTGAAATCGAAGCGCACGGTGAGTGGCGCTTCGACTTCGACGCCTTTGACGTCGGCGAACTGGGTGCGATAACGCAGGCTGCCCTGGGTCATCAGCAAGTCATAGGTGTAGCGAACGTCTTCGGCGGTGATCGGCTTGCCATCTGCGAAGCGGGCCTTGGGATTGATGAAGAAGCGCAGGGACAGGCCGTCATCCGAGCGTTCCATTTTCTGCGCCACCAGACCGTATACGGTGTAAGGCTCGTCGAGCGAGCGCTGGGCCAACGGGGAGTACAGCAGGCCGTCGATCTGGCTGACGCCGATGCCTTTGTCGATATACGGCAGGACATGGTCGAAGTGGCCGATCTCGATGGCCGAGCGGCGCATCGTTCCGCCCTTGGGTGCCCGGGCGTTGGTGTAATCGAAGTGACTGAAGCCGGGCGGGTACTTTGCCGGTTCGCCATAAACGGTCATCGCATGCTGCGGTGCGGCGTCCACACCGGTGATCCCCAGCAGCAGGGTCACGGCAGTGAACATCAATGTCGGGAAAGCCAGTCGCATTGTCAGCCTTAAAGCCGGGTAATCGATAAGCGCAATTTGTACGCGAGCGGCGCGTCGTTCGCCAGCGGTGTGGTGTAATCGAAACAAAACGGCCCGCCATCAGGCGGGCCGTTGCGCAGCAGGTCGGGCTGAAATCAGTCCTGACGGCTGGTCACTTCCAGCAGGTGGTAGCCGAACTGGGTCTTCACCGGGCCTTGCACGACGTTGATCGGCGCGCTGAATACCACGGTGTCGAATTCCTTGACCATCTGGCCAGGACCGAACGAACCCAGGTCGCCGCCCTGACGGCTGGATGGGCAGGTGGAGTTGGCCTTGGCCACTTCGGCGAAGTCGGCGCCACCTTCGATCTGGGCCTTGAGTTCGTTGCACTTGGCTTCGCTGGAAACCAGGATGTGGCGGGCAGTGGCTTTAGCCATGGGGAAACACTCCAATCAAATCAGTAAAGGGGGGAGCCTACCGGATTCAGTGGCCGATTTCTCGGCAAAGTTCCATTCGCTCGTCTGATACCGGCCGCTATAGATTAGCCGCTTGCAGGCGCAAGGCGTGTTCGACATAGAGTTGGATCGGGTCACTCTCCGTGTTGCCCTGGCCGATGCCCCGACGCAGGCTGCGCAGATGGTCGAGCGGATAATCGGAACCGATCACGGTGCCGAGGTGGGAGCTGAAACGCCCGACGAATCCGTCGTTCTGCGCGGGCTCTGTAATGAAATATTCCGACAGGGCCAGGCAGATGCCCTGCACCGGGTCGAGGGTCTGCAAGGTCAGCTTCGGCACAACGCCACTCCACGAATAATAGTGAACGCCATCGACTCGCTCGGCGCCCTGGCCACCCCAGGTTTCGGGAAGGCCCTGCGGGTATTTGTCATTGAATTGGCCGACTCCTTCTGTCGTCAGTGCATTGAGTGCTGCCAGTGCATGGTGAGGCAGTTTTTTGTGTCCGCTGAGCAAAGAAAGAAAGTCGGAAAACAACGTCGCAACATTCTGCGCCACGGTCTCCGGCAGACGTCCGGGGATCAGTGCCTGGCGCAGCAAGTCGGCCAGCTCCGAACCGTGGTTGGGCCCGCTGACCGAGGTCACGGAAGCGACCTTGTGTGGCGCAAGCGCTGCAGCGTATCGAGCAGACAACGCGCCCTGGCTGTGACCGATCAGGTTGACTTTTGTCGCGCCAGTACCTCGGAGCACAGCGTCGATCTGCGAGAGCAATTGCTCGCCTCGCACTTCGTTGTCATGAACGGCCGATAAGTGCGGCACAAATACCTGAACGCCAGCGGCCTTGAGTGCCTGTTTGACGTCATGGAACAGTTCGAAAGAGCCAATGCGCTCGAATCCGAACAGACCATGCACCAACAGTACGGGATAGAGAGTTGTGGCGTTTCGTTGCATTTTTCGTCCTTGATCGCAGAGATTCATCGATGTTGTCTGCGTGTCACTCTAAAACAGTCGTTGCGCAGGCGATGCCTGAATACTCTTTCTAGTGCGGTGGAAACTGGATCAGAGTTCGTATGAATTTTCACTTTTGAATGAGATCCGGTTCTGAATATTTGGAGGGTTCCCGGCTTGTCGAGCGCGCTTTTCCAATTTTTGCCTACTTGCTTCAGTGCAGTTCACCCTGTCTCGCCGGGTGTCGGGCTGACATCGGGTGATCAATCAAGCGCGTTAAATGCAGGCTCTCGCGAGCAGGTCTTGATTTCCAGAGAAGGGCGCAGCGAAAGAACAGGACGAATCCCGCGCATCCAGGGAGGACACGTCGATGTTGAACATGGGCTCGCCCTCCGGGGGAATCACACACCGGAGGGCGGCTTGATTGTCAGGCTTGTTGTCGAATGCGTTGTGCGGCCCCGAGCAACAGACGTTCTGTTGCATCGAATCCAAGACAGCCGTCGGTCACCGAAACGCCATAGCGAAGCGATTCACTGAGTGCCTGACATCCCTCGAACAGATGCGACTCGAGCATCATGCCGATCAATGAGCGGTTACCTTGCAGCCGCTGTTCCAGCACATCGTTGAACACGCCCGGCTGGCGGAGCGGGTCCTTGCCGCTGTTGGCATGGCTGCAATCGACCATGATCCGGCTCGGAATTTTCAGGCGGTTCAACTCGGTGTTGATGATGGCAACGCTTTTGCGGTCGTAATTCGGCCCTTTGTGACCACCACGCAGCACCAGGTGGGTGTCCGGATTGCCCGAGGTCTGGATGATCGCCGGGTGACCCTGGCTGTCTACACCAAAATGGCGATGGGCGTGGGCTGCCGAACGCATCGCGTCAACGGCGACGGCCACGCCACCGTCAGTCCCGTTTTTGAAACCGACAGGCATGCTCAGCCCGCTGGCCATTTCCCGGTGGATCTGCGATTCAGTCGTGCGAGCGCCAATGGCAACCCAGCTCAGCAGGTCATCGAAGTACCCGGCCGCCATGGGCTGCAGCAACTCGGTGGCAATCGGCAGTCCCAGGCGGATCATTTCCAGCATCAGTTCGCGCGACAGCGTGAGGCCTGTAGCCATGTCGTCGCTGCCATTGAGATGAGGGTCGTAGGCCAGGCCTTTCCAGCCAACGGTGGTGCGAGGTTTTTCGACGTAGGCACGCATCACGAGCAGCATGTCATCACGGACTTCTTCGGCCAGGCGCGAAAGTTTGCTGGCGTACTCAAGCGCGGACTCGGGGTCGTGGATCGAGCAGGGGCCGACGATTACCAGCAGGCGTGGATCATGGCCATCGAGAATCGCGCGGACCGCCTGGCGGTGGGCGACGACTTGCTGGTTCAGCGCATTGCTCAGGGGCAATTGCTGTTTGAGTTGCAGCGAACTCGGCAGACGCAGGGTCAGTGCTTCGTTGGCAGGGTTCAGGGTGGACAGTGGCAGAGCAGAAACGGACGAGTTCATATTCAGTCTTCCTGGGCGGACGGCGGGTATTTCCCGCTCACTCGGCCCTACTGGGGTGTTCGACAATTGGCCGGATTGGCTACGTGTGTTGGCTTGCCACCTGTGGGTGACCGATCGGAGGCGGCAGGCTGTCCCGAGCGGAGGCTGGTAAATCGCCAGGCGGTAAAACTGTCGTAACGGTAATAAGTGGCGTAGTTCATTGGTTGAATCCTCAAAGTGTCTGATGTGTTGCTGAGAAAGTTCGGGCCTGAAAAAACAAAACCCCCGGTCGGGAGGCCGACCGGGGGTTGAGAAATCTCTGGTAGGCGACCCGTTCAAATGGGCGCCGTGTGGGTATCAGGCGCGCCAGTGGCTAAACCAATACCCAAAATAAAAGCTTGCAGGAGCGCAGGCGCCGTTCACCCGGGCAGCCGCAACCGAGCGCGAGGCGCTGGCGGTACGAAGCTGTGAGAGGGTGTTGAGCATGAACTGTCTCCAAAGAATGCGCCGAGCTTACTAGAGGCTGCTGCGCGTCAGCAATCAGAAATTGCTATCGCAGGCACCCGAGAGACTCTATGGGTTGAGCGCCCGCCAGGGTGTGACACACTCTGCTTCTGAACGTGTGCTTAAGAAAGGGTCATGAACTTGAAGAAGATCGAGGTCGGAATGAGTGTCGAGTTACGCCAGGCTACACCCGCCGACCTGTCGTTTGCGCGAAAACTGACTTGCCGAAACATGCTCCGCTACTACATTCACTATGACTTGCTGTGGCAGGACGAGGCGTTCGATGTCGCCTGGGCCGGGCGCGATAACTGGTTGATCCTGCGTGACGGTGAACGGGTGGGATATTTCAGCCTGAGTCGTGATGCTCGGGCTATGTATATCCGCGAATTGCAGATCGTCGAAAGCGCTCAAGGCCAGGGCGCGGGTTCCTGGGCGATCGATCAGGTTGTTGCGATGGCTCGACTGGAGCGGCGCCCGGCGTTGCGCCTGACGGTGTTCAAAAACAACCCGGCGCAAAATCTGTATCTAAGAAAAGGAATGTTTGTGCAGGGCGAGGACGAGTGTTTCCTGCGGATGCAGCTCGATTTCAGTACACCTGTGCTCTGAAACCCACGGCTGGCAAGCCCTCGATGAAGACTTGAAACTTTTTATATGTCGCTTGCCGCTAGGTCTGCCCGGCACTTTTTGCTAAGGTGTCCGGCATCCCAATAAGACCATATCGCGAGGTGTCTGCTTGATTAGGGTGCTAGTGGTCGACGACCATGATCTCGTTCGTACAGGCATTACACGAATGCTGGCCGATATCGATGGCTTGCAGGTGGTAGGCCAGGCCGAGTCCGGGGAAGAATCCCTCATCAAGGCCCGTGAGTTGAAGCCTGACGTGGTGCTGATGGACGTCAAGATGCCGGGCATCGGCGGTCTCGAAGCCACACGCAAACTGTTGCGAAGTCATCCCGACATCAAAGTGGTCGCGGTCACCGTTTGTGAGGAAGATCCGTTTCCTACGCGGTTGTTGCAGGCCGGTGCGGCGGGGTATCTGACCAAGGGCGCCGGATTGCCGGAAATGGTTCAGGCCATTCGCCTGGTGTTTGCCGGGCAGCGCTATATCAGCCCTCAGATTGCCCAGCAATTGGCGATCAAATCCTTTCAGCCGACCAATGATTCACCGTTCGACGCGTTGTCGGAACGGGAAATCCAGATTGCGCTGATGATTGTCGGTTGTCAGAAGGTTCAGATCATTTCCGACAAATTGTGTTTGTCGCCGAAAACCGTGAACACTTACCGCTACCGCATTTTCGAGAAGCTCTCGATCAGCAGCGATGTCGAACTGACGCTGTTGGCGGTTCGACACGGCATGAGCATTCATCGCGGGGCCAAGAAGGCCAAGGGCAAATATTTCGGCCCTTATCCGAGCGCCGGGGCGATTCGCGAGAGCCTCAGCCTGTTGCAGAAGACGTTCTTCGTGCGTCAGTGCGAGGACAGTTATTACAAGAACCGGACCCGGCCATGCCTGCAATACCAGATCAAGCGTTGCAAGGCGCCCTGTGTCGGCTTGGTCGAGCCTGAGGTTTACGCCGAGGATGTGCGTCACTCGGTGATGTTTCTCGAAGGACGCAGCCATGCGTTGACCAATGAGCTGTCGACGGCGATGGAAGAGGCTGCAATCAACCTCGAGTTCGAACGCGCCGCCGAACTGCGCGACCAGATCGCCTTGCTGCGTCGGGTGCAAGATCAGCAGAGCATGGAGGGCGGCACGGGCGATATCGATGTGATCGCCGCGTTCGTCAACCCGGGCGGTGCCTGCGTCCACCTGATCAGCGTGCGGGGAGGGCGGGTACTTGGCAGCAAGAATTTCTTCCCCCAGGTCGGGATCGAAGAGGATGTGGCAGAGGTCATGGCCGCGTTCCTCGGGCAATACTTCATCAGCAGCCCGGAACGCGACTTGCCGAGCGAGTTGATCGTCAACGTCGTGCACGAAGATTTTCCTGCGCTGATCGAGGCCATTCAGGCGTTGCGCGGGCGTGAGTTGAGCATCAGTCATCGGGTTCGCGGCACGCGGGCGCGCTGGCAGCAACTGGCCGTGACCAATGCCGAACAGGCACTCGGCGCCAGGCTGGCAAACCGTCAACACGTTGCCGCACGTTTCGAAGCGCTGGCAGAAGTGTTGAATCTCGATGAGCCGCCGCAACGGCTTGAGTGCTACGACATCAGCCACTCCAGCGGTGAAGCGACGGTGGCCTCCTGCGTGGTATTTGGCCCGGAAGGGGCGATCAAGTCCGATTACCGCCGCTACAACATCGAAGGCGTGACCGCAGGCGACGATTACGCCGCCATGCATCAGGCTCTGACCCGACGCTTCAGCAAGCTGAAGGAAGGCGAGGGCAAGTTGCCGGACATCCTGCTGGTGGACGGCGGCAAGGGACAGCTGTCGATGGCGCGTGATGTGCTCAACGAACTGGCTGTTCCGGATTTGATCTTGCTGGGGGTCGCAAAGGGTGCAACACGCAAGGCGGGATTCGAGACTTTGTATCTGAATGATGCTGCAAACGAGTTCACCTTGCGGGGTGATTCGCCGGCACTGCATCTGATTCAGCAGATCCGTGACGAAGCCCACCGCTTTGCAATCACTGGCCACCGTGCACGGCGCGGCAAGACCCGCCGCACCTCCACGCTGGAAGGCGTTGCGGGCGTCGGGCCGACCCGGCGTCGGGACTTGTTGAAACATTTTGGTGGATTGCAGGAGCTGTCTCGTGCAAGCATCGAAGAGATCGCCAAAGCACCGGGGATCAGCAAAAAGCTAGCAGAGTCGATTTATGCAAACCTGCATAGTGAGTAGAATGCCCATTCACCTCGTAGCCAGTTGTGCCGATGAATATCCCTAATCTGATTACCGTTCTCCGCGTCCTGCTCATCCCGATCTTCATTCTGTTGTTCTACCTGCCTTACCAATGGAGCTATCTGGCCTCAAGTTCGGTATTCGCTTTCGCGGCGGCAACGGATTGGCTCGACGGCTATCTCGCGCGACGCCTGGAGCAAAGCACGCCGTTTGGTGCGTTTCTGGATCCTGTCGCTGACAAACTGATGGTTGCTGTTGCCTTGGTGTTGCTGGTGCAAGAACATGGCAACCTATGGCTCACTTTACCGGCCGCTGTCATCATCGGTCGCGAGATCGTTGTCTCGGCGCTGCGTGAGTGGATGGCCGAACTCGGTGCCCGGGCCCATGTAGCCGTATCGAATCTGGGCAAGTGGAAAACTGCTGCGCAGATGCTCGCACTGGTGATCCTCCTGGCAAACCCCAAGGATTTCAGTTTCTGGGTTTTCATCGGTTATGCGTTGCTGATGGTCTCGGCAGGTCTGACCTTGTGGTCGATGGTTCAATACCTTCGAGCTGCCTGGCCACATCTGAAGACCGATGTTGAAAAGAAATAAAACTTTTTTGAATCAAAGGGTTGACGGGGCATCTGGAATCTATAGAATGCGCCACACCAAGCGGGAATAGCTCAGTTGGTAGAGCACGACCTTGCCAAGGTCGGGGTCGCGAGTTCGAGTCTCGTTTCCCGCTCCAAGTTTATACAGCGTTTGTTGTTGCGCTACTGACAGCAAATGTTTTGAGGCCGAGTAGCAAAATGGTTATGCAGCGGATTGCAAATCCGCCTACGCCGGTTCGATTCCGACCTCGGCCTCCACTATAAACAAGCTCCGTAGATCCATGATTTACGGAGCTTTTTTATTTGCGTTGCACTGAAAGATTTAGTCTTTGAAACGACAACTGCAAACTTGCTTCACCGGGAAGTGATGTATATATTTCCCCCTCTGTCACCGATGCACAGTTCCTGTCAGGACTGTGAATCGTCATCAGAATAAAGCAACACCGCGCTACCGCCCGAATGGCGAAACTGGTAGACGCATGGGACTTAAAATCCCCCGCTCGTAAGGGCGTGCCGGTTCGATTCCGGCTTCGGGCACCACGAATATCAAGGGCTTGCATGACATACCTCATGCAAGCCCTTAATTCTTTTTTCCGCAATCAAAAAATCTTTTCCGCAATTCGTGACCGTCAGTCACTTCGTAGGGGTAACCTTCATCCCCTTGCGCATTCGGATGTACTGTTCTGTCATCCCAACGGTTGTATGTCCTAGCTGGTCCCTAGCTTCTCGGATGCTCCCTGTTGACTCCTCCTTATCCGTCGCCGCTTTTGCTCTTAGGTCGCGCATCTGGAATTCTGCTTTTGGAATTCCGGCTGCTTCCCTGGCGTCATCAAACCGCTTTCTGAGCATGCTGGTCGTCATTGGCTGCCCAGAGTCGATTACTACCAGACGTGTTGATCTGATTTTGTGTCCAGCCTTTCGTGTCATGATTCGATCGATTACGACTTTGAGCTCACCAATGATCTCGATCCTTCGTTTAGCCCCGGTCTTGCCTTGCTGAACGGAGAGCTTTCCGTCTTTTATGTCTCGCTCATCCATCTTCAATGTGTCTGCGATCCTCTGGCCCGTTAGGTAGAACAGGTCCAAAGCGTCCCTCAATGGCTGATCGGCATGCCGGTAGGCTCGGGCAAGTATGTCGTCTTCAACATATATGTCGCGACCGGTTTCTTTATTGCCTTTCACGCCTGAGCAAGGATTTGCCAAGGATGTATAGCCATTCTCGCGAGCAAAGTTCCAGATGGAGCTGAGTAGTGCCTTCTCCCGATTCGCGCGAATAGGTGCTGTCTTGCCACGATGACGAAGGTACTGGCTGACATGTTTTGGTTCGATAGCTTCTAGAGGAGCGGGCGGGTCGTTGAAGAACAGAAGAAGGTTTTTCAGTTCGCGCGCGTTGTCCTTTTGGGTGGCGTGGGCTTTTGTGGGAACCACCTCATTCATATAAAGCTCGGCTACGTAAGCAAAGGTAAGTACGGTTTGTGTCAGAGCTTGAGAGACGCGGCTTTTTTCGAGTTTTGCGTACTCTAGTATGGCTAGGCCGTAATCTGTACCTAGCGGGATTTCCTTGCGTGGTTTCCCGCCAGTGTCATAGAGGTAATAGGTGGTGTTGCCGCGTTTTCTCTCGCGCAGCCGAGGAATGCTCCCCGGCTTTGTTGGTCTTCGTCCCATTTATCCCACCAGGCGCGGCTGCCACGTTGGAGTTTCTGTCGCGTTGGTAGTTGCTCCTGTCAGCGCGGACGCAATCACGCAAGGCCAGCCATTGCGCTTGATGGTATGACGAATGCCATTGCGCTTCAGTACCGTTATCTGACCGGCTTTAGTTTTAGCTCCGGTTAGCTCGCAAACCTGCTCATGGCTAAGAAATTGAATGTTCATGCTGCCTCCTTGCTAGGAAATACAGAGCGCTTCGAATGCGCTTGCTGCCACGACTGGAACCTGTCCGTTGCCAATGGCCTTAAGTCGGTCCACCCGATGGGCCACCCCATCAGCCACTCGGCCCATTCCGGGCTCAGATGACCACCATCCAGTGCCATCACGGCGTGATCCAGGCGATCGTTCGAGCGGTCGGCCCCGGAACGGCGAGTCAATGCGGCCGGGGAGGATCCCTTTGCCATGCTCGCCACGGGTGTTGGCCACCGTCTGACGCGTGTCTTCTGCGATGAGCCAGATCCGGTCACGCTGATGAGGGGCGCCGAGGTCAGCCGCTCCGATAACACCCCATCGCGCGTCATACCCCATTTCGGCAAGGTCACCGAGCACCAAGGCAAGTCCTCTTCCCACAAGCAATGGTGAGTTCTCCAGTTCGACGTAGCGCGGTCGTACCTCATCGGTAATTCGTGCCATCTGCCGCCACAGTCCGGAGCGGGCGCCGGCGATACCCAGGCCGGCGCCTGCAACCGAGATGTCCTGACAAGGAAATCCTCCCGAAACCACGTCAACAAGGCCTCGCCATGGGCGTCCGTCAAAACTGCACACGTCAGACCAAATCGGGAAAGGCGGGAGCAGTCCATCGGTTTGTCGTTGCGCCAGAATCTGTGCGGCGAAGGCATCACGCTCAACGGCGCAGACGGTTCGCCAGCCGAGGAGGTGGCCGCCGAGTATTCCGCCACCAGCGCCTGCGAAAAGAGCCAACTCATTCACGCAGCCTCCACAGTGACTTGCGCAGTGCTGGAGAGTGGTTGTCCGACCTTGCTGCCATCAACTCTTGGTTGCAGCTGCGCAGCCATCGCAAGCACCTGTTCGCGCTGGGACCGGGCATCACGCTCAAGCTTCTTGCCCGTACGAAAGGCGCTGAAGGTCTCGGCGGCGACCCGCAGCAGCTCTCCGATATCGATCAGCGTCTGGTGCTCGGCCGGGCCGAAGAGTAGACCTGCTTCAATTCGTTTGCAGGTGTGTGCCAGGCGCGCGTGATCGGCCCGGATGAACTGCAGGGAGGCCTGAAGCTCGCGGATGGTTTTGGCGCTTGCGGCGCGCTGGATGTCTTCACCCTCGCGCAGGCCTGTTTCCAGGCCATCGCTGCGGCCCATGATGTAACCGCCCCAGAGCAGCAGGGCGGCCAGAACTATCAGGGTGACGAGTGCACCGATTTGTATTGGGGTCATCATGTGGTGTGCTCCTGGGATTGTCGCTGGCCGGTGGTGACAGCCGTCAGTGGTGTGGGGGCAACAGGGCGTTGGCCGTCGTGCTGTCGCTGCATGTCCTCATCGGCTTTGTAGGCGCAGATGTCGATCAATGAGGCCATGTGTCGTATGTGCACGTATTTGAGTGCCTTGCGGCTGGCGTCGATCGTGGTGATCG
Organism: Pseudomonas sp. IAC-BECa141; assembly: GCF_020544405.1. Taxonomy (NCBI): domain Bacteria; kingdom Pseudomonadati; phylum Pseudomonadota; class Gammaproteobacteria; order Pseudomonadales; family Pseudomonadaceae; genus Pseudomonas; species Pseudomonas sp. IAC-BECa141. The sequence continues at coordinate 3,308,406 of NZ_CP065410.1, read as the reverse complement.
GAAGCTGAATCCGGCCGTTGTAGATCTCAGTCACGAACAACTGTGAATTCAGGTTGCGAAAATAGGCCTCCCGAATTTTTTCCAGCGGGATCAGCACATTTCCGAAAGTGCGATAGAGCATTTCAACAGTGGTCGATTCAGGCGCCGGATGAAGGCGAAGCGGATTCTGCGTAGCGTTACTCATGGTCTTGTCGAGCCTCCTTACGTTGTTGTCGTGCCGGGTGGTTCCAAGCGTTCAGGCAGTGGCGTCTGGTCAGCCCGCGCAGATGTTCGGGCACTTCGAGGAGCGCGGCGTTGCGCTCCTCGCGTGTGCGCATGGCAACGATCTGGCGGGCGTACTCCCTAGGCCACGTCACGGCGGTCTGCCGGGATGGCGGGAAGATGAATGTTCAACTGCTCGGCCAGCCAGCGGATGCCGTCCTGCTTGACCCGCGTCGACTGGCTGTACTGCATGCCGTATTTCTCGTCGTACCAGGGGCTGTCCTTGATCCGTAGATAATCGTTGTCGCGCTCAAGGTCCGCCGGCAGGTTTCCCTTGAGTAGGCCCTTTTCGCGCATGCGGGCGATGAGCTTAGGACGGGTCAGGCCGAGATGAGCGGCCGCTTGGGCGAGGGTGCGTTCCATGGCGCCCTCCTTAAACCGCGTGTGCGGCAGGAGTGGCCGCTGCAGCAATTTGGCTGATGGATTCGCTGACCTTGCCGTAGATTTCGACATCGGTACCACACGCGGTAAAACACCGGGTGCGCGGACTCTTCTTGCCGATGCTGAGGATGGCGGTGATGCAGGAGAGAGTGTGCGGGCGATGAACAACCACGTGCAGCGGCAGATCGAAGCCCATGTCGAGGCTCAGCACGCCGCCGGTACGAATCAGCTCGAATACCCGCTGCTTGTCCTGGACGTCGAAGCATCCGTACTGGCGATCGGCATGTGCGCGATGCACCAGGTCGCTGGTGCTGCTCGGATCAAGCGGGCCGTTGGCAATCTCCTCGATGAAGTCGGCCAGCTTGAGGTGCATCTTCTTGTCGTTCGGCAGGGTCAGCGTGTGGCGTTCACTGCCCAGCTCGATGACAAAAGTGCTTTCCACGGGGCCGCGTTCGGCCTTGAGACGGAATGCCAGGCACTCGCGCTTCGGCGCTGTGCGCAGGACGTGTTTGAAGGTCTCGGTCAGGTTGACCTGTGCATTGAGCAACTGCAGGGTGCGGTTGTCGATCTTGTACTTGATCATGCCGCGTGCCCTCCGCCGTTCGGATCGACAGGAGAGGGCTGACAGGGCTCAGCGACAAGCTTGGGTTTGCTGTTATGAATGACGACCAAGCAGCCCGTGGCGAGCTGCAGCTGTTCGATCAGTTTGCGATTGCTGACGCATGCAGGATGGATATGCAGGGATGCTGTGGTGCGCATAGGTATTGCCTCGCTCTGTGGTAATGAGTGAGGCAAATATCACGTATTGTGCTTGATCGTGTCAACACATTATGTGATTAATAGGTCGCGGCACTGTATAAAAAGCGGGAGGATTTGAGGATTCCACCTACTAGATGGATTTCTTCCACTTCATTTTCCGCAATGTGGAGAGTCTCGTGATCGGTATTGACGCTATCGAGTCGGTACATTCCGTCACGGAGATAGATGAATTCTTTAATCATAGCTTTGCCGGAGGAGGTTCGTACTATGACCTCGTCCCCACTGTAGAAACGCTTGTTCGGCTCTATAAGAACGAACTCACCGTTTTTGATTCGGGGCATCAAACTATCGCCAAGAACTCTTAAGCCGTAAGCATCCGGATCATCACTATGTATGTTAAGAAATCCTTCGCCTTGGCCAGGTGGAGGCTCAACTGCTTCGAAGAAACCTTCACTGCTCACTTGCGCATTTGATAGGACAGGTACCTTGCCATCCTTTGCCCAGCCGACGAGGCTGCTAACCGGCTGGTCTTTATCTCTGGATCTGCCGTATGCCGCAACAAGTCCGTCTTCGGATCGAATCCGGCCTTGTATTACATCTGGGTACGATTCAATGTCGGATCGATCTTTCCCAGCTACAAGGTCTGGAAAAGATACCCCCAGTGCCTCCGCGATTTTTTTTAGGTCGTGGAGATTTGGCTGTCGAGCCCCTTTCTCATAGTTACCTATTCGAGACTGTGATTCCCATCCGCAGGCGTAAGCAAGAGCCTGTTGGCTCATACCTTTGGCTTTTCGATACTGCTTGATACGTGAGCCTAGTGTGTTCATGTGCTTTTTTTACCACGCACTGAAATTATTTATAATCACTTTACGTGTTGAAATATCTGCAATTCGTGATTAAGATGGCCGCAGCCAATTGGAGGACAGCATGAATCTAATCGCCGAGCATCGAGAAAAGTCTGGCATTAAGCAAAAGGAGCTCGTTGTAGCTCTTGGATGGACCCAAGCACGTATTAGCAACTATGAGGCTGGGCGCCGAATTGCTGGACTGGCGGAGTGCAGAGCCATAGTCAGAGCGCTCAATAAGCTAGGCACGCCATGCAGTCTTGATGATGTGTTTCCTCCGGAAAAGGAAAGCTTCCAAGTTGCATAGAAAAAAGGCGACCCAAGGGTCGCCCAGTTTCTCCCGATAGCATCACCACAATGCGGTCGGGTCGCGATGTTGGAAGGCGAGCACACCACATGCTGCCAACCTTCATCGCGTTTCCAAGGCTCGGAAGCCTTGGTGTTGCTGCCGTTCTTACCACAGAGCGGGCAGCTGTTGCGCCAGGGGGAACAACGGATTGTTCGCCCCGGCACGGTGCCGGTGTTGGTCTTACGAACCTAGCCGGCTTTGGGCCTCTCCAGACCACGCGGCAAATGTATCACCAACTTCTGTCGCGCGGCACTGGCAACTTTTAGGATTAATGCCATGAGCCGAATCGCTCTCAGTTCTCTGGAACGGGCGCAGCGGGAAATCCTGCCGCTCGATTTAGCGCTGTACCACGCCGCTCGCGATTACCCGGGCGGCGCTGCTGCCATCGCAGCCACGACCGGTCGTAACCCGACCACGCTGCAGCATAAGTTGTCGCCAACCCATCCGAGCCACTCCATCAACATTCAGGAATTCGGCGAGATCCTCGAACTGACCAAGGACCGCCGCATTCTCGATGCGGTGCATGCGCTGGTCGGTGACACGATCTGGCAGGAGTTGGCCGACACCTACACCTATGACATGCCTGAAACCCTCACGACCGGTATCGCCGAGTACTTTCGTCAGGTCGCGGATCTCGCCGAGACCTGGGCCAAGAGCATTGGCGACGGTGTAGTGACTGATCAGGAATTGGCGGCGATTCGTCTGCAGGTGTTCCGAGGTATTCAAGGTCTGCTGGGTTTGTTCAACCGCGCCACCTACGTCAACCAGACCACGCGAGGTGCCGACCGTGGCTGACATCGCCGATTTCGCCAACGATCTGGTGCAGGAACGCATCGATCAGGCCATGGCCGCGCGCAGCGCTGCCAAGGCCGAAAGCGCTGCGCATTCCTTGCTGTTCTGCGAAGCCTGTGACGATCCAATCCCGGAAGCCCGCCGCCTGGCCCAGCCGGGTTGCTCGCAGTGCATCAGCTGCCAGTCCCTCTCTGAGCGGGGGATTCAGCATGCTCGATGAAGTGTTGGGGCAATTCGCCGATTACGGTCTGGAGCCGGCGCAACCGCTGGTGTTCGGCAAGCTGACCCGCTGCAAGACTTCGCAGGACAAGGGCAAGGAAAAGAACGGCTGGTACGTGGTCCACGAGCAGCGCACGGAGAAGGGCGACACGCTGATCTTCGGCGCCTTCGGTGACTGGCGTTCGGGTGAGACGCAGAAGATCAAGGTCAAGGCCGGCCGCATGTCGCTGGAAGAACGCGAAGTGATGCGCGCTCGCCAGGAAGAAGCCAAGCGCCGAGCCGCGGAAATCGCGAATAACGCTGCGCGGCGGGCCGCGAAAAGGGCGCAAGGTTTGTTCGAGCGCATGCCGACCACCGGGCGCAGCGATTACCTGGACCGCAAACAGATCGTCGGCATCAACGTCCGCTACGCGCCACGCACCGGCGCCGTATTGGTCCCAATGAAGAACGCCCGTGATCAGATCATGGGCCTGCAAGTGATCTTTCCGAACAAGCAGGAAGACACCGGCCGCGACAAGTCCTACTGGCCTTACGGGATGGCGAAGGAGGGCACCTTTCACCTGCTCGGCCCGCATCCGGTACCGGGCGAACCGGTGCTGGTCTGTGAGGGTTACGCCACCGGCGCCAGCCTGCACATGGCGACGTCGCTCGCGGTGGCAGTGGCCTTCGATGCGGGCAACCTGCTGGCCGTGTGCAAGGTCATGCGTGAACGCTTTGCCGGCTGCCCGCTGATCATCTGCCGCGATGACGACTGGAAAACCACCAAGCCCAATGGCGATGCCTGGAACCCCGGCGAAGAGAAGGCCAGCAACGCCGCGCTGATCGTTGGTGCCCAGGTCGTTGCGCCGATCTTCGCGGTCGAGCGCCACGAGAAGTGGACCGATTTCAACGACCTGCACGTCGCCGAAGGCCTCGACGCAGTTCGCCGACAAGTGCTTGCGGTGGTCCGCCCACCGGCTGCCGGTGGCTGGAAAGATCAGCTGGCCCGCAGTGAAAGCGGCGCCTTGATCGCGCACATGCAGAACGTCGAATTGATCCTCGCTCACGACGAACGCTGGGCCGGGGTGATCAGCTACTGCGCCTTCAGCTCGAAGATCGTCAAGTTGCGTGCAGCGCCCTATGGCGGTGGCATCGGCGAGTGGGCCGACATTGATGACGTGCGAGTGATGAAGTGGCTCGCGCAGCAGTACAACCTGCGCGTGAAGTCCTCGCACGTGATCGAGGCGGTCAGTGTCGTTGCGCACGACCACGCCTTTCACCCGGTGCGCGAGTACCTGAAAAAGCTCGAATGGGATCGTGTGCCGCGCCTGGAGCGTTGGCTGACCGATGTGATGGGGGTCAAGGAAACCGACTACACCTCCAAGGTCGGCAAGCGCTGGCTGATCTCGGCCGTGGCACGGGTGATGAAACCCGGCTGCAAGGCGGACTCGGTGATGATCCTCGAAGGCGTACAGGGCGCCGGTAAGTCGACCGCCATGAGCGTGCTCGGCGGTGAGTGGTTCATGGATACGCCGTTTGCCCTCGGTGACAAGGACGGCTTCCAGGCGATTCGCGGCAAGTGGATCGTCGAACTCGGCGAGCTGGACAGCTTCAACAAGGCCGAGAGCACCAAGGCCAAGCAGTTCTTCTCGGCGTCGACCGACACCTACCGTGAGAGCTACGGCCGCAGAACCCTGGACGTGCCACGCCAGTGTGTCTTCGTAGGTACCACCAACCAGGACGAATACCTCAAGGACGCCACCGGCAACCGTCGGTATTGGCCGGTGGCCTGTACCAAGGTTGACGTGCCGTTGCTGCGCGAGATCCGCGACCAACTGTGGGCCGAAGCGGTGTTCTGCTTCGAGGCCGGCGACCTCTGGTGGGTGACCCGTGAGGAGGCGCCGATGTTCAGCGAGGAGCAGGACGAACGCTTCGTGGTGGACGAATGGGAAACACCGATCCTGACTTGGCTCGAAGAGTCGCAGATCGGCGAGACCACCACCGGCAGCGAGGTGATGAATCAGGCGCTCAAGCTCGATCCCGGTCATTGGGGCAAACCGGAGCAGATGCGCGTCGGCGCGATCCTGCACCGGCTCGGCTGGCGACGCTTCCGTCTCGGCGCGTTGAACAAGAGTGGTCAGCGGCCCTGGGCGTACAAGAAGCCCGAGCATTGGGGCAGGGCGCCTGCGCTGGAGCAACCTGAGTTCGAGGAGCCGTGCTTCGATGATTAAAGCGATCGACATGGCCCTCAAGCAATGGGCGCAGGAGCTGCACAGCGACGAGGTGGCTGCCGGTTACTCGGGCGGCAACATGGTAGCCATGATGATGGAGAGCGGTGGCCAACTGGTGCGCGGTAGGCGCGGGAGCAGGGTGCCGCTCGAGGCGTCTTTGGACATTGAGCGCATCGTCAAGAAACGCCTCGACCCCGAGTTGATGACCGTGGTGCAGGTGCATTACTTCCAGCCTGACGCGCCCTTGGCGGCACGTCTGACGCGCAGTGGCTGCACACGCAACGTCTACTACCAACGCCTGCATGACGCCCACATCGTGGTCGAGCACTTCCTCCTGGGGGAAGCGGCTTGATCGTGGGCATCCCTCTGGCTTACGCCGTCCCACCGGCCTGCGTCCGTCCTACTGCTTTTGCAGCAATGGGACGGGCGCAGGCCTTGTCGTTGTTGGGCTGTCCCACCGTCCCACCTTTTTTACCTCCCACCCGTGTATGCGTAGCGGGCACAGGTACGCGCGTTCACGCGCACGCGTGCTTTTTAAATTTCTCTCTATACACGAGAAAAGAGAAAGAAAAGTAGGACGGTGGGGCAACGCCCCCAATCTGTGGGGCTTTCCGACGTCCCACCTTGTTTTAGAGAAGTGGGACGTATGGGACGCCGCTAAAACAACAGAAGCAAAAGCCAGCCGTGTTGAGATATTCACCGACATTCGCCAGCCGTTCACCGGGCGTCACCCACACATTCACCGGATGGCATTAAAACGGCCTTGCTGCCACCAGAATCGAGCTGTAAAAAGGGGCCATCTTCGATGGGTGCGACCGCAAAGCGCGGCAGGCCACCCACCACCCGACCCGGCCATAGCGCCGGGTCTTTTTGTTTAAGGGGCAGGGTAATGACGAACGAGCAACAGGCACTGGCAGAGATGCCGATCTGGTTGGTGATTGCCCTGTCATTGGTTGGCGGCGTGTCCGGCGAGATGTGGCGCGCTGACAAGGATGGGGCACGAGGCTGGGCCTTACTGCGCCGCCTCGCACTTCGGTCCGGCGCCTGCATCGTCTGCGGCGTGTCAGCGATGATGTTGCTGGTCGGTGCGGGCTTGCCGATCTGGACAGCGGGCGCCCTACGTTGCCTGACCGCGATGGCCGGCGCGGACGTCGCCATCAGCTTGTACGAACGCTGGGTGGCCAAGCGGCTGGACCTGAGCGAGGCCGAGCCGAAGGCATGAGCCGGGCAGGTCGGATAGGGTGCAGATTTCACGGGTCCTCCCTGAGGGCCGCCCCCTACACGGGTTAGCGAACTCGCGGATTCTCTCTAGCTGAAAGCTTTGCAGGGATGTCCGTCTTTCCAAAGGGATGGGGCAGGGCATGGCATTCGGATGCAGGCTTGACCGGCCGGACCAGGCAGAAAACCGCCGGGGACCCTGGGGACTTCCAAAGGACACGGGGTCGGAAACCCGCGGGATCGTGTTAGTGGGAGGCCCGCCCGCTTACTGAAATTTCAATCCACTAAAATCTTGAAAGGATTCATTGAAAAGCCGCTGAAAAGGAGGGCTTATGAGCACTGCCACGTACCTGTCAAAAAGCGCCTTCGCGGCGCACATCGGGCGCTCACCGAGCTATATCACCTGGCTCAAAGAAAACGGTCGACTGGTCCTGTCGCCCAACGGCAAGCAGGTCGACGTACTGGCCACTGAAGCTTTGATCCGCGATACCGCCGACCCTAGCAAGGCTGCCGTCGCTGCTCGCCACCAACAGGACCGGCTTCAGCGTGATGTGTACAGTCACGTCGCAGCCCAATCCGAGCCGACTAACATGGCTGCGCCGCCGCCCGCTGATCCTGTGCAAGGGCAGACTCCTGACTTTCAGAAAGCACGAGCGCATCGCGAGCATTACCTGGCGCGGATGGCTGAGATGGAGTTTCGCAAGGCGCAGGGTGAACTGGTCGAGATCAGCTTCGTGCAAAAGGCTGCATATGAGACGGCACGTTCGCTCAACCAATCGCTGATGAGCTTATCTCCCCAATTGGCGCCAAAGCTCGCTGCTCTATCTGATCCATGGGAGGTGGAAAGGCAGCTAACGGCTGCGCTGCGCCAGCGGCTTAACGAAGCCGCTCAAGTGTCCAGTGACGACTTCGGATTTGCATTGAGTGAATGCTAAAAGTATCTGTGGACCTGTCCCGTGACAACGGCGCCAAGAAGCTGGCTATTTGGCCGTCTGCTTTCGGCCAAAAGCGGACGCCTAGCAAGTTTTCGGTAATGGCCTGCGAAGAAGATCGGTGACTCGTGGTTTTTCTCGATTACTCGTCTCGGATAAGCCCCGCTATCCAATCAGCGAATGCGCTCACAGCCGGCGACAGAAAGCGCTGATGCGGATATAGCAGGTGCACAGGAACCGAGGCGGGCTGCCAGTCAGCAAGCACTTCGACCAACCGACCCTCTTGCAGGTGTTCGCTGACGACGTTCTCAGCAAGCTGAATCAATCCGAAACCATCAAGGCACATTTTGATGTAGAGCCCAGTCTCGTTGACGGCGGCTGTACCGTTTACCGGAACTGAGATCTTTTCAGTACCGCGTGCGAAGCGCATTTCGCCCGCGTGCCTTGCGCGGCCCGAAAAGTAATGGATGGCCCGGTGGTGTGACAAATCCAGTGGTGTTTGAGGAGAACCGTTTTCTTCGAGATAGGCAACAGACGCACAGGTGACCCAGCGAAACCGGCCCAGTGGGCGCGCAACAAGCGTTGAGTCATCAAGCTCACCTGTGCGAATAACGCAATCGACGCCCTCCTGAATCAGATCAACCTGCCGATCGTTGACGCCGATCATCAGGTAGATATCCGGGTAGCAAGTGTAAAAGTCGTGCAGGTTTGGCATGACGATGAAGTGTGCAATGCCGCCTGGCATATCGACCCGCAAACGCCCCTGCGGCCGTTTTACGGAGTCCGTCAGGCTGGTTTCGGTGTGTTCAATCAGCTCAAGTATCTCTCGGCACTGCCCCAGGTACTGCGCGCCCTCAGGCGTTAGGCTGACCCGGCGTGTTGTTCTATTTAGCAAGCGCACCTGCAGGTACTTCTCAAGATTCTTGACGGTGCTGGTAACCGTCGAGGCCGGCAGAGAGAGCGTCTGCGCCGCCTGGATAAAGCTTCCTGCCTCAGCCACACGGACGAATACCTGCATTGCTTGAATACGATCCATGACTGTTAGCAGCCTCAAAGCAGTAACCGGGGAAAGCATTATTATTCGTCATTCTTGAATAATAAAAACAGTTTAATCATCTTTTTCCCGCAGTATCGCCTTGCGTACATTTCTTCCAACGAAATTTGAAGAGGCGTACTGAAATGGCTGAATACTACCGCAGCATCATGCAAGCCCCGGCCGCTCCGGCCGCTCGTACACTTATTCGCGGCGCCACCGTGCTGAGCATGGATGGCGATATCGGCAATCTGGCGTGCGGCGATATCCTTATCGAGGGCAGCACCATCACGGCCATTGGTGAAGACCTCGATGCCTGCGATGCCGTTGTAATCGAGGCGTCCGGCATGATTGCCATGCCCGGCATGGTCGACACGCACCGCCACTCTTGGGAAGGGCAACTACGACGAATCAATCCGAACGCCGCAACCCTGGAGGACTACTGCAACGCAACCCACTTCTCGTTCGCCAAATACTATCGCCCGGCAGACATGTATATCGGCAACCTCCTGAGCGCACTGGGCTGCATCGATGCCGGTATCACGACGCTGGTGGACAACTCGCATAACAGCCGCACCGGTGAGCACTCCGATGCCGCTGTCGAAGCGCTGCTCGATGCAGGCATACGCGCCTTACACGCCTCGGGGGCGCCGGTTGCGGGTGAGTGGGACAAAGCCCACTGGCCGGGCAATCTGGAGCGTCTGCAGGAAAAATACATCAAGAAAGGCGACAACCCGCTGCTCTCTCTGGCGGTAATGGCGCAGCTGGAGCCTGAGCTGTGGGCTGAGGCCCGACGCCTAGGGCTGCCTATCATCACCGAGTTTTTTGGCGGGGACATGGCGGCTGAGTTGGAAGGATTGCATCGGGAGGGGCTGCTGCGCTCCGACAACATCTTCAACCACTGCACCGCGCTGCCGGACGCCGGCTGGAAAATCCTTCGCGAGGCTGGCGTTCGGGTCAACGTATGCCCGCGTTCAGATGCCCACTACGGCATTGAAGATGGAATGTTCGCCATGCAGTCTGCCCAGCGTCACGGCATCAGCCCGGGACTGAGTGTCGATAACGAAACCTCCTACAGCGGCGACATGTTCATGGAGATGCGGGTGGCGTTCTATCTGCAGCGCGTTATGGGCATGCACCATCAGCGCTGCTGCGGCGCAGAACATCATCCGGTAGTGACCCTGCCAGCTCATGACCTGCTCAAAGCCGCCACGGTCGACGGCGCCGCCTGTGCCGGCTTGCTGGACAAAGTCGGCAGCCTGGTCCCCGGCAAGCAAGCTGATCTGATTCTTATCAACGCGCAGGACATCAACCTTTACCCATCAGGTAACGCTTTCGGCACCGTGGTACACGCAGCAGAACGCAGCAACGTCGACACGGTCATGATTGGCGGACGCATCGTCAAACGTGGCGGCAAGGTGCTGGGCGTGGACGGCGAAAGTTTGCGTGCGGCAATCGACGAGTCCCGTGAGCATCTGTTTGCTGCTGCTGGCTACCAGCCGGACATATTTGTCGAGAAATTCCTGCCGCTTGAGTCAGCCAAGTAAGGAGGCACGAGATGAACGCAGCCTACTACCTGCTAGCCGTCTGCGCGGGGCTTGGCATCACTTTGCAGACCACGCTGAATGGCCAACTCGCTAAAGGTGTGGGTGGAGATTCCATAGCGGCGGCGTTGTTTTCTTTTACTGCCGGAGCAGTATGTCTGGGCATTTTTTCATTAATGCGCGGCGGGATAGTGGCCTCACTGGCGGCTATTCCTGCCCAGCCTTTATGGAGTCTGGTAGGCGGCTTGCTGGGAGCCGGCGCGTTGCTCAGCTATGTGGTGCTTGCGCCGAAAATCGGTCTGTCAGCCCTGCTTGGCCTCGCAATCGCCGGGCAGATCATTTCGTCTTTGGTAATCGATCATTTCGGCTTGATGGGGGCACTGGAAAGACCGGTGTCTGTCGTCAAGTTGGCCGGGGCGATGGTGATGCTCGCAGGCCTGGCCATCACCCTGTTCGGTGACAGGTGGTCAGCGCTTTTCTCCAACTGACGGCCTTGTTTACCCCATCCTGTTTTCTTAGAACGCCATCACGTTTTACCCCCTATGCAACGCTGTACAGCACCAGCGCGCGGATGGGGCTGGATAAGCCGACAGATACCGATGGCGCGCTGATAGGAGCCGAAGCCGTTGTCGTTGCCGGACTTCCAAAGGTGCGATTTACCGGGCGACCGAACTGAATGGCGGGTTCCAGCCTGGCGCGTCGTTCTAAATGCCAATTTTGTAGACGCATCGGAATGATCCCTTCTGGCCGAAACCTGACGGCCAGGGTTGGCCGCTTATTGCCGAAAGCCGTCCCTCACAAATGGCCGCTGTCGGCCAAAAGGAGACGGTCGTGAACCGTTACCTCTAACGATCAGCATAGTTCGAACAATATCTACCTATGAACAGCGCAGGTGTTCATATCAGTATGGGACTCATTCCCGAAGTGCAGGCGCAGGCTCTGCCGAGCAGAATTCGCAGAGAATCAATCGGTCTATCCTTCAAGACTGGACTTCAATTTCTCAGGGTGCTGACGTATGAATTCAATCTGGATCGCACTCGCCATTTTTGGGTGCCTCGTTGCTGCCTCGCTTCTTATGATGCAATGGTACCCAAAGCTGGCATTCCATCACCGGGATGACGAAACCAACTCCGTAATTCGTCTTGTAGCCAACATCTTTGTGGTTATGACATCGCTGGTCTTTGGTTTGATGATCAACTCTGCCAAAAACACTTTTGAGTCCATCGACGCAAACTTCCATGGGTATGCAACCAGCATGATCATTTTTGATCGCACACTGCGAGGATATGGCGATGTGGCGCAAGACACGCGAAATCGTCTTATCACATATCTTGAGCGCGCTATCGAGACCCCGTATCGGGGAGACGAGGCGCTGCAGCATCGTAACAGTGAGGCGGCTAAATACCTGGATGATATAGGCAAGTCTTTGGCTCTTATAAAGCCTCTGGACCGCTACCATGAAACGATGCTTCAGGATATTCGTCAGCAATACCATTCGCTCATCGAGCAGCGCTGGAGGATCGTTGAGCAGTCAGAGGGAGCGATTCCTGGCCCGCTTATAGGGATGCTTGTTGCCTGGTTGACGCTCATTTTCGCCAGTTTTGGATACCGCGCTCCCCGTAATTCGATGGTGATAGGAATGTTCATCATCTCGTCATTCCTCATCGCTGCTTCCGTTTACCTAGTTTTGGACATGGACGTGCCATTTCATGGTCCTATTCAGATATCTGACGAGCCCCTGCGCAGGGCACTCGCAGTCATGCAGCTCTAGTGGCAACCAAGCGCTAGCGTTCTGAGTCGTAGCCTCGCGGCGGACCAAACCGAAGTCTGCTTCTGGCCGTTGGCTTCAGCTCAAGAACGACTGCATTCGGCCAGAAGCGGACGTTGGCAAGCGACTGTTTCCGGCCAGAAGTGGACATTTGTGACGCGCCGCTAAGGCGTTACTGGATTGAGGTCTGAATTTGCCCTGCCATTTCAATAACATTCGATGCGATTGCGCCCGGCACGCTTGGCGCAGTAGAGCGCCTTGTCGCTGCGTGACAGGCTCGCCTCGGCGCTGACATCGGTTGAGTCGAGGCAGGCGATGCCGACGCTGACCGCCAAAGTCAGACGTTCGTGCCCGAGAACCACTGGAGTAATGGCAAGCTCATCTTGGATACGCTGGGCAAAGATTTTGGCCTCGTTGACGCAGGCATTGCTCAATACCACCGCAAACTCCTCGCCACCCATGCGCCCGGCAGCATCAGTTCTACGCAGCTGTTTACGGATCATGCCTGAGAAATGTTGCAACGCGAGATCTCCTACCGAATGGCCCCAGCGATCATTGATGGCCTTGAAGTGGTCAAGATCGAACATCAATATTACCGCAGGGTAGCCTACAGAGCGCTGCACCCGCGCCAGCTCGCATTCAAGGTGCCGCATGAAATGCCGGCGATTGGATAGTTGCGTTAGTGAATCTGTGCTAGCGAGCACCTGCAGCTCGGCTTCGATTAGTTTGCGTTCGGTGATATCGGTGATAATTCCGTGCCAGAGTACGCTACCGTCCGCCAGTTGCCGAGGGCGCGCACCTCCCTGACGCCAGGCAGCGCCCTCACCAGGTAGCAGCACCCGGTATTCAAGGTGCCAAGGCTTGAGATCTCTCGCGGATGCTTCCAGTGAGCTTAGGTAAGCAGCCAAATCATCTGGGTGGATGATTAGGTGCAGCATGTCGGCATCTTGCATGAGTTGTTCCGGCGATAGTCGGTAGATATCGAGAGCCCCGGCGCTTACATAAGAAAAGCTGTACTTTCCATGCACGTGCCGCCGAGACTGGAAGACCATTCCGGGAACCTCGTTGGTGAGGTCGGTCAACAGCGCTGCGTTAAGCTGTATCTGTTCCGACAGGGTGTACATGGCAGTGACGTCGGTGGTTGTTCCGACCATGCGAACCGGTTTGCCGGCACCGTCACATTCCACCACCTTGCCGCGACTGCAGACCCACTTATAACTGCCGTCACGGCAACGTAGTCGGTGCTCAACTTCAAAAACCTCGGTGCGACCGTCGATAGCCTCTTGGTAGACGGCCAGTACGTAGGCGAAATCTGCAGGATGGATGCGGGTATAAGCCTCCGACACGTCGTTGCCGATTTCGTCGTTGGTGTAGCCCAGCAAAGCCTTCCAACTACTGGAATAATGGACTTCGCCGGTGAGCACGTTGCGATCCCATACACCGGTTCCGCTAGTAGCGATGGCCAGAGCTTTACGTCGCTCGCTCTCACTCGGGAGCTCCAATTGTGACCGATCCGACTCCTTAAGCAGCAGCACCGCTGCGGCCAACTGAGCGAACTCACGCAAACCGTTTCGTTGCTCAGCATTAAGCTCGCGAGGTTCGTCATGAAGTAAGTACAGCAGGCCGAGTTGCCCTCCACCAGGCGCCTCTAGAGGGTAGGCGGCGAGAAAACGCAGCGAGGGAAACGTCTTTGTCAGCGGGTGATTACGTAGATGCTCGTCGCGACTGATATCGGGTGCAAGCAGCAACGAGTCAGCGTTGGAGTCGCTTGGAAGTGGCATGTGGAAGTCTGGCAGTGCGTCCCGCACAATGGGGCCGGCGCCTGCACAAAAGCGTTGGAGATCTTGGTCGCCAGTTGTGAGTAAGACTGTAACGACACCGAAATGCCTCCTGATCATATGGAGCAGGCCGTCGAACCGCGCGTCTCGGGAGCCTTGTGGCGACGTGGATCTGCTGGACAACATTTGGATTTCTCCACAGCGTGGGCGGATTACGCTTCCTGGCCTTTATCGGCATTGAGTTGCAAGACTTAACAATAATAGCTTTTTGCCGCCCTTCATTAATTTGTGTTCTGCGATTGGTCGCTTCTGCTTTTGGCCGAAAGCCGCCGTTCGGAAGTGGCAGCTATCGACTAATAGCTTCCACACGAATGAGAGTTATTAGCAGAGATTGGGTGTCATATGCGAAGAAAAACCGGCAAGGGGAGGCGGGTGTGAAGGGGTCATGAGAGTCAAACTTGAGTGTAGACGGTGGCGAGCTTCCCGCTAGAGAGAGTGAGAAGGATAACTAAATGATTGGGAGCTGAACCTTAAAGATGGTGCCCTGCTCAGCAGTTGAAACCGCCCCGATTTTCCCTCCGTGTGCTGTCACGTCACCGACGCAATGAACAGCCCCAGCCCCAGCCCCAGCCCCAGCCCCAAGCCAGCAGTCGATCCTTTTTCGGTTGCTGCATAGCTCGAGTAACGGACCTGGGGATCAAAAAGATGGGTATTACACCCGCAGGTATAGGTTCGCCGCGATTCTGCACGCCGAAAACTGAGCAATCATCATCTTGAGACAAAGTCACATAGATGGGTTGCAGCGAATCACCAGGTCTGACCGCATTGCCGATCAGGTTGGTGAAAACTTGTTCTATGCGGGACGGATCATACCGCCCCGGTACTCATTCACTCAAATTCGAAACTACCTTCGCCTGAGGAAACGCGGTGCGTAATTCTTCTATAACAGATGCGCGCACAATCGATAGATCAGTATCTTCTGGATTCACTGGTATGCCCGTGCCAAGATTGGAGCGAGCCAAGTCCAGCAAATCGCCGATCATGTGATTGGCTCTGCTTACACTCGCATTGATTTGCTCTGCCAGCCTCCGATCCCTGTCAGTCATATTGGCGTTTTTACGCAGCATGTCACTGGCCATCAACACAGCCCCAAGCGGTGAGCGCAGGTCATGACCGAGTACGCCCAGAACAGTTTTACGCGTGCTCTCCACTGCCTCACCGTATCTCTCAATCGACTCCACGAGCGCTTGGTCTATTGCTTCATTCAAGCGGATGATGTCTTGCACATCGTGCTCGTCATCCAGCGCTGTTGGGCCAGCCACAACCTGAGCACACTTCAGCGCGGCGCGCGATATTCCGACACCATCTGATCCATGGAAAACCCTGCGACAAACCGCGTCATGGCATGGGTCTGGGCCGGTGAATCGCCTTCCGTATCGGGACCATGGCCTAGTGATTTGGCGATCTGCTGCCGCTCGCTCTGGGGTCTTGGCATATCCTCGGCGACGGTTCTCAGGATGTGCTCCGAATGATCGGTCAAACCCTTGGAATCCATCGGCGGCAGAGCGGTTTCCCCGGAGCGCGCAAAGCGCTCCCAAGCATAGATAATCTGTTGGATATGCGTCAGGATGAACTCGTGCAGTCTCATAATTGCCCTTGAATCAGGCGGAGACGTGTGGCGTCGGGCGAAGCCTAGTCTAAGACTAGACCCTAACGAAGGGTTCGAAAAGACAGCGCTCTGACTAACGCCAGTCAGTTAAGTATGAATGCTGTACCTGTGGCGAGGGAGCAAGCTCCCTCGCCACAGTTTATCTTTTAGCCTTTCTGCTTCTTAGCTGGTCGGCATTAAACGCACCGGTGCTTGATAAATGGTCGACATCTTCGACCGGAACGCTCTGGCAGGTGCTTCAGCGGGTATTGCGCAGCAAGGCTGACCAGCGAGGTGCAAGTGCTATGGAAACCGCCGATACCGCACTCATGGCCGCGCGCACGCAGTTTGCGATCACTATCAGTTTCCACATTGTGCTGGCGGCGTTCACCATTGGCCTGGCGAATTTCCTGATGGTGCTCGAAGGCTTGTGGCTCAGGAGCGGGCGCGAGGTCTATCTGGATATTTTCCGCTACTGGCTCAAGGTCTTTGCCTTGACCGTGGCGATCGGCACGGCCTCCGGACTGATTCTGGAGTACCAGTTCGGGCTGAACTGGTCGCGGCTTTCGGCGCAGGCCGGTGACATTATCGGGCCTTTGATGTTTTACGAAATTCTTGCGGCTTTTTTTCTCGAGGCCGGTTTTCTCGGCATCATGCTGTTCGGCATGAAGAAGGTTGGCCCGCGTCTGCACTTCTTCGCCACCTGCGCGGTGGCGGTCGGCTCGCTGATCAGCGCGTTCTGGATCCTGTCGGCCAATTCGTGGATGCAAACGCCTGCCGGCTACGCCCTCGACGCAAACGGGCGCTTTCACGCAGCGGACTGGTGGGCGATCATTTTCAACCCTTCGTTTCCCTATCGCCTGGCGCACATGACGCTGGCGGCGCTTCTCGGCACCGCGACATTCGTCGCTGGCGTCAGCGCCTGGCAGTTGCTCAAGGCTGCGCATAACCCGCGGGCCCGGGTGCAATTGTCCATGGCGTTGTGGGTGATCGCGCTGTTGACGCCGGTGCAGATCGTGGTCGGTGATCTGCACGGCCGCCATAGCTTGCAGCTGCAGCCGCAAAAGGTCGCCGCCATCGAAGGCTCGTGGACGCGCCCGGTGCAAGGCGCTGGCGAGCCGCTGCGGATTTTCGCCTGGCCGGACATGGACGAGTACCGCAATCACTGGGAGCTGGCGATCCCGCGTATCGGGTCGTTGTACTTGTGCCACGACCTGAGCAGCACCATCGCCGCGCTCGACGAATTCGCGCCGCAGGACATTCCGCCGGTGCCGCCGGTGTTCTTCGCCTTTAGACTGATGGTGGGGCTGGGATGTCTGATGCTCGCGCAAGGGGTGGTCAGTCTGGTGCTGCGCTGGCGCCAGCGATTGTATGTGTCGCGGCCCTGGTTATGGGCGAGCGCGTTCCTGACCCCGGCGGGGTTTCTGGCGATGCTCAGTGGCTGGGTGGTGACCGAAGTCGGCCGGCAGCCGTTTACCGTTTACGGGCTGCTGCGCACCGAGGACAGCCTGTCCTCGGTATCGCGGGCGCAGGTGCTCGGCTCAACCTGGCTGATCCTCAGTTTCTATCTGGTGATTTTCACGGTGGGGCTGTGGGTGTTGCTGCGGCTGTTGCGCGAGCCACCGCACCATGGCGAACCCGGTCCGCAGCCAACCCTGCCCGACGAAATCGGACGCTCCTGAGGAACAGTTTTCATGGACACTGACGCGATCACGCTGCTGTGCGCCGGCGCCCTGGCGTTCTCAGTGATCAATTACGTGCTGCTCGACGGCACTGACCTCGGGGTTGGCGTGCTGTAGGGATTGACTCACCGCAGCGATTACCGACGCGCCATGGCCGTGAGCATCCTGCCTATCTGGGACGCCAACGAAACCTGGCTGGTGCTCGGGGGAGGCGGGTTGCTGGCATTGTTTCCGCAGGCCTACGCGATTCTGCTGCCGGCGCTGTATCTGCCATTCATTCTGATGTTTCTGGCGTTGATCTTACGCGCGATGGCCCTGGAGTTTCGTGATCACGCCGCGAGCGCACGGATGAAACGTCTGGTGGATGCCGGCCTGCTCTGCGCTTCGCTGCTGACCGGCATGGCGCAGGGGGTGGTGCTCGGTACGCTGGTGCAGGGCGTTCCGCACGCTGGCGGGCAATACAGCGGCACTGGTTGGGAATGGCTCGGTCCGTTCCCGTTGTTTTGCGGTCTGCTGTTGGTGTGCGGTTATACGTGGCTGGGTGCCTGCTGGCTGTATTGGCGCGCCGTCGATGAACTGCAGCAGCGCTCGGCACGTCAGGCGCGGGTGCTGGCGTGGGGCACGGTCGGGCTGCTGATTGTGCTGGTGCTGTGGACATCGACGCTGCATGCGCAATATGCCGAGCGCCTGATCTCGCCCTTTATCGGATTGCCGGCAGCCTACGCCGCTGCCGCGTTGCTGACAGGTTTTTTCCTAGGGTTCCGCAGCCGCTTTGACTGTCTGCCATTGTTTGCCGCGCTTGGCGTTTTTGTTCTGGCGTTCGGCTTGATGCTGGTCGCGCTGTTCCCGTTGATCATTCCGCCCGACCTGACTTTGCAAGCGGCGACCTCGAGTCGCAACAGTCAGATATTCGTACTGATGGGGTTCGCGCTGCTGGTGCCGGTCACCCTGATTTACAACACCTATGGCTTCCGGGTGTTCAGTGGCAAAGTCCGGGTGCCGCCGTCCCACTGATCCAGAAATATGCAAAACAGAGTGAACTCGCGCTGACTGAGTCCTTCGGAACTTGAAGAGGCTGTTCTTCAATTCTTCCATTGTCAGAGGATTCCACCATGCGAGCTATGACCTACCAAGGCGCCCACGACGTCAGAGTCGAAACCGTGCCGGATCCGATCCTTGAAGCACCCGATGACATCATCCTGCGAGTAACCGCCACGGCCATCTGCGGCTCGGACCTGCACCTGTATCGGGGCAAGGTCCCGACGGTCGAGCACGGCGACATCTTCGGCCATGAGTTCATGGGCATTGTCGAGGAAACCGGTTCGGCCGTGACGGCGGTGCAACGCGGCGATCGGGTGGTGATCCCGTTTGTGATTGCCTGCGGCGACTGTTTCTTCTGTCAGCATGCGCTGTACGCAGCGTGTGAAACCACCAATGCCGGGCCGGGCGCGGCGATGAATAAAAAGCGTATTCCACCGCCGGCGGCGCTGTTCGGTTTCAGCCGGATGTACGGCGGGGTTCCGGGCGGTCAGGCCGAGCTGGTGCGAGTGCCGAAGGCCAACACTGGGCCGTTCAAGGTGCCGGGAACGCTGGCAGACGAGAAGGTCTTGTTCCTGTCCGACATTCTGCCGACGGCGTGGCAAGCGGTGATCAATTCCGGCGTCGGCGAAGGTTCGAGTCTGGCGATCTACGGCGCCGGACCGGTCGGCCTGCTCAGCGCGGCGTGTGCGCGCATGCTTGGCGTCGAGCGCATCTTCATGGTCGATCACCATGCCTACCGACTGGCCTATGCGCAGCGCACCTACGGCGTGATTCCGATCAACTTCGATGAGGACGATGACCCGGCGGATACCATCATCAGCCAGACGCCCGGCAACCGTGGGGTGGATGGCGTGATCGATGCGGTGGGGTTCGAGGCCAAGGGCAGCACCACCGAAACCATGCTGGCCACGCTCAAGCTCGAAGGCAGCAGCGGCAAGGCGTTGCGTCAGTGCATCGCTGCGGTGCGCCGTGGCGGAACGGTCAGTGTGCCGGGGGTGTATACCGGGTTTATCCACGGCTTCCTGTTCGGCGATGCCTTCGACAAGGGGCTGATTTTCAAGATGGGCCAAACCCATGTGCAGCGCTATCTGCCCGAACTGCTGGGGTATATCGAAACCGGCCGCCTGCAGCCGGACGCGATCATCAGCCATCGGCTGTCACTTGAGCAGGCGGCGGAAGGCTATAAGATTTTTGATAAAAAACAGGAAGAATGCCGCAAGGTCATCCTGACCCCGGGCCGCAGCGATGTGCCGCTGGCCGAAACGGACGGCACGGCGCCGCTGGTGCCGGCCGTGTAAGCAAGCAGACCTGTGGCGAGATCCTCTCGCCACGGGATCATTGAGCGGGAGACGATCATGAAAACCATCTGTGCCTGTCTGGGGCTTTGTTCAGTGCTGCTGTTACAGGGCTGTTTCGAAGGTTCCAATGATGCGCCGAACAAGGACGGCGACAAAAGCAAGGCGTCGCTGCAGATCCAGAAAGACAAGGCAGCCGAGTCGGACAAGTGATCGGCCGTGCGGATAAGCGAGCGAAACTCAAATGCGCTCGCCGCGGTCAACCGGACAGTTCTGTTTCGGGACGCCTGCCATGTCCATTGCTGAAGCGACTGTTGATTATCTACGCGAACATTCACTGCTCCTGACCTCCGCCGAGTCATGTACGGCGGGAATGATTGTGACGTTGTTGTCCGAGGTCCCAGGCAGTGGTGAGTTCATCGAATGTGGGTACGTGGTGTACTCGCCTCAGGCCAAACAGCGCCTGTTGCGCGTCAACCCGCAGACCATTGAACGCTTCAACCTGACCAGCGTCGAGGTTGCCCGCGAGATGGTGGTGGGGGCGTTGCATGACAGCACCGCGAATGTGGCGGTGGCGACCACCGGCATTCTCGGCCCGGAGGACGTCGACGGTATCCCTGCCGGAACGGTGTGCTTTGCTTGGGCTTTTCAGTCGGCAGCAGGGCAGTATGTTTACTCTCGGCAAATGCGTTTTTCCGGCAGTCGCTGTGAGGTGCAAAACCAGGCCACGGAGTACGCGCTGCAGGGTATACAACAATTTCACCGTGCGGCACTGCAGGAGACGAGGAGTCCGGTTGATGACTGACGATGCCGACCACCCTGATCTACGCAGCCGGGACGTGCCGTTTCGCGAAGACATGGCCTATCAACTGAAGGTCTGGCGCTTCGAGCGCTGCGGCTGGTATGCCTTGGTGCTGCTGATGGTGCTGGCCATGGCGGGACTGTTTTCCAGAGGCCTGATCAGCAGCCGCGACGTACGCTCCGAGGATGGCCACGTCCGGGTGCAGTATGAAATGCTCCACCGTAACGGTTCGACCAACTCAATGCGCATCAGCCTCACAGCGGCGCCGGAAGCGACGGTGGAGCTTGAGCTGGCCGGTGATCTGCTGCAGGGCTTCAGCATCGACACTCTGCAACCGGAACCGCTGCGCAGTCGCAGTGCGGCCGATGGCGTGCGCTTCTGGCTGCAGGCCGACAAGCAAGGCCAGGTGAGTCTTTACCTGAGCCTGCGCGGCGACGGCCTGGGCTTGTATCGCAGCCACATCAGCACGCCAGGCTCCAGCGGCGTCACGCTTTCTCAATTCATTTTTCCGTAGGTGACCCATGGACTCGGTACTGCGTGCGGCGGTGATGTACGGGGCTTTGATGGTGCTGTTCAAGATCGCCGGCCGGCGTTCGCTGGCGGACCTGACCACCTTCGATTTCGTCCTGCTGATGATCATCGGCGAGGCTACGCAGCAGGCTTTGCTGGGCGATGATTTCTCCCTGACCAACGCGATGCTGGTGATCGTGACGCTGATCGCCATCGACGTCGGTTTCTCTCTGCTCAAACAGCGGTCGGACTGGGTGTCGCGGCTGATCGACGGCGAACCGACGATCATCGTCGAGAACGGCAAACTGCTGCACCGGCGTTTGCGGCATGCGCGGCTGATCGAGGCGGATGTTATGGAAGCCGCGCGTTCCAGTCAGGGTATCGAACGAATTGAGCAGATCAAGTTTGCGATCATTGAGCGCAATGGGAAGATTTCGGTGATTCCCAACGAGACTTGACTAATCACTTGGCAGGCTTAATTGCGGGTGACTTGTTTATAGCCCTCATAAGTCGGAAGGCAGGTCTATCCGAGTGCAATTTAAAAGTCTCGGTTTCGACTTGCCCTTGCGTGCTTATCAATTGTCTCTGCTATACGCCAGCACACGATCAGTGAAGTGCTGTGCCTTGTCGTGAGGCAGCGCATTAATCCTTTCCAGCTTCAGCAATAGTTCTACAAAATGGTCGGGCGCGTCAGATTTTTTTGAAGCGAGTCGGGTGCTGACTTCGATGATTGTCGTAACCAGTTCTTCCGGGTTGGCAATCGCCTCAGGCTCAATGGAATCGAGCATATCCAGATTGATTTGGCCCACGGGCGGCGCCATGAGAATCAGGCGCTGGAGAAGGTCGTTGAAGTGCGGATCGAAAGAAAGCGGCATGTCTTCATCCTGATTTTTTCGAAATTTTAAACTTCGGAATCAAGGCAAAGGGCCATGGTTATTGACTTATTCCTGTACAGTGAATTTGCTTTTGTACAACTCGATGTGAATATTATCGTTAGAAATAATTTTGGAACGTTAAAGGCAGTGCCCATTTTGTTAATTGATTCAGCAAGTTGGCAATAAATAGAACTTTTCCAGTTTTACCAGTCGTCGCCCTTGATGAAAAAAATGAAATTTTAGTTCGCGGCATCGATTCAGAACTGTGTGACGCAATTTATAACGACTCTCATCTCACACAGCCTGAGGGAATTGTCATGTTCTTACATAACAAGCGACTTCAATACACCGTGCGTGTTGCCGAACCCAATCCGGGACTGGCGAACTTGCTACTCGAACAATTCGGCGGCGCCCAGGGCGAACTGGCGGCAGCCTCGCGCTACTTCACTCAAGCGCTGGCCGAGGATGATCCGGGTCGCAAGGATCTGTTGATGGACATCGCCACCGAGGAGCTGAGTCACCTCGAAATCGTCGGCTCCATCATCGTCATGCTCAACAAGGGCGCCAAAGGCCGAGTGGCCGAAGGCGTGGAAGAAGAGGGCGAGTTGTACCGGGCCATCAACGGGGCCGGCAACGATTCGCACATCACCAGTCTGCTGTACGGTGCCGGCGCGCCGCTGACCAACTCGGCCGGTGTGCCATGGACGGCTGCATATGTCGATACGATCGGTGAACCCACAGCGGATTTCCGCTCGAATATCGCCGCCGAAGCCCGGGCAAAAATCGTCTACGAACGGCTGATGAACGTCACTGACGATCCCGGCGTCAAGGAAGCGCTGGGCTTCCTGATGACCCGCGAAATTGCGCACCAGTTGTCCTTCGAAAAAGCCCTTCATGCGATCCAGCCAAACTTCCCCCAGGGCAAACAACCCGGCATGCCGGAGTTCACCAACCTGTACTTCAACATGTCCCAAGGGGAGGGCAGCACGCGCGGTCCATGGAACCAGGGCGATGACTGGGAGTTCGTGGAAAGTCCAGAGCCTGCGGTGAATGGCGGCGACGGCAGCGCCAGCGTTCAGCTCAGTGCCGAGGAAGAGGCGCTGCTGCTGGATATGAAAGCGCGAACCATGTCCGACCCGGACAGCAACCCAATCACTGGCGCAGATCTGGGCGCGGGTGTTCAGGGGCAACCCGACGCGTGACGACCGGGACCGCATGCCGCAACGGCGTGCGGTTTTTCAATCGATAAGATCCGAGGTACCGCACATGAATCAGAACTCCGGGGTTTCCAGCAGCGACCTGGCACAGTCGCTGCCCAGTCGGTTTAACGCAAGCGTCACGTCGTTTGATCGAACCGCGCAGCAGATCACCGAGACGTTGCGCCAATCCGTGCTCGACTCCAGCGGCAAACGCTCTACCGGACGCTAGGAGGCGACATGTCACTCAGCTCATCGTCGACGCCAACGCCGCAGCGCAACGGGTGGAGCATGGCGTCCAGCGGCGGTTGGCCGGGCGTGTTGTTCTGGGCAACGCTGTTGCTGGTCAGCGGCCTGCTGTTGTTTAGCGGTTACTCCGCGATGGTCGGCGCAGACAAGGGAAACCTGCGCCTGGCCACCTTGGGTGGCCTGTCAGGATTCGGTGCGACCGCGTTGGGTGCGGTAGTGGCGATCATCCTGCGCGATATCAGCTCACGCACTCAGGACATCATGCTCGGCTTCGCCGCCGGCATGATGCTGGCCGCCAGTTCCTTCTCGCTGATCCTGCCGGGTATCGAGGCCGCGCAAGCGCTGTGTGGCAATCCGTTGCTGGCAGCCTGCGTGGTCGTATGCGGCCTGGCCCTGGGCGTTGGCTTGATGGTCGGTCTTGATCGTTTCGTGCCTCACGAACATCAGCAGATCGGCAGACGCGGGCCCGATGCACAACGCATCAATCGCGTCTGGCTGTTTGTCCTGGCGATCACCCTGCACAACTTGCCGGAGGGCATGGCCATCGGCGTCAGTTTTGCCAATGGCGACATGAAAGTCGGCCTGCCATTGACCACCGCGATTGCCATACAGGACATCCCCGAAGGTCTCGCGGTTGCGCTTGCCTTACGCGTCACCGGGATCTCGGCTTGGCGCGCCGCACTGATCGCGATCGGCTCCGGTTTGATGGAGCCGCTGGGGGCGGTGGTCGGGCTGGGCGTGTCGAGTGGCTTTGCCTTGGGCTATCCGATTGCGCTGGGGCTTGCGGCGGGGGCGATGATTTTTGTGGTGTCGCACGAAGTCATCCCCGAGACCCACCGCAATGGTCACGAGACGCCGGCGACGCTCGGTTTGATGCTGGGCTTCGGCGTGATGATGTTCCTCGATACCGCTTTGGGCTGAACCAATAACACTTAATCCATGAATCGAAAAATGCTTTGAACACCTGCTCGGCAGGGTGAGTCACCGGTAATGAAAGCCACATTGGCGGACACGCTGAATGTCTCGCCCAGAACACTATCCAACCATCAGAAGGAAGTTAGAAATGGCTAGAAAAACTGTTGAAGACCTGTTCATCCATGAGCTGTCCGACGTTTACAGCGCCGAGAAGCAAATCACCAAAGCCTTGCCGCGCCTGGCGCGCGCCGCGACCAATCCGCTGCTTGCCGAAGCCTTCACCTCGCACCTTGAGGAAACCCAGGGGCAGATCGAACGCATCGACCAACTGGTGGAACTGGCCGGGCTGAAACTCAAACGCATGAAGTGCGTAGCCATGGAAGGACTGGTCGAAGAGTCCAAGGAGCTGCTCGACGAAATCGAAAAAGGCGCGGTGCTGGACGCGGCGCTTATCGGTGCGGCGCAGAAAGTCGAGCACTACGAAATCGCCAGCTACGGCACGCTGATCGCGATGGCCAAACACCTGAAACTCGAGGATGCCGTCACCTTGCTGCAAGCCACGCTAGCAGAAGAAAAGGGCGCCGATGAAAAGCTGACGAAGATTGCCGAACAGGGCGGTAATCAGGCGGCGACCCTCGAAAAAAAATGAGGGGTTGAAGCGCTCCATATAAAACGCCACGGCGATTAAGCATGCCGTGGCGTTTCAGAGCAACATGGAGGAAAACATCATGCAAACCGAATATCTGTGGATCGCCGCTGCGGTCCTGCTCCTGCTGTTGGACCTTTGGGCACTCAACAGCGTGATGCGCAGCGACAAGCCGTCCGCGACCAAGGCCGGTTGGGCCGCGCTGATCTTCCTCGTGCCGTTGCTTGGCATGGTGATCTGGGGCGTTTCGGGGCCGCGCGGCATTACCAAAGGGCCTTCGTCGCCGGAGCACAGCAAGGGCTGATCAGGCCCAGACGATCTGCAAAGGTTGAGTAGACTTGATGCCTGTAGGAAGCGAAAGTCCTGAATGATCAGGGCTTTTGCTTACCACTCTGACAGTGCGCATTCCCCGCCCGCCGCACACCGACAAGCTGGCAATTGCCGGATACAGTTCGTCGATTGCGGTTTCAGTGATGAAACTTGCCGCGTATCGGATGTACAAAAGAATCATGCATATACAGGTTTTCGCGTGAAACTCCGGCAAGAATCCATCTTCCCACCGGCTCCAGGACAGCCCCCGTTATAGAGCACAGCCGTGATTCCGTCAGACGACTTCAGATTCCGCTCCCACGTCCTTCTGGTCGAGCTCGATGCTGCGACCACGCAATTAATGATGTTGGTCGGTGCGGGTGAGATTTCCGGCACGCAGTGTGATGAAGCGCTCTCGCGCCAAAGTGCTGCTTATAAGGAATGGATTAGCGCTGTAGCGGGCATTTCAATTGATCCCATGCCTGCGCTGGATGGTCATGCACCGGGGGATCCGCTCGGATCCTGAACCAGCAGAAAAGCGGCGCGGCGGGAAAAGGCACCGGCGCTGGAATCCTCGTCCAGAACGCCGGCAGCGAGCATGGTCACTCGACGATGCAGATCCAGCGATGGTTGTAGCGGTACGGCGCCCGCGTGAAGTGGACATCTGAAACCAGCGTCATTCCACGCTCCTGCAGCGCTTCGGTCAGTTGTACAAGTGTCTCTGCCTGGATAGTCATTGCTGTTACCTCGTCAGATTTACTGCGTTCATCTTTCTTGACCGGGTGATCAGGCTGCTGTTTCAATTTTTCTACTAGGTTGTTGAGGTTGAGAAGGTCTCAGGCGACAGCTCGGAAAGACGAGCGTTCCTATCAGGACCTTTTGCATAAAGCCGCTCGGATCAGCCATTCGTCCAATGACCGGCACTTGTCGCGACCTGACTCTTCACACGTTTAAGCAAGGACTCCCATGCACCGATCGGAGAGGCATCATGGAAATCGACGAGAATGCACCAGGCAATCAATCGCAACAGGCAGCGACACGCTCGACTGACAATGAAACAGATCATGATCCTCGGCCTGAAGATTCGGTGGTACCGCTACCGCCGAATGACGAAGCACCCGTTGATGAAGATATGACGGACGTAGCCGCGACAAACTCTGTATCTGCAGAACACCCGGAAGCCGGGAGTGGCGCAAGTGCCCCGGTGTCTGTGAAGACTGGCACAACAGATGTCCAGGACGGCGACGTGAAGGAGCCTCGCGGCATACCCTCCAGCGACCCTGAATCTGGGGCCTTAACGAGTGGATTCCCTTTTGCCCGCCCAGCGCGGGCTTTTTTACTGACGCCTGTTAAGTCTCTTTCTCGCCTCGTCCCAAGCTTTTTTGCCTTCCAGCGTTTTGGCATCCGCGGCATCTCTGGCGTCTTTGTAACGTTCCATTGCCTCGGGGGAGTCGGCCGCATGGGTTAGCAGTTCGTAGGCGATGGCATTGAGTCGATCAGCCTCTTGAAACAGTTCATTACTGCGCCCGGTCGCTGCGTACCAATCGGATGTGGTTAGGGGTCTGGATCTGGATTTCATATGTCCTCCCATTCGTTTGAGCTGCGCTCTATCGACATGTAGAGCGCTTCCGGCGATGCACTATTTCTCCATTTGCGTCGCTCCGATGTCCTCCCAGGTGACGGCAGTAGTGGCCCGCCACTTTACGTCGGCGATTCCAAATCGTTCTGCCATGGGTTTTGTGAACCGCTTGAGAGGAGGGCGTCCGGGTTTGGGTATCGGAGCAATACCCGCGTCGCAGCTCGCCCACTGCCAAGCCTCTGCGTTGTTCATCAGTTTGGTGCGAATGACAAAAGACTTCGGTCTTCCATGGAGCTTGTACTCAATCACAAAAATATCTACCGAACTCACGAGTTACCGCTCCTTTTTGGCTCATGAGGTAGTGATTTTTGCTGTTAGAAAAATTCAAAGAATTGTCTGACAATTCCTAAATTGATGATTTTGCTCACATTTAATGTGATTTTATCTATACGCGAACTATTCGTTTGTAGAGGTTTTAGTTTCCATCATGCAAACGGAGTCGAGCGCATGGAGTTATTGCCGCGCCTGCTCGACAAGTTCGACAGGCTGGGATTACTGGTTTCAGGACTGATCGGTGCCGTCGTTGCGAGCTGGAGGGGGATTCGATGGTCGATGGAGCGACTAGCAAGGGCGCTTGGCGGCAGACCAGGGGGCCAATGCCTCTGCTTTGCCATTGCTGCTCAAGCGCAGCGGGTTTGCCGCAGGCAGCAGCGCGCCCATCTGTTCCAACTGTCCGGGCGCCATGCTGCCAGGGACGGTTTGTGCCGGCCCTGAGGCATTCATGCCGCACGGTCAGAGCATCAACAGGATCGAGCCGCTGTGCTTGCGCTGGATAGAAACGATTCATAGAGAGCGGAGCTGATTTCCTAAGTCCCAGAAACGACAAAGCTCTGAATAAATAGGGCTTAGTCGGTACAAAATATGGCGGAGGCGATGGGATTCGAACTCATGGACCTGTTGCAGTCGAAGGTTTTCAAGTCCATGTCTCACGCAAGTAATTTCAATGGGTTATGGCCCTAAGTATTCCGCTTTGCTTGTGTTCAAACGTCACTCGGTACGGCCGCTAACGGCCAGAAGCGGATATCGGCAAGCGGCTGCTGTCGGCCAAAAGCGGGAGTTTGCAAGCGATCGCTGACCACCATTACTGAGCAGCGGACGTCTAACGTTCATCTGCTCTCGGTAGCAGCTCTTCAATCGCATGATGCAATGCATCCAAGTGCACGGGCTTTGCCAGGAAACGCGAATTAGGCGGGAGCATACCGGGCGGCAGCACGGTATTTCCAGACATGATAACGACAGGCAGTTCAGGCCACCGCAACCAAATCGCTCGAGCCAAGTCCAACCCATCTATCCTACCCGGCATGCGCACGTCGGTGATCACCAAGGCAATGGGTGTAGTGCCCTCTAATACGATTAGCGCCTGGTCAGCACTGGATCGTTCGATTACCTCATGACCGACAATCTTTACAGCCTCCGCCATCACTGAGCGCAAAAAGCCGTCGTCCTCGACCAGAAGTATATTGGATGACACGGTGAAACTCCCTTGGGCTCAAACAAGATGTCGACCATTTATCAATCAAGAACTCATCGACTTTTCGATGCCTTCATTCAGGTCTAGTCTTGACAACTAAACTTCGCTCGACGTCACTTCCTCCGCATAAACCCAAGGACAACGATGAGACTTCACCAGTTCATTCTACAGCATATCGAGCAGATTCTGGCGGCTTGGGAAAGCTTCGCCCGCTCGGTGGAGACAGCTCTGCCTACCATGGATTCAAAAGGACTGAGGAATCATTCCGAGCACATCTTGAGGACGGTAGCTCAAGATATGCAAACCCCTCAGACAGAGAGACAGCAGGTTGCTAAATCTCTCGGTCAGGGGCCTAAATCGGACGAAGACTCGCCCGCGCAGACGCATGCGGTGACGCGATTTGTGGCAGGGTTTTCCATGGATCAGATGGTTTCAGAATATCGAGCCCTCCGATCGAGCGTGCTCAGGCTTTGGCTGTCAGAGTCTCGCATCGAAGATGCGCATGATGTGCAAGACATCATCCGCTTCAATGAAGCAATAGACCAAGCGCTCGTGGAGTCGATTGCGAGATACGGTGAGGCCGTGGAGAGCACGCGTAAAACTGTTCTGGGCGTACTCGGTCATGACCTGCGCTCACCGCTTGGGGCTGTGTTGATGGCCAGTGACATGTTGCGTAAAAACGTCAATATGACTGACAGGGACCGGAGGCTGGCAGAGCAAATCAATGCGAGTGTAAGTAGGGCCAATCACATGGTCGGCGATTTGCTCGACCTGGCCCGCTCAAATCTCGGCTCGGGTATACCAGTCAATCCAGAAGAGACTGACCTATCGATTGTGTGCACCGCTGTTGTTGAAGAGTTACGCACCGCGTTCCCTCAGGCGCAGATCGTTTCGAATGTGAGTGAACGAGTAGCGGGGAGGTATGATCCGTCCCGCATAGAACAAGTTTTCACCAACCTGATCGGCAATGCGGTCAGACATGGTGACTCACTGCAACCCATCTATGTGACTTTGTCTCAAAATGATGATTGCTCAGTTTTCAGCGTGCAGAATCGGGGCGAACTTATACCTGCAAGCGTAATACCCCATCTTTTCAATCCCCAGGCGCGTTACTCAAGCTATGCAGCAACTGAAAAAGGATCGACCGCCGGCTTAGGGCTGGGACTGTTCATTGCGTCTGAGATCGTGACAGCCCATCGAGGAAAAATCGGGGTGGTTTCGACACCTGAGCAGGGCACTATCTTTAGGGTTCAGCTCCCAATCTTCCAATGATCTATCTCACGTTATCTAGCTGTAAGCTCGTCACCGTCTACACTCAAGTTTGACCCTCATGATCTCTTCATACCCGCCTCCCTTGGCGGGTTTTTTTATCGCGTATCACATCCATTCTCTGCGCATAACGTTCATTGCATGACAGCCAATGGTCGATAACCAACGTTCATGACCGACCGCTTTCGGCCAATAGCAGCCATCCAATGATGTCTATCAAAGTGCTGACATGAACCCGCTTCAGCCGAAGATGTATATGCAGTCGTCAATATGTTCCAGTTCCTGTCGCGTGTATCGGGCGTGGCAATATTGTCGAATGTCCTCCAGTATTCCCCTGATAGGAACTGGCTGCGATGGGTCTTCAATCAACTCAATCAAGAGCTGATAATCAGGGGCTACCGCTTTGAGGTATTTCTCTATTAGCTCTTTGAGTGCTATTCGAGCTTGCTGATCGGTTAGCATTGCTTCTCCGGCGAAACAGGCGACCCCTTCGTGATAATCGGTAATAGTCGCCAGATGCGTTTCAGAGACTTATAGGGTTTAAAAGTGAGACTTATTATTTACCTTTGCTTGCATTTTTCAAGCTCGCTTTGACTGTTTAATTTCGTATCCAAGCCAAGTCGATACTTGCAATAATTAATAACCAGGCTTCGCTCCGCCCCACTTAGCTCGCTTAATTTTTTGTCATCTGATTCGTACGCATAAATATTTTCAAATTCTATCTGAAATGTAGGGCTCTTTTTGATAAAGAATACTTTTTCCGGGTAGGCGTCCTCCATTTTTTCGTAAAAGCCTATATAAAGTATGGCGATAATCGTGGTTGATAATATGATTAACAGCGATTTCATGATGAAGGCGGTCGCAAAAGTTTGGTTTTAATTCGAAGGTTTCTTACAAGCTCCATGCCAATATTACCAGGGCATATTTTTCCTTCGCCGGCTTGCATGGGGAATTCACGGTGCCCACCTAACGTTGTCACCCTGAAAACGCTGGTCAGGGCCTGAATCAACGTCAGAAGGGTATCAATTTGTATGGCAGGAATTTTCTGGTCCATATTGCCGTTGATGCTTTCGAGGGCTTGGCGAGCAAAAGCGACTATATCGCCTCCCTCTTCGGCGGTAGTCAGGTTTTCCAGCAAAACGATACCAATCACACCTGTGTTGTAGTTATGTACGCTTGATCCCTTGAATCGTATGTCACGTCCTTCGAAGACTTTACCCGTACAATCGATGCCATAGTGATAGCCGATATCATCAAACTTGGCCTGATGCTCACTCTGGATCGCGCGCATTTGTCCTGCACCAGCACCGCAGCCTACACTTCGCCCTGCGTGGTGAAGGGCGATCATCGAGTAGTCCCAATCATCCACCATTTCACCTTTTGCTTTATGTGCTCCCCATGATGATCGCTCTACAAATTCGCACTTGTTTTTGCTGAGTAGTCTGATGATCGCTTCTCTAGTGGCAGCTCTATCGTTGACCGTGATAATCGTGGGAGCAACTGGCGCACCGGGTTTGACTTCAGCCGCTTTTGCTTCGGTAGTAAATTTTTCAGCCATTCTGGGTCAGTCCATTAGTTCGTCAAGCGTGCGAGCTGGAGAATTGAAATCAATGCTCATGGAAATATTGGCATCTTTGACTGGAGTTTTGATCTTCGCTATCCCAGCGCTATCGGTGACACCTGTGATCTTTTGACCATTTACAGTCGCAGTAAAATTTCTTCCGACTAGAGGTTGCCCCGTCTCGCTATCAACGATACTGAAAGTATGCCCATAAGTTTTCTGCAGTAGCAGCGGGAGTGGAGGTGTGAACGGTGCAGGAGTATGGGAGTCGCCGATGATCACCGTTCCCGAGCCACCAATAACTACGTCGCCGTGTGTGCCGGTGGTTCCCACCAGCGCGGCATTTTTGCCATTGATGAACACCGTCGCAGACACTGCCGAGTCCAAAGCGCTGCCACAGGTGCAAGTGTCGCCTTTCGCCGCAGCTGCGAGGCCGTCGAAAAATACATCGGGAGATCCGGACGCAATGGCTTTGGGCCCGTGCCCAGGCATAGGGCAACTGGTGGGGTCAGTCAAGCGTGCAGCTGGCTTTGCCATGTATGACTTCCTGTCTACGATTTTTTCCAAGGGCGACTGTATCAGAGTTGCGCCGAACAGTGGCTCAAGGCATTGCTCTGGTTAGGCAGATGTCGATGAGCGTCAGCTTTCGGCCAGAAACGGACGTTGGCAAGCGGCCGCTACCGGCCAAAAGCGGACGTTTACCTTGGCTCGATTTTGGGTTTTTGAGGCGCCTACAAAACCTAGGGCAAATTAACTTGGACTTTGTGGGAAATCCTCAAGCGCCTCGAACAATTGGCCCGACCACAGAAAGAGAGCCGTCAGCACGCAACATATAATGTTGTTAGCTAGGTATATTAACCTGGCCCCTTGGTGCACAATCTCTAAGCCAATTTGCCATCCCTACTACAGGCGCACGCTGCCCAGTCTGTCCCACTAACACTGCACGGTAAAATCCAGCATTATTGATAGCGGCAGTGGCAGATTTACTTGGCTATACACATCCACCCAAGGTGGGATACGTCTGAACATGAACGAAGACGAGTACGAAGAAGCGATCCGAACAGGCCTTCGCAACAATGAAGTTCTGAAGCTTGTGCACAACTACTGCTCCCACGCTCGTGTCGTCAACCGCGGCGGGGTCGGTTTGATTGCGCAGGTAACCGGGCTTCCGCTCGGAATGCTTGGCGTGCACTGTGACCACGCGCCAGCATCTGGAATGGCAGGTTGGTTTCTCGAACCCATTGCCGTTGATTTCTACGACCGGAATTGCGCTCATTGCGATAAGCGTGTGGCCGTTCGAATGCCCAGTTTGGTGTCGCTAGTTGATGAGCGAGATCGGGCTCTAGAAAGACAAAGGGAGGCCCAAAAGAAAGCTCAAGCCCGAGCTGCAAAGGCCCATCAAGGGAGGGTTGCGCAGAGGGCTGCTCTCCGAGTGGGGCAGAGCGCTGCCTGTTGCTCTCTTCTCGACGACCTCGACACACTTGATGCCTGCTCATCGGATGAGGTGAAGATCCGCATCGTCGAGACAGCTAAGCTCGCTCCGGAAGTCTTCATCGCTCCGATTATTGAGTACTTCTTCGAGCTTGCCACCTCCGACAAAATGAATTTTAAGGAGCAAGCACTTTCGATTCTACGTCTAGTCAGTGCAGACAAGCCTCGTCTTTCCGAAACAGCATTCGACTGCCTTGCAAAGCACGATGCTATCGAGGTCGCCGCGGATATCGTCCTGGCGTACCCAGGGATGGTGGCACCAGCGAAGGTGGAGAGGGCTGTACCGGCACTGATAGCTCTTGCCCGGCTTCCTCAAGCACAGCTTGCTATAGATGAGCCGATCTCAAAGCCAGAACCGCTCAAAAAAATTTACAAACTTTGGCCGGTGTTAGTCCGCAATGCAATCCAGCGCCTACTCGACTCGAAGCAGTCCTATCCAGTTCGTTTGGGTGTAGCCGCTTTGCACGTCCTGTTCAAAGATGATGCTGGACTGCTTCCCAGCTTTGCTAGGACAACGATTTCAAAGCTCGCCCGTGCGCACTTGTTATTTGAAAAGGATCCTTCTGATCGAGAGCTTGGAATGGTGTGCGGCGACCTAAGGCGTATCGTCGTAGAAGCCCTCCTTGCTGCGCCTGAAAACACCGATGCATTGATCTCTGAGTTTTTCGACAGCGCATCTTCTGAAGGCGAGGAGCGCTTAACCCAGATATATGAAGAGCTTTCGCGGCACTCAATACGACTCGTTGAGGACTCTA
The DNA here is from genome assembly GCF_020544405.1 of Pseudomonas sp. IAC-BECa141. Classification (NCBI taxonomy): domain Bacteria; kingdom Pseudomonadati; phylum Pseudomonadota; class Gammaproteobacteria; order Pseudomonadales; family Pseudomonadaceae; genus Pseudomonas; species Pseudomonas sp. IAC-BECa141. The sequence continues at coordinate 3,274,963 of NZ_CP065410.1, read as the reverse complement.
GAGGTGCAATGACGTCCTCTGACGTTGCCGCGTATGTGGTGGTGCTGAGGCGTCTTCTCAAGCTCGCAGGAACGTCTACAAATCAAAAGGTTCTGCGCCTCGTTGTTCAAGTGTTCAGAAACGAGCCAGATGAAATCGTCGCAGCTGGAAAGCGGAACATTGATGCTTTACTCGGCACAGCGGCTGTTTTAGATGCTCGCATTGAAGCTTTTGAAGCGGAGCGAAACACCACGCCAGCAGCCAACTTCAACGAGTACCTTGAGGCCCAGAACTCAGTAACCACCCTCTACCAACTCCGCGACTTATGTGCGCTGATAGCTGCCAAAGCCGCGAAGGGAAGTGAACGGCTCGTTATGTCTTACGTAGAATTTCTCAATAGTATCGATGAACAAAGCGATGGACTGAGCTCCACAATTATCAAAGCCACTCCATGCCTAATCGATAGCCCCTCCACACTAAATGTTGTTCTACCTCCCCTCTATTCATCGCTGGTCGGAGTCTCAGTTCGTAAACGTGCAGCTGCAGTTGAAGCTTTAGGAGAGCTAGGCAGAGCTCGTATTTCCGATCTCCCTGAGCTTGTACTAGAAGCGTTTGTACTGTTGTTGCTGGATCCGTATGTAATGGTACACAAGGCGGCCGTAAGCGCTCTTTCCAGCATCGATCTACCAGAGCATCTAGAGCGACGTGCTGGGGAGGCTCTGTTGCAGCTCATCCCCTACTACAATGGCAAAAAGGATGAGCACAACTTTCTGATACGGTGCATTCGCTTACACGTATCTCGGTTCGCATCCTCTGAACAGCTTCAGTACGGTCTTGGCAGTCTCTTCATCAAATTTTTGATGACAGCACCTGCCAATCTTCACGTCCGTGACCTCTCACGAATGGGGAAAGCGCTCGCTGCTTCCTCAAACTTTGCTGACTTGGTGATTCACACGCTCGATGATCTAGAACTGAGCGAGCACGGTGAAGAGGAAGCCAGCAGCCTCGTGCATCTAATTCCAGAAGCGGTAGCTCTGCAGCGGGCCGACGACTTAGTCGAATTGATTGAGCGACGAGCTGGACGCTTTATGCTGGTTGGGGCAGTAGTGGAGCTACTGTCTCGCGTTGGTGCTTGGCCCCAAGCTGTTTCGGCGATGCAAGCCTCTTGGGAGGCTGTTCCAGATACGGCGCCGGAAAGACGCCTCAAGTGGCATCGGAGACTTCATGTGATTGCCGTGCAATTTGAGGCTGCCGTCGCTGCAAATGATCCCCCCCGCCAGGAAGCCCTGCAAATGGAATGGCTTCAACTTGAAGAAACCCTCAAGGAGGATGAAAAACAATATGCAAGCAGACGTAATTCTCTCCCAAGCTTTCTACAGCCGGATTCGGGCAGTTGAAGCACTGAGGTCGTTGGGGGCTGGAAAGACAGTCGAGCCAGAGGTTCTCAGAGCTATCAGTGCAGAGCTGGACGAAGCTTCACTTCGGTATGGACGAGCGATAAACGGAACTACCTACAGCGCCTTGGCTGGCCTGCTGCGGCTTGTTGCCAGTCTTGCTGAATGGAGGGAAGGTGTGCTCGCTGCCAGTGACGGAGTGGAGCGTTTTTTACGAAGCGCCTTCGAGCGATATCGCATGTGGCAGAATGAATATGGCGAGCAGTCCGCTGCTCAATCGCTCGTTAAAGCCGCTGAGTCTCTCCCGCGCGTAGGGTCACTTTCCGATTTCGAAGACCTCTGTGTAGCAATCGCTTCGGTACCTTTGCCTGTGGGCGCTTTTTCCAAAGGGGCTCGGAGTATGCCCCAGTTCGTTGACGAGCAAACGCCTCCTCCTCTCCCCACCGAGCTGTCGGTGGCTTTCCTTAAGTTCCAAATTGATGGGCAGGCCGCTGGAAGTATTCACCACCTGACACCATTAGTGCTTCATGACCTTGAAATAGAAGTACGTGTATCACGCTGGCCGGAATCTGCACTAACGCTGAGACTGTCCCCTATCTCAACGGAGCTGCGTACCAGCTACGACCTCTCAGAGTTCGTGTTCGACAAACCTGCGGGCGAACCACCGTACACACTTTTCCAGCGGGGGCGCGCTGCCCTGCAGCTTGCGCAAGGGATGAATGCACGGCCCTACGAGTTCAAGTACTCAGCTGCATTCGAGCCAGTCAGTTCAGAACAGCCAGTAGCCATCGTAGGGCACCGAACGCTTCTCATCGAAGGTCTTGATATCCGGTCAAATCCCATCACTGGCTATCCGAAAGTTGACGAGAAAATTCTGAGCATTCGGGACTTTCTGCGTCGAAATGGTCTAGTAAATAGCATCGAACTTAGTGATGTGCTTGAGGTGCTCAAGGTTTTAGGAGGAGTGGCGGGGCGTGCCATCCAGGACGCTGAATTCGATGGTGTTTGGTCAGAGGCGCAGTTTCAGGATGCGATTCGCAAGGAGCTTCGGCGCAACCCTCAAATTGGCTCTGATCTTGACGAACATCCCAAAGCTTCAGGCGGGATCACAGACCTCAGCTATCGCGGTATCGTTATCGAGCTGAAGTCCTTACCAGCTGGAGTCAAGGTGATAGAGGACTGCCAAGCCTATGTTGAGCAAACCGCGAGTTATGCAGTATCCAAGGAGAAACGTGTTGCTGTGCTCTGCGTGCTCGACTGCAGAACAAAAACTGCCGCTCCATGGCCTGCCGGAGAAGGCATCGCAATTCTAAAGTCCCAACCACCCGCCGACGTATCGGTGATCACTATTGTTGTGCAAGGGAATATCACTCGGCCAAGCAAATTGTCGAAGTAAATGGCATTGATCTGAATGTATTAGAGGAGAGCTAAGCTCTTTTCCCCAGTACTGATTGTGCGCCGGTGAACGTTCGTAATTGGCCGGTAGTCACCGCATTGTGAATGTCCGCTTCTGGCCGGTAGCGGTCGCCTGCCGACGTCCGCTTTTGGCCGTTAGCTGCCGCTCTTGAACGTCCAAAAGCGGACTCTCTTAATCCACTTATACGACCGAAGTGCGGCATTACCGGTCCAGATTTCAACTCGCCCTGAATGGCTACGAAGCAAAAATGGCGGTAGCATTCGATTCACTCGGCTTAAACAGCCTGTTTTTCAGATCAGGGTCGCATAGTGGAAAAGCTAAAACGCCTCCAAAGTGGAATCGAAGGGCTCGACGCTCTGCTCAAAGGAGGTCTGGTCGCGGGCGCTTCATACATAATCCAAGGGCGGCCTGGGTCTGGGAAAACGATCCTCGCCAACCAGCTTGGGTTTCATCATGCGAACAATGGAGGCCGGGTTCTGGTCGCCACGCTGCTGGCTGAATCACACGACCGTCTCTTTCAGTTCCTTTCTACTTTGAGTTTTTTCGACGCTTCTAAAGTAGGCGCCGAAATTCAGTTTGTCAGCGCGTTTGACACCCTGGAAAACGAAGGATTGGACGAAGTGGTGAAACTGCTTCGGCGCGAAATCAGCCGTCAGAAAGCCACAGTTATGGTTGTGGACGGTTTGCTCAATGCACGCTCGAAAGCCGATTCTCCCATCGACACCAAGAAGTTCATCTCGGAGCTGCAAGGGCATGCAGCTTTCGCTGGCTGCACCGTGCTATTTCTCACCAGCTCCCGGCTCGACGATGGCAGTCCTGAGCACACCATGGTTGATGGTGTTATTGAGATGGGTGAGGAGCTGTATGGCACTCGCTCAGTGCGTCGGATTCAGCTTCGTAAAACTCGTGGCAGTCCAGCAATGACCGGCCTCCACGAGTGCGAAATCACCGAAGATGGCCTAGTGGTTTATCCGCGACTCGAAAGCCTTTACAGCCATCCATCCTCTCCAGACAGTTCGGATATGACGCGTATCGCCAGTGGCATTAAATCACTGGACGACATCTTGGGAGGCGGTCTGCACAGCTCGAGCGTGACTCTTGTAATAGGCCCATCCGGGATTGGGAAAACGACCCTTGGCCTCAAGTTTCTGGCTGAGTCGACAGTGGAAGCTCCGGGCCTACATTTTGGCTTTTACGAAAGTCCACAACGGCTGCGGCTCAAAGGAATTTCCCTTGGTATCGATATCAAGGGAATGGAAGACAGCGGAGCGCTGAGCATTGCCTGGCAGCCTACTACTGAAGGCTTATTGGATGGGTTAGGCGCACGTCTGCTGAGTCTCGTTGTAGAAAAGGGCATCAAGCGTGTGTTCATAGATAGCCTTAGCGGCATGACTCGCGTTACGACAAATCCGGCGCGGATAACTGATTTTTTCAGTTCTCTGATGAACGAGCTTCGATCCAGGGGCGTTACGGTATTCGCATCCTGGGAAATGCGCGATTTATTCGGCTCCGAGGTCAGCGCACCAAACTCTGACCTGTATAGCATCGTCGACAATTTGATGTTGATGCGATTCGCTGAGAATCACTCTGAACTAAGCAGGACGCTTTCCATTCTTAAAGTACGAGACAGCTCTTACGACCCCTCGCGATTCGAGGTCGTCATCTGTGATCAAGACGTTTTCCTGAAGAAGGCTTCAAGAAATGAACCTTCAGTTCCCACTGAGTCAACGCCTGGTTCAATATTTTAAGCCTTTGTGCGGGTTGAATTAACATGACCACCATCCTGGTCGTCGATGACGAGTATCTGATCGCTGACATTCTCAGTTTTGCACTGGAGGATGAGGGCTTCATGGTGGTGACGGCCAGCAATGGCCAAAAGGGGCTCGAGGTACTTGATAGAGAACGTCCAGATTTGATCATCACCGACTTTATGATGCCGGTAATGGATGGCCTGGAGTTCGCCGCGGCCGTCCGCGTCCTTCCTTCCTGTAAGGATTTGCCGATTATTTTGATGAGCGGCGCGCAGGCGCATATAGGCATGCAGAGATCGGATCTGTTTGACGCGGTGCTGCCAAAGCCATTCAGTATTGACGCGATTACTAACGAAATTAGAAAGCTACTTTCTCTCGAATAGACTTGTGTCGTGCTGATGATCGACACAATTTGTCTTAGATTTTCCTCACTGCGTGAGCCCGCCTATCCGGGCTTTTTTATTTCAGTCAAGAGCAGTCATAGAGCATCCACGTTTTTACAGTCGCCACATGACCGTTTCTGGCCGATAGCAGCCTTTGAAGAGTGATAGGTGGAATTCCTACCTATGTTCAATTGGCCCCACATCTAGTCCACGCGTGGGCACCCTTTCTCGCCACCTCGGAAACCGGGCAATCTGTAGCCTATCTACCACGTCCGGTCCGTCATCTTTGATCCACGCTCAGTCTGCTGACTGATCGTCTTTCCATGAGTATGGCTCAACTGATCGGCGATCCAGTCAACCGGCGCTCAGTGACGGCCAGGCCTCTCTACAGCCCGATTTCTTTCCGCAATTTATTTTGAGGTGCTGATTTTACTGTCTTAGAACGGATAAGAAATTCGCGCGATGCGGAAAAATCATGTTTCTAAGCGCATGATTTAAAAGAAAAAAATTATGGACTTAAAATCCCCCGCTCGTAAGGGCGTGCCGGTTCGATTCCGGCTTCGGGCACCATCTTAAATCAAGGGTTTGCGGGCGAATGCTGATGCAAACCCTTGTTTGTTTCCGGTCCGCAATTTCGACAGTGGTCCGCAATTCACTTCGTGGGCATGACTCTTTTGCCCTTGCGATTTCGAATGTACTGCTCGGTCATCACGACAGTGGTATGCCCAGGTTGATCCTTGGCCTGCATGATATCGCCACTCGATTCCGCCTTGTCGGTGCCAGCCTTGGCGCGCAGATCGCGCATTTGGAACTCGGCCTTTTCAACTCCAGCGGCCTCCCGGGCCACATCAAACCGCCTCCGCAACATCGCCTCCGTCATCGGGGTGCCATCCTCTGTCACGATCAGCCGCGTCGAGTGGACCTTGTGCCCAGCTTTACGGGCCATGATTCGATCAATCAAAACCTTCAGCTCGCCAATGACCTCGATTCGCCGTTTGGCCTTCGTTTTTCCAATCAGCTCGTCGCGAATGGACGATTCGCCGCTACTAACAAATGGTATTGAGCTGTCGATGATACCTGCGAAAATCTGGACTGGACTAAAGCTCCGACACAGTCCGCTCATCATGGCGATAATGGCACCTGCATCGCGTCCTTCGCGTTAATGATTGCAGACGAATTCGTTCAAACTTCGCAGGGAAATCCATTACTTCAAAAGCTATACCATTGAAGGGAGTCAAGCACTGTAGGAGAGCTGCTGGGAGCTTTGTGTCGCCCAGCCGACGGCGACTCAGGCGCTGTCGGCTAGGAGCCGGTTCACTCCTTGATACCACGTAAACGCAAGGCGCGGCGGCGCATGATTTCAATCGCCACCAACAACATCACTGACCCCAGAATCAGTAACGTAGCGGCGGCCAAGATGGTCGGGCTGATCTGCTCTCGCATCCCTGACCACATTTGCCGAGGGATTGTGCGTTGCTCGATGCCTCCGAGAAATTGCACCACCACTGCTTCGTCGAACGAGGTAACCATGGCGAAGAGGCCTCCGGAAATGATTCCGGGGCGAATTAGCGGGAAAGTGATTCGCAGGAAGGTATAGGAGGACGATGCACCCAGGCTCGAAGCGGCCCGTGTCAACGAGTGATCGAAGCTCACCAGGGTCGCAGTCACCGTGATGATCACAAACGGTGTGCCAAGTACCGCGTGGGCGAGAATGATCCCAAGATGGTTATGCGCCAGGCCCAAGGTGCTGTAGAAGAAGTACATACCTGCCGAGGAAATGATCACCGGGACAATCATCGGTGAAATCAGAGTGCCCATCAGCAGTGCTTTGCACGGCAGGTTTGAGCGACTGAGCCCCAGTGCCGCCAAGGTGCCAAGCAGCGTAGCGATCACCGTCGAACTCGCGGCGATGATCAGGCTGTTTTTGAATGACAGTAGCCACATTGGATCTTCCAGCAACTCGTGGTACCAGCGACTGGAAAACGCTGCCGGATCGAGCTTGAGCATACCGCTGGTGAAGCTGAAATAAGGCTCGACGTTGAAAGACAGTGGAATAACTACCAGCACCGGCAAGATCAAAAACAGCAGCACCAACAGACCGAAGCCGCGAACGCCGTAGAACCAGGTGCGCCCCAGCGGGCCGGTATAACTTGGAAGGCTCATTTTCGGTTACCCCAGTTTCATGTTGCTGATGCCGACCACACGGTCGTACAGCCAATAGAGAAATAGCACGATCAACAGCAAGATGCTGCCGATGGCCGCGGCCAGGCCCCAGTTGAGTGAGGTTTGCATGTGGTACGCGATGAAGTTGCTGATGACCTGGCCGGTACGCCCGCCCACCAACGCTGGCGTGATGTAGTAACCAATGGCGAGGATGAACACCAGGATCCCGCCAGCGCTCAGGCCCGGCAGAGAAAGTGGAAAATAGATGCGTACAAAGGTTCGCAACGAGCTGGCACCCATAGAGTGCGCAGCACGGATGTAGGTCTGATCGATGCTCTTCATCACGCTGTACATCGGCAGCACCATGAACGGCAGCAGGATGTGCGTCATGGCGATGACCGTGCCCCACATGTTGAACATCAGATCCAGTGGCTGGGCAATCAGGCCGAGCTTGAGCAGGGTGCTGTTGAGCACGCCGCTCGATTGCAGGATCACCATCCAGGCTGTAGTGCGTACCAGCAACGACGTCCAGAAGGGCAGCAGTACCAGAATTATCAGGACATTACTGACTTTGGCCGGCAGCGTGGCCAGCATGTATGCCAGCGGGTAGCCCAGCAACATGCATAGCAACGTGATGCCGACGGTCATGGTCAGGGTCTTCAACAGAATGCTGACGTAGATCCGCCGGCTCTCGGGTTGACGTACCACGTTGCCCTGATCGTCGTATTGCAAGTCCAGGGCGGCCAGATAGTGGATGCCCGAATACGCAGGCGCCATGGATTTGAGTTGTGCCCAAGTGCCGAGTTGCCCCCATCGACTGTCTATGCTCACCATTCCCGCTGCATAGTTTCCGCTGGCAGGTCTGGACTTGCCCAGCTCTCGCGCGGTTTTGCTGAACAGGCTTTGGAAGCCACTTTTGACCCGGTTGAGATCAGAGCCCACTCGGTCTAGCTGCTGACTATGATCCAGGCTGACTATTTCTTCAGCCAGTGTCGCGTAAACCTGTTCATTCGGCACGGCCTTACCGTCCCAGTCACCCAGCGCCTGGCTGGTTAGCGGCATGTAAGTCGATAGCGTTCCATTTTCTACACTGCGCATCAGCATGGTTCCGATGGGCAGCAGAAAGAACACCGTGATGAAGGCCAGCAAAGGGAGAACCAGCAGCAGGGAACGAACCTTATTGACCCGTTCTGCTCTTTGTAAACGGACGCGCAGGCTCGGTTGCGCATGGTCATCAAGGACTTGCCCGCTCAGCGGCCGGGCGGCATATGAACTGCTCATGGTGGACTCCAGTGAAGAGTGATTGGCAGGCGTCATGGCTCAAGCATCCAGCGCGCGACAGTCGTCGACAGCCCAGCCCAACATGATTTGCTCACCGACACTGGGACAACTTCGTCCAGCGGCATTGACAACCTTGACGATGAATTCCGAGTGCCCGGCCAATTCCAGGCGGGCGCGTAAGTGGTCGCCGTGGTAGATGACCTCGAGAACGCGAGCGGGCACACGGTTCTCACACTCCCACTGAGCCGGGTTCATCAACACGCGCTCGGGGCGAATCGAGAGGGTAGTAGGTGAGCCCACTCCCGAGACTTTTACCGCACGGGCCTTGAGCAAGTGCTCGCCAACACGCACGGTGCAGTATCCATTCTCGATCGCCGTGACCTGGCCGTGCAGGCGGTTGTTCTCACCAATAAAGCTTGAGACAAAAGCGGTTTCCGGTTTTTCGTAGAGATCTGACGGATTGGCCAATTGCTGCACGATGCCGTCGTTGAAGACCGCGATGCGATCAGACATGGTCAGGGCTTCACTCTGATCGTGGGTGACGTACACCACGGTGATACCCAGTTGCTTGGACAGACGCTTGATCTCGTACTGCATCTGTTCGCGAAGCTGTTTATCCAGCGCGCCCAGTGGCTCATCCATCAGCACCAGTCTGGGCTCGAAAATCAGCGCACGGGCCAGTGCCACGCGTTGCTTTTGCCCCCCGGAAAGCTGCGCCGGCATGCGGTTGCTCAACTTGCCCAGGGCAACCATGTCCAGGGCTTGGGTCACACGCTGTTGAATCTCGCTGCGACTGAAGTTACGCACCTTGAGCGGAAAGGCCAGGTTCTCGGCAATGGTCAGGTGCGGAAACAAGGCATAGTTCTGGAACACCATACCGATGCCGCGTTTCTGCGGCGCAATGTCGTTGACAGGCTTGGCGTCGATGCAGATTTCCCCGTGGGTAACGGTTTCAAACCCGGCAAGCATCATCAGGCATGTGGTCTTGCCCGAGCCGGAAGGTCCCAGCATTGTGACGAACTCGCCTTGCTGAATATCCAGGTTGAAGTTCTTCACTACGAGCGACTCGCCGTCGTAACTTTTTTGAACATTGCGGAAACTGACAAACGATTGTGAATCCATGGGGCACCTATTGTTCTTGTTCGAATTGCGCTGGAATAACGCCGCGCTTCGCTCCGCGCTGAAGTAACGGCGTCACGTGTCCCTGAGTTTTGATGGCAGCGGCCTCCCGTAGCCGCTGAAAAGACTTATCTGGCCAGCCAGGCGTTGAAGCGTTCGTTCAACTCATCGGCGTGGTCACCCCACCATTCGGAGTTCACTTGCAAGGCGTTCGCGAAGTTGGCGGGGCTGGTAGGCAAGTCAGCCTGGACTTCCGGGCTGAGCATCTTTTGCGAGGAATAGCGCGTAGGGCCGTAGGGGATGTAATTGGCTTGATCGGCGAGTACCGAGCTTTGTGTCGCAAACTTGAGGAAGTCGAAAGCGAGGGTTTTATTGGTATTTCCTGCCGGTAAAACCCAGGCCTCCATGTCATAGACCTGACCGTCCCAGACGATCTTGAATGGCTGGTGTTCTTTCTTGCTGGCAATCACGATGCGCCCGCTGTAGGCGGAGGTCATGCTGACCTGGCCATCGGCTAACAGCTGTGGCGGTTGCGCTCCAGCCTCCCACCAGACGACCTGATCCTTGATGGTGTCGAGTTTGGCGAAGGCGCGATCAAGGCCTTGCTCTGTTTCAAGTGTTGCATAGACTTGATCCCGGGCAACGCCATCGGCCATCAAGGCCCATTCCAGATTGACTTGCGGGGCCTTGCGCAATGATCGCTTGCCAGGAAAACGCTTGATGTCGAAGAAGTCTTTCAGTGTCTTGGGTTGCTCGCCCGTAAAGGCGTTGCTGTTGTAGGCCATCACGGTGGACCAGACGTAGCTGGCAACGCCGCAATCGCTTAACGCGCCGGGAATGAAATCTTTTTCGGCTGGCGTGCCGTCGGGGGCGGGAGCGAGGGACTTTGGGTCGATTTTTTCCAGCAAACCGGTATTGCAGGCGCGTAATACGTTGAGCAACTCGGCATCTACCACGTCCCAGGAGACTTTCTTGCTGTCGACCTGGGTCTTGATCTGCGCGATGCCACCGGAGTAATCCTCGGAAATGACCTGGGTACCGGTCGCGGCCGTAAATGGTTTATGGGCGGCTTGAATCTGCGCATCGGTCAGGTTGCCGCCATATGACACCACTGTAAGGCTTGTGTTGGCCAAAGCACTGGCGCAGACCAGGGGACAAAGCAAAAGCAAAGGGAAGCTGTTCATACGTGATACCCGTTTTTTATTGTTGTGGGTAACCGTTGCGGGGCGATACGCACGCTGTCGGCGCAAAGCCTCAGTAACGATCAGGGCTTCACTGTCTGAAAAAACACGGAAGGGGAAAAGCAATAAAAAAAAGGCCAATGGGGCGAATTTATTTATGCGTGAGCGGTGGAAGGTTATCCCTGGGACCGCTCGAGGGCTCCAGTTGATTGCACCGTGTTCCGGTCGGCCACAGTCAACTGGAAACGCCGCAGGGTTATCAGATCCGGCGTTCGGCCTGAGCCTCTTCGGTCAGCCATTCGGCAAACGCAGCCGCTTGAGGATTGACAATCTTGTGTGGTGAGTAGACCAGGTAAAACGCCTCTGAAGTTTCAAACCGCGCAGCCAATGGTGCGATCAATTGACCCGACGCCAGGTGCTGTTCGACCAACGTTGAGCGGGCCAGTGCCACCCCTTGCCCCAGCTCGGCCATTTTCAGGGCCGAGATCAGCGTGTCGAACTGCATGCCTTGTGAATAATCCACATGATCGGCCTTGGCCTTTTTCAGCCAGTAACCCCAACCTTCTTCATAGCCCAGAACGTGCAGCAGTTGGTGATGGCCCAGGTCGGCAGGGGAGTTCAGCGGTTTTTCAGAGCAGGGCAACTCGGGCGAGCACACGGGGAACAGTTTGTCCCACGTCAGGCGTTCGCTCTTGAGCCCCGGCCATTTGCCGCTGCCGTAACGAATCTCCAGATCTGCTTCGAGATCGGTTTCGCCCATCCAGATATTGCTCGTGATTCGCAGGTTGATCTGGGGGTGTAACTGGCGAAAGCGAGCGAGCCTGGGTGCCAGCCAGTGGGTGAAATAAACCAGGCTGAAGCGGATGGTCAGCACTTTACGATGGCCTTGGCCGAATATCTCATCGGTCGCCGCTGCCAGTCTTTCCACCGAGTCGTGTACCGCCGGCAAAAACGCCAGTCCCGGTTCGGTCAGCTCCAATCCCCGGGGCAAACGCTTGAACAGCGCAGCACCGAGTTGCGATTCGAGAGCCTTGATCTGTTGGCTGATAGCAGCCTGGGTCAGGTTCAGCTCCAATGCGGCATCGGTAAAGCTGAGGTGACGCGCCGCAGCCTCGAAGGCGCGCAACCAGTTAAGTGGAGGCAATCGTTTTTTCATGGTGCCGAACTCGATGGCGTGCACGCCTGTTGTTGTAATCCCCGGCTTTTGGCAAGGCCGGATGCTATGGATTCGGGATCATCGGAGCATAAACCCATAAATCCTGCTTGCAATACATAAAAAAATGACCCCTCAGGGCTTTTTTTTATTGCTTTCGCCGACACCGACTTTTCACGAAAGTATTCGTCAAGTCGTTCTTCGGCAGTCGGCCACCGCAAGGGCTGCGCCACGTTGCCGACGACCTCAAACATCAAGAAATGGCCTGCCCGCAACTGCTGGCAGGTCAATAAAAATAAAGGGTGAATCATGGCACAGCGCAGTCAACTGCCTCTTTGTGGCGTTAACGTCATCGACTTCGGTCAATACATTGCCGGCCCGGCCGTTGCGATGATCCTCGCGGATCTCGGAGCGACGGTCATTCACATCGACCCACCCGGTGGGCCGCTTTGGGATAGCCCGGCCAATGCCGTGCTCAATCGCAACAAGCTCTGCGTCAGTCTTGAACTGAAGTCGCCTGAAGGCCTTCAGCAGGCACGGCAGATGATCGCCAAGGCTGACATCCTGATCGAGAACTTCCGTCCAGGCGTCATGACTCGCCTGGGCCTCGATTTTTCCGAGCTACGTACCGAGCGCCCAAGCCTGATCACGCTTTCCATTCCAGGCTTTGCCAGCAACGATGAGCTACGTCGGCAGTGGCGCGCCACTGAAGCAATCATCGCCTCGGCCTCCGGTGTTTTCACTGACATGGGGCAGAACCGTGTATTGATGGGATTCAATCCGAGCTTCTCGCCGCTGCCACTGGCCTCGGCGTACGGCACTATGCTGGCCGCGTCCTCGGTGATGCTGGCATTGCAGGCTCGCCAACGCACCGGTCTGGGGGACGAAATAGAAGTACCGCTGGCGGCAGCGGTGATGGAAGGACTGTCGTATAACTCGATCAAGATCGACGATTATCCGCTGCGCTACAAAACCCTGCGCGAAAAGGAAATCGAGCGCCGACGTGCGCAAGGTTTACCGATGAACCTTAGCTACGGCGAGTTGCAGGAGTACCTCGACCCGTTCTATCGCACGTACGAATGCGCCGATGGCCGAAAGTTCTATGCGGTCTGCCCGTCGCACCGGTCTCACGCCAAACGCTGCCTGCAAGCCATGGGGTTGCTGGATGAGATGATCGCTGCCGGCTTGCCCAAGGTGGATGACCCGTACCTGCCGTTCTCGCAGTGGGAAGGCGATGCCTCGCTTGGGGTTTATCCGCTCCCGGCCAATTGGGCCAAGCGCATTTCCGAGCGCATGAAAGATGTGTTTCTGACAAAGACCTCGGCGCAGTGGGAAGTGATCTTCGGGGAAGGGCAGTTCCCCGGCACGCCACACCGTTCGACCCGGGAGTGGCTGCACGACGAGCACGCCAATACCGCAGGGCTCGTGGTCGATGTGATCGACCACAAATACGGAGTAATGAAGCAGCCGGGACCAATGGCCTGGCTTGAAGACAGTGCGGCTCTGATGCTCGCCCCCGTATCGCGCCGCGATGTCAGCATTGACGAGGCTTTGGCAACGCTGGACGAAACGCCGCGTGATGTCCTGCCGGCAGTGTCGGATTCCGCGCCGAAGGGCTGGCTGGACGGTGTACGGATTCTTGATCTGACCAACGTCATCGCCGGTCCGCATTCCACTTCCTATCTGGGACGCTTCGGCGCTGAGGTGATCAAACTTGATCCGACCACGCCAAACTATGATCCGTGGAATACGGTGGTCTTCGGCCTGTCGTCGGCGCGCGGCAAACAAAGCATTCTGGTCGACCTCAACCAGCAGGAAGGACGCGAGGTATTCGACAAGCTGGTACAGACCGTCGACGTGATCGTAATGAATGCGCCTGATCGTCAACTTGCGCCGCTGGGGCTGGATGAGGCCAGCCTCAAGGCAATCAACCCAGGTGTGATCTTCTGTCAGCTCGATTGCTTCGGTGGCCCACGCCGCGGGCCGCGTACCGACTACCTGGGCTACGACGATCTGATTCAGGCCACAACCGGCATCATGTTGCGCTTCGGCGGCGGGATGGAAACGCCAGAAGAGCATGCGCACGTCGGCACGATCGATGTCATGTGCGGATTCGCTGCGGCGTTGGGTGTGGCGGCGGCGCTTTACCAGAAAACTCGTACCGGTCAGGTCAGTCGCGCACGTACATCGCTGGCGGCGCTTGGCAACCTGGTACAGGTTCCGTTCTGTTATGACTACGTGGGACGTGCGCCATTCGATGAGCCATCGGGACGTGACGTGATGGGATACCACGAATTGTCGCGCTTCTATCACACCGCTGACGGCTGGTTGTACCTCGATACTGACTTGACCGAACTTGAGCGACTGGACTCGGTTGACGGGCTGAGGGGTATTGCTCAAGCGCAGGATCGTGCGGCATTCCTGACCCTGGCGCTGGCCCAGGCACCCGGTGAAACCTGGCAGCAACGCCTGCAAGCGGTGAATCTGGCTGCCGCCGTTCCGGACAATATTGATCAGCTACGCCAGCGATACAGTCGTGCTGCGGATGGTCTGCCGGGCACCGGGAACGGCAGTTACTCATTCAGTGTGTATGCGGATCATCCAAGCGGTCATCGCATTACGCAGCTGGATCCGTTTGCAATTCGCCCACGGCACGCACCGATTCGTGCATTGCCACCGGCTGAAAAGTTTGGTGCCTCGACCCGCGCCGTCATGCGCGAGATGGGCTTTAGCGAGCCACAGATCGAGGCACTGATGGATAAAAAGGTGATCAACGACAGCTGGAGCCAGGAATACCTGCCGAGCTGACCTGCACCCACCCACCGAACCTTCTTACAAGAACCGATAACAGGGACGGCCGTTGCCGGGCCGCCCCCTGCCTGTATCAAACTTCTGGAGGCATCATGTCCAACCAAATCGTCCTGCCACGTATCCTGCAAGTCGGCGCCAAGGCCAGTCAGGCCATTCCGGATGTATTGGCCAGTCTGGGTTGCAGTCGCCCGCTGATCATCACCGACAAGATGATGGTGCAGTTGGGTTACGCACAAAATATTCAGGATGTACTCGCGGCCAAAGACATCACCGCCGATGTGTTTGCCGACACAGTTCCGGAACCGACCGTCGCCTCGATTCAAGCAGGTCTTGAGCATACCCGGAGCGGCAGCTATGACAGCATCATTGCCCTGGGTGGCGGCAGTCCGATCGATAGCGCCAAGGCCATCAGCATTCTTGCCAAATTTGGCGGCCAGATGCGCGATTACAAATTCCCGCGTCAGGTGAATGAGCAGGGACTGCCCATCATTGCAGTGCCTACCACGGCAGGCACCGGCTCTGAAGTCACACGATTCACAATAATCACCGATGAAACGACCGACGAGAAAATGCTTTGCGTAGGCATTGGCTTCATGCCGGTCGCAGCACTCGTCGACTACACCCTCACTATGAGTCTTCCCGCCCGCGTAACCGCTGACACCGGACTGGATGCACTGACCCACGCCATCGAGGCTTACGTCAGTCTCAAGGCCAATCTCTATAGCGACAGCCAGGCACTGGCAGCCATGAGCCTGATTGGTCCAAACCTGCGTCGGGTCTATCGCGATGGCCAGGATGCCGAGGCTCGGGAAGCGCTGATGCTCGGCTCGACACTGGCTGGTGTCGCATTCTCAGCCGCGTCGGTGGCACTGGTGCATGGCATGAGCCGGCCGATTGGCGCGTTCTTCCATGTTCCCCACGGTCTGTCCAACGCCATGTTGCTGCCGAGTATTACCGAGTACTCGATCCCCGGTGCCCCACATCGTTATGCCGATTGCGCTCGGGCCATGGGCGTCGCCACTGCGCGAGACTCCGATGAAGAGGCCAACGCCAAGTTGCTGGCGAATTTGCGCTCGCTCAATGACGAGCTGCAAGTGCCGACGCTGGAAGGCTTCGGTGTCAGCCGCGGCAAGTTTTTCGAAATGATGCCGCTGATGGTCAAGCAGGCACTGGCGTCCGGCTCTCCTGGTAATAACCCACGGGTTCCTACTGCTGACGAAATGGTCGAGCTGTATCGCAACCTTTGGTAAGCCGGCGCACATATTCGCGGCTAGACCGCACACTTCAATAATAAGGAACGCATATATGAACACCGTAGGCCATTTGATCAACGGCGAAGTTATCCTCGATAACGGCCGTACCCAAGCCGTTTTCAACCCGGCAACAGGCGAAGCGACCAAGCAGGTTCTGCTCGCTTCGAAATCGACTGTTGAAGAAGCGATCACCGCTGCTGAGGCGGCATTCCCCGAGTGGCGTAACACGCCCCCGATCAAGCGGGCCCGGGTGATGTTTCGTTTCAAGGAATTGCTGGAGCAAAACGCTGATCGCATCTGCCAGATGATTGGTGAAGAGCACGGTAAAATTCTTCACGACGCCATGGGCGAGCTGCAGCGCGGCATCGAAAACGTTGAATACGCCTGCGGTGTGCCCGAGTTGCTTAAAGGCGAACACAGCAAGAATGTAGGTCCCAATATCGATTCGTGGAGTGAGTTCCAGCCGTTGGGTGTGGTCGCTGGTATCACGCCATTCAACTTCCCGGCGATGGTTCCATTGTGGATGTTTCCGATGGCTGTTGCCTGCGGCAACTGCTTCATCCTCAAACCGTCCGAGCGTGATCCAAGCTCAACACTGTACATCGCCCAATTACTGCAGGAAGCCGGTCTGCCAAAGGGCGTGATGAGTGTGGTCAACGGTGACAAGGAAGCCGTTGACACCCTGCTGCATGACCCGCGCGTGCAAGCGGTGAGCTTCGTCGGTTCGACGCCGATCGCCGAGTACATCTATCGCACCGCCGCCGCCAACGGCAAACGCTGCCAGGCATTGGGCGGGGCGAAAAACCACGCCATCGTCATGCCGGATGCCGACATCGACAACGCCGTCAACCAACTGGTGGGCGCGGCCTTCGGTTCGTCCGGCGAGCGTTGCATGGCGCTGTCGGTAGCGGTCACTGTCGGTGATGCAACGGCTGATGCGCTGATTGAGAAAATGCGCGC
The DNA here is from genome assembly GCF_020544405.1 of Pseudomonas sp. IAC-BECa141. Lineage (NCBI taxonomy): Bacteria > Pseudomonadati > Pseudomonadota > Gammaproteobacteria > Pseudomonadales > Pseudomonadaceae > Pseudomonas > Pseudomonas sp. IAC-BECa141. The sequence goes on along the minus strand of NZ_CP065410.1, from coordinate 3,258,118 downwards.
AGCTATGGCCAAACTCAAGGTCGGCCAGTATCAGGACAAGACCAACGATTTTGGACCGTTGATCACCCGTGAGCATCAGCAGAAAGTTGTTGGCTACATCAACAGTGCCCAGGAGGAAGGGGCAGAAGTGGTGGTTGATGGTCGCGACATCCAGGTTCCGGCCTGTGAAGGCGGGTTCTTTGTTGGCGGCACGTTGATTGATCACGTCAAACCGGGCATGCGCTGCTATGAGGATGAAATCTTTGGCCCGGTGTTGCTGGTCGTCCGTGCCCAGAGCATGCAGGAAGCCATGAAGCTGATCGACGATCACGAGTACGGCAACGGCACCTGCATTTTCACCCGGGATGGCGAGGCTGCGCGTTATTTCTCCGACAACATCAAAGTCGGCATGGTCGGGGTTAATGTGCCGCTACCGGTGCCAGTCGCCTACCACAGCTTTGGCGGCTGGAAGCGATCGCTGTTCGGCGACCTGCATGCCTACGGGCCTGATGCCGTGCGTTTTTACAGCAAGCGCAAAACGGTGACTCAGCGCTGGCCGTCGTCGGGCATTCGTGAAGGCGCCGAATTCTCGATGCCTACCATGAAGTAACACCGGTGATGCGTACCGGGCGCGGTCTCGCGCCGGCAGCCCGGTACCTGGGTGTCAAACCTCCAAATATCATAATAAAAGGCTACCTGGATGTTGATGTCGTCACCTCCTCGGCGCGTGCTCTCGGCACACGCCACAGAAAAAGACCTGCCCCTTATCGTTATCAGCCTCGTGGTTATTACGGCGGCTGTCGGCGCGCTGACCGCATCGCCCGAGCATTCCAAAATGCTGGCCGAGCAATGGTTCGATACGACCACGCGCTGGTTCGGCTCTTGGGTGCAAATGCTCGGTTTCGCTTCGGTCGTCATTGCCTTTGCGTTGGCGTTCAGCAAATACGGGCATATTCGCCTCGGCACAGGCGCGCCGCAGTACACCAACACAGGCTGGGTATTCATGTTCATTTGCGCGGGCCTGGGTTCTGCCACGATGTACTGGGCATTCATGGAGTGGGGCTACTACTACCTAACCCCGGGGCTGAATATCGCCCCCGCTAGCAAGCAAGCACTTGAATTCAGCATTGCCTACTCATTTTTTCATTGGGGCATCACACCTTGGGCCATGTATGCCATTGCCTCGCTGGCAATGGCATACCATTTTCATGTCCGACGAAATGAAGGTCTCAGCCTGTCGAGCGTGATGCAGGCGATCACAGGCCTCAAGGCGAAGGGGCCGGCGGGGCGGGTGATCGATCTGATCTTCCTGCTGGCAACTTTCGGTGGCCTGGTGCTGACCATTACACTGACAACCTCCACGGTATCCCGTGGGCTGGCTGACCTTCTGGGCTTGACCGATGGCTTTATGCTCAAGGCCGGTCTGGTCATATTAGTGACGCTTGTTTTCTCCCTGACTTCTTTCGTGGGAATCGCCAGCGGCATGCAGCGTCTGGCAAAAGTTGCCTGTGCGCTGACGCTGCTGTTCGGATTAATCGTTTTGATACTGGGGCCCACTCAGTTTGCCGTGAGTAACATCACCAATGGAATCGGCTTGATGCTGCAACACTTTGTGCAGATGAGCCTTGCTACCGACCCCACTGGCAATGGTGATTTTCCGCGCGGCTGGACCGCGTTCTATTGGCTCTATTGGACGACCTACACACCGGGCGTAGCGATCTTCGTTACCCGCGTATCACGCGGGCGAACTGTACGGGAAGTGATACTGGCGATGATTCTGGGCGGATGCGCTGGTTGCTGGTTTTTCTTCGGCAGTCTGGAAAGTTTCGCCATTCATCAGTTCATCACCGGACTGATCGACTCGCCGGCCATTCTCAGCAGCGGTGGGGGGGAGGCGGGGGTTTCGATGCTGCTCATCAGCTTGCCTTGGGGCAAGTTGATAGCGGCGCTGTACTTCCTGCTGATGCTGGTATTTTTGGCCTCACACCTGGATGCCGTCTCCTTCACCGTGGCTGCCACCAGTACGCGTAACTTGCGCGAGGGCGATGATCCTGCACCTGGGCTTCGAGTGTTCTGGTGCGTCATGTTGGCGGCACTGCCCACCGCCATGCTGTACATCAATGCACCGCTGACCACGCTCAAGACCGCCGTGACCCTTGCTGCCATTCCTTTCATTCTGGTGTTGGTGGTGATGATGCTCGGGCTGTTCCGGTGGTTGCGTCAGGATTACGGCAACCTGACGTCGGCACAAATCGAGTCGCAGTCCCGAGAGTGGCTTTCGAGTCAGCCTGCAGCGGACAGTGTACGTATATCTAACGCCATGAGCGGGTATCGGGTGACTGAAACAGGCACGGCCTGATCGGTCATGCCAACTGGCGGTCGGCCGCTCCACACAGATTATTCATAAGGGCAGTGGGGATGACCCGGCTGATGACAGAAGGAAGCACCATCGTGGTCAATACAATGCGCTCCAGCGCCAGGGTGATTATTGGCAGTGCGCTGATTCTGGCGCTGTCGTTGGGTATTCGACATGGATTTGGCCTGTTTCTGGCGCCGATGAGCCTGCAGTTCGGTTGGGGGCGTGAGATATTTGCCTTCGCGATTGCCTTCCAGAATCTGTTGTGGGGGCTGGCCCAACCATTCGCAGGAGGGCTGGCCGATCGTTACGGTGCGGGCAAAGTCGTGTTCACCGGCGGCGTGCTCTACGCTGTGGGTTTGTTGTGCATGAGCTTTGCAGATTCACCGTCGAGCCTGATGCTCAGTGCGGGCGTACTGGTGGGCATTGGTTTGTCTGGCACGACGTTTTCGGTGATTCTGGGCGTAGTCGGCCGGGCGTTACCGCCGGAAAAACGCAGTATGGGCATGGGCCTGGCCAGCGCTGCCGGCTCGTTCGGTCAGTTCATCATGTTGCCTGGCTCATTGGGAATGATCGAGGGGCTGGGCTGGTCCAAGGCATTGCTGATGCTGGGTGTACTGGTCGCCTTGATCTTGCCTTTGGTCAGTATGCTCAAGGACAAACCGCTCCCTGTCGTCGGCGTCCAGCAAACTCTGCGTGAAGCCTTGCATGAAGCTTGTACCCACTCGGGATTCTGGCTGCTGGCATTCGGTTTTTTCGTCTGTGGTTTTCAAGTGGTGTTCATCGGCGTGCACCTTCCGGCGTTTCTACTGGATCAACATTTACCAGCCACGACCAGCACAACGGTGCTGGCGCTTATCGGCCTGTTCAATATTGCCGGCACCTATGTCGCCGGCTGGATAGGAGGGCGATACTCCAAGCCGCGCCTGCTGACTGTGCTGTACTTGTTGCGTGCGCTGGTGATTGGCGTTTTTCTTGTAGTGCCGGTCACGGCTTTCACGGCTTATCTGTTTGGCATTGCCATGGGGGTGCTGTGGCTCTCGACGGTTCCATTGACCAACGGCACGGTTGCGACGATTTTTGGCGTGCGAAATTTGTCGATGCTCGGCGGTATTGTTTATCTCTGCCACCAACTCGGTGCCTTTCTGGGTGGTTGGTTGGGGGGCGTAGTCTATGACCGCACTGGCAATTACGATCTGGTGTGGGAAATTGCCATTGGGTTGAGCCTGATCGCCGCAATCGTCAATTGGCCAATCCACGAGCGACCACTATCTCGCCTCGATATCACAATGGCTAAGGCATGAGAAAAGGAGTGCTGGCAACCCTGCTATGCGCAGGGGCTTGTCGCTGGCAGGCGGTTGGATCGGCTGGATGCGCGTCGGTTTGCAAGCATTACAGATCGGGCCGGGCGCTTGCGGGTAGCGGTGCCCTTTTGCGGATCGACAATAAAATTTGTCAAGAGATGGGCTCAAGACCGCATGACCGGACGCTGCGCAGCTGTTGCCATGTGTGGCGTGTTCCCCACCGCGCAGTGCCCTATGCATCATTGCAAGAATGGCGACTGGTTGTTACTCAGCCGTTGACATTTACTATGAGGCGGCCGCGTATTTTTCCGTCAAGTAAATCCTCCGAAGCCACCAACGCCTGTTCCAGACCAATTTCCCGGGTGATCAGGGCAAGGTTGTTCAAATCCAATTCTTTCGCAAGTCGCTCCCACGCCTCGATACGTCTAGATTTGGGTTGGGTCACGCTGTTGATGCCCAACAGATTGACGCCTCTCAAGATGAATGGTGCAACTGAAGAGGGAAAGTCCATCCCCTGCGCCAATCCGCATGCCGCAACGCTCCCCTCGGCTTTGGTTGCGGCGCAGACATTGGCCAGTGTATGACTGCCTACCGAGTCGATTGCGGCTGCCCAGCGCTCTTTGACCAGAGGGCGTCCCGGAACCGAAAGTTCGCCTCGGTCGATGATCGTATCAGCCCCCAATGCTCGCAAATAATCGGCTTCTTGGGGCCGTCCGGTCGACGCCATGACGGTATATCCCCGGCGTGCAAGAAGGGTGATTGCAAAGCTTCCGACCCCACCATTTGCCCCAGTGACCAGAATCGGCCCTTGATTCGCAGTGAGACCATTTCGCTCAAGCGCCATGATGCAAAGCATGGCGGTATATCCTGCGGTTCCGACTGCCATTGTTTGGCGTTCATTGAGCCCTTCAGGCAGCGGTATGAGCCAGTCACCGTTGACTTTGGCCATCTGGGAAAGTCCGCCAAAATGACTTTCGCCTACGCCCCAGCCATTGAGCAGGACACGATCGCCTGGTTTATAGGCCGAATGAGAGCTGGCTTTTACAGTGCCCGCAAAATCGATACCGGGCACCATCGGGAATTGTCGAACGACCGGGCTTTTACCGGTTATTGCGAGCGCGTCCTTGAAATTCAACGTGCTATAAGCGACCTGTACCAAGACATCCCCATCCGGTAACTGGGCTTCGTCGAGATCGGCCAATCGGGATTGATAATGTTCACCGCGTTTTTCGGCAACAATCGCTCTAAACATTTTGAATCTCCTTACTTTAGACTGATCGTCTTTAAAAGGGCGGAAGCTTCACCGAGTGATGCCGGCGAGAAATCCTGAGAAGAAAATATCCAGCGGGGAAACATTCCCGACGAGTTTGGCGCGCAGCACTGCGCCCTCCCAGCCAATCCAAAAAAAGGCAGCAATGGATCTGCAGTCGGCTTGCTGCGATAGCTCGCCAGCGGCGACTGCCTTTTCCAGACAGGCTGCTACAAGAGCCTGCCAATCGTTCAACACAGCGTCGACCCGCACTCGAAAACCATCGGGCAGAGCAAATACTTCCTGGCCGAGGTTGCCTACCAGACAGCCTCGGCGAAACTCATGTCTGGACATCCCAGACTTGGCATCCTCAACAAAGTTTGCCAAGCGTTGCAGGGGAGGGAAGTCGGGGTTTAGCAGATGACGCTCTAGTTTGCGTGCAAAGAAATTTGCATAAACTTCAAGTACCTCCATGCCAAAGGCTTCCTTGCTGTCAAAGTAGTGATAGAACGAGCCTTTAGGCACCTGAGCAGATTTTAGAATGCTGTCAATACCGGTGCTGGCAAGGCCTCGTTCAGTAAGCATTTCCACCCCGCGGCGAAGCAAGATTTCGCGGGTATCATCATGCTCACGGGCAACTTTTGGGGGACGTCCTCTGCGGACTGGAGATTTGGCGTTGGTCATGCAGGTACTTTAGACCGATCGTCTTTAATGTCAACTCTCAATCTCAGAATAGAGTGCATAATCACAAGCTGAGGTCAGCATGCCGTTAACTACGCTCCTGCGCTGTGACGATCTTGTCGCCACTGGCAATTACTACCGCGAAACTCTCGGTCTCACCGTGAGTGACTCCGCTGCGTCAACAATCACTGTGCGCTTGGATGACTGCAGTCTCATCTTTACTGAACAGGATATTTGGGGAGTACCAGTCGGGTACTCGGGTACGCTCTACTTGGCGATATCGAATGTAGATAGTTATTACGAGTCAGTGATCAACAACGCCAATATCGCTTGGGCACTTCAAGATACTGACTATGGTTCAAGGGAGTTTGGACTGCGCGACTGCAATGGCTACTACCTCGCGTTCACACAAAAATCGGTAGTCTGAATCGCGGTCAGCCTAGCAGGTTATTAAAGTTCCAGACCTGGCCGACACCAGACATTCACGGACGTCTGCTGTTGGCCGAAAGCGGTAGCCTGGTACGGCAGGTTTCGGCTAGAAGCGCACTCGACAGTTAGCCGCTGATGTCTCTACGCTGATCGATCTGGTGAAAGCACACCACTAAAAGGAGCAGTCATGTTGGTAGTTGCCATTGATCGAGATAGCGTTCATGCGGGAGATGATCTGGAAAGTCATGCAATATCGATCACACTCGATCAATCAGCAACACTATCAAACCACCGTGGGCCGCAACTCCTGCGCCAGTTCAATCAGTGCGCGCAATCGCGCCGGCACGAAGCGATGGCCCGAGTAGTAGAGCCTCAACCCGCCAAACGACGGGCACCATGGCATCAACACCGGCACGAGGGCGCCGCTCGCCAGTTCTTCTTGGATGAACCACTCGGAAATGAAACCAATGCCAAGGCCCAACACTACGGCCTGTTTGATGGCCAGCAACTCGTTGGAGGCGAAGCGCACCGGCAGATCCATCTGCAGCTTTTGGCCATCGCGCTCCAGTTCCCACTGGTAGAGGCCACCGTGGGCCATGCGCATGCAGATGCTCTGGTGGGTGAGCAGATCTCGCGGATGCTCGGGCACGCCGTGGCGTTCGAGGTACTCGGGCGTTGCTACCACGAGCATCCGGATGTCACCTGACAGCGGCACGGCAATCATATCTTGCGGCACAGACTCCGCCAGGCGAATCCCGGCGTCGAAGCCACCGGCGATGATGTCGACCATGCTTGATTCGCTGACGATGTCGATGCGCACTTCGGGATAGCGCTGAGCGTACTGCTTCAATAGCGGATCCAACAGCAGGTAGGCCGCGCCATGCGGCGCATTGATGCGCAATGTGCCGCTGGGTTCATCGGGGCCGACGCTGGCTTCTTCGTCGGCACTTTTGATCTGGGACAGCGCAGGTGTGATGCGTGCCACATAGCGTTGCCCGATGTCGGTGAGGGCAACGCTGCGCGTGGAGCGATTGAACAGGCGCACCTTCAGGCGTGCTTCCAGCCCGGCCACCGCGCTGCTCACGGCGGTAGTGGACATGCCCAATTCCTGTGCTGCGCCGCGAAAACTGCTGCGGCGCGCCACGGCCAGAACCACTTCCAGCTCGGTCATTCCTGTTCTGTGCATGGATTATCCTGAATATGCGGATGCTTCATAAGCAAAAGGGTGGCTTATCGGAATAATGAACCCTTCTTAGACTTCATCACAGTGGCTCGATTCAGGCGAGTCGTTTTTGAGCGAGGAGTCGCCATGCAACTCATTGAACATATCTACATCGACGGCGAGTTCGTCATTCCGCATGGTCAGGAATGGTTCGACCTTCATAACCCGAGCACCGAGGAAGTCATCGGTCAGGTTCGGCTGGGCGATGCACTGGACGCACAGCGTGCGATCGCAGCCGCCAAGGTTGCGTTTCCGGCGTGGTCTCGTACCAGTCGGGAGGAGCGCATTGCGGCACTGCAACGCATGCACCGGGCCATGGCGGCAAGGGAAGAGGAACTGTTGGAAGCCATCCTCGTGGAATACGGCGCGCCTGCGGTTCGCGGGCGCTGGATGGCGACTTATCCGGCCGATGTGATTGCGCAAGCAATCGATGCACTTGAGGCGTTCGATTTCGAGGAACAGGTCGGCGTGGCCAGGGTCATTCTGACGCCCGTGGGCGTGACCGGCCTGATTACGCCCTGGAACAGCAATGCGGGCTTCATCTGCAACAAGCTGGCCACCGCGCTGGCGACAGGCTGCACCGCTGTCATCAAGCCCAGCGAAATGAGCGCGTTGCAGACGCAGGTCGTGGTCAGGGCGTTGCACGAAGCGGGGCTGCCACCGGGTGTATTCAATGTCGTCAACGGACGGGGCGATGTGGTTGGCGAGGAGATCGCCCGTCATCCCGACGTTGCCAAGATCTCGTTCACGGGTTCGTCCGCTGTCGGTCAGCATCTGGTAAGAACCGGTGCCGACACCATGAAGCGCGTGACGCTCGAATTGGGCGGCAAGTCCCCCACCGTGGTGCTTGACGATGCTGATTTCCAAGCGGTCATGCCGTTGGTGCTGCAAGCCGGATTTCTCAACAGCGGCCAGGCTTGCATCGCGGGCACTCGCATCCTCGTGCCGCGCAGCCGGCTGGCAGAGTTCGAGCGGATTGCGAAGGAGGGTGTCTCACAGATTCAATCGGGCGATCCACGCAACGCCCACACCGACATCGGTCCGATGGTGAGCCAGAAACAATGGGAGCGGGTGCAGCGCTACATCCGTACCGGCCACGAAGAAGGCGCGAGGTTGCTGGCGGGTGGCGAAGGTCGCCCGGAAGGCTTGCATGCCGGATGGTTCGTGAAGCCCACGATCTTCACTGATGCCACCAACCGGATGCGCATCGCGCGTGAGGAAATTTTCGGCCCCGTGCTGACGATCATCCCCTACGAGGATGATGCCGATGCGATCAGCATTGCCAACGATACGGACTATGGGCTGAGCGCCCTGGTGCTGGGAAAAAGCTCCGAACGTTGTATGAACGTCGCCCGTCAGATCGATTCGGGACGCGTGCTCATCAACACCCTGGCCCACGAACCGCGTGCCCCCTTCGGTGGATTCAAGCATTCAGGCCTTGGGCGCGAAATGGGCAGGTGGGGGATGAGCGCGTATTTGGAGCCAAAGACGTTGATCGGCTATGACCCATTGAAATGACTGGGTCAGGTCCCTGTCTTGCAGTCCTGGAATGGCGAGCCGCGCGCCGGGCTGCATTGCGCTGTTCTTTGCGGGCATCCTTGTATGCGTCGGTATTGCGGCAGCTGCGGCACTTCACTCGATTGAGTTCGCTGCTCGAGGAGAGGTTGTTGCCCTTGTGCCCACAGGCCAGATGCCCGTTTACTTTGAAATGAATGACCATGAGACGTCTCCTTGGTGACGTGTAAAGGGTTTGACCTTACACACCTCCAAGACGTTCTTTCATGCAGCAGGTGAACCGATGTCCTACCTGAAGCGTGGCAACGGCCGGTCGATCGGTTTGAGCGATGACAGGGTGCTGCGAATCAGCGGGGTATCCTTTTCGATATCGTTCAACCGGTCGCGGATGCGCAGGGCGGTAGGGTGTCCGCCTTGATGGTCGACCCAGTCGGCGATCTCTTTGCAGGCTGCCGCGAGACGCGCCTCCCTGGCCTCGAGCAAGGTAAGGAGAGTGGTGATGGACTCTTTTTCGGACATGGAACACCTCCGTTCATTAATCCGCTCGGTGGCAGCAAAAAGCTCGCGAGGGCGAGCTTTCTGCCGTTGGGGCGCTGCTCCTTCAGCTGATTTTGAGTATAGACCCGTAAATGACCGCTATCGGCCCGAAGACTCGGGTGCGGTCACTCGCGAGCTGGCGGCGTTGAGCCGATGACATTCCTTGCGGGCGTCCTCTTCCCGATCGTAGCCATCGCCGATGAAACCGCCGGTTCGCGTGTCGCTGATGCGATACCAGCCCTGGGCTTCGGCGGGCTCATGGAGGGTTTCTCCTGCGCGCCGACCGTGGATGACGATCTTGTTGCAGCGCTTCACGACGAATATGTCTTCCATGGCGTCACCGCAGCTGATTCGTACCAGATCAACTATAGAAGCCCTGACCGATCGTGCAAAAAATAGGCAAGTCAGTTCGTCGGTTGCAGTTGCCAGCCTGATCGGTGCCAGCGCAGACAGTGGGTCGGATTCAACGCCTCAAGGAAGTTCTGATCGTGGGAAACGGCGACAATCGCGCCCGGAAATGTCTGCAACGCTCGTTCGAATGCCTCCACCGATGGCAGATCCAGATGGTTGGTCGGTTCGTCCAGCAGCAACAGCTGCGCAGGATCCGCTCGCCACAAGGCCAGCGCCAATGCCGCTTTCAGACGCTCGCCACCGCTCAATGCTGCACAGAGACCCGTGGCGCGGCTCGCATCCAGTTGCAAGTGCGCGAGATAGCTGCGCAGAGTGCCCTCAGTGAGCGCGGCGGCTCCCTGCATTATCAGTTGCTCGGTGATGGAGCGCTGATCGTCCAGTTGCGCCAATTGCTGATCCAGGAACGCGAAGGGCACGTGGGTTGTGGCAGTACCATCGACAGGTGTCAGTTCCCCGGCGAGCACTTTCAACAGCGTTGATTTGCCACAGCCGTTTGGTCCGCTGACAGCGATGCGCATCGGGCCATGGATCGCAAGATTCAGCGCATCGTTCGGCAACCATGGCAGCCGAGCATCAATCAGCGTGCAGATCTGTCGGTTGTTCGGCACGGCGCTGCCGGGCAGATTGATCAGCACACTGTCCTCAGGCTGCACCTTTGCGTAAGCCTCGCGCACCTGGGCGTCGAGTTCTGACTTGCGGGCCTTATGACCCTGACGGACATGCCCCATGATTTCCCGTGCCGCGCCCTTGATCGCCACGTATTCGAAACTGGCAATGTTGGCGGTTTCGGCGTTGCGACGGGAGTTGGCGGCGTGGCGCTGTACCGTGTCGTGTTCGCGCCGTAATCGAACCCGCTCGCGCTGGCGTTCGCTTCTGGCGTGGTCGAGACGAGCCTGCGCAGCCGCCTGATGAATTCGCTGATGCTCGCGGAACGCCGAATAATTACCACCGAATTCAACGGCGCCCGACGCGCTCAGCTCGACGATCCGCTGCATCCGGTCGAGCAGTTGCCGATCATGGCTGACGACGATCAAACCGGTGTGCCAGCGCTCAAGCGAGTTCATCAGCCATTGGCGTCCGGATGCATCCAGGTGGTTGGTCGGCTCATCCAGAACCAGCAGCGGAGCCTGACTCAAAAAAGCGCCAATCAGGGCAATCCGCGCTTGCTGGCCGCCGCTGAGGTTGCCGGTCTTGTCGGTGAAGGCGACTTCGCTCAGTCCTGAGTCATCGAGCAAGCGGCGCAACCGCTCTGCCAGATCCCATTGTTCGCCAATAAGTTCGAAATCCTCGACTGATCCGCAGCCCTGATTCATCCGCTCCAGAGCCCGAAGAATCGCGGCGCAGCCGGTGGACTCGGCGACCGTCTGGCCGTGTGTCGCGACAACGTTTTGCGCCACATAGGTTGTCGCCACGGCGCGCGTCACGCTGCCGCTGGTGGGGTGCCAATGTCCTGCGATCAGGCGCGCGAGTATGCTTTTGCCAACGCCGTTGCGCCCAACGATGGCGGTCGGGGTGTGATCGAATTTCAGATTGAGTGCAGTGAAAATCGTCTCGCCATTGGCGAACTGAAAACCCAGTTGATTCAGGGAGACGAGAGCAGGCGTACGCGAGACGTGAGTCATCGGCACCTCCAAAAAATGTTGTGAACACTGACAAGCGCCATGACCGGCGTGTCGCGATTACATTTTTGAAGGCTTAGTTGTTCACTTCTGCGATCGTCCTGGGGAGGTAAGAGGGCGTAGCCTAGTCGAGATGGGCGCAGGCTTCAAGGCGCGCCTGCTTGCTCGGCCATGCGCTCGAGGAACAGCGCCAACGCAACTTCCTCCTTGCGCAGGCCTTTGCGGATGCGCGGTTTCGGCAACTCGGCCAGGGCGCCGAGCATGAAGTGTTCGACCACTGCCGGGTGGATATAGCACTTGCGACAGACTGCCGGCGTGTTGCCCAATTGGCGGGCGACTCCCTTCACCATCTCGACCACATGCCGCTTGGCCTCGGTCTCGGACTCCCATTGCAGTTCCCGCAGGACCGCCAGAGCGAGGGCGCTGCCGGCCCAGGTCCGATAATCCTTGGCGGTAAAATCTGCACCGGTCAGGGTTTGCAGGTAGGTGTTGACGTCAGAGGAACTGACAGTGTGCCGCTCGCCGTTTTCATCCAGATACTGGAACAGGTTCTGTCCCGGAATTTCCAGGCAGCGCTTGATGATGCGAGCCAGTCGCCGGTCCTTCACCGTGATCTGGTGTTCAATACCGCTCTTGCCGCGAAACTGAAACAGGATCGCACTGCCGTTGACCTCGACATGCCGGCTGCGCAGGGTTGTCAGGCCGTAGGAGCGATTGTCCCGGGCGTATTGCGTGTTGCCGACGCGGATCAGCGTGGCGTCGAGCAGCGTGATGACCGTGGCCATGACTTTGTCGCGGCTGAAACCCGGCGCTGCCAGCAGCTTCTCCAGCTGTTTACGCAGTTTGGGCAGCGCCAGACCGAACTCGCGCAGGCGTGAATACTTATCCGCGTCGCGTACTTCGCGCCAGCGCGGGTGATAGCGATATTGCTTGCGTCCACGGGCGTCGCGGCCGGTGGCTTGCAAATGGCCGCGCGGGTCGGCGCAAATCCACACGTCGGTGTAGGCCGGTGGAACGGCCAGCGCGTTGATGCGTTTGATTTCGTCAGGATCGGTGATGCGCTGGCCTTCGGGATCGAAGTAGGCGAATTTTCCGCGCAACTTTTTGCGGGTGATACCGGGCTGCGTGTCATCAACGTAATGCAGATCAGAAGGCAACACTTCGGTGAGCACAGTATCGGGCATGGCGGACTTCCTTCGCGGCAAATCAGGCTGTTAAAGCCATTGACCGCGCGCCATGACGGTCGTGCCCGCGGATTTAAGCCAGTACCGCGACAGCCTTGATCTGTGCCCACAATGACTGGCCCGGATGCACGCCAAGCTGGTCCCGAGAATACCGAGTGATGCGCGCCAGCAACGGTGTTCCCCCGGCATCGAGGCGGATGAGCACGTGCGCAGCGTTATCGGCTGGTTGCTCGCTGACGACTGTGACCGGCAGGCGATTGAGGATGCTGCTGAATTCGCTGTTTTGCAGGGTCAGGCTGATGTCCCGCGCGTGAACCTTGCATCGCAGTCTCTGGCCCTTCGCCAACGGCGCGTGGGTCACGCGAATGTTCAGGGGCGAGTCCGGTAGTTGCAGGGTGAGCAATTGATAGTCGGCATCGTACCCGCTGACCTGGCCTTCGATGATCACGCCGGCGTCGTTGTCCATGGCCAGGGGCAGGTCGAGCCGTGCCAGGGTTTCGCCAATCGGGCCGCTGGCCAGCGCTTTGCCGTCGCTGAGCAGCACCAGATGGTCGGCGAGCCTGGCCACTTCGTCCTGCGCGTGGCTGACATACAGCACGGGGATTTCCAGTTCGTCGTGCAGGCGTTGCAGGTAAGGCAGGATCTCACTTTTGCGCTGACTGTCGAGGGCTGCCAAAGGCTCATCCATCAGTAGCAGTCGGGGGCTGGTCAACAATGCGCGGGCGATGCCGACACGCTGGCGCTCACCGCCGGACAAGTGTTGCGGGTGGCGATCGAGCAAGTGGCCGATCCCCAGCAGTTCGGTGGCTTGGGTCAAGTCGACCCGGCGCTGTGCCCTGGCAATGCGCTTGAGGCCGAACTGCAGATTGGCCAGTACCGACAGATGCGGAAACAGGCTCGCTTCCTGAAACACATAGCCGAGCGCGCGTTTGTGCGGCGGCACGAAAATGCCTTTTTCGCTGTCCTGCCAGACTTCGTCATTGATGCGGATAAAGGCGTGCGGCGCACGCTCAAGCCCGGCGATGCAGCGCAGACAAGTGGTCTTGCCCGAACCGGACTGACCGAACAGCGCTGTCACACCGCGACCGGGCATCTGCAGGTCAACATCGAGGCTGAAGCCTGACCAGGCCAGTTTCAGACGTGCATCAATCATCGATCAGCTCCAGCCCGCGCGGGTCTTGCGGCTGGAATACAGCGCCAGCAACACCAGAAACGAAAACACCAGCATTGCCCCGGCCAGCCAGTGCGCCTGGGCGTACTCCATGGCTTCGACGTGGTCGTAGATTTGTACGGAAACCACCCGGGTCTTATCGGGAATATTCCCGCCGATCATCAGCACCACGCCGAATTCACCAACGGTGTGGGCGAAGCCAAGGATCGCTGCAGTGATGAAGCCGGGACGCGCCAGCGGCAGGATCACGCTGAAGAAGGTGTCCCAGGGATTGGCGCGTAATGTCGCGGCCACTTCCAGTGGGCGAGTGCCGATCGCGGAGAAGGCGTTTTGCAATGGCTGCACCACGAACGGCATGGAATAGAGCACCGAACCGATCACCAGTCCGGTGAAACTGAAGGTCAAGGTGCCGAGCCCCAGCCATTGGGTGAAGTGGCCAATGAAGCCATTGGGGCCGAGGGCCAGCAGCAGATAGAAACCGATGACCGTCGGTGGCAGTACCAATGGAAGGGCGACAATCGCGCCGATGGGGCCGCGCAGCCAGGAACGGCTGCGCGATAACCACAAGGCAATCGGAGTGCCGACGACCAGCAAGATTGCGGTGGTCAGGGACGCCAGCTTCAGGGTTAGCCATATCGCCGCGAAATCGGCACTCGTCAGCGACATTTACAGCTGATAACCGTAGGACTTGATGACCGCAGCGGCTTTCGGGCCCTTGAGGTAATCAACCAGCGCCTTGGCAGCGGCGTTGTCTTTGCCTTTGTTCAGGATCACCGCGTCTTGCTTGATCGGGTCGTGCATGTTCGCTGGAACGATCCACGCCGAGCCGCTGCTGACCTTGCCGTCCTTGTAGATCTGCGACAGGGCAACGAAGCCCAGTTCGGCGTTGCCGGTGGACACGAATTGGTAAGCCTGGGTGATGTTCTGGCCTTCAACGATCTTGGCTTTGGTGGCCTCAGTCAGATTCAGTTTTTCCAGCACCTGAGTGGCGGCCAGACCATAAGGGGCGGCTTTCGGGTTGGCGATGGACAGGTGCTGATATTCGTTTTTCTTCAGGACGTCGCCGTTGGCATCGACGTAACCTTCCTTGGCCGACCACAGTGCCAGGGTGCCGATGGCGTAGGTGAAGCGCGAACCCTTGACGGTGTCGCCTTCTTTCTCGAGTTTTTCAGGGGTGGTGTCATCGGCCGAGAGGAACATGTCGAACGGCGCGCCGTTTTTGATCTGGGTGTAGAACTGGCCCGTGGCGCCATAGGCAGCGACCAGCTTGTGTCCGGTGTCTTTTTCGAAATCGGCGGCAATCGCCTGGATCGGTGCGGTGAAGTTGGCCGCGACGGCGACTTGCACTTCGTCGGCCTGGGCGGCGCCGATGGCGAATACCGCGAACAGGACAGGGGCAAAGCGGGTGGCACGATTGATCATGTAACGGCTCCGTGAATGGCAAGTGCAGTGGGCAGTTGTTATTGGAGGGATAGACTGCGCCGTACGATGGGGTGCAACGCTATATAGAGAAATATATAGCGAAATGCCGCCAAACGGGAAGCACTGCTTTTAAACCGAGTGAGGGCTTCACGCTCCTCACTCGCTCGGGTAGATCACCGCGTCAATTTTGCCAGCGCGCCTTCAGCCAGTTGCCGGGTCAGTTCAGCGGTGCCAAGGTCTTTGCCGAGCGTGAACGCCTGACCGGCCCACAGGTTACTGAATTCGGCTTCGCCTTTTGCGCGCAGCGGCATCAAGGCACCGCCAGCCAGCGGAAAGGCAGGGGCCTTTTCCGACATCGGGCCCAGTTCGCGCATCACTCGATTGAGAATCCCCCTTGCCGGACGCCCGGTAAACAGATTGGTTACCGCCGTCTCGCTTTCCTTGGCGGTGCGCAAGGCCTTGTGGTGCGAAGCACTGACTTTCGCTTCCGGGGTAAACAGATACGCCGTGCCGACCTGAACCGCCGAAGCGCCGAGCATGAACGCTGCTGCCACGCCGCGTGCATCGGCAATTGCACCGGCAGCAATCACCGGCACACTCACCGCATCGACCACTTGCGGCACCAGCGCAAACGTACCGACCTGACTGCTCAGGTCAGCGCTGAGGAACATCCCGCGATGACCTCCGGCCTCGTAACCCATGGCGATGATCGCGTCGCAACCGTTCTGCTCCAGCCAGATAGCTTCGTCGACGGTGGTTGCCGACGAGAGGATTTTCGCGCCGGTGGCCTTGACCCGATCCAGCAAGGCTTTTTCCGGCAGGCCGAAATGGAAGCTCACCACTTCAGGGCGAAATTCTTCCAGCACCTCGCAGGCGGCCGCATCGAAGGGCGCACGGTTGGACACCGGCGTCGGCGCATCGAAATCGACACCCAGTTCGCGATAGTAGGGCTCCAGCAGATTTTTCCACTCTCGCGCCTTTTGCTCATCGGCGGCCGGCGGTTGATGGCAGAAGAAGTTGACGTTGAACGGCTTGTTCGTGCCTTGGCGAATGGTCTTCAGCTCTTCACGCAGTTGCTCGATGGTCAGCATCGCAGCCGGCATCGAACCGAGGCCACCGGCGTTGCACGCTGCGATGACCATCGAAGAATTGGTGGCACCGGCCATGGGGCCCTGGATGATCGGCAGTTCGATGCCGAAAAGGTCAAGAATGCGGGTATCAGGCCATTGGCTCATGGGATAGCTTCTCCGACGACAAAGCAGGGACGGTAGCAGCCGGTTTTTTAACGCAAAGCCACTCCCAAGACCAGCACAGATTTGTAGCTTGAACAGCCGGCGCTGGCTGGGCGTTCGGGCCCGATTGGCTAAAGGTCGAGTGGGGCAAAATGTTGCCGTGTGCTATTCCAATCCCTCGACATCCTGAATTCCACCCGTGAGAGGCAGTCATGTTCAAAGGCATTTTGATCGACAAAGACGACAGCGGTTATCGCGCCAACCTGCAAGAGATTGATGACGAGCAGTTGCCTGCGGGCGATGTGACGGTTCGTGTCGCGTACAGCACGCTGAATTTCAAGGACGGCCTGGCGATCACCGGTAGCAGCCCGGTGGTGCGCAAGTTCCCGATGGTTCCGGGGATTGATCTGGCGGGCGTCATCGATTCAGTCGGCAGCCACACGCTTGCCAATGCCTGCGCCAGTACCCGGGCCGAAGGCACCGTGGCCGCATGCGGTCTGGCTCAGGGCATGGATTTCCCGGCGTCTGTGGCGCCGTTCATTTTGCGTGGCGTGATGCTGGCCGGGATCAACAGCGTGACCCAGCCCAAGGCTCGCCGCATCGAGGCCTGGAATCGTCTGGCGAAGGATCTGGATTTTGCGCTGTTGCCACTGATCAGCCATGAAATCGGTCTCGGCGAAGCTCTTGAGGCGGCTCCGAAGTTGCTCGCGGGTCAGTTGCGCGGACGGGTTGTGGTCGACGTCAATCGCTGAGACCTCAGCGCCATCGCGGCCCGCCCGGAGCATTCGATGTCACCGCCGGGGTTGCGGTGGCCGAGCCGTCAGCAGACGTCGAGACGAACCGGATCGAAAGCGGAAAATTTGCCACCGACTTCGAGGCCTGTCGGGCCCCGAATCGGTGGCGATTTACATCGCTGCGTTAAACCTGCGTTTCGCGCAGCAACAGCTCTCGCTTGCGTTCCACGCCCCAGCGGTAGCCGCTGAGGTTACCGTCGCTGCGCACCACGCGGTGGCACGGAATGGCCACCGCGAGGCTGTTGGCGCCGCAAGCCTGGGCCACTGCGCGCACTGCTTTTGGCGAGCCGATACGTAAGGCGATGTCCGCGTAGCTGGCGGTGCTGCCGACCGGAATTTCGCGCAGCGCCTGCCACACACGTTCCTGAAACGCCGTGCCGCGCACATCCAGCGGCAAATCCAGGCCGATGGCAGGCGCCTCTATAAAGCCGACGACGCGAGCGATCAGTTGTTCGAACTCGGCATCGGCACCGATCAGGTTGGCCCGGCGAAACTGGTCCTGCAGGTCGCACACCAGTTGGTGCGGATCTTCCCCCAGCAGAATCGCGCAGATTCCGCGTGCGCTCTGTGCCACCAGAATGGCGCCGAGCGAGCACTGGCCGACGGCGAAGCGGATGTCGTTGTTCTGCCCGGCCGCGCGGAAGTCGCCGGGTTTCATGCCCAGTACCTGATCGGCGGCCTCGTAGAAACGGCTGTTGGAATTGAAACCGGCGTCATACAACGCCTCGGTCACCGAGCCGCCGTCCGCCAGACGCTGACGAACCCGGCGCGAGCGATGTGCGGCAGCGTAGCCTTTTGGGGTCAGACCCGTTGCGGCCTTGAAGACGCGATGAAAGTGGAAGGCGCTCAGGCCAGCGGTTTCGGCGAGATCGTTGAGTGCCGGCAGGCTGTCCGACGCTTCGATCTGGCGACAGGCTGCCGCGACGGTGGCGGCATGCTGAGCAGCGACTTCGGTCTGATCCTTGCTCGCCCGTTTGCTGGGACGATAGCCCGCGGCCTCGGCTTCTCCGGCGGTGTCGAAGAACTCGACGTTCTGCGGTTTCGGCAAGCGCGCCAGGCTGCTGGGGCGGCAATAGATGCCGGTGGTTTTCACGGCATAGACAAACTGGCCGTCTGCCCGAGGGTCGCGTGCCACGACAGCGGCCCACCTTGGATCGTCTTCAGTGTTCAGCGAGGTGGAAAGCGTTTTCATGATGGAGAGTCCGTTGACCTGTTGAATGTCAGGTTAACCAGTGCCACCGGCCGGAACACTCCGACCCTTGCGGTCAAACTTTGCAGGATTATCCAGCGGTACGAAACGTCAGGTTGAAACGCTGCTCGCCCAGGCTCGGATGCCGACCGGGCTTGATCGGCAGGATCCCGTGGTAGCGCAGCCGGTCTACACCACCCCAGATCACCATGTCGCCGTGCAGCAGCGAGATTTTCTGGCTCCTGTCGCCGCGTGCGAAACCGCCGAACAGGAACGTTGCGGGTAGGCCCAAAGACAGCGAAACGATCGGCGCTTCGTAGGTTTTTTCGTCTTTGTCCTGATGCAGCGACATCTTTGCGCCTGGGACATAACGATTGATCAGGCAGGAGTCCGGAACGAAGTCGGCAAATCCGGCGCTTTTCGCTGCCGTCTGGGCCAGCTCGCGAAACACTTCGGGCATGGCCGGCCAGGGCTGATGGCTCACGGGATCTTCGGATGAATAGCGGTAGCCGCTGCGATCGGTGATCCAGCCCACTGCCCCGCAACTGCTGGTAGCCACCGACATGCTGAAGCCCCCGGGCGTCATCATATGGCGCAGTGGGGCGCAGGCGATGATCGATTCCAGGGCCGGCAACAACTGCTCGATTTGTGGAAGGGCAAAGCCGCGCAGCACCCAGGATTGTTCACCGATCTGTTCGGTGCGCCGGGGCTGTTCGGATTCTGTGTCGGCGAACAGGTCGAAGGTGGTTTGCATGATCGTCAGGTCGCGTCGTGGAAAATGATGCCCAGAGTATGCCGTGTTCCGCTGTGCAATCGGCTGACGCCGTGGCGCATGCTTACTCGATAGTCGCCGCGCGTGCCTTTGACCGGGCGCTGGTTGACGGCAAAGATCAGCGCGTCGCCTTTTCTCAGGTCCATCACCAGCGGGCGCGACTGCATTCTCGGGCGCTGTTCAGTCAAAACGAACTCGCCGCCGGTGAAATCTTTGCCAGGTTCTGACAGAAGAATCGCCACTTGCAGCGGAAAGACATGTTCACCGTACAGATCCTGATGCAGACAGTTGTAGTCCTGCGGGCCGTATTGCAGCAAGAGCGGGGTAGGCCGCAATTGACCGGCGGCGTGGCAGCGATGGAGAAATTCGCTGTGCTGTTCTGGAAAGCGTTCAGGCAGCCCCATTCGCTCATGCCAGCGGTTGGCCAAAGGTACAAGTCGCGGGTAGAGCGCGCTGCGCAGGCGTTCGACCACGGGCGGAAGCGGATAGCGCAGGTATTTGTATTCCCCGCGCCCGAAACCGTGGCGGGCCATGATGACTTGGGATCGAAACGGTTCACTTTGTGGGTAAAGCGCACTCAATCGATCACAGGTGTCCGGGCGCAGCAGCGTACGGACGACCGCGCAACCGTCCTGGTCCAGTTGCTGCTCCAGGGCGATCCAGTCGAGCGCATCGAGCGGGGAGACGGATGAGAGTGACATGCTGATTCCTTGGCTTGCATTCAGGTCTCAGTCTGGGCCGTCCACCCGCTCGGAACACTCCGCCGCTTGCGGTCGAATTGTCATCCGGGTTTTACAGGGCCTTGCTGACGCTGATGTCGCTGATCACATCGTCGCTCTGGCCGTGCAAGGCATTCAGTGCTGCCTTGGCTTCTTCCGGCGTGCCCTTTTCCAGTTGGGCGAACTCGAAACGGCGTTCACCGTTGAGTTTGTACTTGATCACGTATTTGGTCGTTTGGGCCACGTTGATGCTTACCTGTCTGCGTTGGCGGAGTCGCTCAGCTGAGTTTGGAGCTCGAGCGGCGAATGATCTTGATCGAGTGCGTCAGGGTTGGCTTGCGGGTCACGCTGATCGCACGGCGGTTGACGGTGTCGATGGTGATGTTCCAGAAGCCGGTGCTCGGCGCGGTAATACGGGCCGGGAACGTGTCGAAAGCACCACCGTGATAGGTGTGACGGCCGCCATTCTTGAAGCTGCGAAAGTTGGCGTCGTTCATCAAGCGGATATTGCAGGTTTGCGAGCATTGAATGACGACGATGTCGTCTTCGTTGAGGTGCTCGCGCTGGTGAATGAATTTCATGGGCGCCTCCAGAAGGGCTTTTTCTACAAAATCAAAACGATAGCATTGTCGATTGGCGCAGTTTATCAGCCCGGACAGGTTATTATCCGGCCGTCGGGCGCCGCTTTGAAAATTAAAAACAGATATTCACGATTCGATGTGGATTAAATGCAATGGGCCTTGGAGAAAAACGGCATTCGTGCTGTCGGAGGGTCTTTATCGGAGGTTTTGTATGAAGTGGGGTGTGGTGATTCTGCCGTTGGCATTGGCAATGGGTGGTTGCGCAAGTGTTTCGGAAATCAATGAAACACTGCCGACCATGAACGTCATTTCCGGTAAGAAGCCCCATGAGTATGCTGAATGCCTGGCCGAGAAGCTGTCCGGCAGCCGGGGCGCCTTGCAGGTCGAGCGGCACAAGGACGAAGTCCGGGTCATCGTTCCGGGCAAGCTGGGATCAGGTCCCGCCGCAGTGTTTGATATCGAGGATCGCTCCGGTGGCAGCAGCATCAAGCTGCATGAACGGATGTCCAATGTGCCGCTGCGTCCATGGGATGTGCGCAAAGCCGCCACGGCCTGTATTTCCGGCTGATAGACTGTCCGCCGTCAGCATTGATGCCGTCACAGCATTGCTGTGGCGGCATTGTCATTTCTGGAGAGGTGAATGAAGAGAGAGCAGGTGCGGGAGCGACACAAGGAAGGGCTCATTGCGGCTACCCATGTGATCCAGAACCCGGCAAATCCGGGAGAGTGGATCGTGTTCTTCAAGAAAAGTGCCGGTCGCAGTTATTTTCTGGTGGACGATAACGACGAAGTCGAATCCTTCAACCGACTCGATGACCTGATCGAGGTCGTGCGCGGGCTGGGGATCAAATTCGCCGAAATTCACATGTAAGGCTACTTACATACCACTACTACGCTACGGGTTTTGTAGTTGCCGACATCGACGCCCAGCGTCTTGTCGTCTTCCTTGGGCGCCGGTGTGCCTTCAGTCCCGACAATGCGATAGCCGGTTCCGGCGCATGATGCATCAGCCTTTTCGTAACAGCTGGCCCAGGAATTGGCTTCGCCGGAGCAGTCGATGCTCAAACCCTGTTCGCCGTTGTTCAGGTAGGTGGTCTGCGATGTGGCGCAGCCGGCCAGGGCCGCGAGCGCAATCAGGGGTAGAAAACTGATGAAGGGGCGGTTGATCATGGCAATGTCGTCTTCGAGGAGGAGGGGGCTAGACGCTATGACAGCGCCGGCATGAAAAGGTTATAGCGATTGGCCAGTTCTTTGCGCACAGCCCAAAAAAAGCCCTGCGCGAAGGCAGGGCCGAGATTCGTGGTTGCCGATCAGTCTTGGTCCTTGCCGCGACGCTTCGGTGCAGGAGGCGTGTAATCAAGCACCGCGGCCACTTCTATCGCCATCGCTTCAGTGGGCAACGGACCGGACACATCTTCGCCGTTGGCGGCGGTGATATGCCACTGGCCATCTTTCGCCTTGGCGACGCTGTACCCATTGATGATTTTTGCTGCGGACATCTCACTGCCTCGTTGGCTGTTTCAAAGGCGTCATGATAACGGTAAATCGGCGACTGGCGCAGGTCGATGAGGTATTCCTGGATCTTTGGACTACGCTGATTTCGCAGCCTTTGTGTGCGGATTGAACTATCCGCGAGAATATTTCTCTATGTTGACATCGGTTAGCCAGTGCGGGGCATTGTAAGGTGCACGCCGCCTGATTAGACTGCGCCGAAACTCGTACACACAGCCCTTTCAAGGACTTATATGATCAAGAAATGCTTGTTCCCAGCAGCCGGTTACGGTACTCGCTTCCTCCCAGCGACGAAGGCCATGCCCAAAGAAATGCTGCCGGTGGTAAACAAGCCACTGATCCAGTACGGCGTCGAAGAAGCTCTGGATGCTGGCCTGAACGAAATCTCCATCGTGACCGGTCGTGGCAAGCGCGCCCTGGAAGACCACTTCGACATCAGCTATGAACTGGAAAACCAGATCAAAGGCACCGACAAGGAAAAATACCTGGTCGGTATCCGCAAGCTGCTGGACGAGTGCTCGTTCTCCTACACTCGTCAGACCGAAATGAAAGGCCTGGGCCACGCGATCCTGACCGGTCGTCCGCTGATCGGTGACGAACCGTTCGCTGTGGTGCTGGCAGACGACCTGTGTGTCAACCTCGAAGGCGACGGCGTACTGACCCAGATGGTCAAGCTGTACAAACAGTTCCGCTGCTCGATCATTGCCATCCAGGAAGTCGATCCGCAGGAAACCAGCAAGTACGGTGTGATCGCTGGCGAAATGATCCGCGACGACATCTACCGCGTACACAGCATGGTCGAGAAGCCAAAGCCGGAAGACGCACCGTCGAACCTGGCGATCATCGGCCGCTATATCCTGACCCCGGACATTTTCGACCTGATCGAACAGACCGAGCCAGGCAAGGGCGGGGAAATCCAGATCACCGACGCCCTGATGAAACAAGCCCAGAACGGCTGCGTGATGGCCTACAAGTTCAAGGGCAAGCGTTTCGACTGCGGTGGTGCTGAAGGCTATATCGAGGCAACCAACTTCTGCTTCGAGAATTTCTACAAGACTGGCAAGGCGTACTGATAGCGCCTGACTGTCTGAAGGTACGTCACACGGTCTGAATCGTGTGATGCTAAAAACAAACGCCCCGACATGTTCGGGGCGTTTGCGTTTGTGGGGAGAAATAGCGCATCTCGATTCGATTCAGGATGCAATGTGAAACAAATGTTCGATTGTCAGCCTGCATGTTCACTGCTGAACTGACTCGTCTTCGCCAGGGAGGTGCGGAGGACCGCGTTTCATGATCGTCGAAGGACAGTTGTGAAATTTATTCTCCAGCAATAAGGAGTGTTGCTTGTGGCGTTAAAGAATATGGCTGCAACACGAAGATCAAGTGCCAGACGCTGGTCAGGGCTGGCGGTGCTCATGTTGCCAGTGCTGCTGGTGACCGTTGATAACACCGTATTGGGTTTCGCGTTACCCAAAATCGCCGAAGCCTTGCGTCCGACGGCCAGCCAGCAGCTGTGGATGATTGATGCCTATTCGTTGGTTCTCGCAGGACTGCTGGTTTCGATGGGTAGCCTGGGTGATCGGGTGGGGCACCGTAAGTTGCTGCTTATCGGCTCGTTCGGGTTTGTGGTGGTCTCGGTGCTGACCGCATATTCCGCAACATCGATGCAGCTGATTATCGGGCGGGCTTGTATGGGGATTTTCGGCGCGATGTTGATGCCCTCCACGCTGGCATTGATACGTTCGGTGTTTGAGGATCGAGAGGAGCGCAGAGTGGCAGTAGCGATCTGGGCAACGACGCTGACTGTCGGCTCGGCACTAGGGCCTTTGGTGGGAGGGGTGTTGCTGCAGTTCTTTGATTGGGGCGCGATTTTTCTGTTGGCGGTACCCGTCCTGATTCCATTGTTAGTACTGGGGCCGCTGTTGCTCCCTGAATCAGAGCGTGATGTGTCGGGTCCGCTGGACCCGATCAGCATCCTTCAGTCGATGGTCGCACTGGGTTGTATCGTTTACAGCATCAAGCATGGCGCCAGTGAGGGCATTGACGGTGTTGTGTTTGGCACCTTTCTGGTAGGTGCACTGGCAGGCTGGATATTCGTACGTCGCCAGTTGCGTCTTCCTGTACCCCTGATGGACATGACCCTGTTCAGCAATGGCGCCTTCAGCGGATCAGTCCTTATCAATTTGATGAGTCTTGCGTTTCTTGTCGGCTTCGTTTTCTTCACGACTCAGTTTTTGCAGATTGTTCTGCAAATGGCGCCCTTGAGTGCGAGCCTTGCATTGGTGCCGGGGCAAATCATGGCGATTATGGTTGGAGTGGCAGTCGTCCCAGTCGCGCAGCGCATGCCGGTGCATGTACTGATACCGATTCTGGTGGCTTTCACCGGTGCGGCCTTTTTGCTGGTGGCCAGCATGGGCAGCAGTCTTGCGGTATTGGTAGTGGCGTTCGCGTTGCTCAACATCGGAGTGGGGGGCGATCGCTACGGTTTCCAATGATGTGATTTTGTCGGCAGCGCCCCCGGCGAAGGCAGGGGCGGCATCCGCCATCAGTGAAACAGCCTATGAAGTTGGCGTGGTGCTGGGTACTACTCTGATTGGCGGCCTGGTGACGGCTCACTACCGAGCAGACCTGCAGCTTCCAGCGTTTTTGAGCGATGTTCAGACGATGCTGGCAAGTGAAACGCTGGCTGGCGCTCATCATGTGGCGGCGGGGTTGGCGGGGGATCAAGCGCAACAGTTGATGCAGCAGGCGGGAAGTGCATTTGCGGGCGGAATTGCATTGGCATCGTGGCTCGCTTTCGGCCTGGCGCTCGTAGCGATTCTGATCGCCTGGCATACGTTGCGGCTGCCAAAAATTCAACCGGCAGAAAGCCATTAATCAAATGCTAACGGTAGAACCTCCCGGTATTGCCCGTCCCCTTGCAGTAGAGACTTGCTCAATAAGCATCTGCGGGTATGCTGATCGCCTGCCGAGGAGATAGAAATGGCCTACGATTTTGACCTTTATGTGATTGGCGCCGGTTCCGGCGGTGTGCGCGCTGCGCGTTTTGCGGCAGGTTTCGGCGCAAAAGTAGCGGTGGCCGAGAGCCGTTATCTGGGCGGTACCTGCGTCAATGTTGGTTGCGTACCGAAAAAACTGTTGGTGTACGGCGCCCACTTTGCCGAAGACTTCGAACAGTCCTCTGGTTTCGGCTGGCAACTGGGCGAGGCGGATTTTGACTGGGCCACGCTGATTGCCAACAAGGATCGCGAAATCAATCGCCTGAACGGCATTTATCGCAATCTGCTGGTCAACAGCGGCGTGACCCTGCATGAGGCTCACGCGAAAATCGTTGGCCCGCACGAAGTCGAGGTCAACGGCGAGCGCTACACCGCGAAGAATATTCTGATCGCCACCGGTGGCTGGCCGCAGATCCCCGAGATTCCGGGGCATGAGCATGCGATCAGCTCGAACCAGGCGTTCTTCCTCAAAGAGCTGCCCAAGCGTGTACTGGTCGTCGGTGGCGGTTACATCGCCGTCGAATTCGCCGGAATCTTCCATGGTCTGGGCGCCAATACGACGTTGCTGTATCGCGGAGATCTGTTCCTGCGCGGTTTCGACGGTTCGGTTCGTAAGCACTTGAAGGAAGAACTCACCAAGCGTGGCCTGGATCTGCAATTCAATGCCGACATTGCCCGTATCGACAAGCAATCAGATGGCAGCCTGAAAGCAACCCTCAAGGATGGTCGCGTGCTGGAAGCCGATTGTGTGTTCTATGCAACCGGCCGACGTCCGATGCTGGACAACCTGGGGCTGGAAAATACCGATGTGCAGCTCGACGACAAAGGCTTCATTAAGGTCGATGAGCAGTTTCAAACCACCGAGCCTTCAATCCTGGCGCTGGGCGATGTCATCGGTCGTGTTCAGTTGACGCCGGTGGCGCTGGCTGAGGGCATGGCAGTGGCGCGGCGTCTGTTCAAGCCTGAGCAATACCGTCCGGTGGATTACAAGATGATCCCGACGGCAGTGTTCAGTCTGCCGAACATCGGCACCGTCGGTCTGACTGAAGAGGAGGCGCGGGAGGCGGGTCACGACGTGGTGATCTACGAAAGCCGCTTCCGGCCGATGAAGCTGACCCTGACGGACTGCCAGGAGCGCACGCTGATGAAGCTGGTGGTCGATGGCAAGTCTGACAAGGTGTTGGGCTGTCACATGGTCGGCCCGGATGCTGGCGAGATCGTGCAGGGGCTGGCAATCGCTTTGAAGGCTGGCGCAACCAAGCGTGACTTCGACGACACCATCGGAGTGCATCCGACGGCGGCCGAAGAGTTTGTCACAATGCGTACGCCGGTCGGCGCTTAAATCTTTTTCGGTTGGGCTGCGTCTGGCGCTGCCTCAGCGGTAGTAGCCAGGCGCAGGCTGTCTTGCGCCTTGGTTAATTCTTTTTCCAATGACTGATTGAGCTGCGACTGCTCGTCGACGTTCTGCTTGAGCGTCTGACTTTCCAGCAGGGCCACGCGCAGACGTTCCTGGAGGAGGGTGCGTTCACTGTCGACGCGGGACGCTTGCTCCAGCAATTGATCCTGACGCTGATTACTGTGCTTGAGCTGATCCTGCAACAGGCTCAGTTCGCGCACGGTGCCGCGATTTTCGGTCAGCAGGCGTTCGTTGTCGCGGTGCAGCTGGGTGATTTCGTCCTGACGTACGAGGGCGCTTTGCTGCGCCTGGCGCAACTCCATCTGCAACTGCTGCACCTGCGTCTCGTGACGGCTTTGCTCCTGCTCACGCTGCTCCTTGATGGCGTTGCGGTAGTGTTCAAGCGCATCGCGGGCGTGCAGGTGCTTCTCTTCCAGCGAGCGGATCTGCTCGTCCTTGTCCTGCAAGCGCAATTCAAAATCGGCCAGCGCCTGATTCAGTCCGGCGTTGCGGGTCTGCTCGGTCTGCAGCATCGAGCGGGTATCGCTCAGGGCTTCGGATTCCTTTGCCAGCGCGGCAGTCTGAATGTCGTGCTTCTTCTCCAGCTGCGCATGATCCTGACGAAGCTGATTCAGCTCGTTTTCCAGTGCCTGACGCTGATGCTCGTACTGCTCGCGTGCCTGATCAATCGGCTCCTGCGCCTGTTCTTTCAGGCGCTGGGCGAGGCGTGTGACGAGGGCGAGGAGTTCGTCATCGACAGGTTCTGCCGACGGATCGGCCGGTTCGCTGCCGTCATCCAGTTCCTTCAGGTAGCGATGAATTGTGGTTTTGGAACCCGTATTGCCCAGCTCGATGCGTACTGCGTCGATGCTGGGGTGTTCGCCACGGGCGAGAATCGCTGCGCGCGCGATCTGGACTACTGCTTTATTGACGCCGCCACGGGCCATATCTGCTCCTACCATTTCGTACTGTGGTACATGCCACTAAAGCACACAGTGTACCACGTTGAAATTAAAGTGAAATAAGCACCGATAAACGGACGGGATATACTGGTATTACCCCATGTGAAACCCATAAAATCGATTTCCGATCAAACCTTCAGTACGCAACGAGAAAATCAGCCCATGAGCGATATCGATCGCTACCTGCAAGCCGCTACCCGTGACAACACCCGCCGCAGTTATCGCGCGGCCATCGAGCATTTCGAGTCCGTGTGGGGCGGGTTTCTGCCAGCGACAGCGGACAGCATCGCCCGGTATCTGGTGGCACATGCTGGCGTGCTGTCGGTCAATACGCTCAAGTTGCGTCTGTCGGCGCTGGCGCAGTGGCACAACAGTCAGGGCTTCGCTGATCCGACCAAGTCCCCGGTGGTGCGCAAAGTATTCAAGGGCATTCGTGCCCTGCATCCCGCCCAGGAGAAGCAGGCCGAGCCGTTGCAATTGCGAGATCTGGAACAGACTGTCGCCTGGCTTGAGCAGGAAATGAGGGAGGCGCGGGAAAAACAGGATCGACCAGTGCTGCTACGGGCTTGCCGCGATAGGGCATTGATCCTGCTGGGCTTCTGGCGCGGCTTTCGCAGCGATGAGCTGTGTCGGATGCAGATCGAGCATGTGCAGGCGCACGCTGGCAGCGGCATCACTTTGTACCTGCCGCGCAGCAAGGGTGATCGGGAAAACATCGGGCAAACCTATCAGGCCCCGGCGCTGTTGAAGTTGTGCCCTGTGCAGGCATATATCGAATGGATCACCGAGGCTGCGCTTGTACGCGGCCCGGTGTTTCGCGCCGTGGACCGGTGGGGAAATCTGAGTGAGGAGGGCTTGCACGCCAACAGTGTGATTCCGTTGCTGCGTCAGGCTCTGGAGCGCGCCGGAATTTCCGCTGAGCGCTACACGAGTCACTCTCTGCGACGAGGTTTTGCAACGTGGGCCCATCAAAGCGGCTGGGATCTCAAGTCACTGATGAGTTACGTCGGCTGGAAGGATATGAAGTCCGCCATGCGCTATGTTGAAGCGAGCCCTTTTCACGGGATGGCCCGGATTACGGATAAGCCGCTGTCGCCGTAGATATCGTTTTCTTCTATTAATATCCTCTGCTAATAGCGAAAACAAATCAGCAGCATCAGGTTTGCCAATGAGCCATCCGTCGAGTGACTGGGTAGGATTCACCCATCGAATTCACAACCCTGACGGAGAGTCATCAATGCCTATCATCAACAGCCAAGTAAAACCGTTCAAAGCTACCGCGTTCAAAAACGGCGACTTCGTACAAGTCTCGGACGCTGACCTGAAAGGCAAATGGTCCGTAGTGTTCTTCTACCCGGCCGACTTCACTTTCGTTTGCCCAACCGAACTCGAAGACCTGGCTGACAACTACGCCGCCTTCCAGAAACTGGGCGTAGAGATCTACAGCGTTTCGACCGACACCCACTTTGCCCACGCTGCCTGGCACAACACTTCGCCAGCTATCGGCAAAATCGAATACACCATGATCGGCGACCCGACCCATGTCATTTCCCGCAACTTCGACGTGCTGATCGAAGAAGCTGGTCTGGCGGATCGTGGCACCTTCGTGATCAACCCTGAAGGCCAAATCAAAATCGTTGAACTGAACGATGGCGGCGTTGGCCGCGACGCTTCCGAGCTGCTGCGCAAAATCAAGGCTGCTCAGTACGTTGCTGCTCACCCAGGCGAAGTTTGCCCTGCCAAGTGGAAAGAAGGCGAGGCCACTCTGGCTCCGTCCCTGGACCTGGTCGGCAAGATCTAAGTCTGTGACACACGCAATACAGGGCGGAACTCCGCACCTACTCAAGTAAGCTGCACCGCCCAATAGAAAAGCCCGGGCGAGATTCGCTCGGGCTTTTTTTCGCCTCAAATAAAGTCAGGAGATCGCCCGTATGTTGGACGCCAATCTTAAAGCCCAGTTGAAATCGTACCTGGAACGGGTCACCCAGCCGATCGAGATCGTTGCCTCACTCGACGACGGTGCGAAATCCCGTGAAATGCTTGACCTGCTGAAAGACGTTGCCAGTCTTTCGCATCAGATTACCTTGATCGACAGCGGTGACGATGCACGCAAACCGTCCTTCTCGATCAATCGCCCCGGTGCCGACATCAGCCTGCGTTTCGCCGGCATACCGATGGGCCATGAATTCACTTCGCTGGTGCTGGCCCTGCTGCAAGTCGGCGGACACCCTTCGAAGGCCAGTGTCGAAGTGATCGAACAGATCCGCTCGCTCAAGGGTGAGTTCAACTTCGAGACTTACTTCTCGCTGTCCTGCCAGAACTGCCCGGATGTCGTTCAGGCGCTGAACCTGATGGCCGTGCTGAACCCGAACATCCGCCACGTCGCCATCGACGGCGCGCTGTTCCAGGACGAAGTCAACGATCGCAAGATCATGGCTGTACCAAGCATTTACCTGAACGGCGAAAACTTCGGCCAGGGCCGTATGGGCCTGGAAGAAATCCTCGCCAAACTCGACACCGGCGCCATCGAGCGTCAGGCCGAGAAAATCAGCGCCAAGCAAGCCTTTGATGTGCTGGTGGTCGGCGGTGGGCCGGCCGGCGCTTCGGCGGCGATTTATGCCGCACGTAAAGGTATTCGCACCGGTGTTGCAGCCGAGCGCTTCGGCGGTCAGGTACTGGACACCATGGCCATCGAAAACTTCATTTCCGTTCAGGAAACCGAAGGCCCGAAACTGGCGACCGCGCTGGAAGAACACGTCAAGCAGTACGACGTCGACATCATGAACCTGCAACGCGCCGACAAGTTGATCCCGGGCAAGAATGGCGAGCTGCATGAAGTCCGCTTCGCCAGTGGCGCGACCCTTAAGGCCAAGAGCGTGATTCTGGCGACCGGCGCGCGGTGGCGCGAAATGAACGTGCCGGGCGAGCAGGAATACCGCAACAAGGGTGTAGCGTATTGCCCGCATTGCGACGGCCCGCTGTTCAAAGGCAAGCGTGTGGCGGTGATTGGCGGCGGTAACTCCGGTGTTGAGGCAGCGATCGATCTGGCCGGTATCGTGTCACACGTAACTTTGCTGGAGTTCGACGTTCAGTTGCGCGCCGACGCCGTATTGCAACGCAAGCTGCACAGCCTGCCTAACGTCACCGTGATCACCAGTGCGCTGACCACCGAGGTCACCGGCGATGGCCAGAAGGTCAACGGCCTGCGCTACAAGGATCGCAATACCGAAGAGCTGCACACCGTCGAACTGGAAGGGATTTTCGTGCAGATTGGTCTGCTGCCCAACACTGATTGGCTCAAGGGCACCATCGAGTTGTCGCCGCGCGGCGAGATCATCGTCGACAACCGCGGTGAAACCTCGATCCCCGGCATCTTTGCCGCCGGTGACGTAACCACCGTGCCGTACAAGCAGATCGTGATTGCGGTGGGCGAGGGCGCCAAGGCTTCGCTTAGCGCTTTCGATCACCTGATCCGCACTTCGGCTCCGGCATAAATCCCGGGCCTGAAAAAGAAAAACCCCATCAGTGATGATGGGGTTTTTTCTTTGCGGGGTGCTTTCTACCCAGACTCAGCTTTACAGCGGCGCTGGCTGGATGATTTCGACCCAATAACCATCCGGATCCTTGATGAACGCCAGGCTCTTCATGCGGCCATCGGTCAGGCGCTTCTGGAAATCGCAGCCCAGCTCTTCAAAGCGTGCGCAAGCGGCAACGATATCCGGTACCGAAATGCAGATGTGGCCGAAACCGCGCGGGTCGGTGTTGCCATTGTGGTAGGCGAAGTCGGCGTCGTTCTCGGTGCCGTGGTTGTGGGTCAGCTCAAGAATGCCGGGAATCGACTTCATCCACTCAGTGCGCGCAGCGGCGTCGGCCGGGATCTGCGATTTGTCGACGAGGGCGAGGAAGTACAGGCTGAATTCCGCTTCCGGGAAGTCACGCTTTTCTACCAGCGAGAAACCCAGTACGCGGGTGTAGAAATCCAGCGATTTGGTGATGTCTTTGACGCGCAGCATGGTGTGGTTGAACACGAAGTTGCGGGTTGCGCTGTCTGGGGTGACGGTGACGCCAGGGAAGGTGTTCAGTTCTTGCAGGCTCATGGGCCCTCCGTAACAAATTGGGGCGAGTGAATGGGCGCAATGATACGCATGCCTGGCAGCATCGCCAAACCGAAAGCGTGGGCTTGCCCTGCGAGCGGGCGGGGCTCAGACTTTACGACTCAATCCGCGAGTGCCTCTGGTAATGATCCGACCGTTCAAATCGCTGTTCGTTTTCCTGGGTTTTTCCCTGCTGGCGCTACCGGCCTTTGCCGAGGCGCCGAGCATCACCTGGCCCGCCGGCTGGGAAGTCGAGGCGTTGCCTGAAACATCCCCGGACGTCTCCCGTCAGCGCGGGGTGAAGACTGACGCCGATGGCAATCAGGTGATGGTGATGGAGTTGACGATGACCCGTGTGGAAAGTGGTCATCAGGTCAACTTGCAGGGCGTGTTGCTGGAGATACGCAAGTCGGTGCAGAAAGACTTTTTCCAGAGCGGTTATCAGAGTGTCTGCAACAAGGTTCACGCGACTACGCTGGGCTCGCTTGCGGCACTTGAGACCACTTGTACCGTGACTGAAAACGGCCGTCACGTGCTGTCGCAAACATTGGTTGCAGCGGTGGAGGCGAATAAGGCTTACGTACTTTCGTATGCCGGGCAGGCAGAGGTTTATAAGGCCAGCGGCGATGACATAGTGGCGGCACGAAACAGCTTGAAATTCTAATCGCCTGTTCGTGGTCAGCGTGATGTTAGATACCCGAACTGATTAAGCATAAAGTTATTGCCGGGAAATGAGGCAACATTCGGAAGCATAGTTTCAGTGCGGAACGGGTTTGAGACTTAACTTTTCTGCCAGAAAAGTCGTTGTATTTGTTAAATATTGTCCAAAAAAAAGCCCTGCATATGCAGGGCTTTCATGTTTGCGAGGGATTAACTGCGCAACCAGGAATCAACGGTGGCTGCACCGTATTGTTCCTTCCAGGCCTTCAGGCCGCGGTGGTTGCCGCCCTTGGTCTCGATCAGCTCGCCGGTGTGCGGGTTCTGATAGACCTTGACCACGCGAGCGCGGCGGGTTTTAGGTGCGGCGGTCGATTGCAGACCGGATTTCGCCGGGTTCGGATCGAGAATGGCGATGATGTCTTTCAGGCCTTTGCCGTAGGTTTTCATCAGCCCCTGGAGCTTTTCTTCGAATTCGATTTCTTTCTTGAGCCCGGCATCGTTCTTCAGCGATTCAAGCTGCTTGAGCTGTTCCTGAAGGGCTTTTTCAGCTGCACGAAATTCAGCGAGTCTGGACAATATCTTTACTCCAATAGTGTGTTTGGCTGAAACCAACCGCAAACAAAGCTATAAGCCAAGAGCCTTGAAGCGACTCGGTGATAATGGCTCACCTGCCAATCTTGCAACAGGTAAGAAAAATTGTAGTAGTTAATGCGGCAAGAGTAAATCCTGACTTTTTCTTCATGTAACAACAACGCTGTTTTGTATCAATTTGGTGCGAGCTGTCGGCGAGTCAGGATTTATGCTGCCAAGTTAATGATGAGTTAATGCATCGATGAAGTCTGCAGCCGGCATCGGTTTGCCGAACAGGTAGCCCTGCAGAAAGTTGACATGGTGGGCGGCCAGATAATCACACTGGGCTTGTGTCTCTACACCTTCGGCCACGATGCCCAGATCCAGTTTGGTGGAAAGCTCGATGATGCTGTCCAGAATGTGCCGGGAGAGGGCATCTTTATCGATCATCGCGACAAATGTCTGGTCGATCTTGAGGAAGTCGACATTGAACGTTCTCAAGTAGCCAAGGCTTGAATGACCGGTGCCAAAGTCATCAATCGCGATCTTTACACCCATCGCACGCAGTTGCTCGAACAGCTGGTGGGTGATCTCGGACGGCTCGATCAGCTCGCGTTCTGTCAGCTCCAGGACCAGGCTGATGCTGCCCGGCTGGAAAGCTGACAAAAATTCACGGCAATCCTCAACCAGCTCCAGATCCTGGCAGTGGCTGGCGGTGATGTTTATGCCAATGTGGAACGGCGCGGTAAAGGTCGACGAAAGCGGCCCCAACAGGACAGCGGTCTGCTGCATCAAGGCGCGGGTCATTGGCACGATAAGCCCGGAGTGTTCGGCAAACGGGATGAACAGGTCCGGACGTACCAGCCCCTCCTTGGGATGGTTCCAGCGCATCAGCACTTCCGTGCCCGACCACTGTTTACTGTCGCCATGCACCACCGGCTGAAAGTAGGGAATAAACTCTCCCGCCTCCAGAGCTCGCAGCATTTCATGGCTGGGCGATGTGGAGCGCTTCTGCAAGATGTAGCCGATCGCTGCCGATACCGCACCGAAGAACATCAGCAGGCTGAACAGCGGCGGGTATTCATCTTTCATGTAGCGCCAGGTTTCGCCTTCCGGAAACGCGGCGGTGACCGAGAATGCATAGTGCGGCGAGTGCAAGGTACTTTGCGCCACCGGCAACGCGGGCAGTGCGCCTTGATGCACTTTGCCGTCGGCCGAGAGCCAGTTGTTGCCGACTTGCAGTAACAACAATGTGTGCCGGCCGATCAGACGCAGGATGTTGCTCAGGTGATAGCCGTCCAGCGTGGTCAGTGCGCCTGCGCGCCCTTCGCTCAGACGATATACCAGCAACGCAGTATCGGGCGTGACCGGGTTGCCGTTCATGAGCCACAACTTGCCCTGGGTGTAGTCGCCCGGATTGACGACTTCCTTGAAGTCGCCAAACAGCGAACTGCAATAGAGATTGTCGTCCCATACCAGATTGGTCGAGCGCACAAACGGGCGTCGGGTGACTTGTTCGCGCAAGGCCAGTTTTACAGTCTCGCAGGTCTGGCCGGCCAGCGGCAGCAACTCCCGGGCGGCGAGGGCGGTATTGTCGAGCATCAGTTCGAACTGCCGCAGGGCTTCATCGGCGGTGTGTTGCGAACTCTGCTGAAGGGCGCGCCCGGCCTGCATATAAAGAATCACGCTGCCGAGTACGATCGGCAGCAGGCCACACAGCAACGTCACGATAATCCGGGTGCTGCGCTTGCGGCGGGGCCTGACGGTCAGTGGCATGGGCGCATCCTGTCGCAATGGAGTGGGGCACTTGATGGCAGGCGAAGCGTGCGCGCAACTCCCGTGATCTGAGCCCATGATAGATGGTCAATGACACCTGCGCTGCTCAACGGTAATCCAGCCGTGTTGCCAATTGAATGAATGCCAGCGTGGCGGGTGACGCCTGGCGCTGATCCAGCACCGCCAGGCCCACCTGCCGGTTGACTGCGGGGGACAGCGGTCGCTTGACATAGCGTGGCGCGGAATCGAAAGGCAACGAACCTTCGGCCACCACGGTCATGGCATCGCCTCGTCCGACCGTGTCGAGAGTGCTGAGCAGTTGCGAGCAGCGATAGCGGATGTTCGGGCTCAACCGCGCGGTGTTGAACAGGCGCGAAACCAGCTCCGATGAACCGGCCTCGGTCAGCACGAACGGGTCGCTGCAAAGGTCTTTGAGGCTTACTGATTCAAGCTCCGCCAACGGGTGACCGAGCGGGAGCAGGGCGACCATCTGATCTTCAATCAGGGCAAACGTGTCGAAGCGCTCTTCTGGCAGCACTACAAAACCGATGTCGATCCGCCGCTCCTCCAGCCACTGGATGACTTGCCGATCCGGGCCTTCATCAATGTGCACTTCGATCCCCGGATGCGCCTCGCGATAGCGCTGAAGAATCTTCGGTAGCAACTTGATCGAGGACGTCGGCCCGAAAGAACCAATGCGCAAGGTGCCGCGTTTCATGCCGCGCGCATCCGCGGCCTCCTGACGCAACGTATTGGCCAGCCCGAGCAT
This sequence comes from Pseudomonas sp. IAC-BECa141, assembly GCF_020544405.1. Classification (NCBI taxonomy): domain Bacteria; kingdom Pseudomonadati; phylum Pseudomonadota; class Gammaproteobacteria; order Pseudomonadales; family Pseudomonadaceae; genus Pseudomonas; species Pseudomonas sp. IAC-BECa141. The sequence continues at coordinate 3,223,014 of NZ_CP065410.1, read as the reverse complement.
CGCCCGCGCGCGCAGCAGCAATTGCTCGCCGATGTCGCTCAGTTCAACTTGCGACTGATGCCGGCGCAGCAGTTCGACGCCCAGTTCCTGTTCCAGCGATTTCAAGGCGTGGGACACCGCCGACTGGGAAATTCCCAAACGATGGGCAGCGAGAGTGAAGCCGCGCAGTTCGGCCACCATCGAGAAGACTTCGAGTTGGGTCAGGGTCATGAGTAAAGACTCATTTTACGATGATGAGGAATCGATCGAATGATACGTCATCCGCCAGTCTCATCATTGGGAACGTTATGAGTTGTCATGAACCTGTTCGTCCGGCCGCTTCGGACGTGCCCGTCTATTTGAACCTGGCCCTGGTCACCATGATATGGGGCGGAACGTGGGTGGCCGGGCGTTTTCTGGCCGGTAGCCTGAGTCCGGTGTTTGCTGCCAGCCTGCGGTTTTTGCTGGCCAGCGTGGCATTGCTCGGGTTTCTGCGACTGGCGCGGATTGCGCTGGCGCGGCCCACGCCGAGGCAATGGCTGCAACTAGTGCTGCTGGGGTTCTTCGGGATCTTCTTTTACAACCTGTGCTTCTTTTACGGGCTGCAATACATCAACGCTTCTCGTGCCTCATTGATCGTGGCGCTGAACCCGGCGGTCATTGGTCTCGCGTCCTGGCTGCTGTACAGAGAGCGGCTGAGCCGGTTGAAAGTGACCGGAATTGCGATCTGCATCAGCGGGGCGGCTGTGGTGATCGTCAGTCGCAACCCGCAGCTGTTGAGCGAAACGCCGGACGCGTGGATTGGCGATCTGCTGATCCTCGGCTGCGTTTTGAGCTGGGGCGTCTATTCGCTGTTCTCACGCAGCCTCAATCAGAGCATCGGCCCGGTGCAGACCGTGACCTTTTCGATTTTACTGGGCACCCTGATGTTGTGGGCGCTGGCCCTGAGCCGGGGCGAAGTGGACGTTGCGGCCCTGGCCGCGCTTGGCCCGCGTCAATGGCTGAGCCTGGTCTATCTGGGCGTACTCGGTTCTGCGCTGGCCTACATCGGTTACTACGATGGCATCCGTAAAATCGGCGCCACACGCTCCGGCGTGTTCATTGCTCTCAATCCGCTGACCGCCGTGCTGGCCGGTGCAATCGTGCTGGGTGAACAGCTGACGCTGGCCATGTGCCTGGGCGGTGTGCTGATTCTGGCGGGTATCTGGCTGTGCAACAAACCCCTTGCACCGACCCGAAAAAAGCGGATTTTATAGAGAGGGCAGACAACCCTATTTACGCTGTGTAGAATCGGGTTACGCATACAATAATAATCGTCTTCTGGCAGCAGAAGCCTCGCCCGCAAGAGCCTTGGGTCGACAATGAAGATATTCGGGTTTCAACTGATCTACGGTGACTTCCTCGCCCGCAGTGTGCGTGGCATCTCCTGTGCGCCACCCACCGGCCTCAGCATTACTGACAAATAACTCTGGTTAATTGATAAGAATGATGAGGCGCCAACCATGGCAGATTTATACGAAAACCCAATGGGCCTGATGGGCTTCGAGTTCATCGAGTTCGCAGCGCCGACGCCTGGCACTCTGGAGCCGATCTTCGAGATCATGGGCTTCACCAAGGTCGCGACCCACCGTTCCAAGAACGTGCACCTGTATCGCCAGGGCGCGATCAATCTGATCCTCAACAACGAACCGCACAGCGTCGCCTCGTACTTCGCGGCCGAGCACGGCCCGTCGGTGTGCGGCATGGCGTTCCGGGTCAAGGATTCGCAGAAAGCCTACAAACGCGCACTGGAACTCGGCGCTCAGCCGATCCACATCGAAACCGGCCCGATGGAACTGAACCTGCCGGCGATCAAAGGCATCGGCGGCGCGCCGCTGTACCTGATCGACCGTTTCGGCGAAGGCAGCTCCATCTATGACATCGACTTCGTGTTCCTCGAAGGCGTTGACCGCAACCCGGTCGGTGCCGGCCTGAAGATCATCGATCACCTGACCCACAACGTGTATCGCGGTCGCATGGCCTACTGGGCGAACTTCTACGAGAAGCTGTTCAACTTCCGCGAGATCCGTTACTTCGACATCAAGGGCGAATACACCGGCCTGACTTCGAAAGCGATGACCGCGCCGGACGGCATGATCCGCATCCCGCTCAACGAAGAATCGTCGAAGGGCGCCGGGCAGATCGAAGAGTTCCTGATGCAGTTCAACGGCGAAGGCATCCAGCACGTGGCGTTCCTCACCGACGACCTGGTCAAGACCTGGGATCAGTTGAAGAAAATCGGCATGCGCTTCATGACCGCGCCGCCGGACACCTACTACGAAATGCTCGAAGGCCGCCTGCCGAACCACGGCGAACCGGTGGATCAGTTGCAATCGCGCGGCATCCTGCTCGATGGCGCATCAGACAAGGACGACAAGCGTCTGCTGCTGCAGATCTTCTCGGAAACCCTGATGGGCCCGGTGTTCTTCGAATTCATCCAGCGCAAGGGCGATGATGGTTTCGGCGAAGGTAACTTCAAGGCACTGTTCGAATCGATCGAGCGTGACCAGGTGCGTCGCGGTGTACTCGCTACCGAGTAACCCGTATCAGATGTAAAAAAGCCCGGCCTGCAATTGCAGGCCGGGCTTTTTATTGCTCGTCTTACGGGCGCCGCTGGCGCATCAGATGCTTGAACCCTTCAAATACCAGCACCACCACAGCCAGCCAGATCGGAATGTAAGTCAACCATTCGCCGGGTTTGATGCTCTCGCCCAGCAGCAGCGCCACACCCAGCAGCAACACCGGTTCAACGTAACTCAACAAGCCGAACAGGCTGAACGGCAAAAGGCGACTGGCAATGATGTACACCACCAGCGCCGATGCACTGATCAGGCCGAGCAGCGGAATCAGCCACGTCAGCGCCGGGTACTGATCGAACACGCCGAAACCCTGTTCGCCGCCGCGCACAAACCAGTACGCCACCGGCAGCATCAAAGTCATGTCGACCCACAGGCCGCCGAGGTTGTCGGTCTTGAGGTATTTGCGCAGCACGAAGTACAACGGGTAACCGACGACCACCACCAGCGTCGCCCAGGAAAATCCGCCCACCTGATACAGCTCGTTCAACACGCCGAGGCTGGCAAAGAACACCGCGACTTTTTGCAGGTACGACAGGCTCTCGCCATAAGCGATGCGCCCGGTCAGCACCATGGCCAGCGGCAGGAGGAAGTAGCCCAGTGACACATCGAGGCTGTAACCATTGAGCGGCGCCCACATGAACAGCCACAACTGCACGCCCAGCAACGCAGACGACAGGATCAACCCGCCGGTCAGCTTCGGCAGCGCAGGGATCCGGCGCAGCAGGTCCAGCACCCGCCGCCATTCGCCGGACAACAACATGAACAGGGTCATGCAGGGCACGGTCAGCAGCATCCGCCAACCGAAGATTTCCACGCCGCTCAACGGGGTGAGCAGCGAGGTGTAGTAATACATGACGGCAAACAGCGTCGAGGCTGTTACCGAGAGAGCGATACCTTTAGACAAACTGTCCTCGCGGGGTAATGGTCAAACGGGGTGCGCAGGATACGTGGTTTTTGTGCTGAATATTGGGCAGATGCTCAATATTTGCCACACATGAAACAGCCCATAGACATTCGCCTGCTCGCGAAGCTTTCAACCTTGCCGCGGAGCCCGTCCGGAGGCAGAAATCATCACTGCCCAACTTGCAAGGGATTACCAAAGTTCATGAGATACATCTCGCCAAACTTGTAAGAGGCGTAATCGGTGATGTGCCCAATGTCACGATAGACCGGAAAACCGTCGACCGTGCTCATGCACGCATCACCTGTGCATTGCACGGTTTTCGGGTCAATGACGATTAACCCGGGGTATTCAGCCTTCAGTTCATTAAAAAGTGTTTCCAGCGCTGGTTCTTTGCTACCGGACCATGGCATAGCAGCGCAGAGGCTGCCTTGCTCGACGCTGCCCATCAGCCCACGCAACTTGACCTGGCGCAGCAGGCACGCGTTGATACCAGGTGGCATGGGCAGCGTGTTCTCCAGAAACACCGGGATAGCGCCTGATGCGACGATAATATCCAGGGCTTCCCGGATTGCTACGCCAAAGCGTTGTCGGGACAGTTCCAGGCTGTGAGGATCATCGCGTTTGGTGACGATGTCACCGTTCAAATAAGCCTCCCAGAACTGGCCCACAATCACATACTTGAAATGCTTGTTCGCAATCATCTCGTAATAGCGTTGAGCGGCGTCGTGGCATTTTTCAAACAACGCGTTCTTGTATTTTTTCTCGTCGTACTGGTAGATCCCGGGCAATGCCAGGCACGCCGGGTAAGCCTGTGCGAGTACAGCAAGATTGGCATCCCTGGCCAGCGTTTCAACAAAACCCCAGTAGTGATTCGAAAACGAATCGCCCATCAGAAATACTTGTGGCGCCGTGTGATCGGCGCCGAATATGCAGCCTGGATCGGCACCATCGCTGACACCAAGACATCCTTCCCGAGCAACTGGCACAGAGGCTTTCAAATCGTTGAGCATGTTGCTGTAGCCCTGATTGAAGCGGCCCGGCCAGCCCTCGTGCCTGACACTGGCAGAGTGCAGCAGCGACAGGCCGATAGCGGGCAAAATCATCAGTACCACGAGCGTTTTGCCAAAGCCAAATCGTGCCTTGCGGAACTTGTTTTCAATCAGCACATAAGAGAGCCAGGCCGTGATGAAAGTGCAAACGAAGTAAATGATCGTCATCGACGGGGTTAGCGCGATTCCCATGTAATTCATCACCGCCAGGATCGGCCAGTGCCATAGATACAAGGAGTACGAGAGTGTGCCGATAAACACTATGGGTCTGGCCGCGAGCAGCTTGGCGAAAATGCTTGCATCACCAATCCCCTGGTACAGCAAAGCTGCAGTAGCGAGACATACGGCAATGGCATGGTATTGCGGGAATCCCGGCAAGATATCGTCCCGGGTAGCGCAATAGATGATCGTGACCAGCGAAAGTGCACAGACCACAGAGGCGCTCAGGCGATTGAGCCGGAACTTGTCCGTACTGAAGATGACCGCACAAGAGCCGATCATCAATTCGAAAATCCGCGCAGCGAAGAAATAGTAGTTTTTCTCAGGAGTGGCGTAAGACAGGTACAGCGCGAGCACCATTGCCGCCACGGTCAGGCCGAGCACCGCCGCTTTGAAAATAACTTTCGGCAGATAGCGGTTGAGCAGCCAGATGCCCGGGGGGAGTATCAGATACCACTGCCATTCGATGGCCAGAGACCAGGTGTGCAACAGCGGCAGGCTTGCTGCATCCGGTGTGGCGTAACCCGTGGTCACTTTGGAAAAGTACTGGTTGGAGATGATTAACGAGGTGTACTTTTCGCTTTTTAAAAAATCGACGTAATCATCGGGCAAATACAGTAGCGTCGTGAGCGTCAATGTGACGATCAATAACGCAATAACGGCCGGTTGTAGTCGCCAGATCCGGCGCGTGTAGAACCCCGAGAAAGTGAACGTGCCGTTGTGCAGCGACTTCATGATGATAGCGGTGGTCAAATAACCCGAAATCACGAAGAAGATATCGACGCCGATGAAACCGGACGGGAAAAGCGCCAGTTCGCCGTGGAAGATCAACACCAGTAGAACAGCGATGGCGCGAAGTCCGTCAATATCGGCCCGGTACGCAAGTGAGGGGCGGCGATCGCCGAAAGTTGCGGGCTCCATAGCGCAAGTGAGGGCGCGCAGATCTTTATCGCCCGTTAATTTGAACAGCAGCCCGCGCAGTGGCTTTCTGAGGAGCTCGGCGGAGCGATTGGACATGTGCTGATCCCTTGCAAATTCCGAACGATCAATCAGATTCCGTTTGATCGCGCTTGATTCAATAAAAAACAGCCGATTGTATCGGCTGTTCAAGGTTTAGGGAAAATCCTAAGCCTTATGGGGTTTACGCCCAGACACAAAATGGCTCACATCGTTGAACCCCGGCGTAGAAGCATGCCCCGGCGTCACCAGCGAATCGATAAATGCCTCATCCTCCGCCGTAATCTTCACCGCCTGCGCCTTGGTGTACGCATCCCACTGTTCTTCAGTGCGCGGCCCGACAATCGCCGACGTTACCGCACCGTTGTTCAGCACCCAGGCAATCGCAAACTCGACAATCCCGACCCCACGCTCTTTTGTGTATTGCTGAATCTGCTGGGCAATGCGCAACGACTCCACGCGCCACTCGGTTTCCAGAATTCGCTTGTCTTGGCGCCCGGCACGGCTGTTGGCGTCCGGCGTTACGTCCGGTGCGTATTTGCCGCTGAGCACGCCACGGGCCAGCGGGCTGTAAGGCACCACGCCGAGGCCGTAAGTCTGAGCGGCGGTGATCTGCTCGGTTTCGGCCTGGCGGTTGACGATGTTGTACAGCGGTTGGCTGATCACCGGGCGATCAACGCCGAGTTTGTCCGCCACGCGAATCACCTCGGCAATTCGCCAGCCACGATAGTTCGACAGGCCCCAATAACGGATCTTGCCCTGGCGAATCAGGTCGCCAATTGCCGAAATCGTCACTTCCAGCGGCGTGTTGTGGTCTTCGCGGTGCAGGTAATAGATGTCGAGATAATCGGTGCCGAGCCGGGTCAGGCTGGCCTCCAGGCCATTGAAGATATGTTTGCGGCTCAGACCGCTGCGGTTCGGCACGCCGTCCACCGGGCCGAAACCGACCTTGGTCGCCAGCACCCATTCATGACGATGACGGGCGATGGCTTCGCCGACGATTTCTTCCGAGCGACCGTTGGTGTAGACGTCGGCGGTGTCGATGAAGTTGATGCCTTGATCCCACGCCTTGTCGATGATGCGCAGCGAGTCTTCCGCGCTGGTCTGTTCGCCAAACATCATCGTGCCGAGGGTGAGGGTGGATACCTGCAACCCCGAGTGACCCAGTGTGCGATAGCTCATACCGAAATCCTTTTGTCGGTGGGAAAGCTCCCATCAAATACCAGAAGCATCCGACGCGGCAAAGTGAATTTATCGCCGCAATGCCTCGCACCGTTCGCGCAAAAATGCCTGCAACACCTTGACCCGCTCCGACACCTGCACCCGATGCGGGCACAGCAGATTGAACGGCACGTTCTCGCCGTGCCAGTCATCGAACAGCGTCACCAGCCGCCCGGCGCGCACGTCTTCGGCCACGTCGAGCCAGGCTTTGTAGGCGATGCCGTGCCCGGCGAGCGCCCAGCGGCGGGCGACTTCGCCGTCGTCGCTGAGGTAGTCGCCGCGTACTTCGACCTCGACCGTTTCGTCGTCGCGATGGAAGCGCCAGGTGTTATAAGGCCGGCCGTTGCGCAGGTAGAGCAGGGCGCTGTGCTCACTCAATTCGGCAGGATTTTGCGGTGTGCCGTGGCGCTCCAGATACGCGGGGCTGGCGCAGGCCACGCGCCGATGCTCAGGCAGGATTGGCAACGCCACCAGCGTCGAATCACTTGGCACGCCAAAGCGCAGCGCCACGTCCACCGTCTCGCGAAACAGATCCGCATGTCGGTCGTTGAGCAACAATTGCAGTTGAATGTGCGGGTGCTCGCGCTTGAAGTCGTCCAGCCACGGCAGCAACACATTGCGCCCGAAGTCCGACGGCGCCGCCAGTTGCAGCACACCGCTCAGGCCTTCGGTCTGCTGCTTCAGCGCCTGCTCGCCCTCGGCCAGGGTGGTCAGCGCCAGACGCACGCTTTCCAGATAGCGCCGGCCTTCTTCGGTCAGGCGCATGCTGCGGGTGGAGCGGGCGAACAGGCGGATGCCGAGGCGGGTTTCCAGGCGTTTTAATGCGATGCTGGCGGCGGCGGGAGTCAGCTCCAGTGCCCGGGCGGCGGCGGAAATGCTGCCGGAGTCGGCGGTGCGAACGAAGATTTCCAGGTCGAGGATCGAGCTCATTAGTAAAAATCCGTTGAAGATCCTTGGCGTTTTGCGGGATTTTTTCGGGATTGGCAAGCGCAGATACTGGAATTCTGAACAACCGCAGGAGACAGACATGACGTGGACATTTGATCATCTGGCCTTCAACACCGCTGACGGGCAGGCGCTGCAGGACGCTTTTGGCGGGTTATTGGGATTGGTGCCGGGGCGCCGGCCGCCCTTTCCGTTTCCCGGGCGGTGGTTGTATCAGGACGGGGAGGCGTTGGTGCATGTGATCGAGCAGCCGGCGCAGGATGAGGCGACGTTGAGTCATATTGCGTTTCGTACGGATGAAGACGCGGCGGTGGTTTTGAGGCGGGTGCAGGGGAGTGGGTTGCCGTATCAGGTGGCGCAGGTGCCGGAGGACGGGATCTGGCAGATTTTTGTGCAGATGCCGGGGGGATTGGTGCTGGAACTGGATGCAAAAACGGGGATCTTGTGAGCGTTTAATCGTGGCGTTTAAAGGACACGTTCAGACACGCACCTCAGGCTACACAACCTTGCGCCGTTGCCTACAACTGCGCCAGAATCCGCCGGCTTGTGCGCTTATAGGCCGGGTTTTATCGTTATCTCGTCGCTGAAAAACAGCGATGGGGTTTGGTAGCCCGGTTCTGACTTGTTGCGCAACTCACCGTATTCGGACGCTTATCCGTCCGTGCTTTTATGGTGGCCATGCGCGGGGCGCTTTCGAGCGCGCCGGTTCTCCAAGTCACCGGTCTACCAACCCGTGCATGGCCACCACCTCTTCGTTTGGTAGCGAAGTTTGATGGCTCCATTTTTCTGATTTGGAGATTCAAACGTGATCAAACCAACACCCAACCCACCCGAAGCCGACACCACCTCGCCCTACGAAACCCTCGATTCCAAGACATTCCACGAAGCCGCCGAACGCGCCCTCGATCACTACCTCAATCCGCTGCTCCCCAGAAAACCGCTGCTCAAACCCAACACCCGCTACCTCATCGCCCCCGGCATCGACAGCGAAGAACTGCTGGCCGACGCCTCTGAAACCCTGACCTGCGCCAAAACCATGGCCACTGACTTCGCCGGGCTGGTGGACGGCTCGCAGCGACATGTGCTGTTGGGCATTGCGCAACTGATCATGCTGAGTGAACTGGCGGTGAATCGGGCGCTGGATAATTTGGAGTTGAAGACAGAAACACCGCTCTAGCCAGATCCTTAGCCTGATCGTTCCCACGTCGAGGCGTCGAACCGTCCGCGTGGGAATGCAGCCCGGGACGCTCCGCGTCCCTTCCAGAGCTGGAACGCGGAGCGTTCCTTGAGGCATTCCCACGCGGAGCGTGGGAACGATCTAAATGAAAAACGGCCCGTAATGGGCCGTTTCTGTATTTCGACTAAGGCTTAAGCCCGCAACGTCCGCGTCATCCGCAACGCCAGCAGACTCCCGCCAACGATCACACCCGCCAGCAGATACAACGCCGCATCGGTCGAGCCGGTGCTGTCCTTGACCCAACCCACCAGATAAGGACTGAGGAATCCAGCCATCTGCCCCATGGAGTTGATCAACGCCAGACCGCCTGCCGCCGCGCCCGCGCTCAACATCGCTGTCGGCACCGGCCAGAACATCGGCAGACCGGTCAGCGCGCCCATGGTCGCAATGGTCAGACCTAGGATCGCAATCGGCGGGTTGGCCGCGAAGTTCACCGCGATCAGCAGGCCGATCGCACCCATCAGCATCGGCACCACCAAGTGCCAGCGACGTTCTTTGCGCAAGTCCGCCGAACGCCCGACCACCAGCATGAACACGGCGGCCAGCAGATAAGGAATCGCACTCAACCAGCCAATCACCAGGTTGTCGCTGAAGCCGAGGTTCTTGATGATCGACGGCAGCCAGAAGTTGATCGCGTAAACGCCGCTCTGGATGCAGAAGTAGATCAGGCCGAAGGCCCAGATCGCCGGGTTCTTGAACACGGCGATCAGCGAATCGGAAGTGGTTTTCGGTTTGTTTGCCAGGTCTTCCGCCTGATCGGCTTCCAGCACCGAACGCTCGTGCGGGGTCAGCCATTTGGCAGCGGCGAAGTTGTCGCTCAACAGGAAGTAGGCGAGTGCGCCGAGGATTACAGTCGGAATGCCTTGCAGCAGGAACATCCACTGCCAGCCGGCGAGGCCACCTTGGCCCGCAGCGAAGTGATTGAGGATCCAGCCGGAAAACGGGCTGCCGAGCAGGCCGGACACCGGAATCGCCGACATGAACAGCGCCATGATCCGGCCCCGGCGGAAGGTCGGGAACCACTGCGAGAGATACAGCACAACGCCCGGAAAGAACCCGGCTTCGGCTGCGCCGGTGAACAGGCGCAGGGTGTAGAACTGGGTCGGCGTGGTGACGAACAGCAGGCAGGTCGACAGCGTGCCCCAAGTGATCATCATCAGCGCGATCCAGCGCCGTGGGCCGAACTTGGTCAGCGCCAGGTTGCTCGGTACGCCGCACAGCACGTAGCCGATGAAGAAGATACCGGCACCGAGGCCGTACACGGTTTCGCTGAATTTCAGCGCGTCGAGCATCTGCAGTTTGGCGAATCCAACGTTGACCCGATCGAGGTAGTTGAACAGGTAGCAGATGAAGATGAAGGGGATCAAACGCAGGGTGATGCGTTTGTAGACGGCATTTTTATCGTCAGCGATGGTCTGGGCGGCAGCGGCGCTCTGCGACATGGCGGCTCTCTCTTTATTATGATTTTTTGCGATGCAAAGGGTAACGTTGATCGCCCTGAGAGTCTCGGCCACCTTTGGCCGGATTGTCTTTGTGCCTGAGCACAGGGTTTGCCGGCAGACCCTGTGCGGGTGAACAACCGTCCGCGCCTGTTTTCAAGGATTTTCCCCTTATGTTCGAACTCGACCACGACCTCGCCCAGGACATCGTCGACCGGGCCATGGCCATTTTGCCCTACAACGTCAACGTCATGGACAGCCAGGGGCTGATCCTCGGCAGCGGCGAACCGGAGCGGATCAACACCCGCCACGAAGGCGCGCAACTGGTGCTGGCCAACGGGCGGGTAGTGGAGATCGATGCGCAGACCGCCGTGCATCTGAAAGGCGTGCAGCCGGGGATCAATCTGCCGTTGCTGCTCGATCAGCGTTTGATCGGCGTACTCGGCATTACCGGCGAGCCAGAGCAACTGCGCACTTACGCCGAGCTCGTGCGCATGACCGCCGAAATGCTGGTCGGCCAGCGCAACCAGCAATCCGAACAGCAATGGCGACGGCAACGTTGCGATGACTTGCTTGCGTTGTTGCTGAGCGAGGCGGGGGATTCGCCAAGGCTGGTCGACGAGGCCCAGCAACTCGGGCTCAAACCGCAACTGACGCGGGTGCCGTATCTGTTTGAGCTGGGACTTGAACACGGGTCTGGACAAACCGTCGAGGCACTGAGTGCCTGGCTGATGTCGCGCTATCCCGACAGTTGGTGCGTAAGTTCGGCCAAGTCGTCGCTGCTGTGGTGCCGGCCGGCGAGTCAGAACGTCGAGCATGATCGCCTGCTGGAAAAACTCGATGGCCTGGGCTGGAACATCCTGCGCATCGCCGTCGGCGGGCAGGCCGATGGGTTGGCCGGGTTGCGCCGTTGCTATCGGCGGGTCGGCGATTTGCTCGCCTATGGCCGAGAAGTATTGCCGCACTCAAGACTGCTGACCCTCAATCGCTACCGCTTGCCGGTGATGCTCTGGCGCCATCGCAACGATGATGCGCTGGATGAACTGCTCAAACCGTTGCGCAAGGTCATCGCCAAGGACAGCAACGGCCAGTTGCTCGCGACCCTGCGCAGCTGGTGCGACCACGACGGCCAGAGCCAGGCCTGCGCCGATGCTTTGGGGATTCACCGCAACAGCCTGCGTTACCGGATGGAGCGGATTGCCGAGTTGAGCGGGGTCGATCCGCTGAAGCTCGATGGCATGTTGGCGCTGTATCTCGGGGTGCAATTGCTGCCGCAGACCGACGATTTGTCGAAATGAACAATAAACGCCCGCGCCACTTGTGCAGCGGACAGGCGTCAACGTTCCAAGCGACTGGCAGCATGAGGGGCATTGGAACTGGAGAATTCGCATGAAAATCGTCATCGCCCCCGATTCGTTCAAGGACAGCCTGAGTGCCCAAGGCGTTGCAGAAGCCATCGCGCTGGGCGTGGCGCAGGTCTGGCCGCAGGCGACGCTGGTCAAATGCCCGATGGCCGACGGTGGCGAAGGGACGGTGGAGTCGATTCTCGACGCCTGCGAGGGCGAGTTGCGCCGCACCCGTGTACGCGGCCCATTGGGCGCGGCGGTCGAAGCCGCATGGGGCTGGCTGCCGCACAACCACACCGCGATCATCGAAATGGCCGAAGCCAGCGGCCTGCAACTGGTGCCGCCGGGTCAACGCGATGCGTGCATCAGCAGCACGTTCGGCACCGGAGAATTGATCCGTGCGGCGCTCGATGCCGGCGCACAACGGGTGATTCTGGCCATCGGCGGCAGTGCCACCAACGACGGCGGCGCCGGTGCGATGCAGGCGCTGGGCGTGAAACTGCTGGATGCTCAAGGGCAATCGCTGGTGCCGGGTGGTCTGGCGCTGGCGCAACTCGCACGACTGGATCTCAGCGAACTTGACCCGCGTCTGGCACAGGTGCGCTTCGACATCGCCGCCGACGTCAACAATCCGCTGTGTGGCCCCCATGGCGCCTCGGCGATTTTCGGTCCGCAGAAAGGCGCGTCACCGGCGCAAGTGCAGCAACTGGATCACGCCCTCGGCCACTTCGCCGAACTCTGCGCGCAAGCGCTGGGCAAGGATGTTCGGGGCGAGCCGGGTAGCGGTGCGGCGGGTGGGCTGGGTTTTGCCGCCAAGGCTTTCCTCGGCGCACGGTTCCAGGCCGGGGTTGAAGTGGTCGCGGAACTGGTCGGGCTGGCGGATGCAGTAAAAGGTGCGGATCTGGTGATTACCGGCGAAGGGCGCTTCGATGCCCAGACCCTGCGCGGCAAAACACCGTTCGGCGTGGCGCGGATCGCCAAACAACACGGCGTACCGGTGATCGTCATTGCCGGGACTTTGGGCGAGGGCTATCAGGCACTCTACGAGCACGGCATCGACGCAGCTTTCGCCGTCACCAGCGGCCCGATGACACTTGAACAAGCCTGCGCCGAAGCGCCGCGCCTGTTGCACGAACGCGCGACAGACATTGCGCGCGTCTGGTGCATGGCAACCCCGGACTGACCTGTCACTCATCATCTAAAACGACGGGTGTTTCACCGCTGAAACACCTGCAACACTTTGAAAAATATTTCATCTTTACCCGCAAACTTCCTCAAGCCTGGCCGATAAAGAAATCAGGCGCACAACACTTCCAAAAACAGTGACGCCGGACTGAAGCCCGCCCCCATGGGCCAGTGATCACGGCATGGACGCTCGTAGTTTCAATCATCCGAGAGTCCTCCTATGTCCTTGCGTAATCTGAATATCGCGCCCCGTGCTTTCCTCGGTTTTGCCTTTATTGCTCTGCTTGTGATCGTGCTCGGCGTGTTCGCCGTCAATCGCATGTCGATCATCCGTCAGGCGTCCCTGGAGATGGAGTCGACACAGTTGCCCAGCGTCACTCAACTCGCCGTAGTGACGGAAAACGTCCTGCGACTGCGCATTCTCTCGTTCCGCATTCTGGTCAACCGAGACCCTGCCGGCTTGCAGGAAGCCCAGACCCGCATCGGCGTGCTGGTGGACAAGGTACGTACCGCCCAGGCGAGTTACGCGGCACTGCCGGCCGGTTCGGAAGAACGCGCGCTGTATCAGACATTCGCGACGACCCTCGACAATTACCTGCAAGCCCAAAACCAGATGATCGACTTGTCGCGCCAGGACAAGGTCGATGAGATGCGTACCCTGATCAACACGAAGATCAAGGACGGCACCGACAAAATGGGCGAACAGCTCAACCAACTGATTGCAATCAACTCGGCCGACGCGAAAACCGCGTCGTCCCAGGCCGGTGACCAGTACAGCGGCGCGATCACCGGGATCATTGTGGTGGCCGTGATTGCCGCGTTGCTGACCGTAGTGCTGGCCTGGCTGCTGACCCGCAGCATCGTCACCCCGCTGAACCGCGCCGTCGCTGCCGCCCAAACCATCGCCGACGGCAACCTGACCAAACCCATCGAAGTCGACGGCAAGGACGAGCCGGCGCGCCTGCTTGAAGCCCTGGCCGCGATGCAGACCAACTTGCGCAAGACCATCGAACAGATTGCCGGCTCCGCCACGCAACTCGGCGCCGCTGCCGAAGAGCTCAGCGCCGTGACCGAAGAAGCGTCCCGTGGCCTGCAACAGCAGAACGACGAAATCGAACAGGCTGCCACTGCCGTCAACGAAATGACCGCTGCGGTGGAAGAGGTGGCGCGCAACGCGGTGTCGACCTCCGAAGCGTCGAACCAGTCGACTCACGCCGCCCGCGAAGGTCGTGATCAGGTGGTGAAGACCGTCGACGCGATCCAGACCATGACCCACGACGTGCAGAACACCGCACAGATGATCGAAGGCCTGGCGGCTCAGGGCCGCGACATCGGCAAGGTGCTGGACGTGATCCGCGCTATCGCTGAACAGACCAACCTGCTGGCACTCAACGCCGCCATTGAAGCGGCCCGTGCCGGTGAAGCCGGGCGCGGTTTCGCCGTGGTCGCGGACGAGGTTCGTGCCCTGGCTCATCGCACCGCGCAATCGACTCAGGAAATCGAAAAAATGGTCGCCGGCATCCAGAACGGCACGGGCGAAGCGGTCGAGTCGATGCAGCAAAGCAACCAGCGCACCCAGACGACGCTGGAAATGGCCCGTGCCGCCGGCGTTGCGCTGGAACAGATCACGCAATCGATTCACCAGATCAACGAGCGCAATCTGGTGATCGCCAGCGCTTCGGAAGAGCAGGCACAGGTGTCCCGCGAGGTTGACCGCAACCTGGTGAATATCCGCGATCTGGCTACGCAATCAGCCGCCGGCGCCAACCAGACCAGCGCCGCGACCCACGAACTGTCACGTCTGGCGGTGGATTTGAATGCGATGGTGGCGCGGTTTGTGATTTGACCTAGGGTGTAGGCTGGAGACCGCGCAATCAGGAGACGTACATGCGCTATTCAGCCTTGACCCAACGAATCGCCGGGGAGGGAGCAGCGGCCTGGCGGATTCACGACCGAGCGCTGGAGCTGCGCGCCGAAGGGGTCGATGTGTTGCTGCTGTCGGTGGGTGATCCGGATTTCGATACACCCTTGCCGATCATCCACGGCGCCATCGACAGCCTGCTGGCGGGCGATACCCATTATTCCGAAGTGCGCGGCCGGCTGGCGCTGCGCAAACGGATTGCCGAACGCCATCGGCGAAAAAGTGGCCAGGATGTGGACGCTGATCATGTGATTGTGCTGCCCGGCGCGCAATGCGCCGTGTATTCGGTGGCGCAATGTCTGCTGGATCCGGGCGATGAAGTCATCGTCGCCGAGCCGATGTACGTGACTTATGAAGGCGTGTTCGGTGCTTGCGGCGCAATCGTGGTGCCGGTGCCGGTTCGTCCGGAAAACGGTTTTCGTGTCGACCCGGCAGATGTCGCAGCGCGGATCACCCCGAAGACTCGGGCCATGTTGCTCAACAGCCCCAACAATCCTTCCGGCGCCAGTCTGTCGTTGCTGATCTGGCAGGAGCTGGCAGCGCTGTGCATCCGTCATGACCTGTGGCTGATCAGCGATGAGGTCTACAGCGAATTGTTATACGAAGGCCAGCACGTCAGCCCGGCGAGCCTGCCGGGCATGGCCGAGCGCACCGCCACCATAAACAGCCTGTCGAAATCCCATGCCATGACCGGTTGGCGGATCGGCTGGATGATCGGGCCAAAGCCGTTGGCCGAGCATCTGGTGAACCTGTCGTTGAGCATGCTGTTCGGTCTGCCGGATTTTGTGCAGAAAGCAGCGCAGATCGCGCTGGAGAAGGATCTGCCGGAAGTGACGCAGATGCGCGAGGAATACCGGTTGCGCCGGGATCTGGTGTGCGAACGCTTGCACGACTGTCCGGGGTTGTACCCGATCAAACCGGATGGCGGGATGTTCGTGATGGTCGACGTGCGCCAGACCGGGCTCGGTGCGCAGGGTTTTGCCGAGCGGCTGCTGGAAGGGTATGGCGTTTCGGTGCTGGCGGGGGAGGCGTTCGGGCCGAGTGCGGCGGGGCATATTCGCATCGGGTTGGTGGTGGATCGGGTGAAGCTGGCGGATGCGTGTTCGCGGATCGCCTTGTGCGCTGCGCAGCTTTTGCAACTGCGAAGTGCCTGACCTCGATCGTTCCCACGCGCAAGCAACTACACCGATCGTTCCCATGCTCCGCGTGGGAATGCCTCAAGGGACGCTCCGCGTTCCAGCTCTGGAAGGGACGCGGAGCGTCCCGGGCTGCATTCCCACGCAGAGCGTGGGAACGATCAACGTGGGGGATTGACCAGGTTGGCGGGCCTGTCACCCGCCAACGCCGCCAACAGGTTCTCCACCGCACACCGCGCCATTGCCTCGCGCGTCTCATGGGTTGCCGAGCCCATGTGCGGCGTCGCTACCACGTTGTTCAACTGCAACAACGGCGAGTCATGATTCAACGGCTCGCGTTCGAACACATCGAGCCCCGCCGCGCGAATCCGGTTATGTCGCAAGGTGTCGATCATCGCGCCTTCGTCCACCACCTTGCCCCGCGAGATGTTGATGAAGATGCTTTCGGGGCGCATCAGCGCAAACTGTTCGGCGCCGATCAAACCTTCAGTCTGCGCGGTCAACGGCAACGTCAGACAAATGAAATCCGCTTGTCGCAGCAACTCCTCCAGACTGCGGTACTGCGCATCGAAACGTTCTTCGACCGCCGGTTTGCGCGACTGACTGTGATAGATCACCGGCATCCCGAACCCGAAATGCCCACGCTGCGCCAGCGCTTCGCCGATCCGCCCCATGCCGATAATGCCCAACGTCTTGCCATGCACGTCGGTGCCGAAATGCGCCGGGCCGATGCTGCGATGCCAGTGCCCGCCGCGCACCATGTTCGCCAGTTCAACCACGCGCCGGGCCGTGGCCAATATCAGGGCGAATCCGGTGTCGGCGGTGGTTTCGGTGAGCACGTCCGGGGTGTTGGTCAGCAGGATTTTGCGCCGGGTCAGGTAGTCGATGTCGTAGTTGTCGACGCCCACCGACACGCTGGAAATCGCTTCGAGCTTCGGCGCCAGATCGAGCAGCGCCGCGTCCAGTTTCAGGCTGGCGCCGAGCAAGCCGTGGGCGCCCGGCAGGGCGTCGCGCAGTTTCATCAGGCCAGTGGCGTCGAGGCTGTCAATCAGCGTTACATCAACCTGCTCCTGCAGATGCGCCATCAGCGCCGGCGACAGTTTCTTGTACAACACAACCTGCTTTTTCATCGCAGTCATCTCTCTATCAATTCAGGAATGGGCCGGCAGCGGACGCGGTGCGCCGCGCTTGGCCGTCACCCGGTCGCTGGCGCCGGGCTTGAGAAAAATCGTCAGCACTACCGAGAGCATCAGCGCGCCGCTCATCAGCAGATACGAAGCGCCGGGCGAACCGGTGGAGCTGTTCAGGTAACCGACCAGATACGAGCCGCCGAACGAACCGAGGGCGCCCATGCTGTTGATCAGCGCCATGGCGCCACCGGCCACGTTGGCCGGAAGGATCTCCGGGACGATGGCGAAGAACGGCCCGTAAGGCGCGTACATGCAGGCGCCGGCAATCACCAGCAGCGTGTACGACCACCAGAAATGCTCGGCGCCCAAAGCGTAGGAGCCGTAGAACGCCACCGAGGCAATCAGCAATGGCGGCCAGACGAAGCGTTTACGCTTTTGAAGTTTGTCCGAGCCCCACGACACCAGCAGCATGCCGATCACTGCCGCCAGATAAGGCAACGCCGACAGCCAGCCGGCCTCGATCATGTCCATCTGCGCGCCGGCCTTGAGGATCGATGGCAGCCACAGCACGAAGCCGTAGACGCCGATGCTCCAGCAGAAAAACTGCAGCGCCAGAATGATCACCTTCGGCGAGCGGAAGGCTTCGGCGTAGTTCTTCACCGCTTTGATTCCGACTTGTTCGGCGGCGAGAGCGCTTTCCAGATCGTGCTTTTCCTGGTCGTTGAGCCACTTGGCCTGGGCCGGGCGATCGTCGGCGAGTTTCCACCAGATGAACGCCCAGAGCACCGCCGGCAAGCCTTCGATGATGAACATCCAGCGCCAGCTGAAGTGCTGCACCAGATAGCCCGAAACCACCGACATCCAGAGCATCGTCACCGGGTTGCCGAGGATCAGGAAGGTGTTGGCCCGCGAACGTTCGGCACGGGTGAACCAGTGGCAGAGATAGACCAGCATCGCCGGCATCACTGCCGCTTCGACCACGCCGAGCATGAAGCGGATGACGATCAGCCAATACGCGTTGGAGACCACACCGGTCAGCGTGGCGAGCCCGCCCCAGAGAATCAGGCTGACGAAAATCAGCTTCTTCACGCTGTGCTTTTGCGCGTAGATCGCGCCGGGCACCTGGAAGAAAAAGTACCCGAGGAAGAACAGCGCGCCGAGCAGCGAGGACAGGCCCGGGGTGATCATCAGGTCTGCGGCCATTCCGGAGGCGGCGGCGAAACCGTAGTTGGCCCGATCCAGGTACGCCAGGCTGTAGGTGATGAACACGATCGGCATGATGTACCACCAGCGGCGGGTGGCGAGGGTTGCGGTTTTCATGGTCTTGCTCCTGAGCTTGTTGTTTTTGTCGCAGCAGGTTCAATGGTTTATTGCATGCTCGTTCCCACGCTCCGCGTGGGAATGCCTACGGGGACGCTCCGCGTCCCATGTGACGCAGAGCGTCACGGGCTGCATTCCCACGCAGGAGCGTGGGAACGATCAGCAGGGAGTTCGGATCGGGTCGGCAAACCCTCCATGTCGCCACGGCTCTGCACCGCGCGACTGCCAATCCAGTTGGCACGTCTGACCGCTTCGGGAAAGCTCTGATGCTCCAGCAGGGCGCTGATCATTCCGACCGCAAATCCATCGCCGGCGCCGACCGTATCGACCACAGTCTCGACCGGCACCCCGGCGACAAACCCCTGATCCAGATGCGTGCGGTAGTAGGCGCCCTGCGGCCCGAGTTTGATGGCCACGGCTTCGGCACCCTGATCGAGGTAAAACGCAGCAATATCCGCCGGGTCTTCAAACCCGGTCAGCAAGCGACCTTCACTCAACCCCGGCAACACCCAGTGGGCGAGGGCGGCGAGGCGGTTGATCTCGGTGATCATCTCCCGCTCGCTGGCCCACAGGCTCGGGCGCAGGTTCGGATCGAACGACACACTGCGCCCGGCGTTGCGCATGCGGGTCATCAATTCACGGGACATTTCCCGGGCCGATGCCGAAAGCGCCGGCGGAATGCCGGTAGCGTGCAGATGCCGGGCGCCGAGCAGCGTCGGAGTGATCGACTGCGGTGACAGATGACTGGCCGCCGAGCCCCGACGGAAGTACTCGACCGTCGGATCGCTGCCGTCATCGTTGCGCGACTTGAGCTGGAAACCGGTCGGGTGCGCGTTGTCGACTTCCACATGGCTGCAATCCAGTCCTTCGCGAACCAGGGTCTCGACGACAAATCGTCCCAGCGAATCGGCACCGACCCGGCTCAGCCAGGCAACGTTGAAACCCAGCCGGGACAACCCGATGGCCACGTTGCTGTCGGCCCCGGCAATCCGCCTGTGGAACTGATCGACGAATGCCAGATCACCGCTCTGTTCGGCGACAAACATGGCCATGGTTTCACCGAACGACAGAATATCGATCTCAGACATGAGCAGGCTCCAGGCGGGATTGGCCGAGGCGGGCAAGGGCAGCGACGTGTTCGGTGGTGAGTTGCACCAGGTCCTCGCCCTGCAACGGGTATTCGGCGGCGCGCATGACCCCTTGGGCCATGTGCCGCAGCAGTTGTTCCCACAGATGCAGGTCGGTGGCGGCCGGCGGAACCGCAACCAGTTTGCCGTCGGCACGGCGGGCCACGGCTTTGCAATGCACATAACCGACGTGGCGGCCCAGCAGTCGTGCAGCGCTGTTGGCGGACTGGTCTTGCCACTGCCAGTTGCCGATATCGAAAGTCATTTTGATGGGCAGGCTGTGTTGTTCGACGGCGGCGAAGAAACGCTGGAACGGCTCGATGCGACCACCGTGCAGGGTCTGATCGTTCTCCACCAGCAGTTTCACCGGGCTTTGCGAGAGGATTTGCGCGAGGGTCTGCAGATCGTTGTTGTCGGTGAAAAAGCCAAGGGAAACTTTCAGCCACTTCGAACCGAATGCTTCGGCATTGTGCAACGCGGTGATGAGTTCGGGATTGGGCCGCGACTGACCGGCGAGCCACAGTTCGGTGGGCGAGGAATAGATGCTTTGCAGGCTTTGAGCTTGCGTGGCGGCGGCGAGTTGTCCAGGGACTTCATTGGTCAGCAGTTCTTCGCGCCATTCGATGCGATTGGCGCCGGCGCTGGCCAGCACTTCGATGAATGAAGCCTGGCCACGCTGGCGAACAAGGTCGGCGCCGTAGCTGGACAAACTGATGGAAACGGCAGGTTTATTCATTGTTATCTACCTCTGAAACCGGTTTCATTTTTGTTCAAAAAAAACATCAAGTTGTGCAGTGCTCTTTCGGGCCCCTTCGCGGGCAAGTCGAGTCGTCGCACCGCCGCTCCCACAGATATCGCGTCATTCACAGTTCTCAAGTTCACCCGAACACCTGTGGGAGCTGGCTTGCCAGCGACAGGGCCTGATCAGTCAGCCGATTTCCATTGGGTGGAACCGCGCTCAATGAGCACCGGCGCAAAATCCAGTGTCCGCGCCGCCTCGATATCCCCACGCAACCGCTTGAGCAAACACTCAAACGCCCGCGCACCAATGTCCTCTGTAGGCTGGGCGAGTGCGGTAATCCCGCTGCCCACCAACGGATACCAATCCAGATCATCCAGCGCGATCAACCCGACATCCTCGAACAACCGGCAGCCAACCCCGCGCAAGGCCAGTGTGCACGCCAGCGCCGCCACGCCATTGGCGCAGAACAGGGCTTTCGGGCCCGAATCAGGTGTGTTCAAAAAGGTTTGAAGATCGCTCGCAAGGCTTGGGCCGGTTTCCACCACCGCGCCACGCATGTCTTCGCGCTGGCCAATCTGCTGCTGAAAACTGCTGACCCGCTCGATCCGTGAACTGGTGCCGTCATAGGGCTCAGTCACCAGCAGCACGTCGCGGTAGCCGCGCTGCTGAAGATGTTCCAGCGCCATTTCGATGGCTTGCGGATTGTTCAACCCGACCATGTCGCTGTCGAGCCCGTCGACCTTGCGATCCACTAGCACCAGAGGCATTTCCCGCTTCAGCTCATCCAGTTCATCCCGGTGATGGCCCAGGGTGTTCACGATCAACCCTTCGATGTTGTACGAGCGCAGCAGCGCCAGGTGCTGGCGTTCCTGCTCGTCATCGCGATCGGTGTTGCACACCACCAGGCTGTAACCGTGTCGGCGGCAGGCAGTTTCCACCCCGTGCATCACGGCAATCGAATAAGGGTTGCGGATATCGGCCACCAGCATGCCGATCAGGCGGGTGCGGCCGCGCTTCAAACCACGGGCCATTTGATTGGGACGGTAGCCGAGTTCGGCAATCGCCTGCTCGATGCGTTGGGCGATGGCATCGGAGAGCAGGGCGCGGTCATCGCCGATGAAGCGCGAGACGCTGGCCTTGGACACGCCAGCGTGTTCGGCGACGTCAAGCATGGTCACGCGGCTGCGCTGGGCGGCGGAGAAGTCGTTCACGGTTTGTAACCTTGTTATTGGATTTGTCAGGTCGGATCACTGTATCTGGATCTGAAACCGGTTTCAGGAAACACCAGAAGAGAATCGATCGTCAAGTGAATGATCGGGAGAAATTCGTAAGTCGCCGACAAATGGCGTTTCGCAGGGAGCCGCTGACGTCAGCCAAACAAGCCGGCGGCGATGTTGATCGAGAACCCCAGAATCGCCGTATTGAACACAAACCCGATCAATGACTGCGCCAGCACGATCTTGCGGATCTCCCGCGTAGCCACACCGACATCCGCCGTCTGCACCGCCACGCCGATGGTGAACGAGAAGTACAAAAAGTCCCAGTAATTGGGTGTGGTCAGGCCCTCGGCAAATCGCAGCGCCGGCTCCTTGCCGTCCCAGGTGTAAAACAGCCGGGCATAGTGAACGCAGAAAATCACCCCGATCAGCAGCCATGAGCCGATGACCGTCAATGCGGTAAAACCGTAATGCAGAAGTTTGCGGGTGGTTTCCAGATCCTTGCTGCCAGCAAGCTCGACGGTAATGGCCGCCAGGCTGGTCAAAGCGGCAATGCAGACGACGAACAGCACCAACCCGGCATTTTCATCCTCGACTTCGGCGATGCGTCTGACGTCCGGCGCTTTGGCGCGGATGGTCAGCCAAAGCATCAGGATCAGGTACGTCCAGACTCCGGCGTTCCAGCCGATGAGGATTTTGCTGATAACGGAGTCGGCCGGGGCCAGCAGGCCTGCGGCAAGGCCGAGCAAGGCGGCAGCGGAGAGGCGAGGGTGGGTGCGGGCGAGGAAGCGCATGGGGACTCGATGGGCCAGGGTGGTTCAGACACCTTAGCCCAGCGCGGCGACCTCTGGCCACCGCGCCGGGAGCGCTCGATTACTCAGGCTTGGTGAACCGGCGCACAAGCTTGATCACGACAACGAAGAACACCGGTACAAAGATTACCGCCAACGTCGCGGTAATCATCCCGCCGATCACCCCGGTACCAATCGCCTGCTGGCTCGCCGAACTCGCGCCGGTGGCAATCGCCAACGGCACCACACCCAGAATGAACGCCAGCGAGGTCATGACAATCGGCCGCAGCCGCAGGCGTGCCGCTTGCAGCGTGGCGTCAATCAGATCGTGACCTTCGTCATACAGACTCTTGGCAAACTCGATGATCAGGATCGCGTTCTTCGCCGACAGGCCGATGATGGTGATCAGGCCGACCTTGAAGAACACATCGTTAGGCATCCCGCGCAAAGTCACCGCCAGCACTGCGCCGAGCACACCGAGCGGCACCACCAGCAGCACGGAAGTCGGAATCGACCAGCTCTCGTACAACGCCGCCAGGCACAGGAACACGATCAGCAACGACAACCCGAGCAGGATCGGCGCCTGACTGCCGGACAAACGCTCCTGCAGCGACAGACCGGTCCATTCCTGACCCATGCCTTTCGGCCCTTGCGCTACCAGTCGTTCGATCTCCGCCATGGCCTCGCCGGTACTGTGGCCGGGTTTCGGCTCACCGGAAATCGAGATTGCCGGGTAGCCGTTGTAGCGGGTCAGCTGCGCAGGGCCCTGAGTCCATGTGGCTCGGACAAATGCCGACAGCGGCACCATTTTCCCGGCGTCGTTGCGCACGTGCATTTTCAGCAGATCATCGACCTGACTGCGGCGATCGCCTTCAGCCTGTACGACAACGCGTTGCATCCGCCCCTGATTGGGGAAGTCATTGACGTACGAAGAACCGATGGCAGTGGACAGCACGTTGCCGACGTCGGCGAACGAAATGCCCAGCGCGTTGGCCTGTTTGCGGTCCACTTCCAGTTGCACTTGCGGCGCTTCGGCCAGGGCGCTTTCACGCACGTTCATCAGGATCGGGCTTTTCTCTGCGGCTTCCAGCAGTTGGGTGCGTGCCTCCATCAAGGTTGCGTGGCCGAGGCCGCCGCGATCCTGCAGGCGAAATTCGAAGCCGCTGGAAGTGCCGAGGCCGTCCACCGGCGGCGGCAGCACCGAAAACGCCATCGCATCCTTGATCTGACTCAGGGCGATGTTGGCGCGGTCGGCAATCGAACTGGCCGAATCATCGCTGCCACGCTGTGACCAGTCCTTGAGCGTGGTGAACGCCAGTGCGGCGTTCTGCCCGCTACCGGAGAAGCTGAAACCCAGGATCACCACGCTGTCACTGATGCCCGGTTCGCCATTGTTGTGCGCTTCGAGCTGCTCGGCGACCTGCACGGTACGATTCTTGGTCGCGCCCGGCGGCAGCTGAATGTCGGTGATGGTGTAACCCTGATCCTCGACTGGCAGGAACGAGGAGGGCAGACGCGCAAAGCACAGGCCCAGCCCCACCAGCAGCACAACGTAAATCAGCAGGTAACGCCCGGTGCGTTTCAGCGCGTAGCCGACCCAGCCCTGATAGCGATCGGTCAGTTGCTCGAAGCGGCAATTGAACCAGCCGAAGAACCCGGTCTTCTCGTGATGTTCACCCTTGGCGATCGGCTTGAGCAGCGTTGCGCACAGTGCCGGGGTCAAGGTCAGGGCAAGGAACGCCGAGAACAGAATCGAAGTGGCCATCGACAGCGAGAACTGCCGGTAAATCACGCCCACCGAACCCTGCATGAACGCCATCGGAATGAACACCGCCACCAGCACCAGCGTGATACCGATGATCGCGCCGGTAATCTGCCGCATCGCCTTGCGCGTCGCCTCTTTGGGCGACAGGCCTTCGGTGGCCATGATCCGTTCGACGTTCTCCACCACGACGATGGCGTCGTCCACCAGAATGCCGATGGCCAGCACCATGCCGAACATGGTCAGCACGTTGATCGAGAAGCCCAGCGCGAGCATGGTCGCGAAGGTGCCCATCAGCGCCACCGGCACCACCAGCGTCGGGATCAGGGTGTAGCGGATGTTCTGCAGGAACAGGAACATCACCGCAAACACCAGCAACATCGCCTCGCCGAGGGTGTAAACCACTTTGGTGATCGAGACCTTCACGAATGGCGAAGTGTCGTAGGGGATCTTGTATTCCACGCCAGTCGGGAAGTAGCGCGACAGTTCATCCATCTTCGCCCGGATCAAAGTGGCGGTGCTGAGGGCGTTGGCGCCCGGCGACAGTTGCACGCCGACGGCGGTGGACGGCTTGCCGTTCAGGCGGGTGCCGAACTGGTATTCCTGGCTGCCGATCTCGACCCGCGCCACATCCTTGATGCGTACGGTGGAACCATCCGGATTGGCCTTGAGCACGATGTCGGCGAACTCTTCCGGCGTCGACAGTTGGCCCTTGACCAGAATCGTCGCGGTGATCTCCTGAGTGCTCGGGTTCGGCAGATCGCCGATGCTGCCCGCCGAGACCTGGGCGTTCTGCGCGACGATGGCGGCGTTGACGTCAGCCGGCGTCAGGTTGAAACCGATTAGCTTCTGCGGATCGACCCAGATCCGCATCGCCCGCTCGGCGCCATACAGCTGGGCCTTGCCGACGCCGTCGATGCGCTTGATCTCGTTCATCACGTTGCGCGCCAGATAATCGCTGAGCGCCACGTCGTCGAGCTTGCCGTCACTGGACGTGAGGGTGATCAGCAACAGGAAGCCGGCGGAGACTTTCTCCACCTGCAAACCTTGCTGATTGACCGCTTGCGGCAGGCGCGACTCGACCACTTTCAGGCGGTTCTGCACATCGACCTGCGCCAGTTCCGGGTTGGTGCCCGGCTGGAACGTGGCCTTGATGGTGGCGCTGCCGAGACTGCTCTGCGATTCGAAATACAGCAGGTGATCGGCGCCGTTAAGCTCTTCCTCAATCAGGCTGACCACGCTTTCGTCGACGGTCTGCGCCGAGGCGCCCGGGTACACGGCATAGATTTCGATCTGCGGCGGCGCGACGTCGGGGTATTGCGCCACCGGCAATTGCGGGATGGCCAGCGCACCGGCCAACAGGATGAACAACGCGACGACCCAGGCGAACACCGGGCGGTCGATAAAGAACTGCGGCATAGAAGAGCGTCCTGCTTACTGACCAGAGGTCTGGGCAAGTGGAAGAGGGGTGTCGTCGATCTGCACCACTTCGCCCGGGCGGGCGTGTTGCAGGCCTTCGATGACAATGCGGTCGCCGGCCTTCAGGCCACCGGTGACGATCCAGCGGTCGTTCTGTACGGCGCCCAGTTGCACCGGTTGCAGGGCGACGCGCTTCTGATCGTCGACGGTCAGTACCTGCGCCACACCGGCGCTGTCACGCTGCACCGCGCGTTGCGGCACGGTCAATCCGTGCTCAATCACGCCTTGTTCCAGACGCACGCGAACATAGCTGCCGGGCAACAGGTCCAGGTCGGGGTTGGGAAACTCGCTGCGCAGAATAATCTGCCCGGTGCCCGGATCGACGGTGATGTCGCTGAACAGCAACTTGCCCGGCAGCGGATAGAGGCTGCCATCGTCCTGAATCAACGTGGCCTTGACCTGATCCTGGCCGACCTGCTGCAACTGGCCGGAACGGAAGGCCCGGCGCAGCTCATTCAGTTCGCGGGTCGACTGGGTGAGGTCGGCGTGGATCGGGTTCAGTTGCTGGATCAGCGCCATGGGCGTGGTTTCGTTCTGGCCGACCAGCGCGCCTTCGGTCACCAAGGCACGACCGACGCGCCCGGAAATCGGCGCGGTAACGGTGGCGTAGCCCAGGTTCAGCTTCGCGCGCTCGACGGCCGCCTTGTTGGCCGCAACGTCGGCAGCGGTTTGCCGGGCATTGGCACGGGCGTTGTCGTAGTCCTGAGCGCTGATGGCCTTGTCGTCGATCAACCGGGCGTAGCGCTGTTCCTGCAGTTTTGCCTGGAACGCGTTGGCCTCGGCCTTGCGCAGGGCCGCTTCGGCGCTATCGAGGTCAGCCTTGAACGGTGCCGGATCAATGCGGAACAACACGTCACCCTTTTTAACGTCGCTGCCTTCGCGGAAGGTGCGTTGCAGCACGACGCCAGCCACCCGGGCACGGACTTCGGCGATGCGTGGTGCGGCAATCCGCCCGCTGAGTTCGCTGCTGATCGACAGGGGGCGCGCCTCAAGGGTTTCGATCCGCACGGTGGCCGGCGGTGCCTGTTCCTCGGCGTTCGAGGATTTATCACAGGCACTCAGCGTCAGCGCCAATGCGATCAGGCCGAGCCCGGCCAGCAGATTCTTCGACATGTACAACCCCCAATATTGATCTGCGCATCCTACGGACAGTCGCCGAGGGTAGCGGTGAAGCTTTGTAGGTGCTGTGTGAAATTGTGTAAGGGTTTTGCTCAGGGACGAGTGAGGGCGTATATCCTTTACGCCTTGAATTATTTCGTGACTGTTAAGCCGCTTTCGCGAGCAAGCTCGCTCCCACAGGTTTTGTGAACGACACAAATTCAATGTGGGAGCGAGCTTGCTCGCGAAGAGGTCCTGACAAACACCACTGCAATATCTGGATCATCAATGCCCAACATCCTCCTGGTCGAAGACGACACCGCCCTCGCCGAACTGATCTCCAGCTATCTCGAGCGCAACGGCTATTCCGTCAGCGTGATCGGCCGGGGCGACCATGTGCGCGAACGGGCAAGGCTCAATCCGCCGGACCTGGTGATCCTCGACCTGATGCTGCCGGGCCTGGATGGCTTGCAGGTCTGTCGCTTGTTGCGCGCCGACTCGGCAACGCTGCCGATCCTGATGCTCACCGCTCGTGACGACAGCCACGATCAGGTGCTGGGCCTGGAAATGGGCGCCGACGATTACGTGACCAAACCCTGCGAGCCGCGCGTCTTGCTGGCGCGGGTCCGTACTTTGTTGCGTCGAAGCAGCCTCGGCGAACCGATGACCGCCAACGACCGGATTCTGATGGGCAATCTGTGCATCGACCTGTCGGAGCGCACCGTGACCTGGCGCGAGCAACCGGTCGAACTGTCCAGCGGCGAATACAACCTGCTGGTGGTGCTGGCCCGTCATGCCGGCGAAGTGCTGAGTCGTGACCAGATCCTGCAACGCCTGCGCGGCATCGAGTTCAACGGCACCGATCGTTCGGTGGACGTGGCGATTTCCAAGCTGCGACGCAAGTTCGACGACCATGCCGGCGAGGCGCGCAAGATCAAGACCGTGTGGGGCAAGGGTTATCTGTTCAGCCGTTCCGAGTGGGAATGCTGATTCGATGTTCAGAATCCTGTTTCGCCTCTACCTGGTAACGATCGTTTCCTACAGCGCGGCGATCTATCTGGTGCCGGATCTGGTAGTGATGGCGTTCAGGGACCGCTTCGTGACTTACAACCTCGACTATTCCCGGGGCCTGCAGTCGCTGATCACCAAGCAGTTTCACGCTGCGCCGCAGGATCAGTGGCCCGCGGTTGCGGCGTCGATGGACAAGGATTTCCAGCCGCTGCACATCGTCCTCGCCCGTATCGATAACGCCGACTTCACCCCGATTGAACAAGAGCGCCTGCGTCGCGGGGAAAACGTGGTGCGCATCGGTGACTGGGGCTGGCGGACGCTGGCGGTCACGCCGCTGAACGACGAAATGGCGGTGCAGATGGTGGTGCCGCCGGATCCGATGGACGTGAACCTGTTGTACTGGAGCATCAACGTACTGATCGGCGCGAGTCTGCTGGCGTGCCTGTTGCTCTGGTTTCGCCCGCACTGGCGCGATCTGGAACGCCTCAAGGGCACGGCCGAACGTTTCGGCAAGGGCCATTTGAGCGAACGTACGCAGATTGGCCCGAATTCGAACATCGGCAGTCTGGCCCACGTGTTCGACACCATGGCCGGCGACATCGAAAACCTGCTCAACCAGCAGCGGGATCTGCTCAACGCGGTGTCCCACGAACTGCGCACGCCGCTGACCCGCCTGGACTTCGGCTTGGCGCTGGCGCTGTCCGATGACTTGCCGCAAGCCAGCCGCGAACGCCTGCAAGGGTTGGTCGCGCACATTCGTGAACTGGATGAATTGGTGCTGGAGCTGCTGTCCTACAGCCGCCTGCAGAATCCGGCGAAGCTGCCGGAGCAGGTCGAAGTGTCGCTGGACGAATTCATTGACAGCATTCTGGGCAGCGTCGACGAAGAACTGGAATCCCCGGAAATCGTCATTGATGTGCTGCTGCACAATCAGCTGGAACGCTTCTCTCTCGACCCGCGCCTGACGGCCCGGGCGATTCAGAACCTGCTGCGCAACGCCATGCGCTACTGCGAAAAACGCATTCAGATTGGCGTGCAAGTGTGCCCGAAGGGGTGCGAGATCTGGGTGGATGACGACGGGATCGGCATTCCGGAAGACGAGCGGGAGCGGATTTTCGAGCCGTTCTATCGCCTGGATCGCAGCCGCGATCGGGCGACCGGCGGCTTTGGCCTGGGGCTGGCGATCAGCCGTCGGGCGCTCGAGGCGCAGGGCGGTACGCTGACGGTGGAAGGCTCGCCGTTGGGCGGGGCGCGGTTCAGGCTCTGGCTGCCAACCCCGACCTGATGATCGCTGAGTTCCCACCCAGAGCGCTGATCGTTCCCACGCTCTGCGTGGGAATGCCGCCTAGGACGCTCCGCGTCCTTTGTGACGCAGAGCGTCACCGTATGCATTCCCACGCGGAGCGTGGGAACGATCAGCAAGTCGGTCAAAGCAGTTCAGTCGACTGGATCAATCCGACCCCGGCTACCTGCATCCGCTGGTTCGCGGTCGCCCGCGAGCCATTCAAATCAATGGCCCGGCACGCATCCAGCACTACAAAGGTGTTAAACCCCGCCGCCCGTGCGTCCAGCGCAGAGAACATCACGCAGAAATCCAGCGCCAGGCCGACCATGTACACCGTGTCGATGCCGCGCTCCTTCAGATAACCGGCCAGACCCGTGGTCGTTACGCGATCCGCTTCCAGAAACGCCGAATAGCTGTCGATGTCCGGGTTGCAACCCTTGCGGATGATCAACTGCGCGTGGGGCAGGTCGAGTCCCGAATGAAACTCGGCACCGCGTGAGCCCTGAATGCAGTGATCCGGCCACAGCGTCTGCTCGCCATACGGCAGTTGAATCAGGTCATAGGGTTGGCGGCCGGGATGACTGGAGGCAAACGAAGCATGTCCGGCCGGGTGCCAGTCCTGGGAAATGACCACTTGCTTGAACTGCCCGGCCAGCCGGTTGATCAGCGGCACGATCAAATCACCTTCGGGCACGGCCAACTGGCCACCGGGAATGAAGTCGTTCTGCACGTCGATGACCAGCAGGGCTGTGCGTGGCGAAATCGGCATAAATCCATCCTTCTTGGAAACTCACCCGGGCAGCATAGTGAAAAAATTCTTTAACCGTTGAGCCGGGTCTTAAACATTTTCGCCATGTCTTCCAGTTCGGAAGCCGGGTGATGGCCGATCAGCATCCAGGCGTGTTCGCGTTCGGTCCAGTACACCACGTTCATTGCGTGCCGACGTTCATGGGCCAGCGGCTGGCTGCCGCTGTTGGTGCGCGTGACGCACAGCGCCAGCGGGCCGTGGGTGGCGTCGAGCCAGGTCATCTGGGCGATGGGCACGCCGTCGTATTCAAGGAGCTGCGCGCGTTTGAACTGCGCGCCGGGCAGTTTCAGTTTCGCCGGCGACAGGCTTACGCCCAGCCGCGCATCGACGGTTCGCAACTGTGCCAGTTGCGAGGCTTCATCAGTGGGCAGATGTTCGAGGGTCTGCGGCACATACAGCGCCATGTAATCACCCACCAGCTCGCGCCAGTTGTGCGATTGCTGTGTCTGCCAGGCCAGAAACAAGCGGTCCGCCGCGACACCTGCGAGCGCCACGCCCGCTGCTGCGGCGCCGATGAACCAGCGCCGGCTGAAACCGGGTTCTTGCGGTGACGGCGCGGCGTCGAGTCGGGCCTGCAGGCGATCAAGCGGCGCCTGTTGCGCCAGTTCGTCGTAGGCAGCCTTGAATGGCAGGCTGCTGCGGCTCAACCATTGCACCCGCAAACTCAGCAACGGATCGTCGGCAATGAGGCTGTCGAGGTGGCTGCGCTGTTCCCGGTCCAGTTCATCGTCCAGATACGCCACCAGTTGCTCGTCGGAAGGCGTATTCATTGCCGGTCTCCTGCGGGGCTGTTCGGTACCGTTTGCAACGGCGGGTATTCGGCCAGTTTCAGGCGCGCGGTGGCCAGGCGACTCATGACCGTGCCGATCGGCACTTGCAGGATCTCGGCGACTTCGCGGTAGGACAGGCCTTCAACGTAGGCCAGATATACCGTTTCGCGCTGGGTTTCCGGCAGCGCATCGACCCGGCGGATTATCTGCGCTGCCATGACATGGGTCTGCACGGCGTATTCGCCGTCGAATGCCAGTTGGCTGTCGGTGTCCACTACGCCCTGACCCTGGCGCACCCGGCGGGCGCGCACTTCGTTAAGCCAGATCGAATGCAGAATGCTCAGCAGCCAGCGGTCCATGCGCGTGCCGGCCACGTACTGGCCCGAACGCTCGAGCGCCCGCACGCAGGTGGCTTGCACCAGATCCTCGGCCACGTGCCGGTTGCGCGACAGCATCAAGCCGTAACGCCACAGGCGTGCCAAGTGTTGCCCGAGTTCGGCTCTGAAGGCCTGATCGCTGAAAATGTTCGCCTCCGCGTGTCGTGTCAGGTTTTCGATGAGTCGTTGATGGCTTCGGCCAGGTCCCGGTATTCCTCGCAGGTCGTGCCGCAAATCTTCCGGATGTGCTGCAACTGCTCCTGCGCCAGATCGACGCGGCCCTTGATCACATAGGCTTCGCCCAGGTATTCGCGGACTTGCGCGTACTGCGGATCAAGCTTGACCGATTGCAGGTAATAACCGATGCCTTCGTCGGTGCGCCCCAGTTTTCGTGTGGCATAACCGCGATAGTTGAGGGCCTTGGCGGTATTCGGTTGTTCCAGCGTGTCGAGCAGGGCCAGGGCTTCTTCATAACGTCCGGCCTTGGCCAGACGGTAGGCGTAATCGGTCCGGTCGGCGTCGGGCACCAGACGGCTGGTCTGCATCACGCACTTCTGGGTTTTGGTATCGAACACCTGGCCTTTGGGGCAGTTGGGTTTCTGCACCGGCGCCTCTTCATCGCCATTGGCGAAGGCGAGGGGGCTCGCGAAAACGGCGGCCACCAGCAACGGGGCGGCGAACATAACGGAACGGATAGTCATGGGCAAGGCTCCACAGAGAGGCATGTTTTACTTTGAACACCGCAAGGTGAAAATTTATTCATTGCTTTGTCAGGCTTTGTTAAAGGAAAGCCCTTTTTCCGGCGTTATGCTCGTCAGCATTCGTTGTCGATCTGCAGTTCTACCATGGGAGTTTGGCCATGAAAGATCAGGTTCACCACTCGGCCGCCAGCGGCTACAAAACCGCCGCCGACACCTACGTCAAAGGCCGGCCCGACTATCCGCCGGCCGTCAGTGAATGGCTGACGGGCACACTGGGCCTTGATGGCCACAAGACCGTTATCGACCTTGGCGCCGGCACCGGCAAATTCACCGGACGGCTGGTGGCGACCGGCGCCCAGGTAATCGCCGTCGAACCGGTGGCACAGATGCTGGAAAAACTGTCACTGGCCTGGCCACAGGTGCTGGCTGTCAGCGGTACGGCAACGGATTTGCCGCTGCCGGATGCCTCGGTGGATGCGGTGGTCTGCGCGCAGGCCTTTCACTGGTTTGCCAGTACCGAGGCGCTGGATGAAATCGCCCGGGTCCTCAAACCGGGCGGCAAACTGGGTTTGATCTGGAACCTGCGCGACACCCGGGTCGACTGGGTGCCCAAGCTGGACGCCATCGTCAATGCGCTGGAGGGCGACACGCCGCGCTTTTACACCGGCGAATGGCGCAAGGCCTTTCCCCATGCGGCGTTCGGGCCTTTGCAGGCCCAACACTTTCAGCATGGCCATACCGGCTCGCCGGAAGATGTGATTTTCAACCGGGTGCGTTCCACCAGTTTCATTGCCGCACTGAGCGACCAGCAGCGCGCGAGGATTGACGAGCAGATAGCAGAGCTGATTGCCGGCGAGCCGCTGCTGCGGGGCAGGGACGTGGTAACAGTGCCCTATGAGACGGCGGCCTTCGTCGCAGTGAAGAACGGCTAGAGTCCCGCATTTGGCCGAACCGCCGTGCTGATGCCTTGTTATAGTTCGGGCCTCATTTCCAGCCCGGTAAAGGATTTCTGCCATGACTCAATACACCGCCTTCAGCGTCGAACTGGCCGACAACATCGCCCATGTGCAGATCAATCGTCCGGAAAAGATCAACTCGATGAACGCCGCGTTCTGGAGCGAAATCGTCGAAGTGTTCCAGTGGATCGACGACACCGACGAAGTGCGGGTGGTGGTGCTCAGCGGCGCCGGCAAACACTTTTCCTCGGGCATCGACCTGATGATGCTGGCCGGCGTGGCCAATGAGCTGGGCAAGGATGTCGGCCGCAATGCACGCCTGTTGCGCAAGAAGATCCTGACCCTGCAGGCATCCTTCAATGCGGTCGACAATTGCCGCAAACCGGTACTCGCGGCGATCCAGGGTTACTGCCTGGGCGGCGCCATCGACCTGATCGCCGCCTGCGACATGCGCTACGCCGCCGAGGACGCGCAATTCTCGATCAAGGAAATCGACATCGGCATGGCGGCGGACGTTGGCACCCTGCAACGGTTGCCACGGATCATTGGTGACGGCATGCTGCGTGAGCTGGCTTACACCGGTCGCACGTTTGGCGCCGAAGAAGCGCGCAGCATCGGTCTGGTCAATCGCGTCTACAGCGACAAGGACGGTCTGATCGAAGGCGTGATGGACATTGCCCGGGACATCGCCGGCAAGTCGCCGATCGCGGTCACCGGCACCAAGGAAATGATCAGCTACATGCGCGACCATCGCATCGACGACGGTCTCGAGTACGTTGCCACCTGGAACGCTGCCATGCTGCAATCCAACGATTTGCGCGTGGCCATGGCCGCCCATATGAGCAAACAGAAACCCGAATTTCTGGATTGAGAAACCATGACATCTCGCTGGACCACTGCAGTACTGGACACCGATCAACCCGGCGGCTGGGCCGTGGCGCGCAGCCCCGAGGGTTTCCTGTTCGATGACAACGGCGCGCTGTTCCCTCGGGAATGGCTCAAGCGTCAGGAATTGTCGATCCTTGCCGAGCACGGTATCGGTCATCTCGATGGCGAACCGGTGTATCTGCTGGAACTGCGCAGCACCAGCGAGGTGCCGGGTTGCAACTGGAAAGGCCTGCGGGCGTTCATGCTCGACGGCGATCATACGATCTACAAGGTGCTGGGCTACGCCGCGCAAATCGGGACATGGGCGCGCGAACACCGTTTCTGCGGCAATTGCGGTCAGGCCATGATCCAGGTGCCACGGGAGCGGGCGATGTATTGCCAACCGTGCGATCTGCGCAGCTATCCGCGAATTTCGCCGAGCATGATCGTGCTGGTGACCCGTGGCGATGAAGTGCTGCTGGCGCGTTCACCGCGTTTCGTCACCGGGGTCTACAGCACGCTGGCGGGGTTTGCCGAGCCTGGGGAATCGGCTGAGGATTGCCTGATCCGAGAGGTGCGCGAAGAAGTCAGCATCGAAGTGAAGAACATCCAGTACATGGGCAGCCAGTGCTGGCCGTTTCCGCATTCGATGATGCTCGGCTTCCATGCCGAATACGCCGGTGGCGAGATTGTCTGCCAGGAAGACGAGATCGAGGACGCCCAGTGGTTCAACGTGCACGATCTGCCGCCGTTGCCGGCGTCCAAATCGATTGCACGTTACCTGATCGACGTCTATGTGGCGCGGCGCTTAGGCCACGCTGAACCAGTGCTGCCAGGCTAGACGCACGGTCAACCCCAGCACCACGGTGATGAACACCGGACGAATGAACTTGGCGCCGCCGCTGATCGCGGTGCGCGCCCCGAAGAATGCGCCGACCATCACCGACAGGCCCATGCTCAGGCCGATGATCCAGTCCACCTGCCCGGAAAACATGAACACCGACAGCGCCGCAATGTTGCTGACGAAGTTCATGCTGCGCGCCACGCCGCTGGCCTTGACCAGATCGATCGGGTACAGCAGCAGACTGCTGACGGTCCAGAACGCGCCCGTGCCGGGGCCGGCCACGCCGTCGTAGAAACCCAGGCTGAAGCCTTGCGTCGATTGCCACTTCTTCTTGATCGGTGCGTCGCTGTCCAGCGGCGCTTTCGGCGTACCGCCAAACAACAGGTACAGGCCGCAGGCGAAGACGATCACCGGCAGCATCTTGTTCAACCATTCGGCGGGCAGGTAATGGGCGACGATGGCGCCGGTCAGCGCACCGACCAGCGTGCCGACAATCGCGTGCATCCATTGTTTGGGGTGGAACAGCTTGCGGCGGTAGAAGGTGAAACTGGCGGTGGCCGAACCGAAGGTCGAACTCAGCTTGTTGGTACCCAGCACCAGATGCGGCGGCAAACCGGCGGTAAGCAACGCGGGCGTGGTCAACAGACCGCCGCCGCCAGCGATGGCATCGATGAATCCGGCAATGAAAGCGACAAGGGCCAGAATGGCCAGAGTGGTGAGGTCAACGCTGAGTTCGAAAGGCATGGAATCGGCTTATTCGGCAGGGCAGGGACGGGCGGTCATCATAGCTGTAACACTGGTTCATCGCGAATGGGATCCTCAATCATCCAGCGGCGCCTGAAGGGAGTTGTTACACCACCGAGAGCCAGACATTGCCGATGAAGAACGGCCCTTTGTTGCCAAAGGGATTGCTGGGAATGGCGAAGACAATGTCCAACCATTCGAAGCCTGGTCGAATCATGCCATTGAGCGTAATCGTTCTTGTTTTTGGATCGACATACTCCGACCCTGACCAGATTTCTGCTTCACCAGTGCTGCGGTTGGTCGCCCAAAGTGTGTAGACGATAAATGCGTGAACCAGTGGATTGGAAGCTTTGCCGCTATCGGTGATGTGAAACCGTCGATCCTTGGTGTTTTGCAGCGGGACAGCCTCGGGCGCCTGAACATTGAATGTCAAAGCGAATGCACCGGGCTGAATGGGGAAGGGCTCGGTTGCCAGATTCTGCCCCTGGTTTCTACCGCCGACCAAGCGTGCGACATAGTTACCGTTGTGGTGTACGACAGACATAGGCGTGTCG
Source organism: Pseudomonas sp. IAC-BECa141 (assembly GCF_020544405.1). Lineage (NCBI taxonomy): Bacteria > Pseudomonadati > Pseudomonadota > Gammaproteobacteria > Pseudomonadales > Pseudomonadaceae > Pseudomonas > Pseudomonas sp. IAC-BECa141. The sequence continues at coordinate 3,187,275 of NZ_CP065410.1, read as the reverse complement.
TAATTTCGTGGAATCCAGTGACTAAAGTCACCGGTGCCGAAATCACCGTTTGGGATCAGATTATTTTGCGTCATATCAGTTGCTCATTGTCATGGGTAGAAGAGAGGGCGGTCGTCCAACCGGCCACGTTCGTTGCATGACAATGATTTGATGAATTTGCAGTTGTCACTACTGTCATTACTGACAGTCCACAAGTACCTTTTGCGATAAAAACAACGGGCTTTTGTTGTTTTGGGGAAAGCACGAAATGGAAGCATCCTTGCTTCCATCTTGAGTGGCGGGCTCCGTGATTACAGACCCAGTTCAGACAACCCCGGATGATCATCCGGACGCCGGCCCAGTGGCCAGTGGAACTTGCGTTCGCTTTCCTTGATCGGCATGTCGTTGATGCAGGCGTAACGCTGGAACATCAGGCCGTGCTCGTCGAATTCCCAGTTTTCGTTGCCATAGGAGCGGAACCAGTTGCCCGAGTCGTCGCGCCACTCGTAGGCGTAGCGCACGGCGATGCGGGTGTCGGAGTAAGCCCAGAGTTCCTTGATCAGGCGGTAATCCAGTTCCTTGGCCCATTTGCGGGTCAGAAATGCCTTGGCTTCTTCGCGGTTGTTGGCGAATTCGGCGCGGTTGCGCCATTTGGTGTCCAGGGTATAGGCCAGCGACACGCGATGCGGGTCGCGGGAGTTCCAGCCATCCTCGGCCAGACGAACTTTTTCAATGGCCGATTCACGGTTGAAGGGTGGCAATGGCGGACGAACTTCGGCTGCAGTAGACATGTTTGTCTCCGGATCTATTAACAGTTAAACAACTTGTCAGGCTTATTAAGGCGTTACAGCTCCAATAACTTTCGCGCCATGCATTGCGCATTATCGGCGGCACTGTGATCACCCATCACAAGCGCTACGGTAATGGCGCCATCAATCAGGATCAGCAACTGCTTGGCCAACAGTTGCGGTTCCTCGGCACCATGTTCGGTACACAGCTCGCACAGGTAGTCGAGCAGCTTTTGTTTGTGGTCCTTGGCGACCAGGCGGACCGGATCCTCGGGATCGCCCGTCTCGCCGCTGGTGTTGATGAAGGCACAGCCCCGAAAGCCTTCCGAGGCGAACCAGGCCTTGAGCACGGTAAACAGGTTGAGCAGGCGGTCGGCCGGGGTTTCAGCCTGATCGACGGCGCTTCTGTACCAGTGCATCCAGCGCACATCGCGGCGCTGCAGGGCGGCGACGGTCAACTCCTCCTTGTTGGCGAAGTAGCGGTAGATACTCTTTCTGGAAACACCGGCGGTTTTCACCAGTAGATCCATGCCGGTGGCGGCGATGCCACTTTTGTAGATCAACTTTTCGGTGACATCCAGAATGATGTCTCGGGTCGTGTTGTTGCTTGTGATTTCGTTCATGTGGTGGACAGTAGAACGATTGTTCTCCTTGGTCAAGCAGTTATTTCTATTGTTCTTGCTTTGATCGTTCCCACGCTCCGCGTGGGAATGCAGCCCGGGACGCTCCGCGTCCCTTCCAGAGCTGGAACGCGGAGCGTCCCTTGAGGCATTCCCACGCAGAGCGTGGGAACGATCAACGATCAGTCAAGTCATTACAGACACTCACAAGACCCGAAGGAGTTGATGGTGTAAGCTCTCGGGTTCTTCGGATTCGACCCATTGCGAGCCCTATGCCGTTGCTTTTCAAACGCTCTCTGCTGCCCAAACTGCGCAGCTTTCCGCTGACCGCCGAGGCCGTGACGATCCTGCCCGGCGCCGCCGATTTCCGCCGTTGCCTGCTGGAGAAAATCGCCCAGGCGACCCAGCGCATCTACCTCGTCGCGCTCTATCTGCAAAACGACGAAGCCGGCCAGGAAATCCTTGATGCCTTGCACGCCGCCAAACTCAAGCGCCCAGAGCTCGAGATCGCGGTGGTCGTCGACTGGCTGCGGGCCCAACGCGGCTTGATCGGCGCCGGCAAACAGCCGGGCAACTCGGCGTGGTATCAGGAAATGACCCGCACCCACCAGAGCGAGGTGCCGATCTATGGCGTGCCGGTGCAGACCCGCGAGCTGTTCGGCGTGCTGCACCTCAAAGGCTTCGTGATCGACGATTGCGTGGTCTACAGCGGTGCGAGTCTGAACAACGTTTACCTGCACAAATTCGACAAGTACCGGTTCGACCGTTATCACGTGCTGCAAAGCCGCGAACTGGCGGACTCGATGCACCATCTGGTCAAGCACGGCCTGATCGAATCGAAAGCGGTGCACCGCCTCGACCTGCCGAACCTGCCGACCACTCGCAGCCTGCGCAACGACATCGGCGATCTGCGCAGCCGTCTCAAATATGCGGCGTACGACACCAGTGCCGGCAGCACGGCGCATACCGGCCTGTCGGTCAGCCCGTTGCTGGGTGTGGGCAAGAACAACCCGCTGAACCGGGTGATTCTGGAGCTGATCGCCAGCGCGCAGAAGCAACTGACCATCTGCACGCCGTACTTCAACCTGCCGCTGGGGGTGATCCGCGAGATCAACCGGGCGCTGGCGCGCGGCGTGAAGATCGACATCGTGGTCGGCGACAAGACCGCCAACGACTTCTACATCCCGCCGAGCGAGCCGTTCAAGGTGATTGCCGCGCTGCCGTATTTGTACGAGATCAGCCTGCGCCGTTTCGCCAAACGGCATCAGCGCAACATCGACAGCGGCCAGTTGAACCTGCACCTGTGGCGTGAAGGCGACAACAGCTATCACCTCAAGGGCATGTGGATCGACCAGCGCTACACATTGCTGACCGGCAACAACCTCAACCCGCGGGCGTTCCGTCTCGATCTGGAAAACGCCTTGCTGATCGATGACCCGAAAGGCGAGTGGTTGGAACCGCGCCGGCTGGAGCTGGAAAACATCTTCGAACACACCACGCGGATCGCACGTTTTCAGGACCTGGAAGCCTTGCCGGATTACCCGGCCGGGGTCGCCAAGTTCCTCAAGCGCGTGAGCCGGGTGCGGGTGGAGCGGTTGCTCTATCGCATTCTGTAAGGCACAGAATTTTCAGCGCCGCTAGAAATGCCTTCGCGAGCAAGCTCGCTCCCACATTGGATCTTCGCTGAGCACAATTTCTGTGTTCAACAAAGACCTGGTGTGGGAGCGAGCTTGCTCGCGAAAGGGGTGGAACAGGCGCTACAAGTCTCAGTTCAGACCGAGCTTGCCACGCAAGGTCGACAGGTCTTCGGCCAGGGTATTGACCGGGCCCACCAGCGCCTTGCGATCGTTGTCCTTCACTTTGTCATAGGTCTCGAAACCACCGTCCTTGGTCCTGTACTTGGCCAGGATCTTGTCCACGGTGGCGAAGTTCTTGTCGACTTTGGCGACGAAGGCCTTGTCCTGCTTCTCGATCTGCGGACGGAACAGGTCGACGATTTTTTTCGCGCCGTCGATGTTGCCCTGGAAGTCGTACAAGTCGGTGTGGCTGTAACGGTCTTCTTCACCGGAAATCTTGGTTGCAGCGACTTCTTCGAGCAGCGCAGCGGCGCCACCGACGACTTTTTCCGGCGGGAAGGTCAGACCGGCGACGCGGGTTTGCAGGTCCTTCACGTCCTTGTTCAGGCCATCGGCCAGAGCGTCCAGATCCTTGGTGCTCTTTTCCGACAACAGCGAGTATTCGATTCGGTGGAAACCGGTGAAGTCTTCGGCTTTCACGCCTTGTTCGTGGTCGTCGACGCGGGAGTCGATGGAGGCGTCGAGGTCACTGAACAACTCGGCAATCGGCTCGATCGACTCGTAGTAGACGCGGGTTGGCGCGTAGAGCTTTTGCGCGGTGGTCAGGTCGCCTTTCTTCACGGCGTCGGTGAACTGCTGGGTGTGGCTGGCCAGTTCATCCAGTTGTTCGGTGACATAGATTTTGTAGTCCGACACCGGCCCCACCAGATCCAGTGGCGCGGTCGCGGCGAACGCCGACAGCGGGATGTTGAGCAAACCAAGGGTCAGCAATAACGCGAGTGGCGTCTTTTTCATGGGGCGGCTCCTGTTGAATGCTATGCAGTTGTTTTTGGTTGAGTAGCGTCGAGCAGCGAGCGACCGATGAAGTCTTTGTCGCCCATGACACCCGGCAGGGTGAAGAAGTAACCGCCTCCGACAGGCTTGAGGTATTCCTCCAGCGGCTCGCCATTGAGGCGGGTCTGCACGGTGATGAAGCCTTTTTCCAGGTCGGCCTGGTAACAGATGAACAGCAGGCCCATGTCGAGCTGGCCGTTCTTGTTCACGCCGTTGGAGTAGTTGAACGGCCGGCGCAGGATCAGGTTGGCCTGGCTCGCGGCGGTGCGCGGGTTGGCCAGGCGGATGTGCGCGTCTAGCTTGGTCAGCTTGCCTTGCGGGTCCTTGCTGTAATCCGGCACTTCGGCCTCATGGCTGGCGCCCATCGGCGCGCCGGTGGTTTTGACCCGGCCGATGATGCTTTCCTGTTCCTGCAACGGCGTGCGGTCCCAGCGTTCGACGAAGTTGCGGATGATCCGCACCGCCTGATAACTGCCGTGGGCCGCCCAGGCCGGTTCGTCGCTGCCCGGTTGCACCCAGACGATGCGATCCATGGCTTTGCCGTCGTTGGAATCCGGGTTGGCCGAACCGTCGCGGAAACCGAGGAAGTTACGTGCTGATTGCGCCGGCATACCGGGCTTGGCCGGTGCTTGCGGCGGCACGCTGCCTTCCTGTTTCCAGCGCACCAGCAGCAGATCCGGCAGGTTCTTCACGATGTCGCGCAGGGCGTGGATGTTGGTGTCGGCGGTGTTGGAGCAGAACTGCAGGCTCAGGTCGCCGTGGCAGCAATCGGCCTCCAGCGCATCGTTGGGGAAGCCGACCATGCGCACCAGACGCTTGGGTTTGGCGGACGCAAGACCAAAGCGCTCATCGAACAATGATTCGCCGACAGACACGGTGATGGTCAGGTTGTCTGGTGTCACCACCGGGCCGAGGATGCCGGAATCCGGCGGTGGCAACTTCGGATCGATCTGCGCCACCGGGCCGCCCTTCATCAGGAACGCGATGCGCTCGTTGAGGGTACGGAACAGCCGCTCCAGGTCTTCACGGTCGCTGGCCAGCACATCGAACGACACCAGCATGCCAGACGCCGGGCGCGGGGTGACGATGCCGCTCTGGTGTACGCCATGAAAGTCGTGGTGATCCTGGGTCTTGTCGCTGCTCGGCGCTTCGGTGACTTGCGCAGGCGCGGCGGCCATTGCCGGGCAGCTCAACGCCGTGCCGGCCAGTGCGACACCGGCGGCGCCCATCCCCATCAATACGCGGCGACGTTGCAGGTTGAAGTGTTCGGAATCGTTCATCGGTATTCGTCTTCTGCTTACAGGCCGGAGAGGCCGAGGGCGGGATCAATGGCGTCGAGGGCCTCGGCCAGGGCCTTGGCCTTGTCGGCGATCTGCTTGCGTTGCTCACCGTTGACGGTGTCGTAACTGGCGTAGCCGTCCTTGACCTTGAAACCGTTCAGCGTGGTATCGAAATCAGCCATCGCGCTGTCGATTTTCGGCAGCAGGTCAGCGGCGGATTTGCTCAGCAGCGGGCGCAACAGTTCGACGACTTTGTGCGCGGTTTCCTGATTGGCCGTGAAGCCGTTGAGATCGCTGTGGCTGTAGCGTTCCTCTTCGCCGCTGGCGGCGCGCACGTCGGCGAGGGTGTTGAGGTTGCGCACGACGATTTCCACCAGTTGCTCCGGCGGCAGCGACTGGGCCAGCAGCTGTTGTTTCAACGTGGTGACGTTGTCGAGCAGGCCTTGGGCAATGGGCGTCAGGCCGTCGAGTTTGCGTTGCTGGAACAGCGCGTATTCAAGGCGATGGAAACCGACGAAGGCTGGATCCTGCTCGCGTTTCTCGAAGTAATCGGCGCGGGCGTTGATGCTGTTGTCCAGTTCGGCCAGGCGTTGAGCGGCGGGGGCCAGACGCTGATAGGCGGCGCGGGCCGGCAAATACAGCGCCTGAGCCTGGGCCAGATCGCCGCTGTCGATGGCTTGATTCAGCGCCGTCACCGCTTTGATCAACGCGCTGCCCTGGCTGGCCAGGTACACGCGGAACTCCGACAACGGCCCGACGAAGGCAACCATCGACGGCTTGGCCTTGGCGGCGGCATCCGACGCGGCGGTCGGTGTCACGTGCAGGGTGCCGCGCGGGTTGCTCAACAGACCGCAAGTGATGGCGTAGTCGCCGGGTTGCAGGTTGGCGTTGATCACCTGGCTCAGGCCCGGCGCGATGTTCTCGCGCTCTTCGATCACCAGCACGCCGTCGAGGATTTCCCATTCCACCGCCCGGTCGGAGCGGTTGACGATGCGGAAACTGGCGCGACCGGCCGGCACCGTCAGGGCGTTCGGTTCGCAACTGTGGGGATGAATATTGACCACCACTTCATCACGGTTGTGCTGACGTTTGGCGGCGGCCATTTTCGAGGCGTAGTAGAACAGGCCACCGGCGGCGATCATCACGACCACCGAACCGGCCACCGCCCAGCGCAAGGCGCGGGGAGGAGAGTTCTGAGGAATATCAGGCTTTGACATGAAGGCCCTTATTGGCTGGAAACGGAAGACGATTGGGCGGCAGGCTTGGGCGCCGGCATGAAAAACATCACCAGCGCCACCACCAGGTAAATCAGGTATGCGCCGAGGGTGCTGACGGTCGGCGCATCCTGATAACCGAACATGCCGGCCAGCACCGAGCCCAGCGGGCCGTCCATCGGCAGCGTCGCGCTGAAGTCGAAAAGCACGGTTTGCAGGTGATTCCAGACCCCGGCTTCATGCAGCGCCTGCACCGAGTTGGCGAGAATCCCGGCGGCGACCACGAGGATGAACAGCCCGGTCCAGCGGAAGAATGCCGAGAGGTTCAGGCGCATGCTGCCGCTGTAGATCAGGAAGCCGACAATGATTGCGAGGATCAGGCCGAGCAGGGCACCGATCGGCGCGGCCGGTCCTTCGCTTTGCTGGAACACGGCCAGCAGGAAGAACACGGTTTCCAGACCTTCCCGGGCCACGGCAAAGAACACCATGGCGATCAGGGCGATGACCTGATGTTTCGAAGCAGTCAGTGCGTGATCGAGAGAGGCTTGCAGCGAATGCTTGATCGAACGCGCCACCTTGCGCATCCAGAACACCATCGAACTGAGAATGCCCACGGCCACCAGCCCGACCACGCCTTCGAACAGTTCCTGCTGTTTTTGCGGGAATTCGGCACTGACCAGTTCCAGGCCGCCACCGACCAGCAACGCCAGTGCAGCAGCGAGAAACACCCCGATCCACACCGCCGGCATCCACTGGCCACGGCCGGTCTGTTGCAGGTAGCTGGCGATGATGCCAACGATCAGCGCGGCTTCGATGCCTTCGCGCAACATGATCAAAAAGGGAACGAGCATTCGACGATCACTGTGTAACGAAATGAGGTTACAAGTTGTAACATAATGAAAGTCATTCTCACATGGCACTCATTGACATTTACCTGAACCTCAGCTGAACGAGTCTGAACATCCACGACGTCCGGCCAGCTGCGTTAAGATGCCCGCCACTCAAACTACAACCAGGATTGCGCGCGTTCCATGTCGGAAAAAGACACCATCGCCATTCAACTGGTGCGCGAAGCACTGCTGCAAAGTTGTGCCCCGGGCGTGGCCACGGAAGAAGTCTTGAACAAGGTCGGGATCGATCCGGCGCTGCTGCCCACCGACGCGCGTGTGCCGGCCAGCCAGTACGCGCGGTTATGGCGCCTGTTGGCGCGGCGCGGCGACGATGAGTTTTTTGGCATGGACCCGCGCAAGCTGAAATCCGGCAGCCTGGAATTTCTTTGCCGCAGCGCCATGGCCCAGCCGAATCTGGCCGCAGGGCTTGGAGCGGGTTTGAATTTCCTGTCGCTGATGCTCGAACGCATGCCGGCGCAACTGGTGCGCCAGCAAAGCCTGGCGGAAATCGTGCTGCTGGAAGACGACCCACAACCGCGCCGCGCCTTCACCTATTTCACTTACTGGATGATCGTCCACGGCGTGGCGTGCTGGCTGGCGGGGCGGCGTATTCCGATCCTGGCTATCGAACTGCGCTGCCCGGCGCCGGATTTCTGCGATGACTATCGGGTGATGTTCTCGGAAAACCTGCGCTTCGACCGGCCACGCACGCGGATGATCTTCGCCGCCGAGGTGCTGGATCTGCCGATCAAGCGCAGTCCTGAGGAGTTGAAGCGTTTTCTGGCCCATGCCCCGGCCAATATTCTGGTCAAGTACCGCGATCCGGAAAGCCTTGCGAGCCGGATCAAGCAGGATCTGCGGCAGCTGGCCGCCGAACACTGGCCGGAAACCGATGCGCTTGCCCAGCAACTGTGCATGTCGGCCTCGACCCTGCGCCGGCGATTGGCGGAAGAAGGGCAGACCTATCAGGGCCTCAAGGACAGCGTGCGCAAGGAGCTGGCAATCACCTGGCTGGCGGAGCCTTCGATCAGTTTTGCCGAGATCGCCACGCGGTTGGGGTTTGCCGATGCCAGTTCATTCTACAAGGCGTTTCGCAAGTGGTCGGGGACCAATCCTGGGCACTATCGCAGCTTGATTCTCAACGAAGCGGTCTGACCCACACCTCCCACCGTTGATTCTCGTTCCCACGCTCTGCGTGGGAATGCCTCAAGGGACGCTCCGCGTTCCAGCTCTAGAGGGGACGCGGAGCGTCCTGGGCTGCATTCCCACGCAGAGCGTGGGAACGATCAGTTGCAACCGGATTCTTGGCCAAACCAGTCATCCACTTTGAGGGCTTTGACCATTGCCGCAGCCGGCGTGCAGCGCGAGTATTCCTCTGTTGTTTACGGTTCCCCAACCTAATAAGAACAGAGGGATTCTGGCAATGCGCGATTACTTGTCTGCCACCGCACAGTTTGATTATCAGCACACCGTGGACGCCGCACTGAGCGGCACGCTCGAGGCGCTCAACGCCAGCGTCGAATGTTGTGACCGCCACGCGCTGCCGGGGCGCATCGCGCTGTTCTGGGAAGGCCGCGATGGCGCCAGTGCAACGTACACGTTCAGCGATCTGCAGGACAAAGCCGCGCGGTTCGCCAATTTCCTTCTGGCTCAGGGCGTGCAGAAGGGTGACAAGGTCGCCGGCCTGCTGCCGCGCAATATCGAATTGCTGATCACCGTGTTCGCCACCTGGCGCATCGGCGCGGTGTATCAACCGCTGTTCACTGCGTTCGGCCCTAAAGCCCTTGAGCATCGCCTGAACAGTTCCGGTGCCAAAGTCGTGGTTACCGATGCGGTCAACCGGCCGAAACTCGCCGAAGTCGCCGACTGCCCGACGCTGGTCACCGTCGGCGGTCCGAAAGGCCAGGGCATCGTCCGTGGCGATTTCAGTTTCTGGGCCGAGCTGGCCAACCATTCCAATATCTGCGAACCGGTCATGCTGACCGGCGAAGACCCGTTCCTGCTGATGTTCACCTCGGGCACCACTGGCCCGTCGAAAGCGCTGTCGGTGCCGCTCAAGGCGATCGTCGCGTTCCAGAGCTACACCCGCGATGCCGTGGATTTGCGCCCGGAAGATGCGTTCTGGAACGTCGCCGATCCGGGCTGGGCCTACGGCATCTATTTCGGCGTCACCGGCCCGTTGTCGATGGGCCATCCGATCACGTTCTACGATGGCCCGTTCACCCTCGAAAGCACTTGCCGGGTGATCAACAAGTACGGCATCACCAACCTCACCGGTTCGCCCACCGCGTATCGTCTGCTGATTGCCGGCGGCGACGAGTTCGCCAAATCGATCAAGGGCAAGCTGCGCATCGTCAGCAGCGCCGGCGAGCCGCTGAACCCGGAAGTGATTCGCTGGTTCGCCGACAATCTCGGCGTGGTCATTCACGATCACTACGGCCAGACCGAGCTGGGCATGGTGCTGTGCAACCACCACGGCCTCGAACACCCGATCCACCTTGGCGCCGCCGGTTTCGCCTCGCCGGGCCATCGCATCGTGGTGCTCGACGAACAGAACAACGAACTCGGCGTCGGCCAGCCCGGCATCCTCGCCATCGACCGCACACAGTCGCCGATGTGCTGGTTTGCCGGTTACGAAGGCGTACCGACCAAGGCCTTCGTCGGCGATTACTACCTGAGCGGCGACACCGTCGAGTGGAACCCGGACGGCAGCATCAGCTTCGTCGGTCGCAGCGATGATGTGATTACCACGTCCGGCTACCGGGTCGGCCCGTTCGACGTGGAAAGCGCACTGATCGAACACCCGGCCGTGGTGGAAGCCGCAGTGGTCGGCAAACCCGATCCGGAGCGCACTGAGCTGGTCAAAGCCTTTGTCGTGCTCAACCCGCAATATCGGGCCGAACCGGCGTTGGCCGAAGAACTGCGCCAACACGTGCGCAAACGTCTGGCCGCGCATTCGTACCCCCGTGAAATCGAATTTGTCAGCGAGTTGCCGAAAACCCCGAGCGGCAAATTGCAGCGCTTTATCTTGCGCAATCAGGAAATCGCCAAGGCTCAAGAGGCTGCGGCGCACAACGTTTCAGCTTGAATCCAAGGAAACTGTCATGCAGATCGAGAACAAGGTTTTTATCGTCACCGGCGGCGCATCCGGCCTGGGTGCCGCCACCGCTGAATTGCTGGTCAACGCCGGCGCCAAAGTGATGCTGGTGGACATGAACGCCGACGCCGTTGCCGCCCAGGCCCAGCGCCTCGGCGCGCAAAGCGTGGTGGCCGACATCAGCAACGAAGCCGCCGCCGAAGCCGCCGTGCAGGCGACCGTTAAAGCCTTCGGCAGCCTGAATGGTCTGGTGAACTGCGCCGGCATCGTTCGTGGCGAAAAGATCCTCGGCAAGAACGGCCCGCATGCCTTGTCCAGCTTCGCTCAGGTGATCAACGTCAACCTGATCGGCAGCTTCAATATGCTGCGCCTGGCGGCGGCAGCGATTGCCGAAAGCGAAGCCAACGCCGATGGTGAGCGCGGTGTGATCATCAACACCGCCTCCGTTGCGGCGTTCGATGGCCAGATCGGTCAGGCCGCGTATTCCGCGTCCAAAGGCGCCATCGCCAGCCTGACCCTGCCTGCCGCCCGCGAGCTGGCGCGCTTCGGTATCCGCGTGATGACCATCGCTCCGGGCATTTTCGAGACCCCGATGATGGCCGGCATGACCCCGGAAGTGCGTGACTCGCTGGCCGCCGGCGTGCCGTTCCCGCCGCGCTTGGGCAAACCTGCCGAGTACGCTGCGCTGGTGCGGCATATCATTGAAAACAGCATGCTCAACGGCGAGGTGATCCGTCTCGACGGTGCCTTGCGCATGGCCGCCAAGTAAGGAGGATTTTCCATGACCATTTCCAACGATCCGATTGTCATCGTCAGCGCTGTCCGCACCCCGATGGGCGGTTTCCAGGGCGAACTGAAAAGCCTGACCGCGCCGCAACTGGGCGCCGCTGCAATCAAGGCTGCGGTTGAGCGCGCGGGTATTGCCGCCGACGCGGTCGATGAAGTGCTGTTCGGCTGCGTACTGCCGGCCGGTCTCGGTCAGGCGCCTGCCCGTCAGGCTGCGCTGGGCGCCGGGCTGGATAAATCCACCCGTTGCACCACCGTCAACAAAATGTGTGGCTCGGGCATGGAAACCGCCATTCTGGCCCACGACATGCTGCTGGCCGGCAGCGCCGATGTGGTGATCGCCGGCGGCATGGAAAGCATGTCCAACGCGCCATACCTGCTGGACCGGGCCCGTGCCGGTTACCGCATGGGCCACGGCCGGGTGCTCGATTCGATGTTCCTCGACGGCCTCGAAGACGCCTACGACAAGGGCCGCCTGATGGGCACCTTCGCCGAGGACTGCGCCGAAACCAACGATTTCAGCCGCGAGGCTCAGGACGCCTTCGCCATCGCCTCGACCACCCGCGCCCAGCAAGCGATCAAGGACGGCAGCTTCAAGGCCGAGATCGTCCCGCTGACTGTCACCGTCGGCAAGGAACAAGTGGTGATCAGCAATGACGAGCAGCCACCGAAAGCCAAACTGGACAAGATTGCCTCGCTGAAACCGGCGTTCCGCGAGGGCGGTACGGTAACTGCGGCCAACTCCAGCTCGATCTCCGACGGCGCTGCCGCACTGGTGCTGATGCGTCAGTCGCAAGCGCAGAAACAGGGGCTGAAACCGCTGGCGGTGATCCACGGTCACGCCGCGTTTGCCGACACCCCGGGCCTGTTCCCGGTGGCACCGATTGGCGCGATCAAGAAGCTGATGAAGAAAACCGGCTGGTCGCTGGATCAGGTTGACCTGTTCGAAGTCAACGAAGCCTTCGCCGTGGTCGGCATGGCGGCGATGACTCACCTGGAAATCCCTCACGACAAGCTCAACATCCACGGCGGTGCCTGCGCCCTGGGCCATCCGATCGGCGCATCCGGCGCGCGGATTCTGGTGACCTTGCTCTCGGCCCTGCGCCAGAAAGGCCTGAAGCGCGGCGTTGCGGCAATCTGCATCGGCGGCGGCGAAGCCACGGCGATGGCCGTCGAGTGCGTCTGAACCCGAGTTAAGGATTTGCCATGATTCCCAACGATGACCAACAACAAATCCGCGACATGGCCCGGCAGTTTGCCGAGGAACGGCTGAAACCGTTTGCTGCCGAGTGGGACCGCGAGCATCGCTTCCCGAAAGAAGCCATCGGCGAAATGGCCGAACTGGGCTTCTTCGGCATGCTGGTGCCGGAGCAGTGGGGCGGTTGCGACACCGGTTACCTGGCCTACGCCATGGCCCTGGAAGAAATCGCCGCCGGCGACGGCGCCTGCTCGACGATCATGAGCGTGCACAACTCGGTGGGTTGCGTGCCGATCCTCAAGTTCGGCAACGACGACCAGCGCGAGCGCTTCCTCAAACCGCTGGCCAGCGGCGAGATGCTCGGTGCTTTCGCGTTGACCGAGCCGCAGGCTGGCTCGGACGCCAGCAGCCTGAAAACCCGTGCACGGCGGGAAGGCGATCACTATGTGCTCAACGGCTGCAAACAGTTCATCACCTCCGGGCAGAACGCCGGGGTCGTGATCGTGTTTGCGGTCACCGACCCGAGTGCCGGCAAGCGCGGGATCAGCGCCTTCATCGTTCCGACCGACTCGCCGGGCTACAAAGTCGCCCGGGTTGAAGACAAGCTCGGCCAGCACGCCTCGGACACCTGCCAGATCCTGTTCGAAGACGTGAAAGTGCCGGTGGCCAACCTTTTGGGTGAGGAGGGCGAGGGCTACAAGATCGCCCTGGCCAACCTCGAAGGCGGCCGCGTCGGCATCGCTTCGCAAGCGGTGGGCATGGCCCGCGCCGCGTTCGAAGCGGCCCGTGATTACGCCCGTGAACGCGACACCTTCGGCAAGCCGATCATCGAGCATCAGGCTGTGGCGTTCCGCCTGGCGGACATGGCGACCCAGATCGCCGTGGCGCGGCAGATGGTGCACTACGCCGCCGCCCTGCGTGACAGCGGTCAGCCGGCGCTGGTCGAAGCGTCGATGGCCAAGCTGTTCGCCTCGGAAATGGCCGAGAAGGTCTGCTCCATGGCCTTGCAAACCCTCGGCGGTTACGGTTACCTCAACGACTTCCCGCTGGAGCGCATCTACCGCGACGTGCGGGTCTGCCAGATCTACGAAGGCACCAGCGACATTCAGCGCATGGTCATTTCGCGCAATCTTTGAGAAGGAATCTGCACATGAGTTACGAAACGATCTTGCTGGAAACCCATGGCCGCGTCGGCCTGATCACCCTCAATCGCCCGCAGGCGCTGAATGCCCTCAACGCGCAACTGGTCAGCGAAGTGAACCGCGCGCTCGATGGTTTCGAAGCCGACGCAAACATTGGTTGCATCGTCATCACCGGCTCGACCAAAGCCTTTGCCGCCGGCGCCGACATCAAGGAAATGGCTGATCTGACCTACCCAAAGATCTACATGGACGACCTGTTCAGCGACAGCGACCGCGTGGCTAACCGCCGCAAACCGATCATCGCTGCGGTCAACGGTTTTGCTCTCGGCGGCGGCTGTGAACTGGCGCTGATGTGCGACTTCATCCTGGCTGGCGACAACGCCAGGTTTGGCCAGCCGGAAATCAACCTCGGCGTGCTGCCGGGCATGGGCGGTACCCAGCGCCTGACCCGCGCTGTAGGCAAGGCCAAAGCGATGGAGATGTGCCTGAGCGGACGTTTGATCGACGCGGTGGAAGCCGAGCGTTGCGGCATCGTCGCGCGCATCGTGCCGAGTGCCGAGTTGCTGGATGAAGCGCTGAAAGTCGCAGCGGTGATCGCCAGCAAATCGTTGCCGATTGCGATGATGGTCAAGGAAAGCGTCAACCGCGCGTTCGAAGTGAACCTGACTGAAGGCGTGCGTTTCGAGCGTCGGGTGTTCCATGCGGCATTTGCGACGCAGGATCAGAAGGAAGGCATGGCGGCGTTTGTGGCCAAGCGGTCGCCGGAGTTCCAGGGCAAGTAACGCGGCGTATTCACTGACGCCATCGCTGGCAAGCCAGCTCCCACATTGGATCTGAGGTTTACACCAATCCCTGTGGGAGCAGAGCTTGCTCGCGAAGCTTTTAGAGCTGGTAGTTCTTCAACTCTCGCGCAATCACCATCCGCTGTATTTCGCTGGACCCTTCATAAATCTGGGTAATCCGCGCATCCCGGTAATACTTCTCCACCGGGTAATCCTCCAGATACCCGTACCCGCCATGAATCTGAATCGCTGACGAGCACACCTTCTCAGCCATTTCCGAAGCAAACAGCTTGGCCTGCGAAGCCTCCGACAGACACGGCTTACCCGCTGTTCTCAGTCGCGCGGCGTGCAGAATCATCAAGCGTGCCGCGTTGATCTGCATCTGCATGTCCGCCAGCAGATTGGCGATGCTCTGGTGTTCGACAATGGCCTTGCCGAACTGCACCCGATCACGGGCGTAACCCAGCGCCGCTTCGAATGCCGCACGGGCGATGCCCAATGCTTGCGCGGCAATGCCGATGCGTCCGCCTTCCAGGTTGGAAAGGGCAATCGCCAAACCTTTACCGCGTTCACCCAACAGATTTGCTTCAGGAATGCTGCAATTGTTCAGCGTCACCGCGCAGGTGTCGGAGGCGCGAATGCCCATCTTGTGTTCGGTGCGGTCGACGATGAATCCCGGCGTATCGGTCGGCACCAGAAACGCCGAGATGCCGCGCTTGCCGAGATCCGGATCGGTCACCGCAAACACGATTGCCAGCTTCGCCCGCTTGCCATTGCTGACAAATTGCTTGGCGCCGTTGATCACCCACTGCCCGTCGCGCAGTTCGGCGCGGGTGCGCAAATTGTGCGCTTCGGAGCCGGCCTGGGGTTCGGTCAGGCAGAAGCAGCCGATCACCGCGCCGCTGGCCAAATCGGCCAGCCAGGTCTGTTTCTGTTCTTCGCTGCCGTAATTGAGCACCGGCCCACAACCCACCGAGTTGTGAATGCTCATGAACGCGCCGGTCGCGCCGTCACCGGCGGAAATTTCTTCCACCGCCAGCGCATAAGCCACGTAGTCGACGTAAGTGCCGCCCCATTCTTCCGGCACTACCATGCCCAGCAGGCCGAGTTCACCCATCTTCGCCACCAGACCGTCATCGATCCAGCCGGCCTTTTCCCAGGCTTGCGCGTGTGGCGCGATTTCGCCACGGGCAAAGTCCCGGGCCATGTCGCGGATCATTACCTGGTCTTCAGTCAATTCGAGATCGTGCATGGCTCAGCTCCCGCTCTCTTCAAAACCGTGGAAGAAACTCGCGATGTGCTCGGCGTGCAGCGCAGCAAGCGTCGGCGGGTTCCAGCGCGGTGATTTGTCTTTGTCGATCAGCAAGGCACGCACGCCTTCGATCAGGTCGCCACGCTCGAACCACTGGCGATCCAGATGCAGTTCGAGGGCGAAGCAGTGTTCCAGGCTCAGGTGCCGGCCGCGACGGAGCATTTCCAGGGTCACGCCCATCGCCAGCGGCGAACGGGTTTCCAGCAGGTCGGCGGTGGTGGTCGCCCATTCGTGGCTGTCGGCGACGGTCACGGCGCGCAGTTGCTCGACGATGCTCGGCACGTCAGGCAAGGCAAAGAAGTGGTCGATGGCCGGGCGCAAGGCTTCAAGCGGCGCATCCGGCAAGGTTTGCACCGCGTGGCGGGCCAGCAGGTTTTGCAGGTCTTTCAGCGGCGTGTCGTGCCACTGCAACTGGTCGAGCTGTTCGTCGAGGGTGCCGAGTTTGCTGCTGTCCAGATACCAGTCAGCGAGGCCGCAATACAGCGCATCCGCCGCCCGGATCTGCACGCCGCTGACACCCAGGTAAATCCCCAGCTCACCGGGAATGCGCGGCAGGAAATAGCTGCCACCGACATCCGGGAAATACCCGATCGCCACTTCCGGCATCGCCAGACGGCTTTTCTCGGTGACCACCCGCAGATCAGCGCCTTGCACCAGACCCATGCCGCCGCCGAGAACGAAACCGTCCATCAGCGCCAGCACCGGTTTACGGTAGTGGTGGATCGTCAGGTCGAGGGCGTATTCCTCGACGAAGAAATCTTCGTGCAGCGTGTCACCGCTTTTATGGCTGTCGTACAGGGAGCGAATGTCGCCCCCGGCACAGAAGGCTTTCTCGCCGGCACCGCGCAGCGTGACCGCGTGGATATCGGCATCAGCGGCCCAGGCGTCCAGGTGTTGCTGGAGCTGGCGCACCATGTCGAGGGTCAGGGCATTGAGACCGGCGGGGCGGTTGAGGGTCAGATGACCGATGTGATTGCGAACCTCGGCCAACACTTCGTGTGGCGTGGCATCCATGGACGAAGTCCGCGGGGATGAAGCCTGAGCAGTCATCACTAACTCCCTGCTTTTATTGTCTTTATTCGAGAAGCTCGCGCGCGAGCGTTACCGGATCGTAACAGTGCAAATTTGCCATGTACAACGGAGATATGTGCACGGGCTGTCTGCATTTTTGCCTTAGGCCAAATGCACGGGATCGCCGCTTCTTTTCAATCGACAACGCTGACAGGCGCGGGCTCCTGGCTCAGCTGAACACCTGGCCAATGCTCCGCCGCCTGGCATGCAATTCACTGGCATGAATCAGCTGCTCCAGATCCTCCGGTGTGACATCGATGAACGCCTCCATGTCCGCCAGCGCCCGTTTCAGATCCTCGGCCGTGATGGACTGAATATCCACCGGTGCCACGGCCGGCGCCGGTTCGGCGGGGCGTTTCGGGTAGCGGATGCGGGTGAGGTTGTTGTAGGCCAGCGCGGCCAGCAGCAGGCATGCGGCGCTGAGCATCACCGGTTCCAGGGCTTTCCAGTCCATGGCGATGGTCATCGGGTCGGCCAGCACCATGGTCAACGCGACGGCGCCGGCCGGTGGATGCAGGCAGCGCAGCCAGCACATCAGGATCAGCGCCATGCCCGCCGCGAGGCAGGCGCTGCCCAGGGTTCGGCCGAGGACGTGGGCCACCAGCAACGCGACGACACCCGCGCACAGGTAGCCACCGATGATCGACCAAGGCTGGGCGAGTGCGCCGGACGACACCGCGAACAGCAGCACCGCCGAAGCGCCCAGCGGGCCGATCAGGTGGTAGGCCACTTCAATGCCGAACACCTGACTGCATGCCCACACGCTGAACAACGTGCCCAGCGCCATACCGATGGCGGCGCGGCTCCATTCGGTGGGGCGGGTGTTGATGGCGGCGGGCAACCAGCGAGCGAGCATGCAGATTCGATCCTTTGTGAAATTCAGGGCAAAAAAAAGGACTGTCCGTAAACGCGGAAAGTCCTTCGAAGAGTTCCAACTATTGGGGGAGGAACGCGCACAGTGTGCCAAGCAATCACGATGCTGACAAATTCATATAAATGCAGTTTCAGTGCATTATTTATGCAGTAAAGCCACGCGCCGCCCGCTCATGAAACACAGAAAACCACCCAGCGCGGTCAGTGCGCTGAGGGCGTAGAACATCGTCGGCGCCGGCGTATGCATCAGCAGGAAACCGCAAATCACCGGGCTCAATGCGCCGCCCAGCGCCGCCAGATTCTGCGCTCCGTAATAGCTGCCGCGCAGTTCCTCCGGGGCCAGGGTGTCGACGAACAGGAATTCCGACGGGTAAATGATCATCTCGCCAAGGGTGAAGATGAACATGGCGATGCACCAGGTCACCAGGCTGTCGGCCAGGCTGAAGCCGATCAGGCCGAGGATGAACAGGCTGGTGCCGGCGGCGATCCAGTAGCGCAGTTTTTCCCGGTTGAGAAAGCGGCCGATCTGGTACTGCAACAGGATCACCGCGATGGCGTTGCAGGCGAGCAGGGCGGCCATGGTTTGCAGGGCTCGCTGCGAGTCTTCGACCACCAGCAGGTATTGCGACAGGTACAACGTGAAACGCCCGTGAACCACGGTGCTGAGCAGGCAACCGCAAGTGAACATGATGAGCGTGCGGTCGTTTTTCAGGGTGATCAGGGTTTTCAGGAAGCTCTGCGGCTGGCCGATGGCGGCGACCGGACTGGCGTCTTTCGGGATGCCGATCATCAGGAAGATGCTGCCGAAAGCGATGCCGGCAGCAATCAGGAACGGCGCAATCGGATACACCCCGGCGATCACCACACCGAGCATCGGGCCGGTGGCGTAGCCGATGTTGGTCAGGGTGTAGCGCAGCGAGAACGCCTTGGCCCGCTGGCCCATGGGCAGGTTTTCACTGAGGATCGCCTTGGAGCCGATCAGGAACAGCGCCGACGCGGTTTCAGTAATGACCAGCGTCAGGGTGGTCAGGTACAGATCTTTGGCGAAGGTCAGCAGCACGAAGCCGATGGCACTGGAGAGCATCGCCAGAATCAGCAACCGACGCTTCTCGAGCCGGTCGATGATGTAACCGCCGTACAGCGCAAGCAGGGTGGCGATAAACACCGCGATGCCCAGCAACAATCCGACGTCCTGTTGGTTGAGGCCGAGCTTGTTGCTCAAGAACAGTGTGAGCAACGGACTGGTGATGGCGCGGCTGGCGACGATGGTCAGCGAGACGATCATCAGGCGGCGGATAACGAGCGAGTAGGTGGCCACGGAAAAATCAAATGTCCTTATTCGGTTAACAGGTGCTCGAGATCGCGCACGGAATCCAGCGTTTGCAGCTGTCGTAGCTGCGCAAATAGCGGCTCGGCCTTGAGCGGTGAAATCACCCGCAACGCCAGACTGAAAAACTTTTCCTCCAGCGCCGCCTCACTCAGCGGATTACCCGGCGCGCCCAGCGGCACCTCGACACACAGGCTTGCTTCGCGCCCGTCGCGGGTTCGAACGACGACTACCGGCTCGCCATCCTCCGACAGTCGCTCATCCACTTCAAGGCGAATGCGCGTCAGCCAGTGGGCAATGCGCGGATCGTTGCGTGGCTGTTCGTCATAAGCCTCCAACCGGCAATGACCGTGTACCAGTCGCACGGCGAGGGCGTAGGGCAGGCTCATCTGCGCAGCGGCCAGACTTCGGGTGTCGCGACCGCCGCACATGTCGAGCAGAAACCCGCACAAACTCACCTGGACGTCTTCCACCTGATCCGCGCCGACCTGTAATTGCTCCAGCAACAAACCGAGCGCATCGATGGCCGAATGAGTGCCACGACACGCGGCATAGGGTTTGATCGAACAGCGCGCGAGTTTCCAGACCCGTCGCAAATCAGCATTCAGCGCATCCGGCTGCGCACTGCCCGGCGCGAGGGTTTTAAGAAAACCACCCCAGACATCCTCGAACAACATCGACGGCCCACTGACACCTTCGCGAGCAAAACGCGCCGCGAGCAAACCGCCCTCGGCCGCACGACCGCTGTGCAGTTTCTTGCTTTGCGAACCGTCATGGATGAACGCCCACAACCCACCGCTGAAACTGCCGGCGATGCCGAGCGCCGACACGGTTTGCCCGAGATCCAGCGCAAAGATCCGCGCACAGGCCGCCGCCGCGCCGAACACGCCGCAGGTGGCGGTGGAATGCCAGCCGGCGCCGTTGTGCGCCGAATAACTGCCGCAGGCTTCCAGCACGCGCCGGCCGATTTCGTAGCCGATCACCGTAGCGGTGATGAACTCGCGACCGTCTACCGGCCGATCCACCAGCGATAGCGCCGCCATCACTGCCGGCAACACCACCGCGCCGGAGTGGTCGCAACCGCCGGTGTCGTCCAGTTCCAGCGCGTGGGCGGCGATACCGTTGAGCAATGCGGCGTGCCCCGCACCGACGCCCAGTGTTGTACCCCAGACCAGTGCGGTGCCCGGTTCGGCGCCGAACACCTGCCGTGCCTGAAGCGCTACCGCACTGTCGGCCCCGGCCAGTGCTGCGCCGAAGGTGTCGAGAATGTGCCGTTTGGCCTGTTCCACCAACGCCGGCGGCAGGTCTTCAAACCGGGTCTCGACGCAAAACTGCGCCAGCCGCTGCATGCGTTCCGTCATACGAGGTAGTCCCGATAATGGCGTTCATACACCGACGCCGGATGATCCTGCGCGACCGGCGCCGCCGTTTGCGCCCACCACTGCGCGACTTCGGCGCCGGTGGCGATCCACACGTCGTCATGCTGCTGAATGCCTTGCAGCAATTCGCGCAGCACGCCGACGCGCCCCGGCGTGGCAATGATTTCCGGATGCAGGCGCAGCACGTAGCACAGGCCGAAGCGGTGAAATCCGGCGAAGTCCATTTGCAGGTTGCCCAGGGTGTGGCTGTAGGAGGCGATCCGCGATTGCGCCGGCGGCACGGCCGGGCTCAGGTTGAAGGCGAAATAGGGTTCGTCTTCCAGTTCGTAATGCAACGGCAACTCGACGACTTCAGGCGCGGTTGGATGAAGGAACGGCAGGTCATCGCCGCGCCATGATGACGACCAGTGAATGCCGTGATCTTTCAAGGCTTCGATGAAGCCCGGCGCGCCGTTGCCCGCAGGGATCCGGAATCCGCTGGGATGCACGCCGGTCAAGGCTTCCAGCGCAGCACAACCCTTGGCGACCTCTGCGCTTTGTGTCGCCAGATCCAGCGTGTCGTAATCCTGATGGCGGTAGCCGGCGCAGGCGATTTCATGGCCGTCAGCCTGGATCGCGACGATATGCTGCGGGTTTTCCTCGGCGACGATGCCGGGCACGAACCAGCTGCTGCGCACCCCGAGTTCCCTGAAAAGGCTGAGCAAACGCTCGACGCCGCGTTGGGTGCCGTAGCGCCACACCGACAGCGTCTTGTCGCGCCCGGCGACTTCCGGGGCCTGGGTGAGAATGCCGTGGATATCGTTGTAATCGACGGTCAGCACCACTGCGCAGCGTTTACCGGCAGGCCAGAGATTATTCGCGTCAGCCATGGTGATGCTCCTTCAGCCACCAGCGTGCGACGTCGCGGCAGGTGGCAAACCACACGTCTTCGCGCTGGCGCATGTGTTGGAAGAGTTTCTCCAGCAACAGGATGCGTCCCGGTTTGCCAGTGATTTTCGGGTGGAACAGGGTGGTCAGGCACAGGCCTTCGTCCATCGCGCCGTCGTACTCGCGCTGCCAGTTGTCGAGGGTCAGCTCGTAGCTGGCGGTGCGGTCGAGCCCGGACGGAAAGTTCGGTGCGCGGGTGTAGGCGAGGGAGGCGTAGTCGTCCATTTCCCAGCGGCCGGGAATTTCCACCAGCGGCGTGTCGTGGCCGGGGACGTTGACCAGATACGGGCGATCGTCGCCGCGCATGCTGCTGGAATAGATCACGCCGTTGTCGGCCAGCATCGCCGGGGTTTCGGCGCGCCAGTCGCCGGACGGCGTGCGAAAGCCCTCGGCGCGGATGTGCAGGTATTGCCAGAAGACGTCGCGGGATTTGTTCATCACGGCCTGCTGCTGATCCAGCGTCAGGGCGTAGAAGGATTCGTGCTTGTAGCCGTGGTAGGCGACTTCATGGCCGCGTTCGACGATGGCCTGGCATTGTTTCGGCCAGTTTTCCACGACCCACGCGGGGACGAAGAAGGTGGTCGGGATCTTGAAGGTGTCGAGCAGATCCAGCAGGCGCGGCAGGGCGCGGTAAGGGCCGTAGCCGCCGAAGCCGAAATACTCGGGTTTGTGCCAGATCGAGTTGTTGAGCATGGCATCGCCGGTCGGGCCGTCGAGGTCGAAGGCCAGGGCCAGGCAGGCTTTGTGCTGGTCGGGCCAGGCGGGTTGGGGTGAACTGAGCATTGGGCGCTCCACACATGTAGGGACGTACGCTGTACCTGTGGGAGCGAGCTTGCTCGCGATGAGGCCATGTCAGTCGACATCCCTGGTGAATGACACACTGACTTCGTCGGAATGCCGCCCAGAGCAAGCTCGCTCCCACAATGGAAAGGTGGCGCTGACCGGATTACTTGCCCGCGTTAATGGTCACTTCCTTGATCGCACCCAATTCCAGATCCCACTTCTTCAGAATCGCGCCATAGCTGCCGTCATCCACCATGCTCTGCAGCGCCACTTTCACGGCTTCACTCAGCTCAGGCTTCTTCTTGCTCACTCCCAGCCCGGTGAACTGCACGGAGATCGGTTGGCCGACCGTTTTGTACATGTCCTTTTCCTGGGTCTTGAGGTACGACAGGGTTTCGCTGCCCTGCATCGCCGCATCAATGCGGCTCTGGCGCAGTTGGGCGCGGGCGTCGGCCGAGCCTTCAGTGCCGACCACGTTGATCGCAGGCTTGCCGGCCGCTTCACAGTTGGCCTTGCTCCACTCGGCAATTTCCGACGGGAAGGTGGTGCGGCGGCTGGTGCCGACTTTCTTGCCGCACAGGTCGATGATCTCGTTGGTCGCGGTGTTTTTCTGCAAGGTGTAGAACTGCGGGCCGCTGGTGAAGTAGTCGACGAAGGTCACGCTGGCCTGACGCTCGGCGGTGTCGGTCATGCCCGACAGGACCATGTCCACGCGTTCGGTGGTCAGGGCGTTGATCATTTGCTCGAAGCCGGTCTCCTGCCACTTGATCTTGACCCCGAGGCGTTCGGCCAGGGCGTTGCCCAGGTCGTAGTCAAGGCCGGTGAGCTTGTTGGTGGCCGGGTCCTTGAAATCCATCGGCGGATAGTTGGGCATGATCGCGACGACGATCTCGCCTTTCTCCTTGATGCTGGCCGGCAAGTCGGCGGCCACGGCGAAACCGCAAGACATGAGGGAGGTGAGTACTGCTGGAATGACGAAGTTCTTCATGGACGTTCTCTTATGAGTGTTGTGAAGGCCAAAGGGGCCTCAGGTTCGAACGGCAGAAATGAAGCTTTGGGTGCGCGGGTTTTGCGGACTTATTAGTATTTCTTCGGGGCTTCCAGCCTCCACGATCTGCCCGTCGTCCATGAACACCATGCGGTTGGAAACCTCCCGGGCGAAGCCCAGTTCATGGGTGACGACGATCATGGTCATGCCGGTCTGCGCCAGGTCGCGCATCACCGACAGCACCTCACCGACCAGTTCCGGGTCGAGTGCCGAAGTAGGTTCATCGAACAGCATCAGCTTGGGTCGCATGGCCAGGGCTCGGGCAATCGCCACCCGTTGCTGCTGACCGCCCGAGAGTTCAATCGGGTAGCTGTTGCGTTTGTCGGCCAGGCCGACCCGGGCCAGCAGTTCCAGGGCTTCTTCGTGCGCCTCCTTGGGCGAACGCTTGAGCACCTGACACGGGCCCTCGATGATGTTTTGCAGCACAGTCATGTGCGGAAACAGATTGAAGCGCTGGAACACCATGCCGGTGGCCAGGCGCTGGCGAGCTATCTGCGACTCGTTGAGTTCGTGCAGCTTGTGCCCGACGACGCGGTAGCCGACCAGTTCGCCGTCGACCCAGAGGCCGCCCTTGTCGATCTTTTCCAGCTGATTGACGCAGCGCAGCAGGGTGCTCTTGCCCGAGCCGGACGGGCCGATGATGCACAGCACTTCGCCTTGCTCGACCTCGATGTTGATGTCCTTGAGCGCGTGGTACTGGTCGTAATATTTGTTCAGGCTCACGGCCTTGACGATGCTTCTCATGACGGATTCCTCAAGAACGCTTGCCGGCGCCGCGAGCGAAACGACGCTCCAGACGGCTTTGACCAAAGGACAGGACGGTGACGGTGGCCAGGTACCAGATACCGGCGACGATCAGCAGCTCCATGACCCGGGCGTTGGCGTAGTAGATGTTCTGGGCGTTGTAGAGCAGTTCCGAGTACTGGATCACGCTCGCCAGCGAGGTCATTTTCACCATGCCGATAAATTCGTTGCCGACCGGCGGAATGATGATTCGCATGGCCTGGGGCAAGATGATCCGGCGCAGCGCTTGCAGGCGTGGCATGCCGATCGACTTGGCCGCTTCGTACTGGCCGGTGTCCACCGACAGCAGGCCGGCGCGTACCACTTCAGCGGTGTAGGCGCCCTGGTTGATGCTCAAGCCGAGCAGGGCGGCCACGAACGGCGTCATCAGGCTCACGGTGTCGAGCTGGAACAGGCCGGGAATGCCGATGGTGGGGAAGATCAGCGCCAGGTTGAACCACAACAGCAGTTGCAGAATCAGCGGCGTACCGCGAAACAGCCAGGTGTAGGTCACTGCCACGTAGCGCAGGATCGGGTTGGCCGACATGCGCATGATGGCGGTGATGACCCCGAACACGATGCCCAGCGCCATGGCCAGCACGGCCATGATGATCGTGTTGAACAGGCCCCACATGATCGCTTCGGAGGTGAGGAACTGGCCGATGTACGACCATTCGATCTTGCCTTCGGCGAAGGCCCGCACCAGGCCGATGATGGCGATGACGATCACGGTGGCGAAGAAAATCCGCCCGTAATAACGCCGTGGCACGTGTTGGTACTGGGTAATGTCGAACTGGTTTTCCGCCAGTTTGCGCTCCGCCTGGAGTCGTTCTGCCTGAGTCTGGCTCATGGTGTTTCTCCGTACACTGTACTTTTCGATCAACCCCCTCCCGGTGGGAGGGGGACCCGGCTCAGAGGCGGAAGCCCTGGTAGTTTTCGGTCCACTGTTGCTGCGCGGCGAGGGCGGTTTTCAAGCGGCTGATCTGCTCGCGCACCTGTTGCGGCGCGGTGCCGCCCCAACCGCTGCGGGCAGCGATGGCGGCTTCCAGGGTCAGGCTGTCACGCACGTCTGCCGTGAGGCGCGGGTCGATCTCGGCCAGCAATGCCGGCGAGGCTTCCCACAATTCGAGGTCGTGTTTTTCGCAGGCTTGCACCAGCGCTCCGGTCATTTCGTGGGCTTCCTTGAACGGCACACCGCGCACCGCCAGCCAGTCGGCGACTTCGGTGGCGAGGGTGAAACCCAGCGGCGCCTGACGCCGCAATTCCTCGACGTTGACGGTCATGGTCGCAACCATTCCGGCCATGGCCGGCAGCACCAGCAGCAGAGTGTCGACACTGTCGAGCACGCCGTTCTTGTCTTCGCTCAGGTCG
This sequence comes from Pseudomonas sp. IAC-BECa141, assembly GCF_020544405.1. Classification (NCBI taxonomy): domain Bacteria; kingdom Pseudomonadati; phylum Pseudomonadota; class Gammaproteobacteria; order Pseudomonadales; family Pseudomonadaceae; genus Pseudomonas; species Pseudomonas sp. IAC-BECa141. The sequence continues at coordinate 3,161,995 of NZ_CP065410.1, read as the reverse complement.
CGGTTGTACGACAGCGGCAGGGATTTGAGCGTCGAGAGCAGGCCGGTCAGGTTGCCGATCAGGCGACCAGCCTTGCCCCGGGCCAGTTCGGCGATGTCGGGGTTTTTCTTCTGCGGCATGATCGAGCTGCCGGTGGCGTAGGCGTCATCCAGATCGACCCAGCGGAACTGGCGCGACGACCACAGGCAGAACTCTTCGGCCAGACGCGAGATATTGATCCCGAGCATGCTGGCGATGAACAGGAATTCGGCGACGTGATCGCGGCTGGCCACGGCGTCGATGGAGTTTTCGCAAACCCCGGCGTAGCCCATTTCCTTGGCCGATTGCTGCGGCTGGCGAGCGATGGCGGAACCGGCCATGGCCGCAGCACCGAGGGGCGACAGCGAAGTGCGTGCGTCCCAGTCCACCAGACGCTGCACGTCACGCAACATCGATTGGGCGTGGGCCAGCAGGTGATGGGCGAACACGATCGGTTGCGCCTGCTGCAAGTGGGTGAAACCGGGGCAGATGCTTTCGACGTGCTGCTCGGCCTGATCCACCAGCGCCGTTTGCAGGGCCAGCACTTCCACGGCCAGGGTGCGCACGTGATCGCGCAGGAACAGGCGCAGATCGTTGGCGGTCTGGTCGTTGCGCGAGCGGCCGGCACGCAGCTTGCCGCCCAGTGCGCCGAGGCGCTCGGTCAGCAGGCGTTCGATGAAGGTGTGAACGTCTTCGTCGTCCAGCGTCGGGGCGATGCGCCCGGCAGCGAAATCGGCACCGATGCCGTCCAGGGTTTCGATCATCGTGCGGGTTTCCTGCTCGTCCAGCAGGCCGGCACGCTGCAGCTCCCCGGCGTGCGCCTTGGAGCCGGCAAGATCGTACGGCGTCAGGCGGAAATAGCGCTCGGGGCAACGGGACAGGGCCGCCAGGGCTGCGGACGGGCCGCTTTTGAAACGGGCGCCCCAGAGACGGTCGGTGGTTTGAGACATTTGTTGTTTTCCTCGTCGGTAAAGCGAACTGAAATCGGTGTGCATGGCCCTGAAAATCGCGCTGGCTATTTAGCGAACAGCCGCGGACGGAATAAGGCCAAAGCAGTTTTCAAGAGGGCAGTTGCAAAGAGACAAGAGCTGATCGAAGTGTCAGCTTTTTATGTTTGCCGATCAGTGAGTTGGCACTGATGTTCGGGATTTTTTGGCGGTTGCCAAGGCTTGTTTTCTGTGGTCATTATTATTAGCCGGCGATGTTTTTGTTGTTGGACACAGATTGTTGAACATTGCGCCAGAGGTAAATCAGCATTATGGAAACCCCACTTTCCAATTCCGGAAACCCACCGGTCAAAACCGCTCACCGGGCACCTTTGGCCCTCAGCGGACTGGATTTCAAACTGCTCAAGGTGTTCAAGGCGGTGGTCGAGGCCGGCGGCTTCAGCGCGGCGCAAAACGAGCTGAACGTGGGCTTGGCGGCGATCAGCAAGCAGATCTCCGACCTGGAAATCCGCATCGGCATGCGCCTGTGTACCCGGGGGCGCGAAGGGTTTCACCTGACCGAAGAGGGGCGTCTGGTGTATCAGGCGTCGATTGACTTGTTTGCCTCGGTCGACAACTTTCGTGACCGGCTTAGTTCAGCGCAGAACGAACTTATCGGTGATCTGGGAGTGGGGGTGATCGACAATACGATCAGCGACGATAATTCGCCGTTAGTTGCCGCACTTAGAAAGATAAATGAACACTCGCCGAAAGTAAGGTTTCAACTTCAGGCGACCCAGTTGGATGAAGTTGAAAGAGGCGTAGTGGAAGGCCGCTTAGTGGCCGGAATCGTTCCGGTATATCAAAAGCGCGAAGAATTCGATTATTACCCGCTCTATGAAGAACGCTCGCAGGCTTACTGCGCCGTCGGCCACCCGTTGTTCGACCTGCCGGCAGACCAGATAGGCGGCAACGTGCTGCAGGATTACGAGTGCATCAACCACCGCTATGCGATCCATCGCGACAAGCTCAACTTTGCCCGCTACGACAGTTATTCCGCCTCGGCGACCCAGGTCGAAGCGGTGGCGTTGTTGATCAAGACCGGGCGTTTCGTGGGCTTTCTGCCCCAGCATTACGCCGCCACGCTGGTGGCCGCCGGGCAGTTTCGCGCGGTGTGCCCGGAGCTGATCCACTTCGACACGCCGTTCAATCTGATCCTGCGACACAACACCGTGCGCAGCCCGTTGGTCAAGGCGTTTGCCCAGGCGCTGGGGGTTGATCTCAAGGCGACGGCGTGAGCACCAGGCGCATGGCGCAACGTCGCTCGCCGGGCAATCCGTGAGCGATTTCATTGCGCAATACTTGGTTCAGGCGCGCGTCGCAGTCTTCGGCGTTCAATAGCGCAAAACCCATGCGCTGATAGAACGGCGCATTCCATGCAAGGTCGCGAAACGTCGTCAGCGTCACCGCCCGAAGTTGCCACAGACGCGCTTGTTCAATCGCCGACAACAGCAACTTGCGACCGACGCCCCGACCTTGAAAGTGTTGGCTGACGGACAGTTCCTCAATGTGCAACTGTTGATCGACAGTCACCGCCCTTAAAAAACCTGCAAGTTGCCCGTCGTTGTTTTCCGCCACCCACAGTTCGTCCCGTTCAATGGCCGCTAAATGCGCCGAGGCCTGCGGCACAGCGGCATCTGCCAGCCAGGCCAGTGACGGGTCGAGGCGAAACAGCGCGGTGGCCGAACGCTCGATGGCGGGGAGGGCGATGGCATCGGCTGCCAGGGCCAGTCGCACGGTAAAGGTCATCAGTCAGCGGTCCCTGTCGAAATCAAGGCGCGCAGGTTAAGGCGTCAGCCATAGCAACACATAATCGTTTTTGTCGAATCGCCCGCTCAGCACCGGCTGCAACGCCCCGATCGGCGTGCCTTGCAGGGCCAGGTAGTCACTGCGATCCATCATCAGCCACGCCGGCCCCTTGAGTGCTTCGAGTGCCTGCGTGGTTTCGGTGAACAGCGGTTGCAGGTCCTGCTCGACGTTGACCATGAACTTGATCGCCTTGGCGTCCTTGCCCATGCCGTGCAGCACCAGCGGCGCGGGTTGCTCGTGGATCCGCTTTATTACCGCCTGACTGAAGGTTCGCGTGTCATAGAGCTGGCGCTCGACCGGTTCGAACACCAGCGCATAGGCCGACCAGACCGCCAGCACGGCGCTGAACGCGAGGACTTCGGTTCGCCAGCGCGGCAGTCGCAACCGCGACATTGCGGCCAGCTGCAGCAATCCCAGCACGATCATTACCGGTGTCAGGTCGGTCAACGACTCGGGGAACCGTCGCTTCGCCACCCACAACAGGACGATCAACAATCCAGGAATCAATAACCACAAACCCTGCAGGCCGACACGCAGCCAGGCAAACACCCGGCCATGCAACACCTGAAACGGATACGCCGCAATGATCGCCGCCATGGGCAGCATCGGCAGCAGGTAACGGGCCTTTTTCGCCTGCGGAATTGACAGCCCGAGCATCACGATCAACCCCGCCGCCGCGCAATACTGCACCAGTCGCAAGGCCGGGCCGCGCTGCCGCGGTTGGCTCAGCCACGCGGCCGCCAGCGCCAGCAAGGCCAGCGGATACGCCAGCGCGTAGTTGCCCAGCGAGCTGGTGAAGTAATACAGCGAACCGCTGACGCCTTCGCTGCCGTCCATGCGCCCCATGAACTGCATGCGGATCACGTCCTGACGAAACGCCGACCCGCCGCTGAGATCCGCCAGCCACAACAACAGCCCGACGCACGCCGCCAGCAGCAGCGACGCCAGCACACCGAAGGTCAACAGACGCGACCATTGGCGACCCAGCAGGTAGTAACTGCACAGCATGCCGGTCGGCACCACCAGCCCGATCGGCCCGCGAATACCGAACCCCAGCAGCAATAGAAGGAACACCAGCGGCCAGCGTCGAGCGGCAGCGAAATGATCGTGGGCATAGCCGAGGTAGAACACCGAAAACGCCACGGCGGCGAGCATCAGATCCTGCGACACCGCGCGGGTCTCGGTGATGAAGGTGCCGGTGAGCATCAGCAACGCGATGCTGACCACCGCCCAGCGCACGGATGAAGGTGCGAGCAAGCGATACATCAACGTCACGATCACCGCACTGGCAACCGCGCTCGGCAGCCACGCCGTCAGGCTGTTGACCGTGCCGAACGGTAACGACAACAGCCAGATGAACAGCGTCGACAGCGCCGAATAATCCGCGTACGGCTCACCATAAGTGGTGGGAAACACGCTGGGTCCGTGTCGCAGCATTTCCTGGGCGAACAGCACGAAGCGTGAGTCGAAACCGATCGGCGCTTGCCCGTACACGCCGGCAATGAACAACACGAACGCCAGCAGCCCTGCGATCAGGGACTGCCGGCGCAGGGTGGGGGATAACCCCATCAGGCCACGTCCGAAGCGTGCGGCCATTGCTGCAACGGAATCGGCAAGGTGCGCGACTCGCCCCGACCCATCGGGAAGTAATGGAAGCCATTGCGGGCCAGGCGTTCGGCGTCGTACAGGTTGCGGCCGTCGAAGATCACCGGGGCCTTGAGGCGTTGTTGGATCAGGTCGAAATCCGGCGCCTTGAACTGCTGCCATTCGGTGCAGATGATCAGCGCGTCGGAACCGGCGAGCACGGATTCCGGGGTGCCCATCAGCATCAGTTTCGATTCGTCCGGGTACAGATGCTGGGTTTCCTGCATGGCTTCCGGGTCGAACGCCCGCACATTGGCGCCAGCGGCCCACAATGACTCCAGCAGCACCCGGCTCGGCGCGTCGCGCATGTCGTCGGTGTTCGGCTTGAAGGCCAGGCCCCACAGGGCGAAGGTCTTGCCGCGCAGTTCGCCCTTGTAGAACGCGTTGATGCGTTCGAACAACTTGTGTTTCTGCCGCTGGTTGATCGCTTCCACCGCTTGCAGCAAATCACTGGAGCAGTGTGCCTCTTCGGCGCTGTGGATCAGTGCGCGCATGTCTTTTGGGAAGCACGAGCCGCCGTAACCGCAACCGGGGTAGATGAAGTGGTAGCCGATGCGGCTGTCGGCGCCGATGCCCTGACGCACCGATTCGATGTCCGCACCCAGGTGTTCGGCCAGCTCGGCGATCTGGTTGATGAAACTGATCTTGGTCGCCAGCATGCAGTTGGCGGCGTACTTGGTCAGTTCGGCGCTGCGCAGGTCCATGAACATGATGCGGTCATGATTGCGGTTGAACGGCGAGTACAGATCGCGCATCACGTCGCGCACTTCTTCGCGTTCGCAGCCGATGACGATCCGGTCCGGCCGACGGCAATCGGCGACCGCCGAGCCTTCCTTGAGAAATTCCGGGTTGGAGACGATATCGAACTGCAACAGGCGTCCGGCCTTGAGTAGCGCTTTGTCCAGATGGGTGCGCAAGGTGTCGCCGGTGCCGACGGGTACGGTGGATTTCTCCACCAGAATCAGCGGCTGTTCACGGTGGCGGGCCACGGCGTCGCCTACCGAGAGCACGTAACGCAGGTCGGCCGAACCGTCTTCTTTTGACGGGGTGCCGACGGCAATGAACGCGACCTTGCCATGCTGCACCGCGAGTTTTTCATCGCAGGTGAATTGCAGGCGCCCGGCGTCCAGGCCTTCGCGGACCAGGCTGGCCAGCCCCGGCTCGAAGATGCTGACGTGGCCCTGACGCAGCAGTTCGACTTTTTTCTCGTCGATGTCCATGCACACCACGTCATGGCCGACTTCGGCCAGCACGGCGGCCTGCACCAGGCCGACATAACCGCTACCAAACACTGTGATTTTCATGGCGAACTCCTCAATTCGGGCGCACGGGCCGGACGAGTATTGATGGTGATGACCCCGAGCATGACCAGCGCCACGCCCAGTGATTTGGAGAAACTGAAGGATTCGTTGAACCACGGCAGGCTGGCCGCCAGCAGATACACCAGCGCATAGCTGATGCTCAGCAGCGAATAGGCCCGGCCCAGTGGCAGATCGCGCAGGGCGGCGAGCCAGCAGAGCATCGACAGCGCATAGGCGAAGATCGCCGCGAACACCACGGCCAGCGCGACTGAATCGACACCGGGCACGGTCAGCCACTGATCCGGTCGGGGCAGGCGCGTCATGCTCCAGCGCATGCTCAGTTGCGCCACGCTCACCAGCAGCACGCTGGCCAGGGCGAAGAAAATTCCACGGCGCCGGTTCATGACTGTTGCCCCAACAACGCTACGCCGCCGATCACCAGCAACACGCCGAACCAGTGCTGAATGTCGACGGGCTCCTTGAACGCGAAACGGGCGATCAGGGTGATGATCACGAAATTCAGGCTGAGCATCGGGTAGGCGATGCCGACCGGCAGGCGCTGCAACACCAGCAACCACACCAGCAATCCGCCGCCGAGGGCAAACAGGGCCAGCCACAGCCACGGCGAGCGCACTTTGCGCGACCACGTCAGGCTCGCGCCGCGCCAGCTCTCGACGGCGAATTTCTGCGCGACCTGGCCCAGGCAGGTCAGCAGGCAGGCGAGCAACAGCAACCACAGGCTCATGACGCCTCCTGCGGAAGCATCATGATCACCAGATTGCCTTGCTCATAACGAACGCCGTCCTTGGGCAGTCTGTCGAGTTCGTCCAGTTCGTCTTGCCCCTTGACCCGCATCACCACGCCGACCGAACCGGTCTTGCGGGCTTCGCGCATCCACTGTTGCACCTGATCGGGATCGACCCGTTGTTGAATGCCGTCAGGATAGGCAAGCCCATATTTCAATTCGCCTATCGTGTTGTATAGCGCGACCTGCGGACGTTTCAGGCGCCAGGACAGGGCCGATGCGGCGCCCAGGTCGTTGCTCAGCAGGTGCGTGGCGCTTGCCAGTTCCGTTTGATGGGCGAGGATGAACTGGTCTGGCATCTTGTTCGCCACCACCGATTTGGGCAGCGCTGCCGGCAGCAATGCGATCAGCAGCAAACTGCCCACCGCCGGCGCCGCCCAGCATTGCAACGGACGAAACGCTTGCAGCAGGTTGCTGATGATCCAGCCGGTCAGGGCGATGAACACCAGCACCAGACTGTGCAATTCGTGGTCGTACAGCGGGCGCTTGAGCTGCACGTAAACCAGCCCGATCAGCGTGACGATGCCCAGCAACAGGTTCAGCAGGCCATTGAGGCCCAGTGCCCGGCCTTGCTCCAGGCGCAGGCGATCGGCCAGTGCATGGCCCAGCAGCAACGCCAGCGGCAGCAGGCACGGCAAAATGTAGGTCGGCAACTTGCCGTTGCTCAGACTGAAGAACAGCAGCGGCATCAGCAGCCACAGGCCGAGAAACGCAATGCTCGTATCACGACGGGTCTGCCACGCCTGTTTCAGCGCCACCGGCAGCATTCCCACCCACGGCAGACTGAACGCCACCAGCAGCGGCAGATAGAACCACCACGGCGCGTCATGCTGGGCATCGTCGCCGGCAAACCGGCGGATGTGCTCGTGCCAGAAGAAAAATCGCCAGTAATCCGGTTCCTGACCGTGCACCGCCAACACCCACGGCAGGCTGACGATGATCGCTACGGCAATCGCAATCGGGCCGTACAGCAGCAATTCCTTCCAGCGCTTTTGCCAGAGCATCCACGGCAAGGCGATCAGCACCGGCAGCAGCCAGGCGAGAAACCCCTTGGTCATGAACCCCATGCCGCACGCCAGGCCCAGCACCGCCCAACCGGCCATGCGCTGGCCGTTGGAACGGCTGTCGAGGGCAAACCACAGCGCCACCAGACTCAGGTTGACCCAAAAGGTGAATTGCGGGTCAAGGTTGGCGTAACCGGCCTGGCCGGCAACGATGACGAAGCTCATGTAGAGCAGGGCGCAGACGAAGCTTTTGCGCGGGTCATTCCACAAACGGCGGGCGATGAGAAAACACAGCAACACGCTCAGCCCGGTGCTCAGGGCCGAGGCAAACCGCACGCCGAACAGGTTCTGCCCGAACACGGCCTGCCCGAGGGCGATCATCCAGTACCCGGCCGCTGGTTTTTCGAAGTAGCGCAGGTTCATGAAATGCGGCGACACCCAGTTGCCGCTCAGCAGCATGTCCTGGCTGATCTGCGCATAACGGGTTTCATCGGGAATCCACAGACCATGACTGCCCAGCGGCAGTAAATAGGCCAGCAGAAAAATCCCCAGCAACAGCGGTAATGCCCAGCGTTTGCTCATGCGCCTTGCACTCCCAGCCAGCCTTCGCGGCCTTCGAGGGCGCCGCGTTGCACACGGCCGACGGGCAGGGTGTTGAGAAACTCGGGCAGCAAGTCGCCCAGCGGCTGAAAGTGGATATGTCGCTGGCGTGCGTCGGCCAGCAGTCGACGAAAATCTTCGGCCATCAGAATCCCTTCTACTTCGGCGTGAATGGTGTAGACGTTGAGGTTGTCCGGGCGGAACCGGTCGAGGATGAAAGCGTTGAAATCCTTCGCCGCCACACTCGGCCCGACCACTTCATCGAAGGTCGGCAGGTCCACCGGAATCTGCGGCGCGCCGACCGAGCCGTCAGACAGCAATGGGCGAAACAGCCGCTGCCCACGGCAATCGCTGTTGTAGCGAAAGCCGAAGGCTTGTTTGGCTTCGATCACACGCTCGTCCGCACGCCAACCGGCGGCGGCTGAACACATGACCTTTTCGCCGAGGATGTCGCTCAAGGTGTCGACGCCCTGACGGATCTGCTCGACCAGTTGCGCATCGCTCCAGCGCCCGGCATTGGCCTGCCAGCCGTGGTGATCCCAGGCGTGCAGGCCGACCTCGTGGCCGGCGGCCCGGGCCTGACGCATCAGGTGCCCGAGGTCGCGGCCGATCGGTTTGCCCGGCCACGCCGTGCCTGCGAGCAGGATGTCCCAGCCGTACAGACCGGCGGCATTGGAGCGCAGCATTTTCCAGAGGAACTGCGGACGGATCAGGCGCCACAGATGCCGGCCCATGTTGTCCGGACCGACACTGAAGAAAAACGTCGCCTTGATCTGCGCTTCATCGAGAATTTCCAGCAAGCGCGGCACGCCTTCGCGGGTGCCGCGATAGGTGTCGACATCGATGCGCAATCCGGCCTGCATCAGCATGCCTCTTTATGAGGGCGCTTCTCGATTTCCAGCATCGCTTCACGCAGGAAGAAATCCAGCGTGTTGCCGATGGTCTCGCGCATTTCCACGGTCGGCGTCCAGTCCAGCAGGCGCTTGGCGTTGGCGATGCTCGGTTTGCGGTGCTCGACGTCCTGGTAGCCGGCGCCGTAGAACGCCTTGCTTTCGACGTCGCGGAAACCGGCGAACGGCGGGAAGTTGGAACGCAGCGGATGCGCTTCGAACTGGCGCAACAGTTCTTCGCCCAACTGACGAATGCTCGCCTCGTTGTCCGGGTTGCCGATGTTGATGATCTGGCCGTTGCAGACGTCGTTGTCGTTATCGATGATCCGCGCCAGCGCCTCGACGCCATCGGCGATGTCGGTGAAGCAGCGTTTCTGCTCGCCACCATCGAACAGGCGGATCGGCGTGCCTTCCACCAGATTGAGGATTAACTGGGTGATGGCGCGGGAGCTGCCGATACGCGCCGAATCAAGGCGATCCAGTCGTGGCCCCATCCAGTTGAAGGGACGGAACAGGGTGAAGTTCAACCCTTTGGCGCCATACGCCCAGATCACCCGGTCCAGCAGTTGCTTGGACACCGAGTAGATCCAGCGCTGCTTGTTGATCGGGCCAACGATCAGGTTCGAGGTGTCTTCGTCGAAGTGCTTGTCCTGGCACATGCCATAGACTTCCGAGGTCGACGGGAAGATCACGCGCTTGTTGTATTTGACGCAGTAGCGCACCAGCTTGAGGTTTTCTTCGAAGTCGAGCTCGAACACCCGCAGCGGATTGCGCGTGTATTCGATTGGCGTGGCGATGGCCACCAGCGGCAGGACCACGTCGCATTTCTTGATGTGGTACTCGATCCATTCCGAGTGAATGCTGATGTCGCCTTCGACGAAGTGAAAACGCGGATGGCTGCGCAGTCGGTCGATGGCATCGGAACCGATGTCCAGGCCATAGACTTCGTAGCGCTCGTCACGCAGCAGGCGCTCGGACAAATGGTTGCCGATGAAACCGTTGACACCGAGGATCAGCACCCGTGTGTGGCGCGGGCCACGGCCGGACTCGGCACCGCGCAGCAGCGAACCGTCCACCAGACCCAGTTCATTGGCCAGTTGCGGGCCGCTCAGGTACAGGCCGTTGTCGTTGCGCTGACCGGCGTTGATCACCAGCGAGTCCTCACCGCAGGCGATGCGCAGCGGATCGACGCTGATGACCCGGCCCGGCGCCTGGCCTTCGTTGCCCTTGACGACTTCGGCGCTCCACACAATCAGCTTGTGCTCGCCCACGGCGCAGAAGGCGCCGGGGTAGGGCTGGGTCACGGCCCGCACCAGATTGAACAGTTTTTCCGCCGGTTGCGCCCAGACCAGTTTGCCGTCCGCCGGAGTGCGACGGCCGAACACCGTGGCTTTGGATTCGTCTTGCGGAGTTTCGGTGAGTTGGCCCTGAAGCATCGCCGGCAAAGCGTCGCGCAACAGGTCGCTGGCGGCAGTGCGCAATTTTCCGTGCAGGCTCAGCGCCGTGTCGACGCGCTCGATGGCGACGCGCTGCTGGGCGACGATGGCGCCAGCGTCGGCACGTTTGACCATGCGGTGCAGGGTCACGCCGGTCTCGGTTTCGCCGTTGACCAGCACCCAGTTGGCCGGCGCGCGGCCACGATAGCGCGGCAGCAACGAGCCGTGCAGGTTGAAGGCGCCTTTTTTGGCCAGCGCCAGCAGGGGCTCGCTCAGCAGGTGGCGATAGTAGAAGGAGAAGATGTAGTCCGGATCGAGCTTGGCAATCCGCTCGATCCACAACGGGTGGTTGGCGTCTTCCGGGGCATGAACCGCAATGCCTTTGTTGGCGCACAGTTGTGCAACCGAGGCGTAGAAGGTGTTCTCCTTCGGATCATCGGCATGGGTAAACACCGCCGCAATGTCATAGCCACTGTCGAGCAGGGCTTGAATGCCGGCGCAGCCAATATCGTGGTAAGCGAAGACAACGGTTTTTGCGCTCATGAGAGAACCTGATCAGACGTGGAGTTGGAATTGAGGCCGTCAACGGTGATGGCTGGAACCGGCTTGGCGGGGTGCCCGCGCAGGACCTTTTCGATGAAGAAACGCGGGCGGGCGCGCACATCGCTGTACATGCGGCCCAGGTATTCGCCCAGCAGGCCCATGCCGATGAACTGGCCACCGGTGAACACGAACAGCACGGCGAACAGCACGAACAGGCCATCGCCGGCCCAGCCGGCGCCAAACGCCAGGCGCATGACAATCAGCGCCGCCGCGAACAGCACGCCGAGCCCGGCCATGGCGAAGCCGATGATGCTCAGCAGGCGCAGGGGCGTGGTGGTCATGCAGGTGATCAAGTCGAACATCAGGTTGATCAGGCGCATCGGGCTGTATTTCGAATCGCCGTGTTCGCGCTCGGCGTGGGCCACGGGGATTTCGGTGGTGTGGCGGGCGAAGCTGTTGGCGAGGATCGGAATGAATGTGCTGCGTTCGCGGCAGGCGAGCATCGCGTCGATGATGGTGCGGCGGTAGGCGCGGAGCATGCAGCCGTAGTCGCTCATGGCGACACCGGTTGAGCGTTGCACGGCGAGGTTGATCAGTTTCGACGGATAGCGGCGCAACGCCGAGTCCTGACGATTGCCGCGCACGGTGCCGACCACGTCGTAGCCCTTTTCGGCCTCGGCCACCAGACGCGGGATTTCTTCCGGCGGGTTCTGCAGGTCGGCGTCGAGGGTGATCACCACGTCGCCCTTGCACTGTTCGAAGCCGGCCATGATCGCGGCGTGCTGACCGTAGTTGCGGTTGAGGATGACCGCCACGAATGGGCTGTCCTCGACTAACGCGGCGTCTTCGAGCAACTGCGCAGAGGCGTCGCGACTGCCGTCATCGACCAGCACAATTTCGTAGTCATGGCGCAATTGCTGGCAGGCGGCGCGGGTGCGGCGCAGCAGTTCCGGCAGGCTGTCTTCTTCGTTGTAGACCGGGATGACGATCGACACGCAATGAATCGGATAAGGTCTCACGGGCGTTTCCCCATCAGGTGTTCAATGGCCCCGACGACCCGGTCCAGATCATGGTCGGTCATGTCGGGGAACAAGGGAATCGAGCACAGCCGCGCCGAGTTCCACTCGGTGTCAGGCAAGGACAAGTGCGGGTCACGCTGGCGATACCAGGTGTGCAGGTGGGTGGCGATGAAGTGGATGCCGGTGCCGATGCCTTGCTCCTGCAAACCCTTCATGAAGGCTTCGCGATCGATCCCGCAGCGCTCGCTGTCGATGCGCAGGATGAACAGGTGCCAGGCGTGCTGTTGCGCGTAATGCGGAACCGCCAGCGGTTGCACCGGCAGGCCTTCGAGTTTTTGCAGGTATTGCGTGGCCAGTTCGGTGCGGCGGGCGTTGATTGCGTCCAGACGTTCCAGTTGCACCAGCGCAATCGCCGCGTTGATGTCGGCCAGGTTGTATTTGAAACCGGGCTCGATCACCTGGGCCTGGGGTTTGCGGCCATGGGTCAAACGGTCGTAGGCATCGACGCCCAGGCCATGGAACTTGAGCATGCGCACGCGGTTGGCCAGGGCTTGGTCGTCGGTGACGAACATCGCGCCTTCGGCGCAGGTCATGTTCTTGATCGCGTGGAATGAGAAGATCGCGGTGCCATGCGAACCGACGTGGCGGCCCTTATAGCGGGTTCCGGCGGCATGGGCGGCGTCTTCGATCACGGCGATGCCGTGCTTGTCGGCCAGCGCGTACAGCGGATCAAGGTCGAACGCGGCGCCGGCGTAATGCACGGGAATGATCGCTTTGGTACGCGGGGTAATGGCGGCTTCGATGCGCGCGGCGTCGGTCATCAGGGTGTCGCGGTCGACATCGACGAACACTGGCGTGGCGCCGAGCAGGGAAATCATGTTGGCGGTGGACACCCAGGTCTGCGACGGGGTGATGACTTCATCGCCGGGGCCGATGCCCAGCGCCAGCAACGTTACATGCATGGCACCGGTGGCCGAGGAAAGTGCCACGGCATGCCGGCAACCGACGTACTGCGCAAACTGTTCTTCAAGTGCCTGGTTTTTCGGCCCGGTGGTGATCCAGCCGGACCGCAGTACTTGCTCTACGGCGGCAATTTCTTCGTCGCCGATACTGGGGCGAGAGAAGGGGAGAAACGCCTGACTCATGCACACCTCATTGCAAAGAAAAAAGAAATAGATCCAATAGGAAATCGGATCCAATCAAAGCGTAGACGCGAAAAAATCCTTTGCATCAATAAGTTGCCAAGACGACATAACGTCGGGTTCGGTTGACATTTCAGGCGTTGCCCGGCAGGTTGGGCAGCGCCGGCACAGGACTCAGTGGAATTAAGGTTATGCCCGTTTTTGTGAAAGGAACATGAAAAACCGGTCGGCGAATCGTTTATCTGAAACCCATACAGCCACTGTTCAGACTTCTACCGCTTATCGCGGTTTTTAGTAGAAAAGTCCTACGGAAGTGTTCCCCTTATATTAAAAATGTTGCAGTTGTTAGTTGCTGTGTTGAACTGTTTTTACTCAAGGCCCGACGTTTGATTGACTTACCCGTTGCATCCCCCGACACCCTGAAAACCAACCCGATGACCGTGTATCTGGCGCGTCTGGCTCCCTCCAGCCAACTGACCATGCGTTACGTTCTGCAAGATGCCGCCGACCGTCTCGGCTTCGAAGACATGAACGTCGAAGACATTCCCTGGCATGCACTGCAACCGGAAGATGTGGTTGCGTTAGTCGCCGCATTGCGCGCCGACAATTACGCGCCGAATACGTCTTCGCTGTATGTAAACGCGATTCGCGGTGTGATGAATGAAGCCTGGCGCATGAGTCTTATCAGCCAGGAACATCTATTGAAGATGCGCTCGGTCAAAGGCATTGCCGGTACACGACTGTCTCAGGGGCGCAACTTGAAGCGCACGCTGATACATGAATTGATGGAAGTCTGCGCGGCCGATCCGCGACCGCAAGGTTTGCGTGATGCGGCGGTGATTGCGCTGTTGTACGGCACCGGCATGCGCAAGTCGGAGTCGGTGGATCTGGACCTCAATCAGGTGGACTTCAACGAGCGCAGTCTGTGCGTCACCGCCAAGGGCAATAAACAACTGATCAAGTACGCGCCAGCCTGGGCGTTCGCCAAACTGAATGCCTGGCTGGAGTTTCGTCGCTCGGAACTCAAGGAAGGCGAGAGCGACGACACGTTTCTGTTCAACCGCATCCGCCGTGGCAGCCACATCACCCGTGAGCGCATTACCAAGCACGCGATCTATTACATTGCCCGCCAGCGCGGGACCCAGGTCGGTGTGAAAATCATGCCCCATGATTTCCGTCGTTCGTTCATCACTCGGGTGATCGAAGAACACGACCTGTCGATCGCCCAGAAGCTGGCCCACCACAGCAACATCCAGACGACCGCCAGCTACGACGTGCGCGACGACAACGAGCGGCGCCGCGCGGTGGATCGCTTCGACCTGTAGTCAGGGCATCGCAAAGACGTGGGCTGCCCCCAGAATGGACAACTGCACGGTGCTGCCGGCCGGTGGCGCGTGCATGCCGGAGCTGCGTACCAGCAATGAGCGGCCGGGGCTGGCCCGGGAGCGAAGTTCCACGGTCAGGGTGCAGACGTTGCCGCCGAAGTCTCGATCAGTGACCACTGCGTGGCAGCCGTCCGGGTCGGGCGGGATGTCCGAGAGTTGAAGTTGTTCAGGCCGCAGCATGATCTGCGCGGCGCCGGAAAAACCGTTGGTGTTGACCGCCACCCGACCCAGATCGCAATGGGCCCAGCCGGCTTCGATCCGGGCGGGCATGACCACGGCTTCGCCGAGAAAATGCGCGGTCTGTTCGTCGCAGGGATAGCGGTAGAGGTCCATCGGATGCCCCGACTGCACCAGACGACCGTCGCGCATGACGGCCAACTGGTCGGCGAACGACAGCGCTTCGCCCTGATCGTGGGTCACCAGAATCGTGGTCACGCCGGCATCCTCCAGCAGGCGCGCGACCATTTTGCGCATGGCGCCGCGCAAGCCGGTGTCGAGGGCGGAAAAGGGCTCGTCGAGCAGCATCAGGCGTGGCCGCTGGGCCAGTGCGCGAGCGAGTGACACCCGTTGTTGCTGGCCGCCGGACAGTTCGTGGGGCCAACGCGCAGCCATGTCGGCGTTCAGGGCGACGCTGTCCATCAGTGCCTGAATGCGTTCGGTTCGGGTGCCGCCGGTTTCCGTCAGTCCGAATCCGATGTTGTCGGCCACGGTCATGTGCGGGAACAGCGCACCGTCCTGCGGCACGTAACCAATCTGCCGTTGATACGCGGGTACGGCGTGGGTGCTGTCGACCAGGGTCTGGCCGTTGAGCGTGAGGCTGCCGGCGTCGGGGAATTCGAACCCGGCGATCATCCGCAACAGGGTGGTCTTGCCGGAGCCGGAGGGGCCGACGATCACTGTGCGGCTGCCGGTCGGGACGGACAGGTTGACGGAGTCCAGCGCCGTTTGTGCGCCGAAGGCTTTGCTTAATGAGTTGATTTCGAGAGCGTTCATCGGCCGGCACTGCGCCTGGATTGGTGATAGAGGATGGCCGTGAGCGGCAGCGACAACAGCACCATCAGCAGCGCGTAAGGCGCTGCGGCGGCGTAGTCGATTTCGCTGGTCATGGCCCAGAAACCGGTGGCCAGGGTGCGCGTGCCGTTGGGCGCGAGCAGCAGGGTCGCGGTCAGTTCATTGGTGATCGCCAGAAATACCAGCGCCGCGCCCGCCGCCGCACCGGGCGCCGCCAGACGCAAGGTGATCTGCCACAGGGCGCGCAACGGTGAGCGCCCGAGGCTTTGCGCGATGTTTTCCAGCTCGACCGGCGCCTGCGCAAACCCGGCGCGCAGGCTGACCAGTGCCCGGGGCAGAAACATCAGCAGATAGGCCAGCAGCACGGTGATCGTGGTCTGGTAGATCGGTCGGGCGAAATGGATGGTCACGGTCACCAGTGCCAGCGCCACGACGATTCCCGGCAGCGCGCTGGTGATGTAATTGCAGCCTTCGAGCAGGCGCTGCAGCTTGCCGGGGGCACGAATTGACAGCCAGGCAATCGGGATCGCCGCGAGGCTGGTCAACAGCGCACCGGCCACCCCGAACGACAGCGTTTGCAGCAACGCCGGCAGCAATTCGTTGCCTTGCCAGACCTCGGCGCCGCCGGCGATCAGCCATTTGCCGAGGGTCAGCAACGGCACGCCGAGCGCCAGCAGGCAGGTCAGGCCTTGCAGGCACAAGCCCAGCGCGGCAGTGCGCCGATGCAGGCGCACGGTGCGTTGTTCGCGAGCGCTGCCGGAGCCGACGCGGGCGTATCGCGCATGACCACGGGCGCCGGATTCCACCATCAGCATCGCCAGGCAACACAGCGCCAATACACTGGCGAGCATGTTGGCGGCCGGGCCGTTAAAGGTTGACTTGAACTGGTCGAAAATCGCCGTGGTGAAAGTGTCGAAGCGGATCATCGCGTACAGGCCGTATTCCGCCAGCAAGTGCAGACCGACCAGCAACGCACCGCCGCAGATCGCCAGGCGCAGTTGCGGCAACACCACCCGGAAAAACACTGCCCACGGCTTGAGGCCGAGGGATTCGGCGACGTCTTCAATCGCCGGATCGAGGCGGCGCAACGTCGCTGCAATCGGCAAGTACAGAAACGGAAAATAGGCGATCACCGACACCAGCACCCCGGCCGGCAATCCATTGATCGACGGAATCAGACTGACCCACGCGTAGCTGTGCACGAACGCCGGCACCGCCAGCGGGGCGACCGCCAGCAATGACCACAGCCGTCGCCCCGGGAGGTCGGTACGTTCGGTCAGCCACGCCAGAGTGGTGCCGAGCACGATGCAGATCGGCAGCGTGATCAGTACCAGCAGCACGGTGTTGATCAGCAGCTCGGCCACCCGAGGGCGGAAGACCAAAGCTTCGATGGTTGCCCAGCCGGTGTACCACGACACGCCGATCACAAAGCCGATCGGCACCAACGACAACAGCGACACCGCGATGGCCAGCACGACCACCCACGGACTCCCGCGTCCGTTGAGGGCGCGGGTCCTGCGTGACAAATGGGCGGAGGGCGTCGCAACGATCTCCGCGGGCAGCGATTCAGGCATCAATTACAGCAGTCCTGCCTGGGTCATCAGTTCGACGGCTTTCTTGCTGTCGAGCTTCGATGCATCGACTTTCGGCGCGTCCAGGTCCTTCAACGGCACCAGTTTCGGATTGGAACCGGCGTCCTTGCCAACGGCGTATTCAAAAGAATTGCCGGTACGCAACACTTCCTGGCCTTGCTTGCCGGTGATGTATTGGAGGAATTTCTGCGCGTCTTCCTGGTGTTTGCTGGAAGCCAGCACGCCGCCACCGGAAATGCTCACGAATGCGCCCGGATCCTGATGCTTGAAGTAGTGCAGGGCGGTGTTCTTGCTGTTTTCGCCGGTCTTGGCCTGATCGACGAAAGCGTAATAGTGATAGATCACGCCGCTGTCGACTTGTCCGGCGTTCACCGCTTTGAGCACCGAGCTGTTGCCACGGTAGGCGGTGAAGTTGGCTTTCATGCCCTTGAGCCATTCGAGGGTGGCGGCTTCGCCTTTCTGTTGCAGCACGGCGGCGACGATCGCCTGGAAATCCGCACCGGCAGGCGACGCGGCCCAGCGACCTTTCCAGGCCGGGCTTGCGAGGTCCATCAGCGATTTGGGCAGGTCTTTTTCCGACAGCTTGGCCGGGTTGTAGACGAACACCGTGGAGCGCGCGGCGATACCGACCCAATGGCCGTGGGCCGGGCGATACGCCGCATCGACTTGTTCGAGGGTCGCCGGAGCCACGGGCGCGAACAGCTTGGCGTTGTCCACCAGCACCATGGCCGGGGAGTTTTCCGTCAGGAACACATCCGCTGGCGACGCCGCACCTTCCTGCACGATCTGATTGCCCATTTCCGTATCGTCGCCGTTGCGCACCGTGACCGGAATCCCGGTTTCTTCGGTGAACCCGGCCACCCAGGCCTTGGTCAGGGTTTCGTGCTGGGCGTTGTAGACCAGAAGGCCGACTGAATCGGCGGCAAAGGCCTGCCCGGCAGCGAGCAGCGCAGTCGCCAGCGCGGCCTGTTTCAGGAAGGACGGAAGGGATGGACTCATGGCGGGGCAGCTCCTGTTTTTTAGACGTTCATGGGCAAGCGTTCGCGTGAGTTTCAATGCGAATGATTTGCATATGTTGGCTGGCAATGTAGAGAAGCAAATGAGAAAAAATCGTCAAACCAACCGTTTATACATGTCATTGCCATTCAGGTTAGCAGTCACTTGGCGGGGACGCCGGGCGAACCCGGCGCTGTCTTTCAGAAACGTTGGGGGAGGTAGGCCACGCTTTGATCTTCCCGGCCGTGGAACAACTGTTCGCCGCGCGTGGGCGTGGTGGTGATGACTTGATAGTCGCGGCTGAGGTGATTCAGCGGAATGGGATCGCCGGTGCGGTATTGGGCGACAAAAAGGGTCCGTTGCGGATCCCAGTGCTGGCCGCTGGTGCGTTCCAGCCAGGCGAACATGGCAGCGGTATCGCCGTCGCGGGGGAAATCCCGGTTTTCCGGTACGTAGTAGAACGGTGCACCGCCCGTCTGCAGGTACAAGGGGACTTTGTTGTCGACGTCGACCATGACCAGGCGCCATTGGCTCAACGGTGCGCGTTGGCTGGCTTGCAGAAGGACGGTTTCGCCGAAACGGATTACACCGCCTCCGCTGTTGGTCCACGGGTAAAGCACACCGAGTATGCCGAGCAGCAGGGCAGTAGCCACGCCGAAAGCGATTTTCAGGCCACGCCCGTCGAACGGGCCTGCGCCATTTCGAGCCGCCGCGCGCCGGGTGATCCACCACGCCCCGAGCAGTTGCGCGAACGGCACCAGTGGCAGCACGTAATAACTGCGTCGGCTGCCGCTGGCCGTGAAGAACAGCATTAATAATCCCAGCCCCTGAATCAGCCAGCGGGTGTCCGGCTCGATGTGTTTCCAGTTCCGCGCCGCGACCCACAAGGCAACGATCCAGCACGGCGCCCAGGGCAGGGTATAAATCGGCAGGTACAGTAAATAGGTGTAGATCGGGCCGATATTGTCGAATGGCTGGAAAAACCGCACGACGTTTTCCCGCAATACCAGCCCAAGGCCGCTTTGCCCGTAATTCGGCGCGCCGTAGAGGTGGGACAGCAGGAACGGCGTCATGTAGAACACCCCGGCAATCAGCAGCGCGGCGAGCAGTCTCAGATTGAGATGACGCTTCCAGCGACCGTTATTCAACAGGTGCGGCAGCAGCACCAGCCCCGGCAGGATAAAGCCGATCAGCCCCTTGAACAGTGAGGTCAGGGCCAGCAAACAGCAGAACACCACGTAACGCGAAAAACGGGTGTCCTCCGGCCCGCGCCAATACCACCAGACCGCTGCCAGCACCCCGCACACGGTCAGAATGTCGGCCGTGGCGACCCGTGCCCAGAACACGAAATAGAAGGTGGTTGCCAGCATCCACCCGGCGATCAGCCCCGTGCCCTTGCGAAATAACTGCTCGCCCAGCCGATACACCAGCCAAACGCTCAACCACGCGGACAGCACCGAAGGCAGACGCAGCGACCAGTGATCCAGGCCACCGGTCAACCCTGCGGTTGCGGTGATCAGCCAGTACGACAGCAACGGCTTGTCGTAATAGGGATCGCCCTTGAGGTACGGATCGAAGTAATCGCCGCTTTGCAGCATCTGCAACGCGATGTTGGCCCAGCGGGTTTCCGCGCCCCACAGTTCGCGGCTGCCCAGGCCCAGCAGCAACATCAGGGCGCTGGCGGCCAGCAGGAGCAGCAGGGCGGTGCGGTCATTGTTGCGCACCGTCATGGCTGACCCTGCGCAAAGATGAAAATGTGCAGATTGCCGCGCCGATAATGCTTGCCGTCCACCGGCAGCCGTTCTACTTCCTGCTCTTCCTGAGTGCTGTTGACGCGCAACACCACACCGACGGCGCCTTTTTTTCGCGCGTCGGTCATCCACTGGTCGACGCTGTCCAGGGTGACTTTGCGTGCCGACATGGCCGGGTCTTCGAGGCCGTATTTCAATTCGCCGATGGTGTTGAACAGGTCCACTTGCGGGCGTTTCAGGCGCCACGCCAGCGCCGAGGCCGCGCCCAGATCGTTGCTCAGCAGGGACGCGGTTTCACTCAGTTCCCGTTGATGCTCGGCAATGAACTGATCGGGCATCTTGCTGTTGACGATCTGCGCCGGCATGGCCGCAGGCAGCAATGCTACGAGCAGTCCGATACCCAACGCCGGCATTGCCCACAACGTCAGTGGCCGCAGCACTTGCAAGGCGTTGGCGATGATCCAGCCCATCACCACGATATAAGCCAGCGACAGGCTGAACATCTCGGTGTTTTCGTAGATTTCTTTCCTGGCCTGAAGATAGAGCAGGGCCACCAACGCAACACTGGCAAGCACCGTGTTGATCACACCGTTCAGGCGCAGGATCCGGCCATTGCGTTGATCCTGCCACCAGACCACGGTTTGCCCCATCAACAGCGCGACGGGCAGCAGGCACGGCATGATGTACGTAGGAAGTTTGCCGCTGCTCAGACTGAAAAAGGCCAGTGGCAGCAGGAACCACAGTGTCAGGTACGCAATTTTTGCCTCACCCCTTTCGCGCCACATGCGCAGCAAGCTCGAAGGAAGCAGCAGCGCCCACGGCAGGGTTGAGGCAAACAGCAAAGGCAGGTAGAACCACCACGGACGGGCATGTTGCGCGTCGTCTCCGGCGGCAAAGCGACGGATGTGTTCGTGCCAGAAGAAGAACCGCCAGAAGTCCGGTTCCCGGTAATGGACTGCCAATACCCAAGGCAGGCTGACGAGGGCGCAGACCGCCATAGCGACCAGTCCGTAACGCACCAGCTCACCGAACCGTCGTTGCCAGACCATGTAGGGCAGGGCGATCAGCACCGGCAACAGCAGGGCGAGGAAGCCTTTGGTCATCAGGCCCATGCCACATGCGACGCCGAGCAGGACCCAGCCACCCAGGCGAGCGCGGGGCGTGCGGCTGTCGATGGCAAACCACGCAGCCACCATGCTCAGGTTGACCCACAAGGTGAATTGCGGATCGAGATTGGCATAGCCAGCTTGACCTGCGATCAGCCCGAAACTCATGTACAGCAGGGCGCTCGCGAGGCTGATTCGAGGGTTGTTCCAGAGTCGACGGGCCAGCAGATAAGTCAGCCAGACACTGACTCCGGTACTCAGCGCCGAAGCAATGCGTACGCCAAACAGGTTGTCACCGAAAATCGCCTGGCCGATGGCAATCAACCAGTAGCCGGCAATCGGTTTCTCGAAATAACGGATGCCCATGAAATGCGGGGCTACCCAATTGCCACTCAGCAGCATTTCCTGGCTGATCTGGCCGTAGCGGGTTTCATCGGGGATCCACAGGCCGTGGTTCATCAACGGCAGCAGGTAAAACACCACGAACGCGAGAATCAGGCCGGGAATGGCCCAGCGTTCGATTGTTGTTGCCGGGGACAAGAGGGCGGTGTGTCGCAGCGGGTTGTTCTCAGACGTCATGACAAAGCCTTGGTACCGTACGAAATTCTGATGTCGATGACCTGCCCGGCGTGTTCCTGAACGAGCGTGTCATCGTGCTGAATGAATGCAGGTGTCGGGGCATTTCCTGTATCCAGAGAACTGCCGTACCTCCAGGCCGAAGTTCTCGCAATACAGCAAAGCCTGAAAAAAACAGCTGTCCAGTAAATCGGGGGCAGATACACCGCTTATTACAATTTAATGAAGTCTGCTTTGTTTGATTGAATACAACTCGGAACTGTCAATTAGCTGTCCAAGGCGTTAATCACTATTGAGTTGAGACCAGGCCTCGGCATCCAGAATACCCAGCACTTTAAGTTGCCCCTTGGCATCAAGGCGAACAAACAGCGTGCTTCCATAATCAGCGGCGATCGCGTGAGGGAAACCGGTCTGTTTTTCAAAGTCGCTGATACAGCCGCTGTGGGTGATCAGCACCAGATTGCGTTGCGCAACTTTGTGCGCCACCACCTCGTTACGCAGCGACGGACCGCAGGATTCAAGCCAGGTCTGGGCAGTAGCGTCCTGCCCGAACATGGCACGCGCCGTTTGCACGGTCCGGGTCAGCGGGCTGGTCAACACCTGCGCCTGCTGCATGCCCAGCCTCGCAAAACCCTTGCCCACCCGCGCAGCCGAGTCATTGCCTACCTGAGTGATACCGTCTTCCGGGCCCAGACAAACATGGTCGGAGCGGTCGCAACGTTCAGCATGGCGCACCAGCGCCACGACTTCGCCCGCCTGCCAGGCGTTGGTCCAATCAGCTCTTGAGGCCTTCCCCGCATGGCCCAGATCAATGGGCGAGCGGGTTACCCAGACGAAGCCGCTGACCAGTGCAATCGCTACCCCTGCACCGATAACCGTCAGCAGTTTTCCAGGTCGCAATATTCGACGTTGTTTATAGACTGCTGTTAACAGCATCTGTCGCTCCACGCCATGCCCCTTAACTTCGCAGGCGCGAGTGGCCTGCGATTTGATCAACTTTATGGTTGCGTACTTGAATGCTGGCTGAATGTTGGAGCTGTTCACGTTGGGCCGCAGTGAAGAACATGTGAAAAATTTGCGAGAGTTGAAAGTGTGCAATTAATCAAGTTTCTGATAACCAGACTCAAATACGCTTTTTTTACCGGGCTGGCTTAACAACTGTTGCTGTTTGAGGTGAAGCTGAATCTGTTCGGTCACATCTACTGAGTACACACCTGATGTTGACCGCTGAGTCTGACAACAGAGGTGGAGTCCTCCAGCCGAATGGATTTCAAGCAAAGCCTGACGAAACGGATCGTCATCGTATTCGCCTCGATGAGTGCGCTGGTGGCCGGCGTATTTGCGCTGGGAATCGTTGCCACCGTGCATGTGGTGGAACACAAGTTGACCGCCACGACCTTGATGGGCGGTCTACATCGTTTGCTGGCTATGGATGACATCAGTCGCTGGAGCCATCGACCGGAAAAGAGCGAGCTGTTTTTCTTCGAAGGCGGGCCGGGTGCCATGGCGCTGGTTCCGTCACTGGCGTCTCTGTCACCGGGGTTTCAGGAGGTCATGTTCGAGGGTGACGGTTTTTTCGCCATGGTCGAGATGGTGGGTGGACGCAAATACGTGCTGTTGCGTGATCAGGAGAGTCTCGAGCAGCGTGAGCGTCTGTTGTTTATTGTGGTCGCGGTGGGATTCATTCTGAGCATTCTGCTTGCGATTGTGCTGGGCCGATTGCTGGCACGGCGCGTGATGGCCCCGGTCATTCGGCTGGCACGCCAGGTTCGTCACCGCGACCAGCTGCTGGTGCTGGCGCCGCCCCTGCATCCGGACTACGCGGCGGACGAGGTCGGGGAACTGGCGCTCTCGTTCGATCAGACACTGGGCCGGCTGCGCGAAACGCTGAGCCGTGAAAAGCTCTTTACCAGCGACGTGAGCCATGAGCTTCGCACACCGTTGATGGTGCTCGGCGGCGCCTGCGAATTACTGCTCGCCAATCCGTCGCTCGATGCGCGTTCGGCCGCGCAGGTCAACCGTATCGCCCGGGCCAGCCATGAAATGCGTCAGCTGGTGGACACCTTCCTCATGCTCGCCCGCTCGCAGGAAGATACCGGTGGTGACATTTGCGTCACGCTTGAGGAGGTTGCGCGGGTCCAAGGTGAAATCTGGGGTCGGCTGATCCGCGAAAAAGGGCTCGATTTTTTCTGCGACATCAACCCGGCCGGCGCGGCTCGCTACAACCAGACCTTCTTGCAGTCAGTAATGGGCAACCTGCTGCGAAATGCCTGGCATTACACCGATCAGGGTTTTGTCAGGCTGAGCGTCGGGGAAAACGGTTTTGTGGTCGAAGACAGCGGCATCGGTATTCCGGAGGAGCAGCGACAAGCGATGTTTCAGCCGTTCGTGCGCGGTGACGAGCGTCGAGGAGAGGGGCTAGGACTGGGATTGTCACTGGTGCAGCGGATCTGCAACCGGGAGCACTGGCAAGTCCGGCTCACCACGCGCGAGCCCCACGGTTGTCGTTTTGCCGTCTCGCTGAGCCCGGTTCCTCAAGAGGACGGTGGACAGCCGCGCGAAGTGCCCGCTGCCTGACTGATCAGCGCAGCCAGACGCTTGACGTTGTTCTGCTGGGCCACCACCAGATCGTCGATGGTCGGTCCGGACGGGGTTTGCAGCAGCGAACGGCAGGCGAGCAGGACATCGTCCCCGGGGTTGGCCTGGCGCAGGCGCCATTTGACGTCGATCAGCCCGTATTGCCCGGGAATCGAATCGAAGCGTTGCACATCGATGCGCACGGACGTTTTGCGCACGCCGCCGGCATTGCTCAGTTGATCCACCAGCGCGCTGCGCAATTCATCACTGAGGCTCGCGGCCCACCATTCGGTCTCAAGAATCGCCAGGCCGCTGTTGCCCTGGCGGATCACGATTTGCGGCCGGTCGACCTGCGGCGGCACGCTGATGCTTTCGATGGCGATCTCCGAATCAGCGCGGCCGGCCACCGGTTGCGTCGGCGTCAGTGTATGAAAGCTGATCGGGGCGCTGCTGCACGCGCCGAGCAACAAGCTGATCGCGAGCACGGTGAACTTCAGCTTTAAAGCCATGGGACAGCTCCTGTGCTCAGTTGCGCGGCGGCCCTTTGAGGTCCAGTGGCGCGGCGTTGTCGGGGCGGCCGCGAATCAACGATTCCGGATGACGGCCCAGATAATCGGACAGCTCACGCAGCGAACGGGACATGCGCCCGAGCTCGTCGAGGGTCTGGCTCAGTTGTTCGCGTTGCGGTGAATCTTCGGCCAGGGTCGAACTGGCCGATTGCAAGGTCTTGCTCACGTCGGCGAGGGTGTTCTGCACGCCGGGCAGGGTCTTGGCGTTGAACTGGGTCAGGCCTTTGCGCAATTCCACGAGGTTGCTGTCGAGGTTGCCGGCAATCCGTTCCACCGGCAGCTTGTTGAGTTTGTCGACCATCGCTTCGAGTTTTTCCTGCAACTGTTCGAGGCTGCCGGGGACGGTCGGAACGCTGACCGGGCGGGCAGTGGGGTCAAACGCGACTTTTTCGGCTTTGGGGAAGAAGTCCAGGGCAATGTACAACTGGCCGGTCAGCAGGTTGCCGCTACGGGCCTGGGCGCGCAGACCGTTGTCGATGAAGGTGCCGATCAGGCGCACGGCCGCCGCTTCGTCGTCCGGATTGTGCTCGAGTGCCTTGAGCATCTTGATATGAGCCTGGCCGAGGCGTGCCGGGTAGATCACGATGCCGACGTTGAGCGGGAAGCTGCGTTTTTTCGCGTCGAAATCGAGGTTGACGCTGACCACCCGGCCGATCTCGATGCCGAGAAATTCCACCGGCGCATCGACTTTCAGCCCGCGCAGCGCCTGGTCGAAACGCAAACTCAGGTACTGCGCCTTGCCGTTGGGCGGGGCGAGGGCGGTTTGCTGATCGTCGAACAGGTCATAGGTTTTTTCTTCGGCGGCAGCGACATCGTTGGGGCTGTACTCCGGCGCGCGAAAGGCGATGCCGCCGACCAGCAAGGTCGACAACGATTCGGTTTTCACCGCAAAGCCGTTGGCGCCGACGTTGACGTCAATGCCGCTGGCGTTCCAGAACCGGGTGTTTTCGGTGACAAAAGCATCGTTTGGCGCGTGGATGAACACCTCGATGTTCACCCCTTTGCCATCGGCGTCCAGTGCGTAGGCCACCACCTGACCGACTGGAATCTTGCGGTAATAGACCGGCGAGCCGATGTCCAGCGAGCCGAGGTCCGAGGCGTGCAGGTTGAAGCGCTTGCCCGGTTCGCCGTAGGTGATCGGCGGCGGGTTTTCCAGGCCTTTGAAGTGTTTTGCGCGCGAGTTGGACTGACCGATGTCGGCGCCGATGTAGTCACCGGACAGCAACGTGTCGATGCCCGAGACACCGCCCGCACCAATGCGCGGGCGCACCACCCAGAACTGTGAGTCTGCGCGGGTAAAGGTTTCGGCTTGCTTGGCCAGTTTGATCGTGGCGTTGACGTGTTTCTGGTCGTTGCTCAGCTCGACATCCGTGACCTGGCCGATCACCACGTTGCGGTATTTGACCTCGGTCTTGTTGGCGGTCAGGCCGCTGCCGGTCTTGAAAGTGACGATGATGCTGGGGCCTTCCTGCATCAGGTTGTGCACTACCAGCGAAATGCCCACCAGCACCGCGATGATCGGCACGATCCACACCAGCGAAATGCTGAAACGGCGGGTCTTGACCGACGCCTGGCCGGGCGCTCGCGGTTGATCGGCGGCTGACGACTCCATCCATGACCTCCAGAGTGTATCGGGCACTGAGCGTCAGGAACGCCAAAGCACTTCATCAATATAGAAGTGCTTCGCGATAGAGCAAATGTGCAGGACGCCTTATCCCAACAACTCTCGCAGGCGATACCAGAACATGCCCAGTGCCAGCAATGGCGAGCGCAGCGCCGGACCGCCGGGGAAGGTCATGTGCGGTACGTGGCTGAACACGTCCATGCCCTGACTGTGACCGGCGTGGATCGCCTCACCCAACAGCTTGGCGCACCAGTGGGTAACGTTCAGACCGTGGCCGGAATAGCCCTGGGCGTAGAACACGTTCGGCTGTTGCTTGAGTCGACCGACCTGCGGGAAACGGTTGGCGGTGATGCCGATCTTGCCGCCCCACTGGTAGTCGATGCGTACGTCCGCCAGTTGCGGGAAGACCTTGAGCATCTTCGGGCGCATGTAGGCGGCGATGTCCGCCGGGTCCCGTCCCGAATAATGGCAGGCGCCGCCGAACAGCAAGCGGCGGTCCGCCGAGAGCCGGTAGTAGTCGAGGCCGACTTTCTGGTCGCACAGCGCCAGGTTCTGCGGAATCAGTTCGGCGGCGCGCGCCGCCGACAGCGGTTCGGTGGCGATGATGTAACTGCCGGCGGGCAGCACCTTGCCACTGAGTTGCTGTTCGAGTTCGTCCAGGTGCGCGTTGCAGCCGAGCACCAGGCTGCCAGCGCGCACGGTGCCGCTCTGAGTGCGAACCTGAACGGTCGAGCCGTGGACGATTTTCAGCACCGGGCTCTGCTCGAAAATCCGCACCCCGAGGGTGGCTGCCAGCCGCGCTTCGCCCTGCACCAGATCCAATGGGTGCAAGTGGCCTGAGCCCATGTCGATCAGGCCGCCCTTGTAGACACCCGCGTTCACCACTTGCTGACGAATCAGCTCAGGGGCAACCAGCCGCGTTTCATGGCGATAACCCAGCTGCGCGAGACTGTCCTGCTCGGCCTTGAAGGCGTCGAACTGCGCCGGCGTGTTGGCCAGCTCACAGAAGCCCCAGCGCAGGTCGCACTCGATGGCGTTGTCGGTGATGCGCTGGCGCACCAGCTCCACCGAGTCGATCCCGGCCCGGTGCAGGTAGCGCACGCCTTCGCTGCCGACATGCCGTGAGAAACCTTCGACGTCATGACCGATCCCGCGAATCAATTGCCCGCCATTGCGCCCGCTGGCGCCCCAGCCGATGCGCCGGGCTTCGAGCAGGATCACCGAGAGCCCGCGCTGCGCCAGTTCAATGGCCGTGTTGACGCCGGTGAAACCGCCGCCGATCACGCAGACATCGGCGATCAGGTCATCCGCCAGTTCCGGATAGGGTGTGCTGGCACGGGCCGACGCGGCGTAATAGGAGAGGGCGTGTTCCTGGGTGTACTGATTCATTTGTTCGACTTCACTTTGCTCCAGGACCGGGTCATCAGACGCATGATCGACTGAGGCGGGGTAGAGGAGATATAGAGCTTGTCGAGGACTTCCTGGGACGGATAGACCTCGGGATTGTTGACCAGCTCGGCATCCATGTATTGCTTGGCCGCCGGGTTCGGGTTGGCGTAGCCGACCGAGGCGCTGACCTTGGCGATCACTTGCGGGTCGAGCAGGTAATTGATGAAGGCGTGGGCTTCCTTGGTGTTGCCGGCATCGGCAGGAATCGCCAGCAGGTCGAACCACAGGTTCGCGCCTTCCTTGGGAATCGAGTAAGCGATGTTCACGCCGTTCTTGGCTTCCTTGGCGCGGTTGGCGGCCTGGAACACGTCGCCGGAGTAACCGAAGGCCACGCAGATGTCGCCGTTGGCCAGGTCGGACACGTATTTCGAGGAATGGAAATAAGTGATGTACGGCCGGATGCTCAGCAGTTTCTCTTCAGCCTTCTTGTAGTCTTCGGGTTTTTCGCTGCGCGGGTCCATGCCCATGTAGTTGAGGATGGCCGGGAACACTTCATCGGCCGAGTCCATCATCGACACGCCGCACTGGGTGAGTTTCTTCAGGTTCTCCGGTTCGAACAGCACGGCCCAGGAATCGATGTGATCGATGCCCAGCACTTGCTTGACCTTGTCGACGTTGTAGCCGATGCCGTTGGTGCCCCACAGGTATGGCACCGAGTGCTCGTTGCCCGGATCGTTTTTCTCAAGCAGGGCCAGCAGTTTCGGGTCGAGGTTTTTCCAGTTCGGCAGCTGCGAGCGATCCAGTTTGAGGAACGCACCGGCCTTGACCTGACGGGCGAGGAAGTGGTTGGACGGCACCACTACGTCGTACCCGGTACGGCCGGCGAGCAGTTTGCCTTCAAGGGTTTCATTGGAGTCGAAGACGTCGTAGATCACCTTGATTCCGCTGGTGGACTGGAAGTCGGCGAGGGTGGTTTCGCCGATGTAATCGGTCCAGTTGTAGACGCTGACCTGGGGTTGGGCGATGGCTCCGGCACTGCACGCCAGGGCCAGAGCGGCGGGGATCAAGGATTTCAACAGACGCATATCGACACCTCTTCGAATTATTGGATTTTTCAGGCGACTCTTGCTGATCGTTCCCACGCTCCGCGTGGGAATGCAGCCCGGGACGCTCTGCGTCCCAAAGCGGACGCTGAGCGTCCATTGAGGCATTCCCACGCAGAGCGTGGGAACGATCGTGGGTTGGTTTTTGTTGTTTTAATCAGACGCTCAGCAACAGGAACTCCCGCTCCCAGGAGCTGATCACGCGCTTGAAGTTTTCATGCTCGGCGCGTTTCACCGCGACGTAGCCGCGTACGAATTTGCTGCCCAGGTATTGCGCGACGGTGTCGCACTCTTCCATTTGGGTCAGGGCTTCTTCGATGGTGATCGGCAAGCGCAGGTTGCGACGCTCGTAAGCCCGGCCTTCGACGGCAGCGCTCGGCTCGACGCCTTCGACCATGCCGATGTAACCGCACAGCAGGCTCGCCGCGATCGCCAGGTACGGGTTGGCGTCAGCACCCGGCAAACGGTTTTCAACCCGCATCGCCTCAGGCCCGGAGGTCGGCACCCGCAGGCCGACGGTGCGGTTTTCTTCGCCCCACTCGACGTTGACCGGCGCCGAAGTGTCCGGCAGGAAGCGGCGGAACGAGTTCACGTTCGGCGCGAACATCGGCAGCACCTTCGGGATGTATTTCTGCAGGCCGCCGATGTGGTGGCGGAACAGGTCGCTCATGCTGCCGTCGGCATTGGCGAAAATCGGTTGGCCGCTGGCGATCTCGACCACGCTCTGATGCAGGTGCATGGCGCTGCCGGGCTCGTCGCCGATCGGCTTGGCCATGAAGGTTGCGGTCACGTTGTGCTTGAGCGCGGCTTCACGCAGGGTGCGCTTGAACACGGTGATCTGGTCGGCCAGATCCAGCGCATCGCCGTGACGAAAGTTGATTTCCATCTGCGCCGGGCCGTCTTCGTGGATCAGCGTGTCCAGGTCCAGGCCTTGCAGTTCACACCAGTCGTAAACGTCTTCGAACAGTGGATCGAATTCGTTGGCGGCATCGATGGAGAACGACTGACGACCACTCTCGGCACGACCGGAACGGCCCAGCGGTGCCTTCAACGGCAAGTCCGGGTCTTCGCAGCGCTGGGTCAGGTAGAACTCCATTTCCGGCGCCACGATCGGCTTCCAGCCTTTGTCGGTGTACAGCTGAAGGACTTTCTTGAGCACGTTGCGCGGCGACAGTTCGATCGGGTTGCCGAACTTGTCGAAGGTGTCGTGGATGACGATGGCGGTCGGCTCGATGGCCCACGGAATCACGTACACCGCGTCGCTCACCGGCTTGCAGACCATGTCGATGTCGGCCGGATCGAGCAGATCGTAGTAGACGTCGTCGTCGACAAAATCCCCGGTTACCGTTTGCAGCAGCACACTTTCCGGCAGGCGCATGCCTCGCTCATGCAGGAACTTGTTGGTCGGTGCGATCTTGCCGCGGGCGATGCCGGTCAGGTCGCTGACCACGCATTCCACTTCGGTAATCTTGTGATCTTTCAGCCATGTGAACAGCTGATCGAAAGGGGCATTCATAAAGACCTCGTCGTTGGTTTTGTTGACGCGGGGGAAAAGCGATTTCATCTTTCGCAGGCTTCCCCTGTGGCGCGTTGACGACTATCTTGGGCGGGCCTTGACGTTCCATCTATCCACTTTCAGCAGCACCAAAGCGCACCAAAAGAGTGCGCAAGGTCTCCCATGACGACGTGTAATCCGCTACAGGTTCAAGCTTTCAACACCGCCGATGTCACCGAACAGATCCGCGCCACGCCGGGTTGGGTTCAGCATTACCAGCAGATGTCGCCGGGGCATTTCGCCGGGCAGATCCGTTATCTGGATTTGCAGGGTGTGGAGGTCTACGAGGAACAGATGAACACCCGGGTCGAGCAGAATTTCAGCGCGCCGGAAGGCTCGCTGGCGTTCTGTTTCGATCGCAGCGACAACGCGCTTTATCTGCTCAATGAAGAGAGCCGCAACATCTGGATCACTCCGGAGAACTACCAGGAGATCGCCGTGGTGTTCGGCCCGCAATTCGTCCAGCGCAATGGGTTGGACATGGCCAGACTGGAAGGTCTGTTCATGGCGCCGCTCAATGGCGCGCAGAACGGATTGTTCAGTCGCTGGTTAAGCTCGACACTCACGAAGTTGTCGCAAACCCTTGATCAACCAAGCAAAGAAGCGCTGACCCAGCAGTTGCTGGAGGACTGCCTGTTCATCCTCGACAACGCGAGCGTGTGCCTGGACGGCGGTGGTTTGCAGCGTCGCGCCGAAGAACGAATCACCCTCAAGCGCGTGGGCGAGTGGGCGGCAGATTCACCGGAGCAAACCCTGAATCTGCTGGAACTGTCGCGGGTCGCCGGAGTTTCCCTGCGCCAGTTGCAGCAGACGTTCAAGGCGTACACGGGGATGTCGCCGAGCCATTGGCTGCGTTTGCGCAGGCTCAACAGTGCCCGGCGAGAATTGCTCAAACGCTCGCCGGCAGATACGACAGTGGCAGAAGTCGCGATGAACTGGTCGTTCTGGCATTTGGGCCGCTTTTCAAGCAGTTACCGGGCGATGTTCAAGGAGTTGCCGAGCGAGACCTTGAAGCGCTCGTCGTCTTTGTGACGGGCACACACTACCTCACCCGGTTATTGCGCATGATCGAGAAGTTCAGCGCCGCGGCGACACACAGCCAGGCCAGATAAGGGAACAGGATCAACCCGGTGATGACATCCAGGCGCAAGGCCAGGACCACCATCACGGCGACGACCAGCCACAACAGTACGAGAATGATCATCGCGGCAACGATCCGCTGGGCACCGAAAAACACCGGTGTCCACAGCGTGTTCAGGGCAATCTGCGCCGCCCATAACGCCAACACCATTTCGCTGCCGGGAATCAGGGTCAAGCGGAAGCCAACCCAGGCCAGCAGCAGGTAGATCGTCGTCCATGCCACCGGAAACACCCAGTTGGGCGGGGTGAACTTCGGTTTGTCGAGCTGCGCGTACCATTGGCCTGGCTTGAAAACCATGCCGGTGGTTGCGGCCGCGCCGCAGGCGATCAGGAAAATCAGGAAAGTCACCATTTCATACTCCTTGGCCGCAGCCCGTCTGCCTGGTTTGTTCCGCCGCAGCGGTCGTTCATTCGGATCTTGAGCACATCAGTTCACTGACCCGCGCCACCAGCGTGTCGATCGCGAAGGGCTTGGTCAGCACCTGCATGCCGGGGCCCAGTTGACCGGCGCCGATCACTGCGTTCTCCGCGTAACCGGTAATGAAGAGGGTCGTCAGGTTCGGCCGGATCTCTCTGCCGGCGTCAGCCAATTGTCGGCCGTTCATGCCACCCGGCAGGCCGACGTCGGTGATCAGCAAGTCGATATGCACGTTCGATTGCAACACCTTCAGTCCTGCAACGCTGTCGCTTGCCTCAAGCAGGTTGTAGCCGAGATCGCCAAGCACTTCGGTCAGTAAGGCGCGCACCGTGGGTTCATCGTCCACCACCAGAATGGTCTCGCTGGCCTTGGGAACTACAGCCGGTGCGATGTGCTTGTCATCGAGACTGTGCACGGGGTCGCCGCAGTGACGCGGCAGGTAGATGCACATCGTGGTGCCCCGGTCGACCTGCGAGTGCACGCGCACCTGGCCGCCGGATTGCTTGGCGAAACCGTAGATCATCGACAGCCCGAGCCCCGTGCCCTGGCCCAGCGGCTTGGTGGTAAAGAACGGGTCGAAGGCCTTGGCGACCACATCCGCCGACATGCCGATGCCGGTATCGGTGACGCACAGACACACGTATTCACCTTCGGGAATGTCCAGCGCGGCGGCGGTCTCGGCATCCATGGTGCGATTGGCCGTTTCAATGGTAATGCGTCCGCCATCGGGCATCGCATCGCGGGCGTTGATGCACAGGTTGAGCAGCGCGTTTTCCAGTTGACTGGCATCCACCAGCGTCGGCCAGAGCTCCGGCGAGCCAATGGTTTCCAGAAAAATGCTCGGGCCCACGGTGCGCTGGATCAGTTCGGTCATGCCGGTCATCAGCATGTTGACGTCGGTAGGGCGCGGATCGAGGGTCTGGCGTCTGGAGAACGCCAGCAGGCGGTGGGTGAGGGCAGCAGCACGCTTGACCGCGCCCTGAGCGGTGACCATGTATTTGTCGACTTCGCTATACCGGCCCTGACTGATCCGCGTCCCCATCAATTCCAGCGCGCCAGAAACGCCGGCCAGCAAATTATTGAAGTCATGAGCCAGGCCCCCCGTCAGTTGGCCGACCGCCTCCATCTTCTGCGACTGACGCAGTTTTTCTTCCGCTTGCATCAACTCGGCGGTGCGCGATGACACCCGCTGTTCCAGTGTGTCGTTGAGCGCACGCAAGGCGGCGATAGCCCCGTCGCGCTCCGCCTCAACGGTGCGGCGTTCCTCGACGTCGATCAGGACGCCGGGGAAGCGTAGTGGTTTGTTGTCATCGGCACACTCAACGCGGCCGTTGGCTTCGATCCACTGGTATCTGCCGTCGGCGCGGCGCACGCGGTACTGATGGGAATAGGCGCCGCCGCGACCAATGGCTTCGTCGATCGCCGTGGTCAGCGCATCCCGATCGTCGGGGTGCACGCTGGTGATCACTTGTTCGAGGCTGAGGCCCTCGCGCCCCAGACTCGGGTCGAGGTTGAACACCTGGGCGAAGCCTTCGTCGACGGCAAAACGATCAGTCAGCAGGTCCCAATGCCAGGTGCCGATAATGGCACCGGCGGCGAGGGCAAGTTGCACGCGTTCGACGTTCTCTCGGGCGATCGCTTCACTGGCGCGCAAGCGCTCCTCGGCATCGCGTCGCTCGGTGACGTCGTTGAACAGGATCGCGATCTGCCGGTCGGCCGGATCGCCGACCCGCACGGCGCGCACATCGAACCAGCGTTCAAAGGTATTGGCGTAATTTTCGAAGTTCGCCGGTTCCCCGGTCTTGGCCACATGGCCGTAGGTTTCGAACCAGAAGCGTTCCAGATTGGGCGCGAATTCGGTGACCCATTTGCCGCGCAGGTTGACCCCGCACTGGCGCTCGAACGCCGGATTGGCCTCGACGAAGTAGTAGTCGACGGGATCGTCGTTGGCGTCGAATTTGACTTTGACGATGGCAAATGCCGATTCGATGGTTTCCAGAATGGTGCTGAAGCGTTCCTCACTGCGGGCGAGCGCAGCTCTACTGGCCTGCAGTTGGGCCGCCACATTTTGCTCAGTGTCGACTTCACTGCTCAGCAGCGCGGCGCGTAATCGCTTTACCTCGGACTCAAGTGCTTCGCGAGTAAGGTGTTTGAGGGTATCCATCTCACCTGCTTTGTTAGGTTTTTCAGGGGCCGGTTTCATGGGGCGGATAGGCCGGACTGGGACAGTGGTCATCGCAAAACGGTCAGGCTTGATTGCTGTTCATTCGTTGACAGGTGGCGCCGTCGTTAAGTTTCACCGATGGTTTCGGGCGAACACTGAGTTCAGATCGACTCCCCCTTGTCCAGGCGGGCCAACAGCCTCTCGCCGCGTTGCCACAGTGCCTCTTGCCTGGCCTGCGGCATGCGATCGAGGTTCTTGTACATCATGCTCATGCGCTGATTGCCCCGCAGCAGCTCGCCGTGGCGCATCAGGAAATGCCAGTACAGCGAATTGAACGGGCAGGCATTGTCAGCCGTGCTTTCGCTGACCTTGTACGCGCAATCGCGGCAGTAATCCGACATGCGATTGATGTACTGGCCGCTGGCGCAATAGGGTTTGGAACCGAGATAACTGCCATCGGCGTGCATGACCATGCCCAGTGTGTTAGGCAGCTCGACCCAGTCAAAGGCATCCATGTAGATCGCCAGATACCATTCGCAGATCTGGCTCGGTGCGATACCGGCGAGCAGGGCGAAATTGCCGGTGACCATCAGCCGCTGAATGTGATGCGCGTAGGCGTGCTGCAAGCTTTGCCCGATGGCGTGGCGCATGCAGTTCATCTGTGTATCGCCGGTCCAGTAGAACTCGGGCAGTGGCCGGGTGTTGCCGAACGAGTTGCCCAGCGCGTAGTCGGGCATTTTCAGCCAATACACGCCCCGCACATATTCACGCCAGCCGATCAGTTGCCGAATGAAGCCTTCGGCGGCGTTGAGCGCAACGCTGCCGGACCAGTACGCCGACTCCACGTCGCTGCACAGCTGCCGCAAGTCCAGCAGGCCGATATTGAGTGCTGCGCTGATGCGCGCATGAAACAGGAACGGCTCATCACTGGCCATGGCGTCCTGGTAATCGCCAAACCCGGCCAGACCGTAATCGAGAAAGTACGCCCACAGTGCCTGCGCATCGGCATGGGTGACGGGATAGTTGAAGTCATCGAGCGCGCCGTAGTGCTGGCTGAAACGCGCCTTGACCAGTGCCAGTACTTCGCTGGTGATGGCGTCGTTATGGAAGCGCGCGGGGTAGGGGGCTTTCACGCCTTTGGGCAGGGCCTTGCGATTCTCGGCATCGAAATTCCACGCGCCGCCCACTGGCGAACCGTC
Source organism: Pseudomonas sp. IAC-BECa141 (assembly GCF_020544405.1). NCBI lineage: Bacteria > Pseudomonadati > Pseudomonadota > Gammaproteobacteria > Pseudomonadales > Pseudomonadaceae > Pseudomonas > Pseudomonas sp. IAC-BECa141. Next base: position 3,126,643 of record NZ_CP065410.1, on the reverse strand, counting down.
GCCATTGAGCAGCAAGCGGCTCTTGCGCCGCATCTCCCGGTAGAAAAACTCCATGCGCAGCTGTTTTTTGCCCTCGGCCCATGCAGCGAACTCTTCGCGACTGCACAGAAAACGCGTATCGGCGTGCCAGTGAATCGGCAAGCCGCATTCCTTCATCGAATGCTCCAGCCGCCAGTCGCCGCACTCGGTGACGTGCACTTCTTCGGCCTGCAACAGCGCTTGCCAGCGCTGTAACTCACCCGGCACCGAATTGCGGTTATCTGGATCATCCAGGGTGACATATTCAACACGTACACCCTGGTCTCGCAGCGCCTTGGCGAAGTGGCGCATGGCGCTGAAGATCAGGGCAATCTTCTGTGGATGGTGGGGCACATGGCTGGCTTCTTCCATGACTTCGACCAGCAACACCGTATCGCGCTCGGCATCGAGTGCCTGTAATGAAGCCAGGTCGAAGGACAACTGGTCGCCCAGTACCAGGCACAGACGGCGGGTTGCGTTCATTCAACTGGGCTCTGCGTTGTACGGATCATGGGCTTGCTTCTGTGCCCTGACGACGGAAGAACAAAGTCACCTGACCGACTTCCACGCCAAACTTGGACATGCTGGTGCGGTTGATCAACGTGTCCTCATCCATCAGGTACATCCAGTCGTCCATGCTCATTTCATAGGTCGAATCGTCGACCGGCAGGTTCAGGCGATAACGCCAGTGCAGGGCGTTCCCGGCAATCTGGCCCCGGGCAACGCCGACCACATCGCCGGCGCGACCGCTCCAGCGTCCCTGGCCCTCGGGTGTCAATGTCCATACGCGCTGCTGGCGAGTACCGTCGCTGTACAGGAAGCGCTCGTCGAGAATCAGGTTGTCGCCTTCGCGACGGCTGACGATCGTGACTTCGAAACGCTTGGTCACTTCGCCGCTGCGCTTCTGGAACATTCCCCAGGCCTTGACGGGCTGGCTGAAAAAACGGTGCAGATCCAGGGCTGGCTGTTGATCGGCATAACGATTGACATCCACGCCGGTGCAGCTTGCGATGCTGAGCATCAGTGTCAGTAACAGCAGTAATCGAGACATTGCCTTACTTCCTGATTGCGGAGGTACCGGGGGAAGTATTCGCCCCGCTTTCTTGTACGCCATGCATCGCACGTACAGGGTTGTGGCCATCAAATTTCGCTTTCTCGCGGCAGGAGGGCCCGTAAAAATAGGTTGGCAGCAAAAAATGTTGTACGCATAAGATCATTTTGTATAGGTATTAAACAAGATAGGCGGAAAAACACCACCTGACAATGAAGCGGCAATTTTTCGTGTGTATCCGAAGCCTCACATCACGACGTGAAGGCTTGGTTGAGTAGCGGGGACGGGACGGATATTGATCGTGACGCTCGTGAGGTCTTGCTCAACGGATCCATCGTGCTCCAGTCAAAAACGTTATAGCCCCCATCCGTAACTGTTATTACCGCCGTTGGGTTTGCGCTGTTTAGCATCGATCGGGTTTTTACTGTCGACGAGAACAACAACGTGAACCTCGGAAAAATAATTAGTCGAAGTGCCAAGTACTGGCCGCAGCATATGGCGGTCATTGATCACCGAAGCCGGCTTACATTTGCTCAGCTTGAGCGACGCACCAATCAGCTTGCTTCCAGCCTGCTGGAGAAGGGTATCCGCACCGGTGAGCATGTCGGCATTCTTGCGCCCAACCGAGTCGAGCTGGTGGAGGCCGAGGTGGCGTTCTACAAGGCTGGGCTGGTCAAGGTCCCGATCAACGCAAGGCTGTCGCTGGATGAAGTCGTTCAGATCCTCAACGATTCCTGCAGCGTGGCGCTGATCACCACGGCGGCATTCGCCGAAGCGCTGATCGCCCGACGTACCGAAGTGCCCGCACTGCGCTTGATCGTATCGCTGGACGAAGGTGGCGCCGACATCGATTACCCGACCTTGCTCAGCCAAGGCTGTGACAAGCCTGTCAGCTGTGATCTGCCTGACGACACCCTCGCCGTTTTGCATTACACCTCTGGCAGTTCCGGCGTGCTCAAGGCTGCCATGCTCAGCGTCGGCAACCGCAAGGCGCTGATCCGCAAGAGTATCGCCAGCCCCACGCGACGAGCAGTGCCGGGCGATGTCATGGCTCACGTCGGCCCGATCACCCATGCCAGCGGCATGCAGTTGATGCCGTTGCTGGCTGTCGGTGCCTGCAACCTGCTGCTGGAGCGTTACGACGATCGGCAGTTGCTGGAAAGCATTCAGCGCGAACGGGTAACGCGCCTGTTTCTGGTCCCTGCGATGATCAATCGGCTGGTGAATCTCCCAGACGTGTCACGGTATGACCTGAGCAGTCTGCGCCTGCTCATGTATGGCGCCGCGCCCATGGCACCGTCGTTGGTAAAACGCGCTATAGAGGTGTTCGGGCCGATTCTGGCGCAGGGTTACGGCGCGGGTGAAACCTGCTCGCTGGTGACCGTGCTGACCGAACAGGATCACTTGTGCGAGGACGGTGACTACCGGCGTCTGGGCTCGTGCGGGCGTTGTTATTTCGAGACAGACCTGCGGGTGGTCAATGATGGGTTCGACGATGTAAAGCCCGGTGAGATTGGCGAAATTGTCGTTAAGGGGCCAGACATCATGCAGGGCTACTGGCGGGCGCCACAGCTGACCGCGGAGGTGATGCGCGACGGTTACTACCTTACTGGCGACCTGGCGACGGTGGACGACGAGGGTTATGTATTCATCGTCGACCGCAAAAAGGAAATGATCATTTCCGGCGGCTTCAACGTCTACCCGACCGAGGTCGAACAGGTGCTTTACACCTTGCCGCAGGTCTTTGAGGCGGCGGTGGTCGGCGTCCCCGACGAGCAGTGGGGCGAAGCGGTGCACGCCGTCATCGTACTCAAGCCCGGCGCCGAGATCAGCGCAACCGAAATCATCGAGCATTGCGCCCGGATCCTGGCCGGCTTCAAGAAACCGCGCGGCGTGGATTTCGTCAGCGAGTTGCCGAAAAACCCCAACGGCAAGGTGGTCCGCCGCCTGATCCGCGATGCCTATTGGCAAAACAGCGAACGCCGCATCTGACCGAGGACATCATCATGTATCAACCAAGTGAAAAGGCGCGCGGCATTATCGAAGGCATCGAGGGCTTTGTACGCGAAGAAATCCGCCCGCTTGAACAGCGTGAAGGCCTCAGTTGGGCCGAACCGCATCCCCGCCAGGTATTGCAGCAGGTCTGGCAGCGTTCGTGCGAATTGGGTTACTACAACATCATGCTGCCCGAAGCCATCGGCGGCGCGGGGCTGAGCGTCGCCGATCTGTGTGCGGTGAAGGAGGCGACGGTGCTGACCGGTTCGATGCTGGCGCCACACATTCTGGGCGAACTGTCCGGTCCGCCGCGCATTGGTCATCTGTTCAAAGTCGCAAGTCCCGTGCAGGTCGAAACGATCCTGCAGCCCATCTGCAAAGCGCAGAAAACCGTGTGCTTCGCCCTCACTGAAAGCGAGGCCGGTTCTGATGCGGCGGCCATTCAGACCCGTGCGCGGCTGGAGGGTGACCATTACGTTCTCAACGGCGGCAAACGCTTCATTTCAGGCGCACCTTACGCCGACATTGCCGTGCTATTGGCGGTCACCGGACCGGGCACGGGAGCACAAAACATTTCGGCTTTTTTTGTCGACCTGAAAGCACCCGGCGTACGCATCGAAAGCGACTATTCGGTGATGTCCGGCGGCGGTGCGCATGGGGATATTTTTCTCGATGAAGTTCGCGTACCGGTGACCCATCGCATCGGCGAAGAGGGGCAGGGCTTCAAATTGGCGATGGGCCGCATTACCCTCAACCGCCTGCTCCATTGCCCGACGTTGCTGGGGCTGGCCGGTCTGGCGCTGAACCTGTCGATCGACTACGCGCGAACCCGCAAGCAGTTCGGTCAGCCGATCGCGATGTTCCAGTCGATCAATCACATGATCGCCGACATGGCCACCGAACTGCACGCTGCCCGAAGCATGGTGTACGCCACTGCGGCAGTAAATGACAGCGGTGGCGACATTCGTACCCAGGCACCGATGTGCAAGCTGTTCGTCTCGGAGACCGCGTTCCGGATCGCTGATCGTGCAGTGCAGATCCACGGCGGTGCCGGTCTGTTGCGCGGGCATCCCGTGGAGTGGATTTTCCGTGCGACGCGAATGATGCGCATCCTGACCGGAACCAGTGAAATCCAGCGCAACACCATCGCCAAAGGCGTGCTGATGCCCGCTTAGGGTCGCTTGCTGTACGTCCGGCCTTGCGGGCCGGACGCTCCGATAAAAACAATAACGAGAGATGACCATGACTCACACTGACAAACCTGCGCGTCCGGGCACGGCCTGGATGATTGCGGTACTGCTGGCGGTTTTGATGCTGGTGAACTTCCTCGACAAAGTGGTCATTGGCCTGGTCGCGGTACCGATGTCCAAGGAGCTGGGCCTGACCCCCACCGAATTCGGTCTGGTGGGCGGCGCCTTGCACTGGTTTTTTGCCATATCCGCTGTGATCGGGGGATTTGTCGCCAACCGCCGCCCCACGCGCACATTGTTGCTGGGCATGGGGGCGTTCTGGGCGGTGATCCAGTTACCGATGCTGTTCGTCAGTTCGCTGTGGGCCATCATTGCCTGCCGGGTGTTGCTCGGTATTGGCGAAGGCCCGGCGTCGCCAGTTGCGACCCATGCGCTGTACAAATGGTTTCCCAATGACCGTCGCAATCTGCCGGTTGCGCTGCTGCACACGGGCAGTGCGCTGGGGCTGCTGGTCGCCGGTGCGATGATCCCGTGGATCAGCGTGCATTACGGCTGGCGCATGAACTTCATCGTGCTCGCGGTGATCGGTGCAGTGTGGTGTGTGTTGTGGTGGTTGCTTGGCAGCGAAGGCACCCTCGACAGGATTCGCACCGGGCAATTGAGACTGGACGAAGGGAGAGTCGCTTATCGGCGGCTGCTGCTCGACAGCACGGTACTGAGCAACTACCTCTGTCATTTCGCCGCCAACTGGTCGCTGGCACTGACCCTGACATGGGTGCCGAGCTACCTGCAGACCGGTTTGGGCATTGACCCGATCATGACGGGGCGGGTGTTTGTACTGTTCGTGGTGGTGACGACACCGTTGAGTCTGTTTCTGGCCTGGTTATCGCAACGGTTCATGCGTGCGGGCATCACGACCCGCTGGTCGCGGGGCGCATTCGTTGCCATTTGCCTGATTGTCAGCGGCCTGCTGTCCGCCGCGCTCATGCTTGAGGGACTGAGCAACGTGGAGCGGATCGTCTGTCTGACGTTCAGCGGGGGGCTGGCCCTGGTGATGTATTCGGTCGGCCCGGCGATGCTCGCCGAGTTCACGCCGGGCAGCCAGCGTGCAGGCGTCCTCGCGATTGGCAACGGCATTGCGTCGCTGGCCGGTCTGTCGGCTCCGGTGGTCACCGGATTGTTGGTGCAGGGTGCTGGCGCCGAGCATCCGGCGGGTTACGCCGAAGGGTTTCTGGTATGCGGGGCGGTGCTGGTGGTTGCCGGGCTGGCGGGCTTGTTGTGGATGAATCCGCAGAAGACTCGCCAGCGCTTGCTTCAGGTCGACGCTGTCGGGCGGCCGGCAGTGATTTGAGCAAACGGCGCCGTCCGACTGCGCCGTGACAGCTTCAGGCTTCGCCGACAAAACTCAGCGGTGGCTCGATAGTGCGTTCGATCAGGCTGCCTTTCCAGCGGCCTTCGATGACAGCGTCTACAAGCAGGCTGCGCACCAGGTCGCGCATGCAGGTGGCGGCGAACGACAGCGGCTTGTGCTGCGAATGGGCGAGGGACACGGTGCGCGTGATGCGCGGCTCGACGATCAGTCGCGCTGAGATCGGTTCAAGCAGATCCGTCAATGGCGGCCAGTTGCTGATGGTCGCTGCCAGTCCCGCGCGCACCAGACTGCTGATGCCCGGCGCCGACTGTTGTTCGTAGCTGGAATCGAGTGTCACGCCGGCTTCCATTGCGGCCTGTTCGATACGCCGGCGCAGATGCAGTGCGCGCGGCGGCATCACCAGGCGCGTCGCGGCCGCTTCGGCGAGGCTGATCGGTGAGTGATTGGCTTCTTGCGCGGTGGCACCGACCCAGAAAAGGTCCTCGGTAAACACCGGTTCGGCGATGACGTGTTCCAGCTCCTCGGCATTGGGCACCACACCGAAATCGACCTTGCCCAACTCGATCGCCTGGCCGCCTTCACGGCTCAGGCCGTCCCACACCGTCAATTTGATCCCCGGAAATTTGCTCTGCGCCTGGGTGATGATCGCGGGCAGCAGCAGCGCCGACGCCGTCGCCGGAATGGAGATCGACACGTGCCCCATGGGATTGCCACGGCTTGATTTGAGCTCATCCTTCACCGAGTCGACTTGCTGAATCACCGAACGCGCCACCTCATACAACTGCCGGCCGGCGTCGGTCAATTCGATGCCGTCATGCAGGCGCGACAGCAATTGCATATCCAGTTCGCTTTCCAGCAAGCCGATCTGTCGACTCAACGCCGGTTGGGCAATGAAGGCGCGTCGCGCGGCGCTGGAGAAGCTTCCAGCCTCGACAATCGCGATGAGGTAACGCAGCTGTTTCAACGTCATGGGGTCAATCTCTGGTATGCCGAAGTGTTATGGCAACTATCTGAAGACGCTATTTGTTCAGGTCGGGGCGCCTACTTAGTATCCATAGAGACATAACAAGAGGCCCAGATCAACCGCAACAATCCGCTTGCCTGCTGAGTCAGCGGCCGCTGTCCCCGCTACAAGACATCCCCGGAAATCTCACTCTCGATAAACACAATAAGAGGTAAAGAGTGATGCAATTGCATATTCGCGGTCTCGCTCGACCGTCGTTTTTTTTATTGTCTTGCTGTTGTGTTTCCAGTCCTGCCGTCGCTCTGCAATTTCAATGGAACGATCTCGAAGCCCAGTTCGATTCGGCGCTGAGCCTGGGCACGAGTATTTCCACGGCCAACCCTGATCCGGCGTTGCACAACAGCGCCAACAGCGACGATGGCAAACTCAACTTCGCCTCCGGCGATGTGTTCTCGGCGGTGTTCAAGGGTACCCATGACCTTGAGCTGAAGCGTGACAACATTGGCGTGTTTTTACGCGGCACATATTGGTACGACACCGCGCTGCGCGATCATGACCAGCGCTTCAAGAAGGTCGCCGACAACAACCGCAAGCGATCGGCGAAAACCGCGGGCACTCAGTTGCTCGATGCTTTTGGCTACTACCTCTACGACATCGACGGCCAGCCGGGCTCGGTGCGCCTGGGCAAGCAAGTGGTGAACTGGGGCGAAAGCACCTTCATTCAGGGCGGGCTCAACGTCATCAACCCGTTCAACCTGTCCGCGCTGCGCCGTCCGGGTTCCGAAGTCAAGGATGCGCTGGTGCCGGTCAACCTGTTCTATGTCACGCAAAACCTGACCGAGGCACTGTCGTTCGACGCTTTCTATCAACTTGATTGGGAGCAGACTCAACTCGACAACTGCGCGACGTTTTTCTCCAACAACGATTTTCTGCCTGACGGCTGCGATGGCCTTGATGTCGGCGCCAAATTGCTGGGTAACCCTGCCGCCGTGGCCGGGTTGACGCCGTTGGGGGTCAACCTGACGCAAGAGGGCGTGCGCATTCCCCGCGCAGCAGACGATGACGCACGCAACGGCGGGCAATGGGGATTGTCGCTGCGCTGGTACGTCAGCGCTGTGGACACCGAATTCGGCGCCTACGCGGCCAACTATCACAGCCGCACGCCTTACATGGGCACCGTCAGCAGCCCGTATTTCAACAACACCGCGTTTGCTCCGCAGTTGTGCGCCAACCTGGGTATTGGCGCTGCCGGGTGCGGGGCATTTGTGGCCTCGGCCGCAGGCCAGTCGCTGACTGGCGCACTGCGTCTGGGGACTTCGCAATATCAGGTCCAGTACCCGGAAGACATTCGCCTGTATGGGCTTTCGTTCGCCACCACCCTGCGTACTGGAACGGCGCTGCAGGGCGAACTGAGCTATCGGCCGAACATGCCGATGCAACTCAACGGCACGGACATTATTCAGTCACTGCTCAATATCGACGGTCGCTCGCCATTGCTGGGCGAAGGTTTGAGAACCGACCGCGACAGTGCGCTGTTCGATGGCTACCGGCGCAAGGAAATGACCCAGGCACAAATCACCGCCCTGCATTCGTTCGGTCAAATGATGGGGGCCAGTCAGCTGCTGCTGGTGGGCGAAATCGGCGCCACGTATGTCGGCGGTCTGGAGGGGCGCGGCGGCCCCCGGTATGGACGCTCGGGCACATTCAACAGCGGAGAACTGGCCGATCCTCGCGTTTGTCAGGCCATCTCGAAAACGCCGCAGCACTGCAACAACGAAGGGTTTCTCACGCCGTTTTCCTGGGGCTACCGCGTGCGCGCAACGTGGACCTATCCCAATGTTCTGGCCGGTTTCGATTTTCGCCCGAACCTGTCCTGGGCTCATGACGTGCACGGCACAGGGCCGCTGGAGGGCTCGGCATTCAGTGAGGGCTCGAAAGCCATCAGCGTCGGTCTGGACGCGACGCTCGCCAGTACCTACAGCGTAAGTCTCGCTTACACCGATTACATCGACGGCGATTACGGCACGCGCGGCGACCGCGATTTTCTCTCACTGAGCTTGGGCGTCACTTTCTGAAGGGCACGACGATGAAGACCACATGCATGATGCTATTCGGTTTGCTCTGGATCACCGGTGCGATGGCGGCGGACGGCCTTGGCGAACACCTGACCCCGGCGGGAGCGGAACGTGCCGCCAGCGCCGATGGCAGAATTCCAGCCTGGCAGGGCGGACTCGACACCGCGCAGTTTCGGTTGGCCAGCAATGGTACGCCGCTTGACCCATACGCCGATGAACAACCGCTTTATGAGATCACCGCCGCGAATGCGCAGCAGTATCAGGATCAGTTGACACCAGGCCAGATCGCCATGCTCAAGCGGTTTCCCGAAACAATGCGATTGCCGGTCTACCCGACTCATCGCAGTGCCGGCGTACCTTCAGCGGTGGCCCTGTCGGCAGCACGCAATGCTGCCAATGCAACGCTGGTGGATGGTGGCAATGGCTTGAAGGGTTTTTCCGGGGCGATTGCCTTTCCCATTCCTGCCAACGGCCTGCAGGTGATCTGGAACCATCTGACACGCCCACGCAACGCCAGCTACAGCCTGATGTCCGACAGCGTGACGCCGCTGAAGAACGGTCGCTTCGTGCGCATGAGCTCGCGTCAGGACGTCGCTCTCCCGCAACCCGTCTCAGATGATGCGACCGATAATATCCTGTACTACTTCACCTACCGGATGACCGCGCCGTCACGTGTGGCCGGCGATGCCATCGTCGTGCACGAGACGCTCGATCAAGTCGCCCAACCACGCCTTTCTTGGGTCTACAGTGCCGGCCAGCGACGGGTGCGCCGCGCCCCGGGAGTCGACTATGACACCACCGGCCCCGGCACGGCAGGACTGCGTACCGCAGACAGCCGCGACATGTTCAATGGCGCACCCGACCGGTACGAGTGGAAATTGCTCGGCAAAAAACTGCTGCATGTGCCCTACAACAGCTACCGGCTGGCGTCCCCGGACTTGCGCTACAGCGGGCTGATCCAGCGTGGTCATCTCGACCCGGGGCCGACGCGCTACGAACTGCACCGTGTCTGGGAAGTGGTCGCTACCCTGAAGCCCGGCGCCAGGCACATCTACACCCAACGCCATTTCTACGTTGATGAAGATACCTGGGCGATTCTGGAGGCGGACGTCTACGATCAGCACGGCGAGCTGTGGCGCACCACTGCGGCACACAGTTTTTATCACCCGGTCGGGCAGGTGGCAGTGAACGCGCTGGAGGTCACTTATGACCTCAAGAGCTCGCGCTATCACGTCTCCGGATTGATCAACGAACAACAGCGCCCGTTTGTGTTCAACCTCGCCACCAGCCTCTCGTACTTTTCGCCCGGCGCATTGCGCAGCTTCGGAGTGCGTTGATGAGCGAGCGATCAACCCGTTGCTGGACCGAGCGGTTGCTGGGCGAGGGCGAGCCGCCGGACCCACGCTTTACATTAGCCAACGAGCGAACCTTTCTTGCCTGGATGCGCACCTCCCTGGCATTGCTCGGAGGGGGCATCGCAGTCGAAGCCCTGGCGGTGAACGCCTTCGCGCCGCCATTGCGCATGGGCATGGCGCTGAGCCTGATGCTCGTAAGCCTGTTGATCAGTTCGGGGGCTTGCTTGCGCTGGCTGCGCGTGGAGCGAGCATTGCGACAGGGCCGGGCGCTGCCACTGCCGACGTTGGTGCCCTTGTTGACTCTCGCTTGCGTCTTTGCGGCGTTGATGCTCGCGGTAGTGTTGTGGCCGCGTTGGCATGGTTGATCCAGGCTTGCAGGCCGAACGCACTGAGCTGGCGTGGCGACGCACGACCGTCTCGCTGCTGGTCGTAGCGGTGCTGGCGTTCCGGGCGGGCGATTGGCTGCAGTCCGCCGTCGCAATGGTGCCGGTGCTGGTCATGATGTGTCAGCCCGGACGGCGATATCGTCAGGGCCTGGCGATGCTGGAGGCGGAGCGTGCAATGCCGGCGCCGGGTTCGATATTGAGCCTCGGCGCTGGTGTATGTGTCATGGCAGTCATTGGCGTGGCGGGATTGTTGAGCGGTGATTGACACACCGCTCGGCCTATTCAAGGGGTGACGATGTTGAATCGCGCATCCGCTTCGTCGAGACCGCCCATGAACTGCAAAAACTTCAAACGTTCGCCATGAATGGAAATGTCGCCCAGGGTGGCTTCCTTGAGAAAACCGGTCTGCTTGAGGGCAATGCGGTCGAGCGTTGACTTGGCCATGCTGACCTCGACATCGGCGTGCTCGTGGCGGGTTCGGTCACGGTGGGTCAATACACCGTTGCGCAGGGTCAGGGCGTAATCCTCGTTCAGGTCGGTAAAGCGCCAGTTGATGGTCAGGTCGCGGTCAGCGGCCTTGAACGCATCAATGCGCACCGCCAGGTAATCAAAAAACAGGGTGGGTGTGAGGGCACGCACCATGTCATCGGCGTTGCCACCGGCACCGCTTGCGGCAGCTACGCCATCGCGCAATTCCTGTGCGCCGCTGAGGTAGGCATTGCGCCATGTGGCGTTTTCGCTTTGATAACCCAATTGTTCCAGCGCGTCGGCCTGCAGTTGTCGCGCCTGAACGTTGTCCGGTTCGGCAAACACCAAGTGGTTGACCAACTGCGCCACCCAGCGATAGTCGCCTGCGTCGAACGCGGTATGCGCTTGCTTGAGTACCTGATCGGCACCGCCCATGGCCGCCACGTAACGCTTGCCGGCATCGCGTGGCGTCAGCGGGTCGAGATTGGCGGGATTACCGTCATAGAACCCCATGTAACGCTGGTAGACCGCGCGTACGTTGTGGCTCAACGAGCCGTAGTAGTCACGGCTATACCACTTGCTCGCCAATTGCGGCGGCAGACTTGTCAGGGTCGCCGCGATTTCCATTGGCGTCAGGCCCTGGTTGATCAGGCGCAGCGTCTGGCTGTCGATGAAAGCGTACATGTCACGTTGATCGGCCAGGTAGTCGCGTATTTGCTGGCCACCCCAGGTCGGCCAGTGATGCTGGGCGAAAACGACCTGCGCCTGATCACCGTATTGGCGTAATGACTGATCGAGATAATGTGCCCAGATTTTCGGGTCACGTACCAACGCGCCACGCAAGGTCAGCACGTTGTGCTGAACGTGCGTGGCGTTTTCGGCCATGCACAATGCCTTGAATCCTGGAAAATAGATGTTCATTTCTGCTGGGGCTTCGGTGCCGGGGGTGAGCTGGAACTCGGCCTCAATGCCGTCCAGTGTCAGCCGTTCCAGCGGCTGGGTGATTTCCCGTGTGGGGGCGATGAGGCTGATGGTGGCGTTGGCCGGAATTCCTTTGCCCAGGCCCGCATCCACCTGACCGCGCTCACTGCGCGGCAACGCGGCGCCGTACATGTATTGGGCGCGACGCTTCATCGCCGGCCCGGCCAATACGTTTTCACCGATGGCGTGCTCGAAAAACCCCTGCGGTGCAATGACCTGAACCTTGCCCGCCTTGACGTCGGCCTCATCGATCACCCCGCGCACGCCGCCAAAATGATCGACGTGCGGATGGGTGTAAATCACTGTGTTGACCGGTTTGCGCGGTCGGTGTTTGAAATACAGCGCCATGCCAGCTTTTGCCGTCTCGACCGACAGCAGCGGATCCATCACGATCAGCCCGCTGTCGCCCTCGACAATAGTCATGTTCGCCAGGTCCAGGCCGCGGATCTGATAAATGCCTTCGGTGACCTTGAAGAGCCCCGCGATGCTGTTGAGTCGGGCGATCCGCCACAGACTCGGATTGACCGTGCCAGGCGCGTCAGCGTTGTTGAGAAACGCGTATTGACCTGGGTCCCAGACACTGTTGCCCGCGCCGTTGCTGACCACTGCGTCATAACGCTCGATCAGGCCACGGTTCGCGGCCTCGAAATCACTACGGTCGGCAAATGGCAGACGTTGCAGCCATTGCGCGTTGCTGTCGAGGGTGATGGCCGTTGCATCCTTGGCTGGCGTAGCTGCCAGGCCGGACAACGGTGCAAGCACGGCCAGTGCCAGCAATGAGGGTCGCAAACGCATGGGGTGTTCCTTGTTATTGTTGAGGGCCAATCACTCTAAGTAGCCTGCCAAAGCGCAGCCAATACCAGAGCGGCATGGTGGCCATCTCATTTTTCGATGCTTTCAAGGCTGCGCGATGGCGAGGATCTGCTCCGACAGCCAGGCCAGCGCCGGGTCATGTTGGCGATGGCTCAGATACACCAGATCCAGTTCGAACGGATCCAGCGCAAACGGCAGATCATGCAAGTCCAGTGGCAGCAATTCGGCGAACTGCTGGGCGAGCTGAGTGGGCAGGACAACGCAGAGGTCGGTGGCTGCTACAAGGTGCGCGGCCTGCAAGTAATTGGGTGTGGTGTACACGATCTGTCGTTGCAGATTCTGCTCGGCCAGCCATTGATCGACCATTCCGCGGGTTTGCCCGCCGTGCACCCAGAGGTGGCGCAACCGCAAGAAGGTTTGAAGATCCAGAGAGTGGTTGACCTGCGGATGATTGCGGCGCACGGCAACCCGCAACGTTTCCCGGCGCCAAAGTTGCCGGGTGAACCTCGCCGGCAGCTCGTTGAAGCGCCCGAGCACCATGTCCAGATCGCCGCGGTCCAGCGCATCGGCCGGCAGATTGGGTGCCAGGTGCACAACGTCGATGCGCAGGTGCGGCGCCGCTGTCTGCAGATGCGCCAGCAAGGGTGGCATGCACAGCTGTTCGACAAAATCGGTCAACGCAATGCGCAACTGGCGGTGGCTGAGCAGCGGCTGGAAGACATCGCCGATAGCCAGCGTCTGCTCAATTTGCCCGAGTGCCGCGCGAATTGGCCCTTCGAGGGCGAGTGCGCGAGGCGTCGGGCACATGCGACGGCCGACACGCACCAGCAGCGGATCGTCAAGCAGGTCACGCAACCGCGCCAGTGCATTGCTGACCGTAGGTTGCGTCAATGCCAGCCGCTCAGCTGCGCGCGAGACATTTTGCTCGCGCAACAGCATGTCAAGGACGCGCAATAGATTCAGATCAAAGTTCGACATATTCATGGGAAAAATATATTCCATGGTTAATCTAAATTTCAAAAATATCTGATGCGTGCTTAGGGTGGCGGCTGTTCTTTTCGTCTCTGGAGCATGCGTGTGAGTACCTCTTTGGATATCAGACAGGTTGCTGTCATTGGTGCCGGCACCATGGGTCGCGGCATCGTCATCAGCCTGGCCAGCGCCGGACTGCCAGTGCTTTGGCTGGACAGCAATACACCGACTCTCGACGCAGGGTTGAGTACGATCGAGCAGATCTGGTCGCAGCAGGTCGTCAAGCAGCGCATCAGCCAGCCTGAGGCTGAAGCCAACCGCCAGCGTGTCCAGGCCGTTCACGATTATGCGGCGCTGGCCGAGGTCGATCTGGTGATCGAAGCGGTGTACGAGAGCCTTGAGCTCAAACAGGAAATCTTTCGCGCACTCGACCGCCAACTCAAGCCGCAGGCCATTCTGGCCAGTAATACGTCAGCGCTGGACATCGACGCCATTGCCGCCGTCACGGCTCGCCCGCAGCAAGTATTGGGACTGCATTTCTTCAGCCCGGCGCACGTCATGAAGCTGCTGGAAGTCATCCGTGGTGCACGCACCGACAACGCGGTGCTCGATGCTGCGTGCAGGCTGGGCGAGCGGATCGGCAAGGTTGTGGTCGTCGCAGGGAACTGTCCCGGCTTCATCGGTAATCGCATGCTCGCCAGCTACGTGGCCGAAGCGCGCAAGCTGTTGCTTGAGGGCGCATTGCCCCATCAGGTCGATGCGGTATTGCAGCAATTCGGTTTCGCCATGGGCCCGTTCCGCATGTATGACGTGGTCGGTATCGATCTGGAGTGGCGCGCGCGGCAACTGGCCGGGGAGGGCATGGAGGCACCTTTGGTACAGGTTGATAACGCGCTGTGCGACCTTGGCCGCTTCGGTCAGAAAACCGGCCATGGCTACTACAGCTACCCGGAGGACAGCCGTCACGCCGAACACGATCCTCAGGTCGACGCGCTGGTGCTCGAAATCTCTCATGGGCTGGGTTATCGCCGCCGCGAGATCTCCAAACAGGAAATCCTCGAGCGCTGCCTGCTGGCCTTGATCAATGAGGGCGCGAAAATCCTCGAAGAAAAGATCGCTGCCAACAGCCATGACATCGATCAAGTCTGGCTCAACGGTTACGGGTTTCCCAAGGACGCAGGTGGCCCGATGCGCTGGGCTGACGCACAAGGTTTACCCCTGATTGCCGCACGGCTCGAACATTTGCAAAGCCTGTTCGGTGAGTGCTGGCGACCGGCAGCGCTGATCCGCCAATTGATTGCTGACGGCAGGCACTTCTTCAATGTCCAGGAGGGTGAGGTATGACTTACCAGGCGCCACTGCGTGAAATGCGCTTTGTTTTGCACGAACTGTTCAACGTCACTGAACATTGTCAGCAAATGCGCACTGAGCTCGACCGCGACACGATTGATGGCATCCTCGAGGAGGCGGCGCGTTTTGCCGGCGAAGTCATCGCTCCGCTCAATCGCAACAGTGACGAGCAGGGCTGTCAGATGCATGGCCGTGAAGTCAGCACGCCACGAGGGTTTCGCCAGGCGTATCGACAATACGTTGCTAACGGTTGGGCCAGCATGACCGGGCCGCTGGCGTTCGGGGGGCAGGGCGTGCCGCAGATGGTTGCGGCATGTTTTCACGAAATGCTGATGTCGGCTTCCCTGGCCTTTCGCATTTACTCAGGTCTGACTGAAAGCGCGGTGCTGGCCGTGCATCGACACGGCAGCCCGGCGCTCAAACAAGCCTATCTGGCGAAAATGGTCAGCGGTGAATGGACCGGAACCATGTGCCTCACCGAACCTCATGCCGGCACCGATCTGGCCCTGTTGCGCACCCGTGCTCAGCCTGAAGGTGATGGCAGTTACCGGGTCACGGGTACCAAGATTTTCATCAGCGGTGGCGAGCAGGATCTGACCGATAACATCATCCACCTGGTACTCGCCCGTCTGCCGAGCGCGCCGCCGGGGGTGAGGGGGATCAGCCTGTTTCTTGTGCCGAAAATTCTGCCCGATGGCCAGCGCAACAGTCTTGGTTGCGGTGCGCTGGAACACAAGATGGGCATCAAGGGCACCTCGACGTGCGTGATGAATTTCGACGGTGCGCAAGGCTGGCTGGTTGGTGAGGCGAATCAGGGATTGGCCTGCATGTTCACCATGATGAATGACGCGCGTTTCCAGGTGGGCCTGCAAGGCCTGGGTATTGCCGAAGCGGCGTTTCAGGGTGGCCTGAGCTACGCCCGTGAGCGTTTACAGTCCCGCTCCCTGGCCGGTGCGGTCGCGCCTGATCAGGCCGCCGATCCGATCATTGTTCATCCCGACGTGCGCCGCATGCTGTTGACGCAAAAAGCGCTGACTGAAGGTTGCCGGATGCTCGCTGCCTATACCGCGCGGCAGCTGGACCAGGAAGGGGGAATGGGCGAGGAACATAACGCGGCGAAGCGCCGTGCAGCGCTGCTGATTCCGATTGTCAAAGCGTTCTTTACCGACGTGGGGCAGGAAGTCGCCAGCCTTGGCGTGCAGCTCTATGGCGGACACGGCTATATCCGCGAGTGGGGCATGGAGCAGTTAATGCGCGATAGCCGCATCACTCAACTCTACGAAGGCACCAACGGTATCCAGGCGCTGGATCTGATACGCCGCAAACTGCTGGCCGACGGCGGTGCCGAGCTCGATGCGCTGATCGATGAATTGGCAACAGGGCTTGATACCGCCCAATCCCATGAAACGCTGCAGGAAATGGCCCGGGTAGTCAGCCTGCGCTTGACCGAATGGCGCGCACTCGGCACCTCGGTCATCGAAGCCTGTCAGCGCGATCCGCAGGAAATCGGCGCGGTGTCGGTGGATTTTCTTGCCTACTCGGCATACGTCCTGCTGGCCGCTCTTTGGCTGCAGGCTGCTGTCTGCGCGCAGCAGGCCTTGTCGCAAGGAAGTCCTGATCGTGAGTTTTATCAAACCAAATTGCACACTGCTGACTTCTATTGGCGACGTCTGCTGCCCCGCGCCGGCGCTCATCGCGAAGCGTTACTGGGCGGAGCGAATTGCCTGATGGCAATTGCGGCCGGCGATTTCAACGCCTGATCAGGCCTGTCACTCATAAAAACAAGGAATCGTGTCGATGCAGTCCTTCAGCTTTGCCACCGCCGCGCAGATTCTCTGCGAAGCCGGCGCGGTGCAACGACTCGCCAACCTGTGCCGGGAACGCGGTGCCCGGCGCGTTTTGATCGTCACCGATCCGGGAATTGCCCGGCTCGGTTTACTTGACGACCTGCTGCCAGGGTTCAGTACTGCGAAAGTCGCTGTGGCGATTTTCAGTGATGTATCCGCCGACCCCCATGAAAACTGCGTACTGGCGGCGGTCGAGCGCGCCCGGCATATCGGTGCCGACCTGATTGTCGGTTTCGGTGGCGGCAGCTCGATGGACGTCGCCAAACTGGTCGCGTTGCTCGCCCATCCCGACAATGCCCAGACACTTAACCAGTTGTACGGCGTCGATCAGGCCAAGGGCAGGCGCCTGTCGTTGATTCAGGTGCCGACCACGGCGGGCACCGGTTCGGAAGTCACGCCGATCGCCATCGTCACCACCGGCGAAACCAGCAAAATGGGCATCGTTTCGTCATTGCTGCTGCCGGATCTCGCCATCCTCGACGCCGTCTGCACCCTGGGGCTGCCACCACAGGTCACGGCCGCTACGGGTATCGATGCGATGGTCCACGCCATCGAGGCTTACACCAGCAAAATCAAACGCAACCCGCTGTCCAGCCTGCTCGCTCGCGAGGCGTTGCGACTGCTGGCGACGAACCTTGATCAAGCGGTACATAACGGCGGTCATCTCGCTGCACGTCAGGCCATGCTGCTCGGTGCCTGCCTTGCCGGGCAGGCGTTTGCCAACGCACCGGTTGCTGCAGTGCATGCCCTGGCTTATCCGCTGGGCGGGCACTTCCATATTCCCCACGGCTTGTCCAATGCGTTAGTGCTGCCGCACGTTCTGCGTTTCAACCTGCCCATGGCCCAAGCGGATTACGCCGAACTTGCCGCGCCATTGCTTGGGGACCGGTTGCAGGCAGGTGATCGCAGCAGCCTCGCCGAGCAGATGATTACGGAACTGGAGCAACTGACGCAGCGCTGCGGCCTGCCGGCTCGCCTGCGTGATATCAACGTCCCCGGGAATTGCCTCGAACAATTGGCCAGTGACGCGATGCTGCAGCAACGACTGTTGGTGAACAATCCGCGCGAAGTCAGCCATGACGATGCTTTGGCCATTTACAGGGCGGCTTGGTGATGAGCGATCCGCGGTCTGGTGCCAGCTACCGCAACTTCACCCAGATCACTATTCAACCAGATCACTACGCGTTGGCATGACAACGATGCCTGTGGTCACGTCAACAATGTGGTCGATCAAGCATCAGGGAGTGAGCACGATGGCGCCGTTGAACCGACCACTGCGCAAACAGGCCAAGGCCTGATTGGCCTCATCCAGCGCAAACCGGGTGACGTCGCAGTGCACTGACGTGTGTTGCAGCTCGGCGAAAAACGCAGTGCCGTCCTCACGGGTCAGGTTTGCAACCGAGCGCAGGATGCGTTCGCCCCAGAGCAGACGATAGGGGAAAGCGGGGATGTCGCTCATGTGAATTCCGGCGCAGATCACGCAACCGCCCTTGACTGTTGCCGACAGCGCCAGAGGCACCAGCGCGCCGACCGGAGCGAAAATCAGGCCGGCATCCAGCGGATGAGGCGGCAGTTGATCCGAAGGGCCGGCCCATACGGCCCCCAGCTTGCGGGCATAGGCCTGGCTTTCGTGATCCTCGGGCCGGGTGAAGGCGTACACCTGTTGGTGGCGGCCCCGGGCGATCTGGATCGCCAGGTGGGCTGCCGCGCCAAACCCGTAGAGACCGAGGTGGCGGGCGTCACGGGCCATTTGCAACGCACGAAAGCCGATCAGTCCGGCACACAGCAGGGGCGCGGCCTGCAGATCGCTCAGGGCATCGGGAATCGGGAAGCAGAATCGCGGATCGGCAACGGTGTACTCGGCGTAGCCGCCGTCCAGTTGGCAGCCGGTGAACTGCGCCTGATCGCAGAGGTTTTCTCGGCCCGATCGACAGAACGAGCATTTGCCACAGGTCCAGCCCAGCCAGGGAACACCGACCCGTCGTCCGATCCACTCAGAGGCGACGTCGCTACCCACAGCGGTGACTTCACCGACGATTTCATGCCCCGGCACCCGAGGCAGCACGGCTTGCGGCAGTTCGCCGTCCAACAGGTGCAAATCGGTACGGCACACACCGCAGGCCAGGACTTTGATCAACAGTTGCCGTTCGCCGGGAACGGGAACCGGACGTTCTTCCCGTTGCAGCGGCTGTCCGGGCGAGTGCAGAACCATGGCGCGCACAGGCAGGCTCCAGATTGGACGAGATCAATGCCCGACAGGGCGATGGCAACCGGCGATCATCTGCTTGAGCCCTTCCAGGTCGAGGACTTTTACGTCACGCCCGGAGATCTCCACCAGATCCTTGTCGCGCAAGTGCGCGATGCCCCGGCAAATGGTTTCCAGGCGCAAACCCAGGTACGAGCCGATTTCCTCGCGGCGCATTTTCAGTACGAAGTTTTTCGCCGAGTAACCGCGCTGGTTCAGGCGTTGCGAGAGGTTCAGAAGGAAGGCTGCCAGGCGTTCGTCGGAGTTCATCGTACCGAGCAACATGAGCATGTCGTGGTCGCGCACGATTTCCCGGCTCAGCAGCTTGGTCAGGTTGTGTTGCAGCGAGGGCAGTTGCTGCGCGAGTTTTTCCAGATGGGAAAAATGGATCGGGCAGACTTCGCTGTCTTCCAGTGCAAAGGCGTTGCAGGTATGGGAGTCAGTGCTGATGGCGTCCAGGCCGAGCATTTCTCCCGGCATTTGAAAACCGGTGACCTGCTCACGCCCGTCGAGGGACAGCAAGTTGGTCTTGAATGAACCCAGGCGGACGGCATACAGGGATCGCAACGGATCACCTTCACGGTAAAGGGCCGCGCCTTTCCTGACTTTGAAGCGCTGGGCGATGAGTGCATCCAGCCGCTCTACCTCCGGCCCGGACAGGCCGATCGGCAAACACAGCTCCAGCACACTGCAGTTGGAGCAGGCCGACTTGAGGCGACGAAATTGCAACGCTTTGGTGTCGGACATGAATGTGATCCCCATCACACGGGCGTTTAATTATAGTTGCCCGTCTGTCAGGGGCACTCAAACCGGCGTCGGCAAAGAAAAAAAACGACCAATGGAATATGTCACTCATCATCTACTTTCGCTTCAGGGCGAGTCGTCAATTGAACCTGTGCGCTGAGGGTGACGCTTGATTTAAATCAAGTTACGGCGGGGGCCGCCCTCCAGAATCGATCATTTGATCGGGACCTTCGACCTTGACGCGAATAGCCTTGGCCAAGTCTTTTTTCTACGCCTGGCCGACAAAATTTCGTTGAGGAATATCAACAATGGCGCTTCGGGCCGCAGCGGCCGCAAGCGAGCGATTTGTTGACAAAGATCAGAGCCGGCGGCGGCCAACGCCAGATACTCAAGCCAACACGGCCTTCAGCATTGATCCATTGAGGAGAAAACCATGAACAGGCGCTTGGTCATCGTCGTGCTCGGTTTGCTGGTGGCGGCGACTGGCGGTTGCGGTCATCGCCAGACCGAAGAATTCGACGCTCGGCTGGAGTCCGCCGAGGACAACGCCGCAACCGCCAGGCTTCGGGCCGATGAGGCGTTGCTCAAGGCAGAGCAGGCGCAGCGAGCGGCTGAAGAGGCGTACGAGCGCGCAAGACGCATGGCCGAAAAAGCGGTGCGCAAGTAATCGAGATCGGTCACGAGTCGGAACAGGGACGTCAGGCTGGCAGGATCAGCCAAGCATTGCCGGGGAAAAGTGATGCTCAAACTCAAACGCATTTTGTTGATCGCTCGCCCCGAGATGAATCGTTCTCCGGCCTTCGAACGTGCCGAAGCGCTGGCCAGGGCAACCGGAGCGCTTTTGCACATCGTGGCATTCGATTATGTCCAGGCGCTGGCGGTAGCGGGCCTCTTGGACCCGAATGCCATGACCCAGGCGCGGGAGGGCTATCTGCAAGTGCACCGGCAGTGGCTGGAACAGCAAGCGCAGTTTCAGCGCAGCGCCGGACTGCCAGTCAGCACCGAAGTGGTGTGGGCCAGGACCACGCCCGCCCATGTACTCGAATACATCAATGACTTCCATGCCGATCTGGTGATCAAGGACATGCAGTATGTGCCGGCACTCGAGCGTGCCTTTCATCGGCCGCTGGACTGGGTATTGCTGCGCGACTGTCCGGCTCATCTGCACCTGGTGAGCGAAGGCGCCAATCCCGTGCCTGCGAAAATACTGGCAGCCATCGACCTTTCTCATCTGGAAGAACTGACCCAGGGCCTCAACGACCGGATTCTCGATCTCGCCAAAACCCTGGCAGACGCAACCGGCGCGACGTTGCAGCTGTTGAACGTCTGTAACTGGTCGGTGCTGGGGGACGCCGCGATGAGTGTGCCGACACCAAGTCTGGACCGCAGCTTGTGCGAGGCGATTACCGATACCCAACAAGAGGCATTCGATGCGCTCGCCGAACGCTACGGCATCGACAAGCCTCGGCGGCATCAACTGACCGGCATTCCCCACAAGGTAATCGAACTGTTCGCCCGCCAGAATGCTTTTGACATGCTGGTGCTGGGGTCGGCCTATCAACGCGATGTCGATGGTTTTGTCGGCAGTACGGTCGAAACGTTGACGAACCGGGCACCCTGCAGCCTGATGATCGTCAAGCCCACGTCCGGGGTCGACTGATGGCAGCGCCAGTACCCGGGTGCCTTCATTTGCGCAGGGGCACGGCATGTCGTTAAAACCACCCGTTTCAGAGATCGACCGACAGCCAGCACTGGAACGTGGCCGGCATTACAGCCGGTCGGCCCTGTGGCTGACCTGGCTGCTGGGCGCCGCGATGTTTGCGACGGTGGTAGGGGTTGCTCTGCATTTTACCGATGTCGAATCCTTCAGCCGCTTGCTGACGCAGGCGCAGCCGCAATGGCTCATCGTTGCTTTCGTTCTGCAGGCCCTGACATACGTCGCCCAGGGCCAGGTCTTTCGCGTAGTGCTCAAGGCCGGGGGCCAGGACCTGTCCCTGTGGGTCGCGGGCAAGCTCAGCGTGATGAAGCTGTTTGTCGACCAGGCGCTGCCATCCTCCGGGATCAGCGGGGCGTTCGCTGTCGTGGCCTCGTTTGTTCGTCTGGGCTTTGTCAGGCCGGTGGTGCTGGCGTGTCTGGTACTGGACCTGTCGGGGTATTTTCTGGCCTATGCCTTGTCGGTGGGCCTGGCGTTGCCGGTCATCATTGTTCAGGGGCACGGTACCACCGCCGTGCTGACCACCTGCGTGATCTTCGTCGCATTCAGCCTGCTGCTGGCGCTTGTCACTCCGGGGCTGGCGGGCAATGCACGACTGATGACCCATGTGCCGGGCCAACGGTTGGCGATCGTTGCCAGAAGCCTTGCCTTGCTGACCGGCGCGGACCGGCGTCTGGTGCGCAGCCGCCTTCTGCTGTTGCGCATCACCTTGCTGGAACTGGCAATCATCCTTCTGGACAGTGCAACCCTGTGGGTGCTGGTGCGCTCGCTAGGTGTTTCGGCGCCGCCCTTGGGCCTGTTTGCCGGGTTCATGCTCGCCAGCGTCTTGCGCAGTATTGGCATTGTGCCGGGTGGTCTTGGGGCGTTCGAGGCGGCTGCCGTCGTCACCATGCACTGGGCCGGTATCGACGTGGCGGTGGCGCTTTCCGCAACCTTGCTGTTTCGCGGGCTGACGTTCTGGTTGCCGATGCTTCCCGGCCTTTGGCTGGCGCACCGGGAATGGCATTCCTCCGCTCACGGGCACGGCCTTGCGGCAAACCCGGATTACTGGAGTCCGGCGGTCAGTCAATTGTTCATTAGCTTGCACAGTGGGCCAGCGGGATTGAGTCACGCTCAAGCCAGGGCACGACGGCGTCGAGCCCCCCGCCCCAATCAAGGATCGACCCAAGGGACTGGGCAGGCTGGTGCTGGAGCAGATGCGTACGCCGTTGGTATTGATTCTGATCGCCGGCGCCGGTATTGCCGTGTGGGTGGGGGACTGGCTGGATGCGGCAATCGTTGGTTGCATTGTGCTGATCAGCGCGGTGCTCAGTGCCTGGTACGAGAATCGTGCCAGCCGTGCGGTTGAGCAGTTGCGCAGCAAGATTGCCTTGCGAGCGACCGTGCGGCGAGAGGGCCACTTGCTGGATGTTGCCGCCAGCGATGTGGTGCCCGGGGACATTCTGGTGCTCACCGCCGGCAGCCTGATCGCTGCCGACGGTCGTATCCTGCAGGCACTCGATTGTTTCATCGGCGAGGGCCTGCTGACCGGCGAAACCTACCCGGTGGAGAAAACACCGGGGGATTGCGCCCCGGAAGCCACCCTCGCGCAGCGTCACAATTGTGTGTTCATGGGCACGTCGGTGCGCAGCGGTTCGGCCGAAGTTCTGGTGACCCGCTACGGCCAGGACAGTGAAATCGGTCATATCGCCAGAACTCTTGCGCTACGCCCTCCGGAAACGGAGTTCGAGCGAGGCCTGCGGCACTTTGGCGGCCTGCTGCTGCGCGTAATGCTGGTGATCACCATCGTCGTGTTCGGCATCAACATCCTGCTGCATCGTCCCCCCCTCGACACGCTCATGTTTGCGATTGCCCTGTCCATCGGACTGTCGCCGGAACTGTTGCCGGCGATCCTCAGTATCACCCTGGCCAAAGGTGCGCAGCGCATGGCCGGCAAGGGGGTGATCGTGCGTCACCTCAATGCCATTGAAAATCTCGGGACCATCGACATTCTGTGTACCGACAAGACTGGAACCCTGACCCGCGGGGTTGTGGTTCTGGACGCAGCGATGGATGTCGAAGGCATCGCAGCACCGAGCGTTCTGCAACTGGCAGTGCTCAACGCGAGCCTGCAGACCGGCATGCGCAACGCCATGGACGATGCCATCACCCTCGCGGGCAAAGACCTGGGGACGGACGACGGGGTGCGGAAAATCGATGAAATCCCTTATGACTTCGTGCGCAAGCGCCTGAGTGTGGTGGTCAGCCAGAAGCCGCCGGCTCCCCGCTTGATGATTACCAAGGGAGCGTTGGACAACGTGTTGCAGGTCTGTACGCAGGTGCGGCATGGGGGCCAGAGCGTGGCACTGGACACCGCTGAACGGGCATTGATCGCGCAACGCTTCGGCGAGTGGAGCGAGCAGGGCTACCGCGTCCTGGGACTTGCCACGCGTGAGCTGCCGGAGCAGATGCATTATGGCCGCGAGGATGAGCGAGACATGAGCTTTCGCGGTTTCCTGTTGTTTTTTGATCCGCCGGAACCGGGAGTCACGCAAACCATCGCCACCCTCGACAGGCTCGGAGTGCAGGTGAAAATCATCAGCGGCGACAATCACCTGGTGGTGCAGCATGTCGGCACGGCAGTCGGCCTGCCTGTGGAGCGCATCATTACCGGCGCCGAGCTGGCAGTAATGAAGGACGAGGCGCTGATGCACCTGGCGGCGCGCACGACCCTGTTCGCCGAAGTCGACCCCAATCAGAAGGAGCGCATCATCCGCGCCCTGCAGAAGACCGGTCATGTGGTGGGGTACATGGGGGACGGAATCAACGATGCCCCGGCGCTGCAAGTGGCGGACATCGGGATCTCCGTGGACAACGCTGCCGACGTGGCCAAGCAGGCCGCCGACTTTGTGTTGCTGGAGCACGACCTGGACGTGCTGCGCGAGGGTATCGAAGAGGGGCGGCACACGTTTGCCAACACATTGAAGTACATTTCCATCGTTTCCAGCGCCAACTTCGGCAACATGATCAGCATGGCCCTCGCGTCGCTGGCGCTGCCCTTTCTGCCGCTGCTCGCCAAGCAGATCCTGCTTAACAACTTCCTGTCGGACATTCCCTCCATGGGTATCGCCAGCGATAACGTTGACCGGGAATGGCAAAGTACCCCGCATCGCTGGGACATCATTCAGATCCGCAATTTCATGGTGGTCTTCGGGCTGGTGAGCTCGTTGTTCGACATCGTGACGTTCGTGGCTTTGTACCTGCTGTCGCAGATGGTGCCCGAGGTTTTTCGCAGCGGCTGGTTCGTGGAGTCGCTGCTGACTCAGCTGCTGACGATTTTCATTGTGCGTACCTACAAACCGTTCTATCGCAGTCGCCCGGCAACGCTACTGATGGTCAGTGCCCTGGCGGTCGGGCTGCTGGCGATCGGGCTGCCGTACAGCTCAATCGCCGCTTCGCTGGGATTGGCGCCTTTGCCGTTACCGATCCTGGCATCGGTGCTGGCGATCAGTCTGCTGTACACGGTGTGTGCCGAAGGCGCGAAGCGTGCGCTTGACCACAAGTCGCCTGCTCGTACAGGCACTTGACATAAATCAACGTCAAGGCCGCCTTCACGGTGGATTCTGAAATCCATACAGGTGCCTGGTCACCGGACAGCAAGCGGTTCGTTCAGGGTGGCGGGCAGCGACAAGCAAGTTTCGTGGAGTCCGATCATGAGCCAGTATCAACGATTATTGCTGATCATCAACCCGGCCCTGCGCCAGTCCAAAGCCCTGGACCATGCCGCCGCGCTGGCCAAGGCCAGTGGTGCCAGCCTGCACGTCGCCGCCTTGATCCCAACCTGGAAGCTCTTGTCGCTACTCGAAGAAGGCGATCGGGAAAAAGCACGCGAAGAGTACCTGCAAGACCAGCGCAACTGGCTCGAATACCACACCGGTCACCTGCGCAGCAGGGGGCTTGAGGTGACGGCGGAGGCGAAATGGGCCGATGACCTGCAGCAAGACATTCTCGATTATGTCGCGGAAATGCAGCCCGACCTGTTGATCAAGCAGGTGCAACGCGAGCCCGCGCTCAAGCGCGGTTTCTTTACCCCACTGGACTGGCGTCTGTTGCGTCATTGTCCGGTACCGGTGTACCTGCCTGGCGAAGGTGATCATCCTTTGCCGCGCAAGGTAGTGGCAGCGGTCGATGTGGCCGACACCCTGGAACAGGAGGACGGGCTCAATGAGCGGATCATCCAGCAGGCGTCCAGCCTGGCTATCCAGTGTCAGGCCGAGTTGCACCTGGTGTATGCCTGCGACGCATCTGCGCTGTTCCTGGGTGATATGGGCGGCGGGGGCCTGACCCTCCCGGATCTCTACAGTCAGTTGCGCCAAGGCCATGAAAAATCCTTCCTCGACCTGGCTGGTCGGTATGGCGTGCCGGCTGACCGGCGGCATTTCATCGAGGGGCATCCCGTAGCCGTGCTGCAAGCGTTCGCCGATGAGCGAGAGATGGACGTGATTGTGATGGGCAGAGTCGAGCGTCACGGCATGGACAAACTGTTGGGCAGCACCACCGAACATGTCCTGTACCAGGTGACGTGCAGCATCCTGGCCGTTTAGCGCGGTCATGAATCGCCATTGTTCAACTTCCTTCTTCAACTTCCCAGGAGGTTAACGTGATCCACAGTCCCTCACTGCAAACGACCTTGCCTAACCGCGCCGAAGCCGGTCGGCGCTTGGTCGAACCCTTGCTCAAATACGCTGACAGGCCTGAGGTAATCATCCTGGCCTTGCCCCGTGGCGGTGTCCCGGTGGCCTATGAAGTCGCCACCGCCCTGCGTGTGCGGCTGGACCTGATGCTGGTACGCAAGCTCGGCGTCCCTTCGCACCCCGAATACGCCATGGGCGCCATAGCCAGTGGCGGTGTACAAATCCTCAACGAGGATGCGCTGCGGGCGCACCCGATCGATCGAGCCGGTTTCGAGGCGGTGGTCGCCCGGGAAGCGCAGGAGCTGTCGCGACGTGAAAAAGCGTATCGGGGAACCCGCCCGCCACCGAAAGTAAGGGGCCAGGTGGTCATCCTGATCGACGACGGTCTTGCCACAGGTTCTTCGATGATGGCTGCGATCCAGGCGGTAAAGATGCAGGCGCCGGAGCGCGTCATCGTTGCGGTACCGGTTGCTCCTCGGGAAACAGTCGAGGATTTATCGATGCAAGTGGACGAAGTCGTCTGTTCGCTCATTCCTGACTGGATGATGTCGATCGGCTACTGGTATCTGGATTTTCCCCAGACCTCGGACGAAGAAGTCATCGATCTCTTGCAACGCGCTTGGGAGCGAAAATTGCCGAGCGTCTCCTGCACGGAACATCGCGATGCCTGAAGCTGAATTTAGATGCCTGGATCTGCCTGGCGTTGAATTGTCCGCCGATTTGCGTTTGCCGGAGAACGCGCGCGCCCTGGTCATCTTCGTACACGGCAGCGGGAGTGGTCGATTGAGCCCGCGCAATCAATACGTGGCCGATGTATTAGCCCTTCGGGGCTTGGCCTCGCTGCTGTTCGACTTGCTGACGGAACCGGAGCAGCGCCTGGATAATCTTAGCGGGGTCCTGCGCTTCGATATTTCCCTGCTGGCTAGACGGTTGATCGATGTGATCGATTGGGTCGGGCGGGACCGTGAGTTGTGTTCTTTGCTCATGGGTCTGTTCGGCGCCAGTACCGGTGCGGCGGCAGCAATGGTGGCTGCCGCCGAGCGAGCGTCGGTGGTAGGGGCAGTGGTCAGCCGGGGTGGGCGAACCGATCTGGCCGGGCCGGCCCTGGCCCGAGTGAAGGCGCCAACGTTGCAGATTGTTGGCGCACAAGACCCAATGACACTGGCCTTGAATCGCCGGAGCTCACAAATCCTGCGGTGTGAGCAACGGCTGGAAGTCGTGGAGGGTGCCACGCATCTTTTTGAAGAGCCTGGCACGCTGGAAGAAGTCGCCAGGCTCGCCGGCGACTGGTTTGAGCAGCACCTGCGGACGACGTAGTGGGTCGTTCTTACTGTCGCAGCAGATTGCCAACACTAATTGCTCGCGATAGTCGTCAACCATAACGCTGAACATCGTTTCAGGTTCATCACACGCCAAACGGATAGGTTTCATCTTCTGCTTCCAGTCGCTGGTTTTTCGGCAGCGGCAGCGCGGTGACCGGCCTGGTTTGCTCGAACCAGATCATGGCATCGAATTGCTCCGCCAGCATCGACTCGAAGTAGTGACTGAAGCGTTCAGTCTGGGGACGGTAAATCACCCCGATGGCGCGTCCCAGCAAGACCGCGGACAGAGCACTGCGAAGCTCCTTTTGCTGCGGAGCACGCCAGTCCGTCAATGATGCTGCAACCCCGGCCTTGAGAAATTGATGTTCCCAGCTGTCTGGTCGAGAAGGGCGAATGTCCTTGATCAACATCTCGCCATCCCAGTCATCGGCCGCTGCGACCTGACCACGGTCGGTGGCCATACCAATCAGGACCACATCACGTCCAAAGGCATTGCGGCACAGTTGGCCGATATTGAACTGCCCCTTCCAGCCCATTTCCGTGGCGGCGGCATTGCCGATATGGGAGTTGTGGGCCCAGACCACAGCCTTGGCCTGCGGCCCCCGATGTTCCAGTACTGCGCGCAACGTATCGAACATGTGTCGGTCTCGCAGGTTCCAGGAGGCTGCCGAACCCCGATAGATCGCGCGGTAATATTGCTCGGCCGCTATCACTACGCGGGCATTCTGCGTCGCATTGAAGAATGCTTCGTTGTTTTGGATAAGCCCCGTCAATTGGTCAGCCAGCATGGCACTGAGCTGCTCGATCACTGGTTGCTCACAGGGCATCACGCCGCCACGCTCGACGAAATGACCGTACAAAGAAGGATCATCCTGCCATGGGGTCAGACACCCATAGCGCCGACGCGCTTCTTGGGCCAATTTCGGGTCAATCCGATCCAGATAACTCAGTACCTCATGGATGGAGTTGCGCAAGCTGTAGACATCCAGGCCGCGAAACTCGACGCGATGTTGAGGGCTCTGCCGATGGTTGAATTGATGCAGCCAGTGGGCGAAGGCTTTTACTTCGCCGTTTCGCCACATCCAGGTGGGGAAACGGCTGAAAATGTGGCGCGTCCACGCCGTGTGCGCCAGACCTCGGACATACTGATCTACGTGGCCGGCGTCCGGCCAGTCGGCTTCCACTGCGACGATATTAAAACCGTGTCGCTCGATCAGGCTTTGGGTGATGACTGCCCGGGCTCGATAGAAATCGGCGGTCCCATGGCTTGCTTCGCCAATCATCACCACCCTCGCGTCAGCGTAGCGATCAAACAGGTCCCCGAAAGCGGGGGAGTCCAGGTCTGGTAGCGGCTCGGCGTATTGACGCAACACTGCCGGTATGTGCGATGTGTCATGGAAGTGTCGCTGGCCGATTAATTTGTCCAGCAATGTGTGCGTATGAGAGTTCATGAGTGTCGTCCTCCGAATGGCGAGCAACTTGTGGCGGCAAGGCGCTCGGGTCATACCAGAAGTTGATGCGTCGGCTTGAAACTTTGCACAGGCGTTACAGGTACAGGCGATGAATGACCTTATGGGGGTCGAAAGGATCGTCGTGGGTTTCAAAACCCAGACATCTGGCCAACTCACGAAAGGGCGCGTTGCTGGAGGTGCTGACCGAGTACAAGTGGTGGACGCCATTGGCGCGGGCAGCGTCGATCAAGTACTCCAGCAATAACGTTCCCAGACCGAGGCGTTTCCAGCCAGATGCGATGGTCACGGCGCATTCGCACTGGTATTTGCCCGTCGCGGCATAGCGACTGGCGCCGATTTCGATCAAGCGGCCATTCTCGTGGGCCAGCGCGATACAGGCTTGGGTCTGGTGGGGGGCGTGCTGCTGCCTGAGTAAAAGCGCATGCCGGGATTCAGGCGCCGAATGCCGGACCAGAGCGTATTCACGAACTTGATCTGCTTGCGTGACATACCTGATCAACACCGGGCGGCCGTTGCCGAGAATATCAATCCAGGAATTTTCAGAGGCGTTCACCGTTCAGCCCTCCATCGGGCGGTCACTTGACGCAAGGAAATCTCAAACGCTCAAGTTCTTTCTTGCGCTGTTGGCCGTCACCGGACTTGATCTGCATATGGACTCAAAAAGCAGGCCCACGTAGATGCCAATTTCCTCATTCATGTTGCCCGGCAGCATCAGCATGTCGTGATCACACACGATTCCCCGATGGAGGCGGCGTAGCATGGACAGCCCCGGATATTCAGGGAATTTCCGGGGCCGTGATTCAGGCTATCAATAGCTGGTCTTCCACTTTGCTGACGCCCGGCACCGACCACGCTGCTCGTTCGGCGATTTCACGCTCACGCCAGAAATGCACTTTGCCTTCGAGTTTTACAACACTGCCATCGACCTTGATCCGTATGCCCTTGGCATCAACTTCGGCATTGCGCTTGAGGGCTTCTTCGATACTTTGTTGGATATCGACGACCTTCACTCTCGGGCGCAGGGTGATTCGGTTATCCACCCCGACAACGCCTGACAATTTGCGCACCGCACTTTCAGCGACTTCTTTCTGATACTGCCAGTCCACCTGGCCTTCCAGGGTTACCCAGCCTTTTTGCACGACGACCTTGATGTCGCCGGCGGGTGTGTCGGAACGCCACGAGATGATATTGACGGCACGGTTTGCGATGGTGTCATCGTCCGTACCTGCACCCTTATCCAGGCGAACCTGTATTTCTTCAGCCACGGCACGTACTCCTTTGATCGCCTTGACCGCGCGCTCGGCGCTGATTTTTTGAGCGTAGCTTTTCACGTGGCCGGACAGTGTGACGATGCCATTTTCCACGCTGACGCCAATGTGGGCGGCATCGATGTCGGGTTGAAAGTCAAGCTCATCCAAAATGGTATTGCGCAGGGTGATGTCGCTCATGATCTTGTCCTCTTCCAGGTGACTGAAATGCATGGGCCGGCAAAGCCCATGTCTTTTTTCTACGCTGGAGCGATAGAAAGACTTTGAGCTAAATCAAAAAGACCACAACTCCCGGGTGCAGAGCTCCGGTAACAGGCGGGGCTACATTCGGTTCAGAGGCGTGAAGAGCAATGTTCAGTAAATGGCTGGACCCCATGCTTTTGCTGCTTACAACGCTGGCGTTGCTGGCTGGTGTCGTTGCACATCGTGCGCAAGAGAATGATTGGGCATCGTATTGCTGGGCCGCAGGCAGCCTGACGATGGCATTGGTTCTGCTCGTCGAGATTGCCGGGCGATTGGCCCGACGTGAGGCAGGAGTGGATTTGATCGCACTGTTGTCGATCAGCGCCGCCCTGTTTTTCGAGCAGGCTTTGGTCGCAGCAGTGATCGCTCTGATGCTGGCGACCGGTCGCACGCTGGAATTCTTTACCCGTCAACGAGCCGAGCGTGAACTGCGTGCGCTTATCGATCGGGCACCGCGTTTTGCCTGGTTGCAGGAGAAGGGGGGCTTACGCCAGATTCCCGTTGAACAGATTCATCCAGATCAGACATTGCTGGTACGGCTAGGAGAGGTTGTACCGGTCGATGGTCGCTTGCTCAGCCCGACAGCGATTCTGGACGAGTCGGCACTCAGCGGTGAATCCTTGCCCGTGACCCGAAGAGAAGGTGAGCAGTTGCCCAGCGGAGTCTCCAACGTAGGCGCCCCCATTCTGCTGGTCGCTACGCGAACGGTTGCGCAAAGCACCTACGCTGCCATCGTGCGGCTGGCCGAAGCGGCGCGCCGTTCACGCGCGCCTTTTGTGCGCCTGGCTGACCGCTATGCACTGTTTTTTATCCCGTTGACTTTGTTGGTGGCGGCGCTGGCGTGGCATCTGAGCGGCGACCCCTTGCGAGCGTTGGCGGTGCTGGTGGTGGCCACGCCTTGTCCTCTGATTCTGGCAGTGCCCATTTCGATCATGTCGGGTATATCCCGAGCCGCGCGGCGCGGAATATTGATCAAGGATGGCGCCACCCTGGAAGCGCTGGCCGGGATCAAACAAGTGTTTTTCGACAAAACCGGCACGCTGACCAGTGGACACGCGCGCCTGCAGTCGATCGAAGTCAATGGACTGGCCGATCCGCAGCAATTGCTTGGCCTGGCGGCCTCGCTCGCACAGGCTTCGACGCATCCCATCTCTCAGGCCATTGTCGAGGCAGCGCAACAGCGCAGGGTGTCCCTGAGCCTGCCAACCGAGGTGCAGGAGAGTCCGGGCGAGGGGCTTTGCGGGCGCATCGACGGTAAGCAGGTGCGATTGGGCACACTGTCTTTTGCTCATCAGGACGCTTACGAAACCGATTGGGCTGTCGCCATGCTTCGCCACATGGATTATCTGGCCTGTAGCGGAAGCTTTATCGAAGTGGATGGAAAACTGGCGGGCCTTTTGGTCCTCGCTGACACTGTTCGGCGCGAAACTCCACAAACGCTGCGCCGGTTACGCTGCAAAGGGATCGAGAGAATCGTCATGCTCACCGGCGATCGCCCGGAAACTGCCGAGATGATCGCAATGTCTGCCGGAATCGACGAGCTGCGCGCGGGTTTGACACCCGAGGATAAGGTGCGGGCTGTGCAGGAGGGCTGTTTGCGCAGCCCCACGCTGATGGTCGGTGACGGCATCAATGATGCGCCCGCATTGGCGGCGGCTAACGTTGGTGTGGCAATGGGGGCCAGCGGTGCAACCGCTTCGGCACAAGCCGCAGGCGTCGTTCTGCTGGTCGATCGCCTGGATCGTCTGGTCGAGGCCCTGGACATCGCTCAGCGAACCCGTCATATCGCTGTCGTCGGTGTGCTGGCCGGCATGGGCCTATCGTTGCTGGCCATGGTCGCGGCGGCGCTCGGCTTTCTTGCGCCACTCATCGGCGCTGTGGTGCAGGAGGGCATTGATGTGCTGATTATCCTCAATGCGTTGCGGGCATTGGGGCCACTGTGGGGGCGTCGAAAGGGCATGCTGACTGCAGAGCATATTGATCGGCTGCAGGATGAACACCGGCAACTGTCCAGCGTGCTGAGTGACCTGCACCACCTGGCCGCTGACTTCGCCCGGCGCCCGGTTGTACAGGCACGAACCGAACTGCAGGAGCTGGTCGACAGGTTACAAACCTCATTGGCGCACCACGAGCATGATGATGAACAGCTGCTTTACCCGCTTTTAACGCAACGGTTGCCAGGCGAGGACCCGATGTCAGCCATGAGTCACGCCCACCGAGAGATCTTCCGCCTGATCCATTTGCTGGCGCGCATGAGTCGTGATTTCAATGCCGAATCGGCCAGGGCCGATGCCGACGAAATTCAGCATCAATTGATCAGGCTCGATACCCTGGTGCGCCTGCACTTTGACCAAGAGGAGGAGCTGTTCCGTTTCCTTGACTCACGCTGAACGAACGTTGTGGATACCGGCTGAGCGTCTGACTCCGGCCGATTCAGAGGTGATAGCGCGATTGGATGATGCGCCTGATCTGATCCATTGCCTTTTTGGGGACCATGCTTTTGTCCATTTCGATAAGGCGGGTCTTATTGGCAAGCACATCGTCCCGGATCACTTTGCGAAACCAATTGGAGAAATCCCCGGCATCGAGATGCTCTCGAAGGGCTGGTTCTTCAATTTGCGTTAAACAGGATAAAAACTCAGTCAGGTTGGCGGCACTCCGGCCAAGCGCAGGAAAATAGAATGATCGCCATGCACCGACGTCTCCCGCAACGTACTTGCCGCTGTGGCGATGGTGCTTTTGATGCGGCTGCATCTGTTCGATCAGGTATACCTCGTCGTCTCCGTGCAAGCTCCAGAGACAGGCATGCTCCAGACCTGGCGTCCGCTCGGGAAACCGAGGGGAAGGTCGCTGCATGCGCTTGGCGAATTGCTCGACCAGTTCCCGAGCAGTGCTGCCAAGCGTTACCAGCACGTCGACCCCATCAAGTAGCTCCGGGCAGACCTGGTCGAAGTCGAGGGCTACGATGATTGCGCCGATGTCCTTGAGAAAGCCGGGCGGCCAACTTGAACAGTGGGGAAGCATGTAATGCGCTTCGTCGACGATCAACCAGTAGGGGCGACCTGAAGTGCTGCGCAAATGCTGAAGAAAAGGCAGCAGGTCGCCAAACAACTGCACGCGCGCCGAGAGATCCAGGGCAAGGGCATTGACCACCACATTGAGCTGCGCCTGCAAAAGATAGTGCACGGCATCTTCTGTCGTCGGGGGCGCAGTGAGGCCGCCGATGGTCACCGCGTCTTCCAGCGTGAGGTAGTCGCCCTCTGGATCGATGATGCAGAATCCCTGATGAGCCTGGACCATTCTTTCCGTCAGCCAGGTGATGTAACTGGATTTTCCGGCCCCGGAATTGCCAATTACCAACATCACCGATTCTGGAGGCAGCCATAACGGGTGCCCATCGGTGGACTGCCCCAACTGAACCCCGATGCGTTCGACGCCAACCAGCGCGGCATCTTTTTCCAGCAGCATTTCGACCAGCTCGCACACGCCTTGACCATGGTCACGCGTCAGGCACAGGTCAGCGCTGGATTTTATGGAGGCTATGGCATTGCTGACCGCTGCGGCACAGCCGCAGATCGACAGAAAGGAATGGTCGTTTTCCGCATCGCCCACTCCGACCACGTTCAATTCGCATATGCCTAAATCTCGTAACGCTGCAACAAGACCGGACGCTTTGTTCACGCCAGGCGGCAGGATCATGATGGCGTCCTTGTTGAAGGTTATCTGCAGTTCAAGCCCCAACTCGTGAATGCTACTGATCACCTCATTTTCGAATGGCTGCCAAGTAGCGATGACCGACTGTCCGATCGACAACGGTGACACCCCTTTGGCGCGCAGGTGACCCACCAGCTCGGTTGAAGCGGGATCTGCAATAAGCTCCTCGGTATCGGTACTCGGGTCGTACAAGAGCGCGCCATTTTCGGCAACCACCCTGTCAAAAAGATCCAGATGCGGAAAATGATGTTTAAGCGCTTGCAATTCCCGGCCTGAAATCAGCAATAACTTGCGACCGCTTTTTTTCACTTCGCTGAGCGATGCGCAGACTTGAGCAGGAACGCTACCGTTTTCGGCAATGGTCCCGTCGTAGTCAACTGCCAAGGCAAGGAAGTGCATGCTCGATCCCCATCAGACTCAATTGAGTGCAAAGGAAGACAACTGGAACGGACTATCGACCGACTCCTCGACTGTATTGAGAGGCAACTTATTGGGGCCAACATTGATTTTTATCAATTTTAAGTCGAGCGTTTGCTGATTGACGTCGGGCCTCATTCGCGTGCAACCACAGTTGTTCAACAGCGTTGCTTTGATTGATCAAAAGCACATGTTTCTTTTGTTATTAATAACCCGAAGTGCTTAAGCCTGCAGATTACTGAACATGAGTAAGCTGCAGGCAGCCAGGTTGATCTAAATCAATAGGCAGCCTGTCATCGGTTCCATGCTCTGGTCACATGCGGAGATTGGCGCCGGGTCATGAACACCAACAAACCAATGGGGATTCACGCGGTGCAAGGCTGGCGGCGGAGCAGGGGAGCAACAGCTGGAAATCTGCGCCGACCGGGCAAAAGGCATTGGATACGTGACGCAACCCACCTGTTGATAATCTTGCTGCTGTTGCCGGTTGGATACTTCACTGCGTATCACTTTGCTGCCCATACGTTGAGGGAGCTGGTGAACGTTTGTACCGCGCGTTTTGAAGTAGAGTTCGAACAGGCCGAAGTAGAGCCTCCGCTCGAAGTTCTATCGCGATCCTTGTGCGAATGTCAGGCAAAAGCGCTGCTCAAAAAAAACGGAGTTGTGCGACTTGCCTTGGTCGACAGCCACTTACTGGCTCCGCAGTCACTTGAGCCCGTAACAGAGCAAGATGCAGAAGCCTGCATCAATGCTCTGTGGAAGCATGATGCTGAATGGACCGGGCGCTTGCCCGTTGTGGGGGTGTTCGCCGAGGGTGACGCTTGATTTATATCAAGTCCCGAGAGCTTCAGCCTTTCAGAATCTGGGAACTGGCGTTGAATGGTCTGGCGGGCAATTTCATGAGCGATTTTCTCAGTGCCGAGCAATTGGACGGTCTGGATGCTTACTGGCGAGCAGCCAATTATCTGGCCGTCGGGCAGATTTACCTCAAAGACAACCCTTTGCTCAGGGTGCCTCTGCGTCGCAGTGACATCAAATCGCGTCTGTTAGGGCACTGGGGCACGACGCCGGGGTTGAACCTGATTTACACCCATCTCAACCGGCTGATCACCACGTATGACCTGAACATGCTGTTTGTTGCCGGCCCCGGCCATGGCGGGCCGGCGGTCGTTGCGCAAACGTATCTGGAAGGCACTTACACCGAAATTTGTCCAACGGTCGAGCGCAACGCCAATGGCCTGTTGAGTCTGTTTCGGCAGTTTTCCTGGCCGTATGGCCTCTCCAGTCATGTGTCGGCGCAGATTCCCGGCTCCATCCACGAAGGCGGCGAACTGGGTTACAGCCTGGCACACGCCTATGGCGCTGCGTTCGACAACCCGGATCTGATCGTCGCTTGCGTGATCGGCGACGGCGAGGCTGAAACCGGTACGCTGGCCGCCAGCTGGCATTCGAACAAGTTTCTCAATCCCGTGTGTGACGGGGCGGTGCTGCCGATCCTGCACCTCAATGGCTACAAGATCGCCAACCCCACGGTGTTGTCCCGAATCCCCGAGGATGAACTTTCGGCACTGATGCGTGGCTACGGCTACGATCCCTATTTCGTCGAAGGCACTGACTCGGTGCAGGTGCACCAGGCCATGGCGCAAACCCTGGATACGATGCTGTTGAAGATTCGTCGGATCCAGCGTGAGGCGCGTCGACGGCCGGCCCACGCCGTGTCGCAGCGGCCCGTCTGGCCAATGCTGGTATTGCGCACCCCCAAGGGTTGGACAGGGCCCCAGTTTGTCGATGGACACCGGGTTGAAGGCACCTGCCGAGCTCATCAGGTCCCTCTGGCCGACTTCAGTCAGCCGGTTCACCTGCGACAGTTGGAAGAGTGGTTAAGAAGCTATCGTCCCGAAGAACTGTTTGACGCCCAAGGGACTCTGGTGCCGGAAATTGCAGCGCTGGCACCCACTGGGCAGCGGCGCATGAGTGCCAATCCCCACGCCAATGGCGGCCTGTTGCTACGGGCACTGGATCTGCCGCGGTTCGCCGACTATGCCGTGCCGGTCGAAACGCCCGGCAGCGTGCGTGCCGAAGCGACGCGTGTGCTGGGGAAATACTTGCGTGACGTGATGAAAAACAGCCTGGCGACGCATAATTTTCGCCTGTTCGGACCCGACGAAACCGCCTCTAACCGACTTGATGCGGTGTATGAAGTGACCGGCAAAACCTGGCTCGACCCGCTGGATCCTGACGACCTCAACCTGAGCACTGATGGCCGGGTGATGGAAATACTCAGCGAGCAGGTATGCGAGGGCTGGCTGGAAGGTTATCTGCTGACCGGCCGCCACGGCTTGCTATCTTGCTATGAGGCGTTCATCCATATCGTCGATTCGATGGTCAACCAGCACGCCAAGTGGCTCAAGACCGCTGCCGAAGTACCGTGGCGCAAGCCGGTGGCGTCGCTCAATTTTTTGCTCACCTCCCATGTGTGGCGCCAGGACCACAATGGCTTTTCGCATCAGGACCCGGGGTTCATCGATCTGCTGGCGAACAAAAAGTCCGACATCGCGCGAATCTACCTGCCGCCGGACGCCAATTGCCTGCTGTCGGTGGCCGACCATTGCCTGCGCAGCCGCCATTACATCAACGTCATCGTGGCCGGCAAACAACCGGAATGGCAGTGGCTGGACATCGACGCGGCGCAGCGCCATTGCCAGGCCGGCATCGGCCGCTGGGCCTGGGCCTGCCGCGATGACGAGACACCGGACGTGGTCATGGCCTGCGCCGGAGACGTACCGACCCTGGAAACCCTCGCAGCCGTGACATTATTGCGCGACTACGTACCGGACCTGCGAGTGCGGGTGGTGAATGTCGTGGACCTGATGGTGCTTCAACCGTCGTATCAGCACCCTCACGGTTTGTCGGACAGTGCGTTCGACGCGCTGTTTACCGTCAACAAATCGGTGATTTTTGCCTTCCACGGGTACCCGGCGCTGATCCATCGGTTGCTTTATAAGCGCGCTAACCATGACAACTTCCATGTCCGCGGCTTTACGGAGGAGGGCGCGACCACCACCCCGTTCGACATGGCTGTAATCAATGGTCTGGATCGCTATCGATTAATGCTCGATGTGTTCGAGCGCGTACCTCGGCTGCAGGACTTGGTGCATGAGGCGCGGACGCGCTACTGGTCGCAAATGGAGCGGCACAAGCTCCATCTCATCGAGCATGGCGAGGATCTGCCCGAGGTGCGCAACTGGCAATGGACGTCTCCACCGGTCCCGTAAACGGCTACTTACCCTTCCAGTACTTCTGCATTTCGAGAAACAGAAACGAAGCGGTCCACGTAATGAGGACCAGACCGGTCAGCGCTTCAAGGCCGGTCAGGTACTTGAGGTGGCCGACCGGGGAAATATCACCGAAACCGATGGTCGTGTAGGTCGTGAAGGAGAAGTACACGCAGTCCATGAAGGTGCCGTCGAAGTTGCCTGTCAGATAGCCCCACTGGCCGGAATGCGCCATCAGGTAATAAGCCAGGGCAAATGCCCAGACTTCGATGGCATGGGCCAGCAGACTGCCGAACACGCCAACGACAATTCTGAACCGGCGCCACATTTTCAGGCGCGGCAACCAATCATTCAGACGCAGCAGGCATTCGTAGTGAATCACCACGGTGACGATCACCACCAACGTGTTGATCAGCGTGACTGCCAGCATTCGCCAGCCTCCCTTGTCAGGACGATGCCGCGTCAGTCCGTGCAGGTTGCGCAGTGCGCTCAAGCGGCCTTAGCGCGGCGAACTCCTCGGGAGTCAGGGTTTCCTTTTGCAGCAAGAGGCGGGCGCCGGCCTCCAGCTCAGGACGCAACCTCTCGAGCAGGGCTTTGGCTCGTTGCCACGCGTCGTCCAGCAGTGCGCGAATAGCGAGGTCGATTTCCCGCGCGGTCTGCTCCGAATAGTCCTTTTCGCCGGATTCGGGCACTCGCTCGCCAAGCCAGGTCGCATTGCGCCGCTCCAGAACCGCTTGGCCGAGTTCGCTACTCATACCAAAACGCGTGACGATTTGACGGGCGATGTCCGTGGCGTGGGCCAGATCATCGGCAGCGCCGGTGGAAATCTCCCCGATCACCAGAAATTCCGCCGCGCGTCCGGCCATCAGCACGACCATCCGGTCCTTGAGCATCTGGCAACTGATAAGAAAGTGGTCTTCGGTCGGTCGCTGCAAGGTGTAGCCCAGCGAGCCGATGGCCCGGGGAACGATCGAGACTTTGTGCACCGGATCCATGGCCGGTAAGTGACTCGCGGCGAGCGCATGGCCCATCTCGTGATAGGCCACTATCTGGCGTTCCTCGGGACGCAAGATGCTGCTCTTGCGCTCGATGCCGGCAACCAGTCGTTCCACGGCGGCGGTGAAGTCGACGAGTTCCACCACGTCCGCGCCGCGGCGGGTCGCAACAATTGCCGCTTCATTCACCAGGTTCGCCAGATCCGCGCCAGTGAATCCTGTAGTGATGTCAGCGATCCTTTCGCTATCGATAGTCGGTGACACGGTGATTTTCTGCAGGTGTACCTTAAGGATCGCTTGTCGGCCTTTGCGGTCCGGTCGGTCGATCAGCACTTGGCGGTCGATCCTTCCAGCGCGTAACAGCGCAGGATCGAGAATCTCAGGTCGGTTCGTCGCAGCCAGTAATACCACGCCTTCGCGAGGGTCGAAGCCGTCCAGTTCCGAGAGCAGTTGATTGAGGGTCTGCTCCTTCTCGTCATTGCCACCGAACGCGCCGACTCCGCGCATTTTGCCCAGTGCATCCAGCTCATCAATGAAGATGATGCAGGGCGCGGCCTGGCGTGCCTGCTCGAACAGATCGTGGACCCGGGCGGCACCGACCCCGACGAACATTTCGACGAACTCAGAACCAGAGATCGAGAAAAACGGCACACCGGCCTCACCCGCGATGGCCTTGGCCACCAGCGTCTTTCCGGTACCGGGCGGGCCGACCAGCAGCGTCCCTTTGGGTATGTGTGCGCCCAGACGGGCATAGCGGGCCTTATCCTTCAAGAACGACACAATTTCCATCAGTTCGAGCTTGGCTTCATCGATCCCGGCAACGTTGTCAAATGTGACGCCTGTATCCCGTTCGACAAACACCTTTGCCCGTGACTTGCCGATACTCATCAACCCTCCAAGGCCCTGCTTTTCGGCGAAACCGCGGAACGCAAAGTGCCAGACCACCGTGATCAGGATCAACGGTAGTAACCAGCCCAACAGCCCGCTGAGCAAGGTGTCTTCATTGGCGCCGCTGAATCTGACCCCCGAATGCGCCAGGTCCGCCGCCAGCGTCGAATCCACCCGGAACGTAGTGAATAGTTCATGGCCGTCGATGGGCTCCAGTAACTTGCCGCTGATCTGGTCTTTCTCGACCCGCAGATCGTTGACCTTCTGGTCGTTCACCAGTTGCAGGAACTGGCTGTACGGAATGCTCTGCACAGCATGACGTTCGGCAAACCAAAACTGCACGAGTGCCAGAACAATGAAGGCGATCAGGAAGTACGAAAGGTTCCACTGGTGGTTGTTTTTCATGGTCTTGTCTCAACGAAGACGGTGGCCACGATGCAAGAGAGCAGGGCACGGTCGCCTTGTTTTTTTCTACACCTGAGTGGCAAAAAATCCTTGAGGAATATCAACAATGCCCGTTCGACGCCCGACTGAACGCCGCTGAAGACCATGCCGCGACCGCCAGGCTTCGTGCAGATCAAGCAGCCTATTGAGCGTGTTTTCTTGCAAGCAGCCATGCTTGCCAAGCCTGCCGGTATTTCTCATCTGCACATTTTTTGGCGATCGAGAACTTGAGCATGGTCTGGGAGGAAAAGGGTTCATCCAGAACGGAGTAGGCTTGATCGGTGAGACGATCAGCTTCAAGAAACAGCGCCTTGCAGTGTTTGATGGCGTCGCTGTCGGCCACATAAGGGTTCGTTGATTCATTGATGGGCATGGCCGTTGACCTTGAGCAGACAGGTAGTCGAGTCGGGGATGTACAACAACTGCGCTGTCCGGGTTATTCCTCACGAGACCAGCGCACGCTCATGCCATATTCGCTATCGCTGTAGTGGTATTCAGAGTTGCCTTTGAAAGCACCTTTCAGGGCGTGCCCAAGACGATTGGCAAGGTGAATGCCAGTAGTGGTCACGACCAGCTCATCGGACGCGTCATCGAGCTTGATGATGCGCTCAAGGGGATGCTCGGCCTTTTCCTTTTCCTCAGTGTGTTTAATCAGCTGGACGATTTCCCCACGGTGCTGGTGCACGTAGCCGCCGGACAGGGTCAGGATACCCGCAGGCCTGTTGTCTTCGATGCGCCGACAGGCTGGACAGATCATTGTTTGCGCACCGTGAACCACGGTGTTTTCCTGGCGTTTCCAGCTCCAGATTCCCGCGGTATACACGGCATCACATTTGGGGCAAACGGCAGGGCCCTCCGTGCGTGGGGCGCTATAAGGGTCATGTGAGACGTTCTTGAACAGTTTGTCTTTTTGGCTTTGCTGAAACTTGTCCATGATGTTCCTCCAGAGATGATCAAAACAACCGGCGCTTGCTGAAGCGCACCTGCTCATTTCGACGCGATCCGGGTTCCAGCAGGTTGATTTTTATCAACTGCGATGCAAGCGCGGAAGGCAGCTCGAACCAATGGTCCGCGTTCAGGCATGAGGCGACAGGAAGACCGGGCTGCGCAGGACTTTGTTGATAAAAGTCAACGTCGTCGGGAGTGGTTAATGGACCCTGCTTGAATGTGGAATCGGCAGGAGAGCGATCCGATGGCTCACAGCAAACTGGTATTTCGCGGCGCCGCCCGCGAGAGGATTCTCAGCGGTGCCACTCAGTTGGCGGATGCCGTGCGCGTGACGCTGGGCCCCAAGTCCAAATCGGTGCTGATTCAGAATAAATGGGGCAATCCAACAGTCTGCAATGACGGTGTAACGATCGCCAGGCGCATCGACCTGCTGGATCCGGAAGAAAATCTCGGTGCGCAAATGTTGCGTCAGGCTGCCGAGCGCACCGGTGACGCGGTGGGGGACGGTACCAGCACTGCAACGGTGCTGGCCCAGGCCATCCTCGCGGACGGTATCCGCAATGTGGTGGCGGGTGCCAGTGCGATCGACCTCAAACGCGGGCTCGATCGCGGACTCGCTTTGGTTGTGGAGTCGTTGAGGACGCTGTCGCGACCAGTGAGTACGCCCAGGGAAAAGGTCCAGGTCGCGACGCTATCCGCGCATAACGATGCGGTCATTGGCCAACTGGTAGCCGATGCCCTGGAGAAGGTTGGTATTGAAGGAGTGGTCAGCGTCGAGGAGTCAAAAACCACTGAAACGGTGGTCGAGGTCATGGAAGGCATGCGCTTCGACCGAGGCTATGTCTCGCCATATTTCGTCACCGATACCGAAAAGATGCAGGTGGAACTCGATGACGCTTACCTGTTGTTTTGCGACCACAAGATTCTGAATCTCAAGGAGTTGCTGCCCCTGATGGAGCTCGTGGCCAAGAGCGGCCAGCCCCTGGTGTTGATCGCGGATGACATAGAAGGGGAGGCGTTGACCACGCTGGTGGTCAATCAGATACGCGGTGTGCTGCGAGCGGTGGCGATCAAAGCTCCGGGCTTCGGTGACCGGCGCAAGGAGATGCTGCAGGACATGGCCGTTCTGACCGCAGGAACGGTGATTTCCAATGACCTGGGCTTTGCCCTCGAACAGATCGAGTTGAGTCAATTGGGCCGGGCGCATCGGGTGGTGGTGCAAAGGGACAGTTCGGCGTTGATCGGGGGGGCTGGCAATCGCGAGGCCATCGAGGCGCGGATGCAGCAAATCCGCGCACAAATGGAGACGACTACCAGCGACTACGACCGTGAAAAGCTACAGGAACGCTTGGCCAGGCTCTCGGGCGGCGTCGCGGTGGTCCGGGTCGGAGCGCCTTCGGAAGCCGAGATGAAAACCCGCAAGGATGCGTTGGATGACGCCATTTCCGCCACTCGTGCAGCCATCGCCGAAGGCATTGTGCCAGGCGCCGGCATGTCTTTGCTCAAGGCCGTCCCGAAGATTGCCGCCGAGGAGATGCAGTATGAGGGGGATGCCCGCACGGGTCTGCAAATCATGCGGCGCGCTTTGGAGGCGCCGGCCAGGGTCATCGCTGAAAACTCGGCAGTGGATGCCGGCGTCGTTGTTGCGAGGATGTTGGCGGAGCCTGGCAACATTGGCTTCGACGCGTCGGTCAATCGCTACGTCGATCTTTACGAGGCCGGAATCATCGACCCATCCAAAGTGGTGCGGATCGCCCTTGAAAATGCAGTGTCAGTGGCCAGCATCCTGCTGCTGACCGAGGCAATATTGACGGATATTCCGGAGAAAGAGTCGCCGATCCCGCCTGGGTTCAGCGAATGAGGTCCGGCAGTGTCGCCGGGCGTTTGAGCAAGGCCGGTCTCGCGACCTGCCTGACGGGAGACAGATCATGAGCCAATATCAACGCCTTTTGCTGATCATCAACCCGCTCCTGCGCCGCT
This sequence comes from Pseudomonas sp. IAC-BECa141, assembly GCF_020544405.1. Taxonomy (NCBI): domain Bacteria; kingdom Pseudomonadati; phylum Pseudomonadota; class Gammaproteobacteria; order Pseudomonadales; family Pseudomonadaceae; genus Pseudomonas; species Pseudomonas sp. IAC-BECa141. The sequence goes on along the minus strand of NZ_CP065410.1, from coordinate 3,083,464 downwards.
CTCCGGCAATCAACCATGCCGGCGCGCTGGCCAGGGCCAGTGGTGCGACATTGCACATCGTCGCCCTCGTCAAGACACTGGACATTCTGTGGCTACTTGACGAGGGCAGCAGGAAACAGGTTCGGGAAAGCTATCTTCAGAACCAACGCGACTGGTTGAAGTCCCAGGCGGAGAAACTGTCTGGCCGAGGCGTAGCAGTGACCTGCGAAGTCGCTTGGGCGGACGACATAAAACAGGAGATTTCTGATCACGTTACAGAGTTGAATCCCGACTTGCTTATTAAGGAAGTGCAACACGAGTCACTGCTCAAACGTGCATTCTTCACCCCACTGGACTGGTATCTTTTGCGCCAATGCCAAGTGCCGGTGTACCTGCTTGGCGGCGCGGCCCATGCATTACCGCGCAAGGTTGTAGCCGCGGTCGATGTCTCTACGAACGGCTTGGAAAATAATCGGTTGAACGAGCGCATCATCCAGCAGGCCACTGCGCTGGCTATCCAGTGTGATGCCGAATTGCACCTGTTGTATGCCTATGACGTTTCGCAGGAATACCTGGCAGAACTGGGCGATGGCCTGAAAATCGCCGAACTGACTAAAGGCTTGCGCCGTGAGTTTGAAAAGACCTACCTCGACTGGGCCAGTCAGCATGGCGTACCGGCTGATCGCCGGCATTTTGTGGTGGGTAACCCCGTTGCGGCGCTCAGCGAGTTCACAGACGAGCATCAGGTGGATGTAATCGTCATGGGGCGCGTGCAATTCCACGGTCTGGACAAGCTGCTCGGCAGTACCACCGAGCACATTCTGTATCAGGTCCCTTGCAACGTTCTGGCTGTGTAGCACCGCGCCGGAGGTCCCTGTAGGAGGAATGCTCATGAACATTGACCAGGCCATTTCTGGCCGTCATTCGACACGTGAATACACGGCGCAGGCTGTCGATGAAGAGGTCATTGTGCGCTTGATCGGTGCCGCCACCTTGGCGCCAAGTGCGATGAACCAACAACCCTGGCGATTCACCGTGGTTCGCGACCAAGCGTTGCTGGATCGAATTTCACGCGAGGCGAAAGCCTGCATGCTCAAGACGCTGGCACCGGGATCACAATCAGAGCGCTTTCACGCGTTGCTCGATGACGAGCACTTTCAGATTTTCTATCACGCACCGGTACTGATCCTGATCTCGGCTGACGCACCCGGGCAATGGGTGGTCGAAGACTGTGCGCTGGCCGCCCAGAACCTGATGCTCAGTGCCTGTGCAGAAGGACTGGGCACTTGCTGGATCGGTTTTGCCCAGCCGTATCTCAATACTCAACAGGGCAAGCAAATGCTGAATCTTCCACAGGCGTGGGTTCCGGTAGCACCGATCATCGTCGGCCATCCGAAAGCCGCGCCGGCGCCTGTTGCCCATCAGGCACCAGAGATTCGCTGGATTGGTTGATGCACCGCTGAGCATTCATCCGGATGAGCGGGCACGCGCACATTATTGCGACGAGTGATTAACCGGCACGCCGGGTTGGCCATTCATTGACAAAAATCACAGTGCCGGCGCAGGGGGGGCGGATACTTTGAGGGGTGCCGGCGTGTTCCCGGCTCACTCAACTGAGGAGAACCACCATGAACAAGCGTTTATCTGTTGTTGTGCTGAGCGTCCTTCTGGCGATGACGGCGGGGTGCAGTCATAAGCATGTGCAAGAAATGAATGCTCGTATCGATTCGGCACAAAGCGCTGCCGCTGCTGCGCAATCCAGAGCCGATGCCGCGTATTCAAAAGCGGAACAGGCGCAGGCCGCGGCCAGTCAGGCACAACGCACCGCCGATGAGGCCAATGAACGCGCCAGCCGAATGCTTGAAAAGGCGAGTCGCAAATAATGACCCCCCACCCGGCCATCGTTGCGAGCGGGTTGTGTAAGTGGTTTGGCGAAGGCAGTACGCGCATGAAAGCGGTCGACCAGGTGGCGCTGGTCGCGCAGTTCGGCGAAATGGTGTTTGTCGTCGGCCCCTCGGGTAGCGGCAAGACCACACTATTGAGCATCCTCTCCGGCATCCTGCGACCCGACTCTGGAACGGTGCTGATTAATGGCCTGGACATCTGGAGCCTGAATAGCGACAGATTGGCCGAACTGCGCCTGGATCACATCGGGTTCGTGTTCCAGGACTATCACTTGTTTTCGCGGTTGACGGCGGCCGAGAACGTCGCCATCCCCCTGATCCTTAGGCATCACAAATGGAACGATGCGCTTTCGAAGGCCCGCCAGAGTCTGGAGGTGGTGGGCCTGAAGGATCGGGGGAACATCTTGCCCATGAAGCTTTCCGGAGGGGAGCAACAGCGCGTTGCCATTGCCAGAGCCATCGTGGGGGAGCCGCAAATCTTGATAATGGACGAGCCTACGGCATCTCTGGATGGGGACACGGGAAAAATGATCATCGCGTTCGTCAAGGAGAGAGTACTCAATCAGCAACGCTGCATCCTTATTGTCACTCACGATGCACGGATCAACGAGTACGCCGACCGTATCATCTACATGGCTGACGGCCGAATCAGCGAAACCGGGCATGCCATATCGTGAAAAAGTCCCTGCTGTTTACGCTGGCGGTAGTCGGTGTTCTCGGGGGGCTGATCGCCGCCTATCTGCTCGGGCGGACACCGCAGCCGCTGCCGCCCGCCTTCGCACCAGCGAGCAGCAACGATGCCAGCGCGATCTATGCCAATGGCATCATCGAGGGCGAGCAGCCCGGTGGCAGCAATATCGTGATCTATCCGCAGGTGGCCGCGCCGGTAACCCGGGTGTGGGTGCAGGAGGGGCAGACGGTCAAACGCGGGGAGCCGCTGGTCACACTTGACGACGCGGTGCCACGCGCCAATTTTGAACTGGCCCAGGCCAGCCTGGCCACCGCCCGCGACCAGTACAACAAGCGCTTGGCGTCTTACAACATTGATCCGAAATCGATCAGCAAAGATACCCTGGACACCGCGCGCAATTCCGTGACCCAGGCGCAGGCTGCCCTCAAGGCGTCGGCGGCGTTGCTGGCGCAATACCTCATCAAGGCGCCAGCGGACGGTGTGGTGATGACTATTAACAGCGCAGTGGGCAGTTATGTATCGCCCCAGGGGGCCTATGACGTTTACACCCAAGGGTTCGCGCCGCTGCTGGTCATGAGCGCCGATCAGGCGCATCTGGCTGTGCGCTGTTATGTGGACGAGATTCTGATCGCCCGATTACCAGCGCCCGAGCACATGCAGGCGCAGATGCTGATTCACGGCACGGACATCCGTGTGCCGCTGGCCTTCGTGCGGGTGCAGCCCTACGTATCGCCGAAAATCGAGCTGTCCAACCAGCGCCGGGAAAAAGTTGACCTGAGGGTGCTGGCGGTGATTTTTCGCTTCGAGAAGAAAGATCTGCCGAACGTCTACCCGGGGCAGTTGGTGGATGTGTTCATAGGTCAGAAATAATGGAAAGGGTAGACCGGTTACGCCGCACTGGACGCTTCTGCCTTGCACTGAGCCTGTTGCTGGGCAGCGCATGCACGGTCGGCCCGGATTTTTCGCCTCCGGCCACGCCTGTGTCAGAGCGTTATCTGAACGAGCCGCTGCCGGGGACTGTTGCGGCGCAGGGCGAGGTTCAACAGTTCGTGCCCGGCGGTGAGGTCACACCGGACTGGTGGCGTTTTTTCCACTCGACGGCGCTTGATGCACTGGTGCGCCAGGCGATCACCCATAACATGACCGTGCAGGCGGCCGAGGCCAGTTTGCGTCAAAGCCAGAACGCGCTCAGAGCCGGTCACGGGGTCTTCTATCCGCAGCTCGATGCCCGCTTCAGCGCCAGTCGTGAGCGCAGCGCGCCGGTCCAGCAAGGGCTGACGACGGCAGGCTCGATCTTTAACGTGATGATCTTCAGTGGCACGATCAGCTACACCCTCGATGTCTTTGGCGGCGAGCGACGTGCCGTGGAGGGCTTGCAAGCCCAGGTCGATCGCCAGACCTGGCTGACTCAGGCGGCCTATCTCACGCTAACGGCCAATGTCGTCAATACGGCCATTGCCCGGGCAGCCTATACCGCGCAGATCGAGGCCACGGAACAATTGATCGGTTTGCAGCGCCAGCAGCTGCAGTCCACCCAGGTTCAGGTGCGCAGCGGAACGGTGCCTTATTCGGCGACATTGAGCCTGCAGAGCCTGATCGCGACTAACGAGGCCTCGTTACCGGCGCTCAAACAGAAAGTCAGTCAAAGCGAGCACTTGCTGGCCACGCTCGAAGGCGTGATGCCTGCAGAACTCAAACTTCCCGACATTCGCTTGACAGCACTT